>NZ_JBHRTR010000032.1:0-4838 GCF_042646425.1 Marinibaculum pumilum
CATTGACCTTCCGCTGTGTCCCAAACGCCGCCAAACGCTTGGAACTCAGTAGAATCAATGCCATGCACCACGTCCAGAATTCCTAACCGGACACCAGTGGGCTTGACCATGGAATCCATTCCGCAGGCCTCGCGGTGCCGCGCGGCTTGCGGAATGGATCCTCGCCTCGAGGGCGAGGATGACGAACAGGCAGCAACGACCTGTCCGTTTCCCGTCACCGATGTGTGAATCCCGTAGGCTCGGGGGCCGAGGGCGACGGAAACGGGGAGGGCAGGTCGAAAGGATCTGAGAATCCTGGTGGGGCCGGCCCGGGAACGACAGATTGTGAGAGCTCGCCGGTGAGAGGTCGCTGGTGAGAGGCCCCCGGGCCTCAGCCGATCTCCACCGCCAGGGTGCCGGCGTCGACGCCTTCCTGGCCCTCGCTGATGTGGACCGCCTTCACCGTGCCGTCGGCCTCCGCGTCGTGCGGCACCTCGGTCTTCATCACCTCCAGGATGAACAGGGTGTCGCCGGCCTTCACCGTGTCGCCCACCTTCACCAGGACCTTCCAGACATTGCCGGGGATCTGCGTCTCGACGTTCTGCGCCATAGGTGGCTCTCCTACTCGATGCTGTCTGCGGAAGCGATCTTGTCCAGGTCCCGGCGCAGGGCCTGCGCCTCCTCCACGCTGACCTTGCGGAAGCGGTAGATGTCGCCGGGCTTGGACTGGCCCAGCTTCCAGAAGGCGGCGGAGGGGACCGTATAGGGATTGATGAAGCCGCCCATGGAGCAGCCGTCATTGACCAGGATGATCGGCGTCTGGCCGGCCAGGTTGATGGCGCCCAGCGGATAGCCCTGGTCGATGATGTTGGACGGGTCCGAGCCGTTCTCCGGCAGCTTGTTGGTGGCCTTCTCCGTGAAGGTCCATTCCGGACCCTCCAGGCGATAGCCCGACCGCGCGCTCTTGCCCGACAGCTTCCAGTCGGTGGTCAGGAAGCGCTCCTTGCCGGCCGTATCGATCCAGTCGTCGTTCGGCCCCTCGACCACCTCGATCTCCCAGCGCTTGTCGGTGGCGAAGGCGGGGCGGGCATCCGCCTTCACCTTGCGGCCGGCCTTGCCCTTGGCCTCGCCCAGCTCCACCTTCTGGCCGTCCTGCAGGGCATGGCCGTCGATGCCGCCCACGCCGGCGGCGTGGAAGGTCGACTGCGAGCCCAGCCAGGGTTCCGACTTGATGCCGCCGGCAAAGGCCAGGTAGGCGCGTGCGCCCAGGGTGCAGAACTTCATCTCCAGAGTCTGGCCGGCCTTCGCCGCCACGCTCTCCCACAGCGGCACCGGCTCGCCGTCCAGCTTCGGCCCCATATCGGCGCCGCAGATCGCGAACACGGTATCGTCGTGGAACTTCAGCGTCGGGCCGATGAACTGCGCCTCCAGCCCGGCCGCGCCGGGCTGGTTGCCGACCAGCAGGTTGGCCAGGCGGAAGGACCAGGAGTCCATCGGTCCCGACGGCGGGAATCCCTGGTTCCAGAAGCCGATGCGGCCCGGGAAATCCTGGACGCTGGTCTCGAAACCTTTCTTGATGACCTCGAACATCGTCCCCTCCCTCAGAAGCGCTGGCTGGCGTCGATGCTGTCCACCCAGGACTTGTACCGGGCGACGGAGAATTTCTGGTAGTCGATCATGTTGTACTGGTAGGAGCCGTCCTTGACCCGGGCCTCGGTATCCTCGAACTCCTCCCTGGTGACCGGCACGAACTTCACCCGGTCGCCGGCCTGGAACAGGCAGATCGACTTCTCGAACAGCTTGAACTTCGCGTTGGTGTCCCAGATCGGCACCGGCGTGCGGGCGAAGATCTGGTAGCCGCCCGGCGTCGCCACCGGGTAGATCGCGGTGGCGGCGCCGCCCATGCCGACCGTGCCCTGCGGCGTCCAGGTCCGCGGCGGGTTGTATTTCGGCGCCGTCATCCGGCTGCGCGGGTCCAGCGGCATCATGAAGGGCAGGCCGGGCCAGAAGCCCAGCGACGCGACCCAGTATTCGGTGGAGGAATGCACCCGCACCAGTTGCGCCGTGTCGGACAGGCCGTTGATCCGCGCGACGAATTCGGGATCCGGCTCCTTGTCGTTGATCTTCGCCTTGTAGTCGTCGACCGCCTCCTTGGTCCAGGGGTCGAGATACATGGTCTCGAAGACGAACAGCCGGCTGGGCAGTTCCAGCTCGTCGCTCGGGCCCAGGCTGCCGAGCAGGCGGGTCAGTTCCTTCTCCACATCGGCGAAGGAGATCTGGTCGGGATCGTAGTGCACCAGCAGGGAGGCGAAGCAGGGCGCCGTCTCGACGATGCCCTTGGTGCCGTCCTGCGCGATGGCGCTGGCCAGCCCCTGCGCCATGAAGTTCAGTTCGAGATTCATCTCGTTGCCGAGCTCGACCAGGATGAACCGGTCGCCGCCCGGCAGGAAGCGTGGCTTCTCGTAGATCATTGGGCCCCCCTGCCTGGACTCTGCCGATGGGTCGGTGCCGCCGGCGACCGGACCGCCGCCGGCACCCGTGTCATGTAGTCAGTTCCTTGATGCGCTCGCCGACGAAGCCGGTGGACACGCCGCCCGCCCGGAATTCCGGATGGGCCAGGAGCCGCCGCAGGAAGGCGATGTTGGTGCCGACACCGTCGACCTCGAACGCCGCCAGCGCGGCATCCAGCCGGTCGATCGCGGCGTTCCTGTCTGCGCCGTGCGCCACCACCTTGGCAATCATCGGGTCGTAGTAGAAGGTGATCTGGTCGCCCTCGCGCACGCCGGTGTCGATGCGCAGGTCGGCGGCGGCTTCCGGCGCGGCGAAGCGCTTCAGCGGCCCGGGGGAGGGCAGGAAGTTCTTCTCCGGCCGCTCCGCATAGATCCGCGCCTCCACCGCCGCACCGGTCGCGGTGATGCTGTCCTGCGTCACGTCGGCCATATGCTCGCCGGCGGCGAGCCGGATCTGCATCGCCACCAGGTCCAGGCCGGTCAGCATCTCGGTTACCGGATGCTCGACCTGGATGCGGGTATTCATCTCCAGGAAGTAGAAGCCCTCGTCCGGGCCGACGACGAACTCCACCGTGCCGGCGCCGCGATAACGCTCCGACCGGGCCAGGGCCGCGGCCGCATCCGCCATCGCCATCCGGGTCTTGTCCGACAGGCCGGGCGCCGGGCTTTCCTCGACGATCTTCTGGTAGCGGCGCTGCACCGAGCAGTCGCGCTCGAAGACATGCACCGCGCGGCCGTCGCCGAAGCCGAAGACCTGGATCTCCACATGGCGGGCGGGGGAGACGAAATGCTCCAGGTAGACGGTGCCGTCGCCGAACGCCTTGGCGGCAAGCTCCTGGGTGCTCGCGACCACCTTCTCCAGGTCGTCGGGCGCATCCACCTTGCGCATGCCGATGCCGCCGCCGCCGGCAGCGGCCTTCACCAGCAGCGGGTAGCCGACCTCGCGCCCGGCCTCCGCCAGGCCGTCATTGTCGCCGGGGGCGAAGCGGGCGCTGCCGGGCAGGATCGGCACCCCGGCGGCATGGGCCAGCGCGCGGGCGCGTTCCTTGTCGCCCATGTCGGCGATGGTCTTCGGCCGCGGGCCGATCCAGACCAGGCCGGCCTTCTCCACCGCCTCGGCAAAGCGCTCGTTCTCCGCCAGGAAGCCGTAGCCGGGATGGATCGCGTCGGCGCCGGTCTCTTTCGCCGCGGCCAGGATCTTCTCGGCCACCAGGTAGCTCTCCGCCGCCTTGGCGGGGCCGATCGCCACCGCCTGGTCGGCTTCCGCCACGTGCATGGCAGCAGCATCGGCCTCGGAATGCACGGCGACGGTCGCCAGGCCGAGGTCGCGGCAGGAGCGCATCACGCGGCAGGCGATCTCGCCCCTGTTGGCAATCAGGACTTTCTTCACACAGGCCTCCGGCCGTCGGTTCCAGACTCTGGCCGCAGGCTGTCAGGCGGCCTTGCGGTTGAGGTGCGGCTGGATGGTCTCGAACACCGCGCGGGCGACATCCACCGCGCCGGGAGTGTCGGAATGGACGCAGACCGATTCCGAGCCGACGGGCACGTCGTTGCCGTCCACCGTGGTGACCTTGCCTTCCTCGATCGCACGCAGGGTGCGTTTCGCGGCGGTCGCCGGGTCCTTCGCCTCATGCTCGCGGGTGATGATCAGGCGGCCGTCGCCGGCATAATCCAGGTCGACATAGAACTCCGCCACGAAGGGGATGCCGCGGGCCTTGTAGACCTTTTCCTGCACAGTGTTGATCATGCCGAACAGCGGCACCTGGAACACCTCCGCCGCGTCGCAGATCGCATTGGCGATCTCCTCGTCGCGGGCGGCCATGCCATAGAGCACGCCATGCGGCTTGATGTGGTTCAGCGGCATCTCCGCCTCGCGCAGAAAGCCGCTCAGCGCGCCGACCTGGTAGATCAGGATCGCGGCGAGCTCGCCACGCTCCATCTTCATCTCGCGCCGGCCGAAGCCCTGAAGGTCGGGCAGGGAGGGATGCGCGCCGACCTTCACGCCATGCTTCTTCGCCAGGGCGACGGTCTTGCGCATATGCACCGGGTCGGAGGCGTGGAAGCCGCAGGCGACGTTGGCGACGGTGATGAAGGGCATGATCCCCTCGTCGTCGCCCATCTTCCACAGCCCGAAGGATTCCCCCATGTCGCAATTGATATCGACGGCCATCGGTCATCTCCCTTTCCTGCGGCGGCGCCCTGCTGCGATGGCAGGTCGCCGGCGACGTGTCCCGGGTATGCAGTCGGGCAGGTATATCGGGTCTGTCCGGCGCGGTCCACGGCATCGATCGACTGCCGGCCGCTGCCGCGCGCCGGCGGAAAAAAGAAACCCCCGCGGGCGCTGCCCGC
>NZ_JBHRTR010000032.1:4942-6873 GCF_042646425.1 Marinibaculum pumilum
CTCCATCGGCACCGGCTCGCTGATCGTCCATTCGCCGATGTACTGGAACTTGCCGTCCTTCGCCTCGACCAGCTTGTAGGTGGCCTGGTTCTGGTGGTGCAGCTCGTCGGTGAAGGTGCGCGGGCCGAACAGGGTCGGCTCGTTGCGCATCTTCTCCAGCTCCGCGACCACCTCCTCGGTGTCGGTGGTGCCGGCGCGCTCGACCGCCTTGGCATAGACCTCGATCATCGCATAGCCCGGATAGGCGTACTGGCTGGACGGGCGGGCGCCGTACTTGGCCTCGAACTTCTTGTTGAATTCCTCGACCTTCGGATTCGGGTCGTCGCCATAGATCGACCCCTGCACCGGCACCACGAAGTTGTTGAGGTTCGGCACCGCGTTCAGCCAATAGCTGCCGTCCATCGAGCTGCCGTTCAGGATCAGGGTGTCGATGCCGGCCGCCCGCAGCTGCTTCACCGCGCTGGCGCCGCCCGGATTGTAGGTGCAGAGCATGATCGCGTCCGGCGCCTCGGGCAGGGAGCGGATGCGGGTGATCTGCGAGGCGATCGACGGGTCGTCGTTCTTGAAGGTGTCGCGGCCGACGATCTTGCCGCCGACCTTCGGGAACATCCAGTCGAAGCCGTAGCAGATGCCCTTGTTGTACTCGATGGAGGTGTCGAGCAGGACATAGGCGGTCTGGACGTCGCGCTTCTCGTGCGACCACTCCGCCATCGCCGCGCCCTGCACGGCGGCCAGGACGGAAGCGGAGAAGGAGTAGGGGCCGACACCTTCGATGCCGGCCTTCACGTCCTCGGCACAGATGAAGAAGGAGACCAGGTCGTTGTCCTGGGCGACGCCGGCCGCCGGCGCGCCATAGTCGTAGTCGCAGGTGGCGACCACCATGTCGGCGCCGTCGTCGATGACGGCCTCGCCGGCCTTCACGCCCTCGCCGCGGTCGGACTTGGTATCCGCCTCCACGATCCGGATCGGCTTGCCCAGCAGACCGCCCTTGGCGTTGATCTCCTCGATGGCAATCTTCGCCGCCCGAACCGACGGCTGGTCATAGGCCTGCATCGGGCCCGACTGGGCGGTGGCGAAGCCGATCGTCACCTCGTCGTCGGCCATCGCCGCGCCCGCCGACAGGGCGATGCCGCCGGCCAGTACCGCAGTCGATGCCAAGTACTTTACGCTACGCATTAAACACCTCTTTGTCGAAGATCACTCAACTCATCCGCCGGAGTCTGTGCGCCGATGGCAGCTGGCGCCAGAAACCCAGGGTTGGGCCGCCGCGGATGCCGCGGCCCGATGCGGGTCCGCGCGCAGGCATCTCCAACGCTGGTTGCAAGAAGGGCCGGAACTGCGAGGCAGCCACCGGATCTCGCATCTCCAGGGCCGGCATACGGAATTGGGCGATCTGCCAACCTGCAGTCAGTCCGGCAAGGTGTCGAAATGCGGGATCTGTTCCAGCGCATGGTCCCAGCCTGCACGGCTGGTGACATGGATATGGGCTTCGGGGCGCATGCCGGGGGCGCTGTCCAGGCTGCCGGCCGGGACCACCAGCAGCCGGCCGTCCAGCTCCAGGCCATCCAGCTGCAGGTAGGGCAGGGCCGAGCCGCAGGCACTGCAGAAGCATTTCCGGTGCCGGGTGCCCGGGACCGCGTAGGTCCGCACCTGCTCCAGGCCGGTCAGCCAGCTCAGCCGTGCCTCGCTGGCGAACAGGTTCGCGGCGTGGGCCGATCCCGTGTCCTTCCGGCACCGCGAGCAATGACAGAGGAAGAAGTGCTCGAAGGTGCCGGCGATCTCGAAACGGACGAGTCCGCAGAGGCAGGAACCGGCATGTCTTTCGGCCATCGCAATCTCCTGTTGCGGACACCAATGCTGCGTGGCCGTTCCCGCGCAGGCTGAAGCGGGACCGGTAAAAGAAAACCCCCGCGGGCGGTGCCCGCGGGGGT
>NZ_JBHRTR010000032.1:6975-59105 GCF_042646425.1 Marinibaculum pumilum
GGATCTCCATCGGCACCGGCTCGCTGATCGTCCATTCGCCGATATAGGCGAACTTGCCGTCGGTGGCCTCCACCAGCTTGTAGGTGGCCTGGTTCTGGTGGTGCAGCTTGTCGGTGAAGGTGCGCGGGCCGAACAGGGTCGGCTCGTTGTTCATCTTCTCCAGCTCCGCCACGACCGCCTCGGTCTCGGTGGTGCCGGCACGCTCCACCGCCTTCGCCCAGACGTCGATCATGACATAGCCGGGATAGGCATACTGGCTGGACGGGCGCTCGCCCCACTTCGCCTCGTACTTCTTGTTGAAGATTTCGACATTCGGGTCGGGGTCGTCGCCGTAGATCGAGCCCTGCACCGGCACCACGAAGCCGGACAGGTCCGGGACGGCATCCAGCCAGTAGCTGCCGTCGAGGGAGGAGCCGTTGACGATCAGGCTCTCGATGCCGGCGGCGCGCAGCTGCTTGGCGGCGCTGGCGCCACCGGGATTGTAGCTGCAGAGCATGATCACGTCGGGCGGGCTCGCCAGCGACTTGATGCGGGTGATCTGCGAGGCGATCGACGGGTCGTCGTTCTTGAAGGTGTCGCGGCCGACGATCTCGCCGCCCGCCTTCGGGAACATCCAGTCGAAGCCGTAGCAGATGCCCTTGTTGTACTCGATGGAGGTGTCGAGCAGGACGTAGCCGGTCTTGGCCTTGCGCTCGTTGATCGACCATTCCGCCATCGTGGCGCCCTGCACCGCCGCCAGCACGGAGGCGGAGAAGGAATAGGGGCCGACGCCTTCGATGCCCGCCTTCACGTCCTCGGCACAGAGGAAGAAGGAGATCAGCTCGGCATCCTGGGCCACGTTCGCCGCCGGCGCGCCGAAGTCGTAGTCGCAGGAGACGACGACCATGTCAGCGCCCTCGTCGACGACTTCCTGGCCGGCCTTCACGCCTTCGTTGCGGTCGGTCTTGGTGTCCGCCATGACGACCTGGATCGGCTTGCCCAGCAGGCCGCCGGCCTCGTTGATCTCATCGACGCGGACGAGCGCGGCGCGGGTGGACGGCTGGTCGTAGGCCTGCATCCAGCCGGACTCCGCGATCGCGAAGCCCACGATGATCTCGTCATCGTCGGCTGCAGCCGTACCCGCCGGCAGGGCCACGGCCGCCATCATGGCGGCCGCGGATGCCCAGGTGGGAAAACGCTTCATCTCAATGCCTCTCCTGTATTTGTGGGGCGCTCGGTTGATGACGTCCCTGGCTTTGATTTTTTCCGGATTGTCGGCCGAACTGCAACCGCTTGCAACGGGTTGCCCGAATTCACCGAGGGAATATCGTTCAAACCCGCAGGAAACCGGTGCCAGACCGGCCGACATCCGGTTTTTTCAGTTCTGCACGCCGCCGAACAGGATCTCCATCGGCACCGGCTCGCTGATCGTCCATTCGTCGACATAGCCGAACTTGCCGTCGGTCGCCTCGACGATCTTGTAGGTGGTGATGTTCTGGTGGTGCAGCTTGTCGGTGAAGGTGCGCGGCCCGAACAGGGTCGGCTCTTCGCGCATCTTCTCCAGTTCCGCGACCACGGCCTCGGTCTCCGTCGTGCCGGCGCGCTCCACCGCCTTCGCCCAGACGTCGATCAGCACATAGCCGGGATAGGCGTACTGGCTGCCGGGGCGGGCGCCGTACTTGGCCTCGAACTTCTTGTTGAATGCCTCGACCTTCGGGTCGGGGTCGTCGCCGTAGATCGAGCCCTGCACCGGCACCACGAAGTCGGAGAGGCCGGGCACCGCGGCCAGCCAGTAGCTGCCGTCGAGCGAGCTGCCGTTCAGGATCAGGCTGTCGATGCCGGCGGCCCGCAGCTGCTTAACGGCGCTGGCGCCGCCGGGATTGTAGGTGCAGAGCATGATCGCGTCCGGCACTTCGGGCAGCGACTTGATGCGGGTGATCTGCGAGGCGATGGACGGGTCGGCGTTCTGGAAGCCGTCCTTGCCGACGATCTTGCCGCCGACCTTCGGGAACATCCATTCGAAGCCGTAGCAGACCGACTTGGAATACTCCACCGAGGTATCCACCAGCACGTAGCCGGTCTTCACGTCGCGCTTGTTGTAGGCCCATTCCGCCATCGTGGCGCCCTGCACCGCGGCCAGGACGGAGGCGGAGAAGGAATAGGGGCCGATCCCCTCGATGCCGGCCTTCACATCCTCGGCGCAGAGGAAGAAGGAGATCAGGCCCTCGTCTTGGGCGACTCCGGCCGCAGGTGCGCCATAGTCGTAGTCGCAGGTCACGACGACGATGTCCGCGCCCTCGTCCACCACGGCCTGGCCGGCCTTCACGCCTTCGTTGCGGTCGGACTTGGTGTCGGAATCGACGATCTGGATCTGCTTGCCCAGCAGGCCGCCGGCGGCGTTGATCTCCTCGATGCGGATCTTCGCCGCATGCTCCGCCGGCTGGTCGTAGGCCTGCAGGATGCCGGACTTGCCGGTGGCGAAACCCACGATGATGTCGTCGTCGGTGTCGTTGCCGGCCCAGGCGCCGGCGGGCAGCCCCACGGCGACGGCGAGCGCCAGCGCTGCCGTCCATGTCTTCCCTCTACCCATCTTCGAAGCCTCGTCTGCTTGGCGGCTTCGGCACCGGTTCCGTGCGCCGTCGACCGCAGGCACCGGCCACCCGCCGGCAGGGACACCTACAAAACGAACGCGAATGGCGGGGCAGAGGGCCGGGCGGCAGGGACCGAGGTGTCCCTGCCGGCCGGTCTGCCGTCAGTTCTGCACGCCGGAGAACAGGATCTCCATCGGCACCGGCTCGCTGATCGTCCACTCGTCGACGATCTTCCAGTCGCCGCCGGTCACTTCCGCGATCAGGTAGCGGCCGATGTTCTGGTGGTGCAGCTCATCGGTGAAGGTGCGCGGCCCGACCAGGGTCGGCTCCTCGCGCATCTTCTCCAGCTCCGCCACGACCGCCTCGGTCTCCGTCGTGCCGGCGCGTTCCACCGCCTTGGCCCAGACCTCGATCAGCACATAGCCGGGATAGGCATACTGGCTGGACGGGCGCACGCCGTACTTGGCCTCGAACTTCTTGTTGAATTCCTCGACCTTCGGGTTCGGGTCGTCGCCGTAGATCGAGCCCTGCACCGGAACCGCGAAATTGCTGAGCTCGCCGCCGACGGCGTCGAGCCAGTAATTGCCGTCATTGGTGCTGCCGCCATAGATCGGCACGTCGATGCCGGCGGCGCGGATCTGCTTGATCGCGGCCGCTCCGCCCGGATTGTGGGAGCAGAGCATGATCACGTCGGGCGGCTGCGGCAGGTTCTTGATGCGGGTGACCTGCGTGGCGATCGACGGATCGTCGTTCCGGAAGGTGTCGCGGCCGATGATCTCGCCGCCGACCTTGGGGAACATCCAGTCGAAGCCGTAGCAGACGCTCTTGTTGTAGTCGATCGAGGTATCGACCAGCACGTAGCCGGTCTTGATGCCGCGCTCCTTGGCGCCCCACTCGGCCATGGTGGCGCCCTGCACCGCCGCCAGGATCGACGGCGAGAAGGCGTAGGGGCCGATGCCCTCGATGCCGGCCTTCACGTCCTCCGCGCAGAGGAAGAAGGAGATCAGGCCCTCTTCCTGGGCGACGCTGGCCGCCGGTGCGCCATAGTCGTAGTCGCAGGTCGCCACGACGATGTCGGCGCCCTCGTCGACGACGGCCTGGCCGGCCTTCACGCCTTCGTTGCGGTCGGACTTGGTGTCGGCATCGAGGATCTGGATCTGCTTGCCCAGCAGCCCGCCGGACTGGTTGATCTCCTCGATGGCGATCTTCGCCGACCGTTCCGCCGGCTGGTCATAGGCCTGCAGCACGCCGGATTTCGCAGTTGCGAAACCGACGATAATCTCGTCATCGGTGTCGTTGGCCGCCCAGGCGGCCCCGGTTGAGGCGGTCATCAACGCCGTGAGCGCGACCGCCGGGATGGTTGCATAACGCATAAGTTACTCTCCAACTCGAGGTACAGACTGAGGTGGCCGACGATTCTTGTCGCAATCGAATTGGCACAGCAACACGGTGCCCCCCGCGGCAGGCGGCGAGAGTCGGAGAAATGCGCCCGAATTTGAGGAGATAGCCGAACAGTAAAGGACGACGGGGGTATGCGAGGCGGCAAAACCCGCGCCTCCGCTGTGCTTGCCGCGGAGGGATGTCATCAGGCGTGCATAATTCGACTTGGCAGGCCGGCACCGATCTCGCTAGTGTAACTGCTCCAATTCGCAAGCGCAGCAACGGGCCGCTTCGGCCGGAAATCAAAGAGGCGCGGATTTGGACGCGGCCGCCAGGGCAGGCGCGGTGCGGAAGCGGTCTTGCGCTTTCGCAACTGCGAAACGCGGGGCCGGCGGGAGGCATTGCCATCATGCGGACCATTGGCGGCAGTCATACTGTCGCTCTGGGGGCGGTGTCCTTGGCGGGCATCGGCCACGGGTCGGGCATGTGCCAGGCGGCAGGCCGCGTTCGCCGGTTCGACGGCTGCGTCGGGCGGCGCGGCACGGCGGGTGACGCGCCGCAGGGCATTGGGGCAGCAACGGAGTAGCTTATGGCAGAGGCGACAGCCCTAGAGGGCACGGACCCCGCGGTTACGGCAAGCCCGTCGGTCGCGGTCCACGACCGGGAGAACTGCCTGGGCGGGTTCGAGATCGACGTCTTCTTCCAGGGCCTGGCGGCCATCAAGGACGTGGATGTCGAGGTCGGCCGGAAGGAGATCCTCGGGCTGATCGGGCCGAACGGCGCCGGCAAGACCACCCTGGTGAACGTGCTGACGGGCTTCCAGCCGCCGACCAAGGGGCGCGTCTATCTGGATGGCGAGGATGTCACCGACTGGTCGCCCCACCACCTGCGGCGCAGCGGCGTCGCCCGCACCTTCCAGGCCGGCCGCCTGTTCCTGAACATGCCGGTCAGCGAGAATGTCGAGGTCGCCGCGGTGAACCAGGGGATCTCCCGCGCGAAGGGCCATGCCCATGCGATGGAGATCCTCGAGTGGATCGGCCTGGCCGACAAGGCGCATGTCCCCGCCGGCGTGCTGCCCTATACCGACGAGCGCCGGGTCGGCATCGCCCGTGCGCTGGCGATGAACCCGCGTTACGTGCTGCTGGACGAGCCGGCGGCGGGCATGTCCGACCACGAATGCGACGAGATCATGCATCTCATCGCGGAGATTCCCGATCGCTTCGGCTGCGGGGTGCTGCTGATAGAACACAACATGCGGGTGGTCATGGGCGTCTGCCACCGGGTGCAGGTGTTGGATATCGGCAAGACCATCACCTACGGCACGCCGAAGGAGATCATGGCCCATCCCGAGGTCATCAAGGCCTATCTGGGCAGCACGGCGGAGGCCTGATCCGGATCATGCTGAAGATCGACAACATCACCGTGCGCTACGGCCAGCTGACGGCCGTGCGCGGGGTGAGCATCGACGTTGCCGAGGGCGAGTCCGTCTGCATCGTCGGACCCAATGGCGCCGGCAAGACCACCACCCTGCTGACCCTGTCCGGCGTGCTGTCGCCGGCGGAAGGCAAAGTGCAGTACCAGGGCGGCGACATCACCGGCGTCAATCCGGAAAAGATCGCGCGGATGGGCATCTCCCACGTGCCGGAGGGGCGCCATGTCTTCGCCCTGCTGACGGTCGAGGAGAACCTGAAGATCGGCACCGCGATGCGGCAGGACCGCAGCGGTGTCGAGGCCGATATCGACCTGGTGCTGGAATATTTCCCGCGGCTGAAGGAACGCATCAAGCAGCCTGCCGGCAAGCTGTCCGGCGGCGAGCAGCAGATGCTGGTGATCGGCCGCGCGCTGCTGACCCGGCCGAAGCTGATCACCGTCGACGAACCGTCCCTGGGCCTGGCGCCGAAGATCGTCGACCATGTCTACGACATCCTGGACCGCCTCCGGAAGGAGGAGGGGATGACCCTCCTGATCGTCGAGCAGAGCACGAAGCGGGCGCTGGAGAATGCGGACCGCCTCTATGTCCTGCGCAGCGGCTCCGTGCAGCTGGAGGGCCGCACCGCCGACCTCTCGGCGGAAGATGTGGAGCGCGCCTATTTCGGGTTCGACGATCATGCCGCATAGGCCCGGTCGCCCGGCAGCCCGGCCCCCCGCCATCCTTCCCGCCAGCCAGCAAGGAGCATCTGCACGGTGATTGCCTTCGGCCAGAACCTGATCGATGCCCTGGCGCTCGGCAGCCTCTATGCGCTCGCCGCCCTGGGTATCGGCCTGATCTTCGGCGTCCTGCGCCTGATCAACTTCGCGCACGGCGACTACATCACGGTCGGCGCCTATTCGCTCATCATCCCGTCCACCCAGGTGATGGCGCAGGAGATGCTGGGGGCGCTGCCCTGGCCGCTGCTGATCATCGCCGTCACCGCCGTCGTGGTGATCCTGGCGCTGCTGTCGGAGCTGATCGTCTTCCGACCGTTGCGGGCGGCCTCCGCCGCCACATTGATGATCGCCTCCTTCGCGCTCGGTTTCGTCATCCAGTACACCCTGCTGCTGTTCTACAGCGGCCGGCCGAAGGCCTTCGGGCTCTGGCCGGAGCTGACCCAGGTGGTGGAGTTCGTCGGCCTGCGGGTGCCGCTGCTGCAGCTGATCACGATTGCGGTGACGATCATCCTGCTGGTCACCCTGGTCGGCTTCCTGCGCTACACCGCCTATGGCGTGCAGATGCGGGCCGCAGCGGAGGATTTCCGCATGGCGCGCCTGCTGGGCGTCAAGGCGAACCGGGTCATCGCCCTGGCGTTCGGCCTTTCCGGCTTCCTGGCGGCCGTGGTCTCGCTTCTGTTCCTGACCCAGCGCGGCATCGTCGCCGTCGATATGGGCGTGCCGCTGATGCTCTTCGCCTTCGTGGCGACGGTGGTCGGCGGCATGGGCAGCCTGGTCGGTGCGGTGGTGGGCGGCTATGCCGTCGGCATCCTCAGCGTCGCCCTGCAGGTCTTGCTGCCGGAGGATCTGCGCGCCTTCCGCGACGCGTTCGTTTTCCTCGCCATCATCATCATCCTCCTGTTCCGGCCCTCGGGACTGGTGAAGGTCAAGGCCGTGGTGGAGCGCGTCTAGATGAAGCCCATGCAGCAGAGAAACTTCCTGAGCGAATTCATCGAGCGTTCCTGGCCGCTCATCCTCCTGACCCTGATGCTCCTGGTGATCTGCCTGGTGGTGGATTTCACGGCGAAGGACGTGTTCGGCTACCGCTCGCTGGAGCGGACGGTCACGGAAGCCCTGATCCGTATCGTCCTGGTCGTCGGGATCTACATCTTCATCGGCAATTCCGGCGTCATCTCGTTCGGCCATATCGGCTTCGTCTGCATCGGCGCCTACGGCACGGCGATGCTGACGGCGAACGAACGGCTGAAGAGCCTGAACCTGACCGGCCTGCCCGACTTCATCCGCTTCGAGACCTACGACATCGCCACGGCGGCGATGGCGGGGGGATTGCTGTCGGCGGTCGTCGCCCTGGTCATCGGAATCGCCCTGATGCGATTGTCCGGCATCGCCGCATCCATCGCGACCTTCGCCTTCCTCGCCATTGTCCAGACCGTCTACCTGAACTGGGACAATGTGACCGGCGGCGCCGGCTCGATCGCCCGCATCCCGCGCTATGTCGACATCTGGGTCGCCCTGGCCTGGGTGGTGGTGACGATGATCGCCGCCTGGTGGTTCCAGCGATCGCGGTTCGGGCTGTCATTGAAGGCCAGCCGCGAGAACGAGGTCGCGGCGAAGGCGGCCGGCGTGAACATCTTCCGGTCGCGGCTGATCGCCTTCACCATCTCGGGCTTCTTCTGCGGCATCGCCGGCGTCCTCTACGCGCACTACCTGGGCACCATCACGCCGAACAACTTCTACCTGGCGATGACCTTCGTCGCCCTGTCGATGCTGGTGGTCGGCGGTATCAACAGCCTCTCCGGCGCGGTGATGGGGGTGGTGGTGATCACCTTCGTGATCGAGGTGCTGCGCCAGGCGGAGAAAGGTGTCGATATCGGCGAGGTGGAATATGCCCTGCCGTCCGGCGTGCAGGAGATCGCGCTGGGCGTGATCATGCTGCTGATCCTGATCTTCCGCTCCGGCGGCCTGACCATGAACCGGGAGATCTACTGGCCGTTCAAGTCGAAGACCGGCGCGGCCACATCCGCGATGACCCGCGCCTCATAGCCGCTGCCGACGCAGCGCATCGCAAAAAGCCCCGGCCGGGTGACGGCCGGGGCTTTTTCTTTGCCGCCGGCTGCGGCCGATGCCGGGCCGGCCAGGGCCTCGCGGCAGGGCGCCACAGTGAACAGCCGCGGACGGCAATCAGGGATTGTGACGCCTCTTGACAGAAAAGAGAACATAACATAAACATTATGTTCGATCGGGCTGGAAGGATGGCAGAATGCGCTTGCCAGATATCGTTCGCAGCCGTGGCAACAGGCCCCGCGCATGAGGGCTTGTCGTGAGATGGGCACAGCATGAGGGTATCGACCCTGACATGCTTCGTGCGTTGATCTACGCGGAGAACGCCCATGGCGCCAGCTATGGCTGGCCGGCCGACGGTGTCCAGGAGGCGATGGATTCGGACTTTGCGGAGCGGATCCATGAAGGCGATTGGCGCCTTGACCTGCTGCCTGATTGGCTGGGGGACGTGCCGCTGGTTTCCGACGGTCTGGATTTCGTCGACGACAGCCTGGAATGGGTGAGGGACAAGCTGGGGGATCCGTCGCTGCTTCCGATGAATATCAAGCCTCGGACCTGGAACAGTCTCGGACTGGATTTTCGCAACGGCCTCGACCCGGACGCCAATATCCGCGCCGGTGCCATGCTGGTCCGGCGCATCCTGGAGCGCATTCCGGACCCTGATCCGGCGAAAGTCGGATCGATCTACAATTTCGCCGGCAAGGAGACCGTCAGCCCCTTTGGCGAAGCGGTCGATCGCGCCTATCGCGAGAAGCCCTGGCAGTGAGGGCGGGCCGGTGACCGGGAGCATCCACACATGCGGTAGGGGACACGCGGGCGGCGAGGCGGCGCAATCGCTGCGGCGCGGGATGCGGTTCGGCGATCATGCCGGCCGGATCCTGCTGGCGGCCTGGCTGCTGCCCGTCCTCATCCTGTGCGCCATCGAGCCGGGCATCGGCATGTTCGCCTGCCTGCTGGGCGAGCTGCCCCTGGCCCTGCCATTGCTGGCGCCGCCGGTATTCGTGCTGTTCTACGGCCTGGCGCTGCTCTCCGCCCGGCTGACCGGGTGGCCCGGCGAAGGGTCTTCCGGGCCGGGCCGGCGCGAACTGGCATTCTGGGTCCTGGTCGCCGGCATTCCCTGCCTCTACACCTTGCCGCTGATCGTGCTGCCGTTCGGGCCGGACGCCATCGACAGTCCGGTCGGGCTGGACCCCGCTGCACTGGACCTGCCGGTTGCGCCGCTGGGCCACCGGACGGCCGCGGCGTTGCTGATCTCGCCGCCTCTGTCATTTGCCGCGTTGACCATCGTCGCGATCTGCCGCTGCGTCCTGCATGCCGCGGCGCGCCACCGGTCCTGGACACGCCTCGGTTCCATCGCGCCCGCCCTGGCGCTCAGCTATCTGGTTGCCGTCGGGATCGGGTTCGGCGCGGCAATTGATGCCGGTCGGTTGTGGGACGGCAAGCTGGTCCTTCAGGCTGTGACCTTGTCCGTCTTCGCCAGTGCGGTCCTGTTCCCGCTGGTTTGGCCCTTCGTCCTGCTGGTGGCCCACTGGCGCGGCCGGCGCCCCCCAGACTGTTCCGCGGTTCCAGTCTGAGGGCCGCCTGCGGCCGCCGACACCGCCTATTCCGCCGCCTGCGCCACCTTGGCCCGCAGTTCGGCGGTGGCGGCCTGGTCGACCTTCAGGTCGTGGGTGATCGCCACCAGGTAGATGTCGCGGGCGCGCTCCCGGCTGATCCACTTCTCCCGAACGTCGTGCAGCACCTTCTCCGGCGCGCGCTCGTGCGGCGGGCCGTAGCCGCCGCCGCCACAGGAGATCGAGATCATCCGCTCGTCAGGCTGCAGCACCACCTGGGCGCAGCCGGGCAGCGGCTCGCGGCTGCCGTCCGCCTTCGCCCTGTACTGTTCGGCCGGGCCGCCGGTGCCGCCGCCGCGGGTGCCCTTGGCGGCATTGGTCGCTCCGTCGGAGACATAGCCGATCTCCAGGGTGCCGCCGCCGAACGGGCCATATTCGACATAGGCGCGGGCGGCCCCCTTGGTGCGGCCGGCGCCCTCGGAATCGGCCATCATCTCGCGGCGGTAGATCATGATCGGGTGGCGCTGCTCGTCCAGCTCGACGCTGTCCTGGTAGCACAGCCCGGCATTGCCGACATGGCCCAGGGTCAGCCAGGCATCCTGGGTCGGCCCGCCGGCGCCGCCGGTGAAGCCCAGGAAGACCTGGTTCACATAGGCGGAGCCGTCCTTCGGGTCCTTGCCCGAGATCACGCCGCAGGACGGCGGGATGATCGCGCCGCATTCCGCCAGGCCGATGCCGTCGCGCAGCTCCGCCATTGCCGCCTGCACCGAATTGGCGACCCGGTCGGCCAGGTTGGTCGTCGCCACCGAGCAGGAATAGGGATGCTTCGGGATGCCGACGACGCAGCCCTCGCGCAGCTTGATGGAGATGCGGCGATGCGCGCCGGCATTCTTCGGCACGGTATGGTCGATGGAATTGTAGATGCCGACCATGGCGGAGGTGCGCGCGCAGGCCTCCGACAGGTTCAGGCCGCAGGGCAGGTTGTCCAGATTGTCGGTCATGTCGACCTCGATCCGGCCGGCTTCGGCATCCACCTGGACCTTCACGTTGACCGGGATGCCGGTCTCCGGCGTGCCGGGGAAGTGGTCGTGGGTGGAGGTCCATTCCGCGGTGCCGGAGGGGATCTGCTTCAGCGCCTTGACCATCCGTTCCTCGGAATAGTCGAACCACGCCTTTGTATGGGCCTCCAGCGCGTCCCAGCCGACCTCGGCCGCCAGCGCCATCAGCTCGCGCTCGCCGATGCGGGCGGCGCCGACCATGGCGAGATAGTCGCCCCACCACTGCTCCGGCACCCGGATGCGCATCCGGCACATGCGGATGATGTCGTCGATGTTCCTGTAGTCGTCCTGGATCTTCACCGCGGGGAAGATCAGCGCGCCTTCTTCGTAGATGTCCTTGGCGGAGCCCAGATAGGTGGTCGGCTGCGAATTGCCGCAATCGGCCTGATGCGCCTTCGCCAGCACGGTGAAGCGGTGGCGGCCCGCGTCGTCCATCACCGGCACCAGCAGGGTATGGTCGGCGGGGTGCGAGCAGCCGTGATAGGGCGAGTTGTGCAGGAAGGCGTCGCCGCGCTTCAGCTTCGGGTGGAACTGCACCATCGACCGGGCCATCATGTCCGGGCCGGACAGCACGTGGATCGGCAGGCTCTCCGCGCTGGCCAGCAGCTGGTGGTCGGCGGTCACGATGCAGCAGGAGAAGTCGCGGGCGAGGTTCAGCACCCCGGACCGTCCGGTCCGCAGCAGGGTGTTCGCCATCTTGCGGCTGATTCCCTCCAGGCGGTTGCTCATGATGGCCAGCTTGGCGCCGTCGGTATCCTTCTGCGCGGTCATGGCTTCGTCTCCAGGCTCAGATGTGCCGCGGTCCGGGACCGCTGGCGTCCATTGTAGGGCAATTCCGGCGTCCGATCAGTGGCCCCGATCAGTGAAAGGGGTCGATCGACAGGCTGCCGGAGGGGCGGCGCACAGCGGTGGCACCGGGATTGACCACCACCGTGGTGAAGGAGGATTCGATGATCGCCGGGCCGGCCACGCTCTCGCCGGGCTTCAGGTCGTCGAAGCGGCGCACCTTCGCCTTCACCTTGCCGGTGTCGGGGAAGAAGACCTCCCGGTCATGGGTGTCGGGCAGCGCCACGGCGGCCTCGTCATGCTTCAGGCTGCCGCCTTCCTGCGGCCGGATCTTGCAGCGCACGACGGCGGTCCAGCCGATCACCTCGACCTCGGCGTCCGGGTCGCTGATCGCGAAGATCTCCTCGTGCTGGGCATGGAAGTCCGCGACCAGGGCGCGGATATCGGCCTCGCCCTCGAAGCGGTCCTTGCGCAGCGGCACCTCGATCTCCCAGACCTGATGCGGATAGCGCGCCTCCGCGACATAGGTGATGTGCTGCTCGATGGAGCCCTTGCCGGGGCCGTCGATGAAGGCCTTCGCCTGGGCGGCGAGGTCGGCCAGCACCGCATTCACGCCGTCGGTGTCGAAGGCGCCGGTATGGGCGAACTTCGCCTTGGCGTACTGGTTCGACAGGTCCGACATCAGCGCGCCGGCGGCCGACAGGCCGGCACCGACCTCCGGGATCACCAGGCTGGGGCAGCCCAGGCGGCGGGCGATCAGCACCGAATTCAGGCCGGCGGCGCCGCCGCCGCCGATCAGGGTACCCTCGGCCGGATCGATGCCCTGCGCGACGGTGATGTCATTGATCGCCTGTACCATGTTCTCCGTCGCCACCTCGACGATGGCGGCGGCGGCCTCCTCCACCGACATGCCGAGCGGCGCGGCGACGTCGCGGTCGATCGCGGCGCGGGCCTTCTCGGTCTCCAGCTTCATGGTGCCGCCGAGGAAGAAGCCCGGATCGATATAGCCCAGCACCAGGCTGGCGTCGGTCAGGGTCGGCTTCTCGCCGCCGCGGCCATAGCAGACCGGGCCGGGCATCGCGCCGGCGCTCTGCGGCCCGACATGCAGCAGGCCGCCCTCATCCACCCAGGCGATGGAGCCGCCGCCGGCGCCGATGCTCTTCACATCGACGGAGGGGAAGCCGGTCATGTGGCCGCGATAGGGGGTGCCGATCCAGGTCTCCCGGGTCCAGGGGATGGAGCCCTTGCGCACCAGGCTGACATCGTAGGTGGTGCCGCCGGTATCGGCGATCACCGCGGTATCCGCCTTCTCGTCGACCCGCGCGAAATAGCGGCCGGCGACCGGCGCGAGCGACGGGCCGGAATTGATCAGGTGGATCGGCGCCTCCGCCGCATGGTCGGCATCGATCACGCCGGCCTGCGAGGTGACGACCAGGGTGCGGCCCGAGAAGCCCGCCTCCTTCAGCCGGCCGGTCAGGTTGCGCATATAGGCGCCCATCAGCGGCTTCAGCGACGCATCGAGCGCGGCGGAGGAGGCGCGCCGGTATTCACGCAGCGACGGGTTCAGCCGGTGGGAGAGGGTGTAGGGGATGCCGGGCAGCGCCTCCTCGATCAGCTCGCCCACCCGCAGCTCGTGCGCCGGGTTGACGATCGACCAGATCAGGCAGACGGCGATCGCCTCCACGCCCTGGCCGGCCATCTCCTTCAGGCTGGCGCGCACCGCATCCTCGTCCAGCGCGGCATAGACCTTGCCGTCCGACAGCAGCCGCTCCGGCACCTCCCAGGTCAGGGAGCGCGGGATATAGGGCTCCGGATAGGCGACGGTGTAGTTGAACGGCTCCGTCCGGCCACCCTCGCGCAGCACCAGCACGTCGGGATGGCCCGCGGTGGTGAGGAAGGCGGTGCGCGCGGTATTGCCGGTGATGATGGCGTTGATCGCATGGGTGGTGCCATGGATCAGCATCGAGCCGCGGCCCAGCAGATCCGCCAGCGAGGTGCCGAAGCCGTCGGCGGCGGCCTGCAGGCTGTCGATCACGCCGCGGATCGGGTCCTGCGGCGTCGTCGAGGCCTTGAACATGTGAAGTTCGCCGGCATCGTCCTCGACGACGAGGTCGGTGAATGTTCCTCCGGTATCGACGGCAAAGCGCATGTCGTCCTGGTCCCCTGATTCCTGCGGGAGGGGCTGCGCGCACGATCCGTTGCCGCAGGCGGGCTGCGGCCGGCGCGCCAACTGGCCCCGGCTTCGCAGCGAGATTAGGGTCGCGCTCTGCGGCCGATCAATCCGGCCCGCCGGCAGCGACGTGCCATTCCTCTGTTTAGGGCGCATTTGTCCAAGCGCCGCGGCGCGACCGGCCTTACCCTGCGACGGTTCCGTGATGCCATGCTGCCGGCCCCGCGTGCCGTGGCTGGCCGCCATCCCCGTCCAGGCAGGAGAGCCGCCATGTCTGCCCCGACCACCGCCTTCCAGGTCCGCAAGGGAATTCACGAGCGCGAAGTCCGCGCGCTGGAACCGTCGGAGGTTCCGGTGATCGACTTCGGCGCCTTCTACAGCCCCGGCGAGGCGGAGCAGCGCAAGGCGGCGGCCGAACTGCGCAAGGCCTGCATCGAGAAGGGCTATTTCTATATCGCCAACCACCAGTTCCCGGAGGCGGTGGTCGACCGCGCCTACGCCGCCATGCAGCGCTTCTTCGCCCTGCCGGTGGAGCAGAAGATGAAGTGCCACTACCTGGACTCGCCCAACCACCGCGGCTACGTGCCGGTGAAGGGGATCAATGCCGACCATTCCCTGAAGGGGGAGGACGAGTCCGAGGCGATCGAGATGGCGCACGACCTGCCGGCGGACGATCCCGACCTGCTGAAGGGGGTCCGCTTCTACGGTCCGAACAACTGGCCGACGGAACCGCCGGACTTCCGCTGGGCGCTGGGGACCTATTTCGACTGCCAGCTGGAGCTCGGCCGCACCATCTGCCGCGCCTTCGAACTGGCGCTGGACCTGGAGGCCGGCTTCTTCACCAGCCGTTTCACCAAGCCGCTGTCGCGGCTGCGGGTCTGCTACTACCCGCCGCAGCGCGAGGATTTCGACATCGCCAATATCGGTATCGGCGCGCATACCGACTATGAGTGCTTCACCACGGTCTGGCAGAACGGCGTGCCGGGGCTGCAGATGCTCACGCCGGACGGACAGTGGCAGCTGCTGCCGCCGATTCCGGGCACCTTTGCCGTCAATCTGGGCGACCTGATGCAGCTCTGGACCAACGACCTGTTCATGTCGACCGCGCACCGGGTGATCAACCTGTCCGGCGTGGACCGCTATTCGCTGGTGCAGTTCTTCGGCCTGAACCACGACGTGGCGGTCGAGGGGCCGCTGCCGGGCTGTGCCGGGCCGGGCAATCCGTGGCGCTACAAGCCCACCACCGTCGGCGGGCATGTCGAGGAGATGGTCGCGCAGACCTACCACTACAGCGGCTGAACCGGAGGGGGCGCGGCCATATCGGCCTGCGGCAGCCGCCGCGGGTCCGGACCGCCGGCGAACCGGCGGCCGTATCGACTTGGGGGAAACGGATTGAACCATTTACGGGGCGCGCTCCGCCCGGCCGGGCGGGGGCTGCGATGACGGCGCCGCCGGTCATGCCTTCGCGGGCGCTGCCGCTGGCCATGCTGCTTATGGTGGCCCTGGTCTACGGCCTGGTCTTCCAGTTCAACAAGATGGCGCGCGATGCCGCGGTACCGGAATTCGCCTACGTCTTCTGGCAGACCCTGCTGGGCGGCGTGGTTCTGCTGCTGCTGACCCTGCTCGTCGGTCGCGGGCCGGGGCGGCGCCTCGGACATCTGAAGGCCTATGTCGCGGTCGGCTTCCTGGGCATCGCCTTCCCGATCTGCCTGCTGACCAACGTGGCGGGGGAGGTCGATCCCGGCGTCCTGACCACGGTGCTGGCGCTGTCGCCGCCGCTGACCTACCTGTTCAGCGTCATCGCGCGGCTCGACAGGTTCCGCTGGCTCGGCGTGCTGGGCGTGGTCCTGGGTTTCCTCGGCATCCTGATCATCGTCGGCCCCAGCAACGCCCTGCCGTCGCCCGAACATGCCGGCTGGTACCTGCTGGCGCTGCTGGCGCCGACCAGCTTCGCCATGACCAATGTGACGGCGGCCCTACTGCGGCCGCCGGAAACCTCGCCCGGCGGCATGGCCAGCGGCGCCCTGCTGGCCACGGCGGCGATCATGGCGGTGGTGATGCTGGCCACCGGCACCTGGTACCAGCCGCTGTCCGCGGCGCCCGAAGGGACCATTCTTTCTCAGGGCGATTGGGCGATCCTCGGCGCTGCTTTCGTCAACATCATCGCCATCACCCTGTTCTTCGAGATCGTGCGCATTGCCGGGCCGGTGTTCTTCGCACAGTTCAACTACCTGGCCGTGGTGGCGGCGATCTTCTGGGCCTGGCTGTTCTTCGGCAGCCTGGTCGACTGGTCGGTCTGGCTGGCCCTGGCGGTGATGGTCGCCGGCGTGCTGCTGGTTACCATGACCGGTCCCCGGAGCGCGCCGCAGGTCGCCGCCGGCGATCCGGGTCAGGGGACCCCCGGGAAAGGCGGCATCTAGGAGGTGCCGCCCTTGGCGGCCAAGCAGGTGCTACCCGCCGTGCCATCGGGATGCTAACGTCGCCGCCGAATGTTCGGGTCGGACGGGGCGCGTCCTGTTGACGGCGCCCCGCCGGTCAGTATCCAGCGGGACCCAACATGGCTGAAGCGGTGCATGGCGATGAGCCCGGGCAGGGCGGCGGCGGCGCGGTTCCCCGCGCGCAGCGGGATCGCCCGGGCGAACTGCAGGCCGCCGGCGGCGGCATGCTGTCCAGCGACACGCCGATCCAGGCGACGGAGCGGCTGCCCCCGGTCTCGGTCGTCCGGCTGGAGCAGAGCGTGGACCGCCTGGACCGGACCGCGCGCAGCCTGGAGGATACCGCCCACCGGCTGCTGAATGCCCGCGGCTCGTTCTGGGTGCAGGTCGTCGGCTGGGTGTTCCTGCTGGTCTTTGCCCCGATGCTTTTCCTCTACGGCGCTTCCCACATGCCCGACGTCTGGCGCGCCAAGGCGGCGGCGGGAATCCTCGGCACAACCAGCCTGAAGGGGGCCGCCGGCCATATTCTCGAGGTCGCCGACGAACGGGCGCTCCTGCGGGCGGAATGGGGCGAGGAACTGATCGCCGTCAACCGGGCCCGGCTGCGCGAATGCCTCGATACCGCCAGCGGTGGCGCCTCGGCGACCTGCTCCCTTGTCGTCCCGCCGCCGCCACGGCAGTCCGACCTGCCCTGACCGGCCCCGACCGGTCACGGCATGCGGCCCAGCCTCGCAAGGACCCGATGATCCAGGCAGACCTGCGCACCGCCCGCATGCATCCCGACTACGGGATGAACGGCTTCATCCTGGCGGCCATCGTGATCGCCGCCCTGGCCGCCCTCGGCGGCCTGATGCATGTGATGGAGGGACTGTTCTTCCTGCGGCGCGCCAGCAGCAGCTTCGTGCGGTTCGTCAGCGTCTGGGACATCGCGTTCGCCTTCGTCGGCTACCTGACCTGCGCCGCCGGCCTCAGCCGGCACCGGATCTTTCCCTGGCTGTACGTCGCCTTCGCGATCGGCTTCTCGGTGCCCCGGATCCTGCTGGAGATCCAGGCGCAGGGGATCGATGTCGGCATGAGCGCGATGCATGCGGACGAGAGCTTCCTGCAGGAGACCCACATCCTGCAGGCGCTGGCGGTGCTGACCTGGCTGGCGGCGATCTATGTCGCCGTTTCGCCCGCCGTTCGGATCACCTATCGCAACCGGCTGACCCGCGACGAGGAACGGCTGGTGGAGCAGTTGCAGGGCGTCGACCCCCGCCTCAGCCTGGGTCCGCAGGGACGCCAGCGCCAGGCCGACGCGCCGCCTGACACTGGCCGGCACCGCCATGCCGCACCGGACGGCCATCGGACCATGCGACTGCCCGCCGGCGGCAGGGTGCCGGCGGGCGACAGCGCCGACAAGGAGGACGAGACAGTCCTGGTGCGCCGCCGCGCCCGCGCCGCGGCGTCGACCGCCGCCGGCAGCGAGCCGCTTCCCGCACTGCCGAGCTTCTTCCAGCCCGACACCGCGGCAGCGGCGCCGGCTGGCGGAACCGCCGCGCCGGCCCCGGCCACTGGTCAGGGCGATGCCGATGCCGATGCGCGGGCGGCCGCGCTGGCCGCTGCCACGGTCGCCGGTGCCCTGCAGCGGGTTTCCGCCGCGCCTGAGCCTGGGCCGGATCCCGAGCCAGCCGAGCGCCCGGAGGCACCGTCTCCCCTGCCGCCACCGAGCCGGCCGGAGACGGTCGCGCCCGCCGCCCAGGCGCCTGCGACCCTGGCCGGGGAAGAGGAACCGGTCATCGTGCGCTCCGGCCGGCGGCGCAGGGAGGGGGCGCAGCCCATGCCTCGGCCGGCGGCAGCGCCGGCCGTGCCGCCACGGGACGGCGCTGCGGCAATAGGTTCGATCATTGCAAATGCCCAGCGCAGGTCGGGCGAGGCGCCGCCGCCGGCCGCCGGGCAATGGACCGATGCCCGCGCTTCTGCTGCGGCGGACGTGCCTGTGCAGGAGGTTGCCTTTGCGTCCGCCGCGCGCAGCGACGACCGGAGGGAGGCGCCGTTGCTTGCGGACGCCGCCTCCGCAGGCGGCGGGACTGCGACCCCGCCGGCCGCCGCAGGTGCAGCCGCGGCGGCGCAGGACGACATCGCGGCCGAGGCCCTGCCGGAGATGCACCACGACGAGGCCGCGCGCCAGCAACTGGCGGCCGAGGCCGAGCGCCAGAAGCTGCAGGAGGAACTGGAGATCGACCGCCGGATTGCGCGGCTCCGCGGTCTCGCCTCCGGCCAGGTCTCGGCCCTGTCGATCGGACTGGCGATGGACCGCAATCCGCTGGCCGATGACGAGGAGCAGACGGCAATGGCCGGCGACGGCGCCGTGCGCTCGACCACCGATGAACGGCTCGGACGCCTGCGAGCGGCCGCCGCACCGCCGCGCAGCCGCGGCGACAGCGTGCGCCGCCGGGAGGACCAGAGCCTGTCGGAGAATGTCACCGGCACCGTGCACAGCCTGGCCACCGGGGAGGAGGAGGGCGAGGCGCCGACCGCGCATGGCAGCAGCGTCGGACCCACCCGGGGGCCCGGTGCCGGGGCGGTCGATGGCGGCTTCCAGTCGCGCATCGATGCCCTCCTGAGCCGCGCCGACGCCAGCAATTCATGGCGCGGCGGCATCCTGCCCGATGATTTCGCCTTCGGGCAGGAGAGCGGCGATGCGGGCCATGCCGCGGCCGAGCCCCGCGCGCCGGAGGCGGCGCCGGCGCAGCCTCCGGGGCAGCCTCTGGGGCAGCCTCCGGGGCAGGCGCCGCAGCCGGCAGCGGCGCCGGCGCCCTCGCGGCAGGAGCAGGCGATGCCGGATGCCGACAGGCCGCCACACCTGGACACGGCATCGGGGCCGCCCGGAATGGCACAGGCGGCCGCCTCTGCACCGGATGCAGCGCTGCCGCCCGCGGCCGGCATTCCCGGCCTGGCGGCCGCGGCCGGGTTCGACGACCTGCCTCCGCCGGCAGGCCTGCCATCGGCGGCGGAGGTGGCCGTGCCCGCACCGCCCCGGGGGCAGCCGCTGCCCGGAGCGGCGGCACCGGCCGGCGTTCCTTCGCCGCAAGCGGAACCGGAACGGCAGCCTGTCGACGGGCCGGCCGCCGATGAGCCGGGTGCAGACGCGCAGCCCGCAGCGGAACCGCGCGGCGAGCTGGGGCCGGCGGATGGCGGCACGGCGGAAAGGGCAGCGGCGTCGACGGAGGATGCGGGCCATGCGGGAGACCTGGACGCGGTCTTTGGCCGTGCCGGGACCGGCCAGGCCGACGACGCGCCCGTCGCCGGCGCGGTGCCCGGCCTCGCGCCGGCGCTGACGCCGGAACCGGCCGCCCCGGCCGCGCCGCCGCTGCCATCGCGGGCGGACGGGGCGCCGCCGGAAGCCGAGCCCGTCGATGAGGCGGAACTGGCCCGCAGCCTGGCGGACATCCTGCCCGCAGCCGCCACGCCGGGCGATCCGGCCGGGGCGCCGGTGGCCGCGGCTGGCGAGGACAGGGCTTTGCCGCAGCAGGACAGCGCCGCCGGACAGGACGGCCGGCCCGTGGCGGATGACTCATCCGCCGGGCAGGGCGCGGCGGCCGGGGAGGGCGCTCCCGCAGGTGCGGCGCCGGAGGCGGACGGGGATCCCTATGTGGCGCAGCGGATCGAGGCGATGCGCATCCTGGTCGACGAGGGCTTCATGAGCGCGGAGGAATTCGCCCGCCGCTCGGCCGAACTGCAGGCGGGGGGATAGGCCGGCCGCCAGATCGAACCGGCCGCCTCGGGCCGGACGCGGCCGCCGGCGTGGGGCGACAGAGACGGCAGCCAACAGCAGCCCGGCCGGGGCTTCAGCTGCCGCCCTTGCCTGACCGCTTCTGCTCGGCGGCGGCCGCGGGCTTGCCGGTCAGTGCGGTCCGGATCGCCTCGTTGGCCTGGTACTTCGCCACGCTCTGGTTCAGCAGTTCGTCCTGCGCCGCTGTGAGTCCGGCCTGGATCCGTTCCAGCTGGCCAGGCAGCGAACGGCCGATGCGCCGTGCCTCGCGTGCATCCTCGGCAATCACCGCGATGTCGCGGTTCAGCTTCTCGGCGGCGTCGGTCAGCTTCTGCTCCAGCAGCACGGTAACCGTCTCGAGCCGCTCGACGATCTCCTTCTGGCTCGCGGTCGCCGCCTCCTCCAGCCGCCGCTGACGGCTGAGCAGGCGGCTGCAGATCACGACCACGGCCACCAGGACGATGGCGGTCAGCAGGACGTCGGCAAAGAGCGCCAGCGTTTCGGGTGGCGACTGCTGCCACAAGGCCTGCAGGTAGGTCCAGACAGGGTCCATGGGTCTTGTCCGTCAGTTGGGCTGTCGAGGCGATGCCATGGAAATGGGGATCGGAACGTGGCGGCGGTAGCGCCGCGATGTGATCATTTCTGTCCGCCGCCGCCCGCCGCCTGGCCTGCGCTGTTCGCGGCATCCTGCGCCGCCTGGCCGGCGGCCTGCGCCGCGCCCTGCGCGGCCTGTGCCGCCGCCTGCGCGGCGCCGGGCTTCGGCGGCTCGGCCTTGATCCGGATCACCTCTGCGGGGATGCCGTCGAAATTGCGCAGGGTGGCCTGGGCATCCTGTGCCGCCCAGAGCGAATTGAACTGGCCGACCCGGACATAGAAGGTGGGGCCGGAGAGGTTGTCCTCGATCGTGACCATGTAGGCCTTGTACTGGCGCTGCAGCAGGGTGTTGGCCATGGCCTCGGCCTGGTCGCGGCTGGCGAAGGTGCCGGTCTGCAGCGTGTAGGTGCGGATGGATTGCGGCGACCCCGCCGTCGCCCCGGTGCCGTCGGGGCTGGACGGGACGGCGCTGCCGGCGGCGCCATCCTTCGCCGCGCCGGCCGCATCCGTTGCCGCCGGGGCGTCCTTGGCCGGCTCGATCGACTGCAGCAGATAGCCGACGGTGTCGGGGGCATAGACCCTGGTGAAGACCGGGCTGACCGGTGCGCCGCCCTGGCCCGATCCTCCCTGGCCCGATCCTCCCTGGCCCGATCCGCCCTGGCCCGATCCGCCCTGGCTTGCTGCCGTCTGGCCGCCACCGGACTGAGATCCACCGGACTGAGACCCACCAGACTGGGCCCCGCCGGATTGGGCCCCGCCGGATTGGGAACCGCCGGACTGCGAAGACCCGGCTGATTTCTGCCCGCCCTGCTGGGCCTGGCCGCCCTGGCTCTGGCTGCCGCCAGACTGCCCCGACTGCGCCTGCTGTCCACCCTGCGCCTGGCTGCCCTGGCTCTGGCCGCTCTGGCTCTGGCCGCTCTGGCTCTGGCCGCTCTGGCTCTGGCCGCCCTGCGTCTGGCCGCCCTGCGTCTGACCGCCCTGGGACTGCGCGCTCTGGTTCTGACCGTTCTGGGACGAGCCGTCAGCCGTCTGGCCGTTCTGTGTCTGGCCGTTCTGGGTCTGGCCGTTCTGGGTCTGACCCTGAGTGGCCTGACCCTGTGCCGTCTGGCCCTGGGTGGATTTGGAGGCGCTGCCCTGCGAGGTGACCTGGCTCGGTACGCCGTCGCCGCCGATCAGGATGCCGGCGACCAGGGTCAGCACCACGACCAGCAGGAACACCACGACGAATAAGGCGATGCCGATCTTGCCCTTCATGCGACCCGAACCCGTTGCATGCGGCCCTTAGACACTGGCCAAAGCGATTGCCGGCCCCGAAAGGAAACCGGCCCTCTGCGGACCCGGTCCCCGGACCCAGATCGCCGGACCCCGATCGCCGGACCCCGATCCCCGGTGGCACCAGCCGCCGGCGCCTACCGGCCGGCGGGGCGCGGCGTCGGTTGCGGCGCAGAGCGCCGGACATTCGGCGTTTCCGGTCGGGCCGGACGACGGGCCCGTCTACCGTTGAAACAGTGATGCCATAAGGCCGCCGCGATTGCACGTTGTTAAGAGGGGGTGTTGCCCTGTTGCCGCGCGCAGATGCGAATGTCCGTATCGGCGCGACGCATAACCAATCAATCGTAACAGTCGGGATGTACAAGGCGAGGATGCAACTGTAGCGTGGCGTGGCTGACGGCCATGGGCAAGCCGTTGGGTTGCGGCATGAATCATGAATGGGCCTTCACGGTCGCACCCCTGCCAGCGGGGGGCGGCACATTGTGCCCATGGTTGGGGTTGAACAGGGGGAACCGCTGATGATGCGGCGACTTGCGATGCTGGTCGTGGCGGCAATTGCTGCCGTTTCGCTGTCAGCATGTTCCCTGCCGCGCGTGGTGCCGCAGGTCAGCGTTTCGACCGTATCCTTCCAGGCGGCGTCGGATGCCAACCAGGGCTATGCGACCCGTGTGGACGTCGTCGCCGTCTCGACCACCGCCCTGGTGGAGACCCTGTCCAAGGAAACCGCCACGAACTGGTTCGCCAACAAGGACCAGTTCCTGAATGCCAATCCCGGCAATGTCACGGTATGGTCGCGGGAGGTCGTTCCCGGCCGTTCGGCGCCGCAGGTCTCCCTGAACTATTTCGGACGTCTGGACTACGATGCGATCTTCGTGTTTGCGGAGTACCTGACGCCGGGCGATCATCGCGCGATGCTCGGCCAGTTCGAGAACCCGGTGGTCCTTCTGCAGGCCCAGAATTTCACGGTATCGGGGGGGCAGTCGTGACCGCGCGCGAGCGCTTGCGCGGCCCGGCGCGCCAGTCCCGCAGGCCGTCGATCCAGAGAGTGTCGACCATGAGAGCTTGGGCATGAGGCTGCCGGGCGTCCCGCACGAAGTCCACTGGCATGAGGGAATGCTGCTGGTCCCGCAGCATTTCCAGCAGTCGGCGCTGCGCACCGAACGGCTGGTCAACTACCGGGTCCGGACCGCCAACCCCTATGCCTTCGGCGTCGTGAACATCGACGTCGATCGGGCCCTTCTGCTGGACGGAATGATCCGGCTGCAGGGCCTGGACCTGATCATGCCGGACGGCGCGGTGGTCCAGCTCGCCTCCCAGAACCCGGACGACTTCGCCGTCGACCTGCGCCCCTATGCCGAAGATCTGCGGCGGGCGCCGATGAAGATCTTCGCGGCGATCCCGGCGATGGGCGGTGCCAACGAGGACCAGCGCATCCAGGGCGAGCTGGCGCGCTACGAGGCGAGCGAGGGCGAGGCCGTCGCCGACATCCATTCCGGCGAGGGCGGCGAGCGCATCATGCGGCAGCGCCCGGCCTTCAGTCTGCTGGTGACCAACGACCCGTCGCGCAAGTTCGTCTCTCTGCCGATCGCGGAGGTGACCCGCCGCAACGAGGTCTTCGAGATCACCGACTATGTGCCGCCCTGCCTGAGCATCGCGCCTTCGTCGAGCCTGGGCCTGGCGTTGAACACGGTGATCCGGCGGATCCGCGAGAAGGCGGTGTTCCTGCGCGAGCGGACCCGCGGGCTGGAGGCGGAATCCCGCGAGGGCGAGGCCGCCGCCGTACGGATCACGGTGGCGTCGCTGACCGCGATGCTGCCGCGGCTGGAGGCACTGGCCGGATCCGGGCGGGCGCATCCCTTCGACCTGTTCCTGTCGCTCTGCGACCTGGTCGGCGCGCTGTCGACCCTGAGCCCGTCGCTCGTGCCGCCGGCCCTGAAGACCTACGACCATCTGAACATCCGCGCCAATTTCCAGGAGGCGCTGGACTATATCAACGAGTGCCTCGACCGGGTGCACCAGAACTACCTGACGGTGGTCTTCGACGAGGAGACGACGGGCTTCTCCATCCAGCTGCGGCCGGAATGGGACAGCGGCAACCTGATCATCGGTGCCCGCACCCGCCCCGGCCAGCGCGACGAGGATGTGGTGTCCTGGATCAATACCGCGGTGGTCGGCACCCGGGAGCGGGTCCAGGGCCTGCGCGAGCGGCGCATGCTGGGCGCATCGCGGACCCTGATCGACCGCGAGGTCAGCATGGAGCTTGTGCAGACCCGCGGCATCATCCTGTTCGCGGTGAAGGCGGATGCGAACTTCATCGATCGCGACGGGGTGCTGGAGGTGTCCAACACGCTGGATCGGATCGCGAGCCACAAGCCGCAGGAGCTGATCCTGTACCTGAGCAACAGGGGGAAGTCCGGGGGAGCCTAGGCCAGGGGCGGGGCCGGTTCGCGGACGCGGGGTTGATGAATGGCAACGGCGGCTGAACTCGACGTTATCGGTCAGTTTCGCAGGTTCTACGAGGAGGTGCGTGAGGCCCGCGCGATGGCGCAGGACCTGGACGCGAGCCAACTCGTGGACGAGGAGGACGCCCCGCCGCCGGCCGTCCCGCAGCCCGGCCTGCCGCCGGCGGAACCGGCCCAGCAGGAGGCGGAGCCGAAGCCAGGCGTCGCTTCGGGCGGCTCACGGATCAACCCGATCATCTCCCACCTGGTCGCCGCGCTGGAGCAGCAGAGCCTGGACTTCGCCGGCCGGGGCGGCAATTACGGCACCCGCATCTTCTCCCGCATCATCTATGTCATGGCGGCCTTCGCCGACGACGTGATGCTGTCCTTCCCCTGGCCGGGCCGCGACGACTGGGTGCGCAACCCGCTGGAGGCGCGGCTGTTCGGGTCGAAGACGGCGGGCGAGACCATCTTCCACGATATCGACGACCATCTGCGCGCCTACCAGTACGGCCGTGCCGACATCGCCAAGGCCTATCTGATGGTGCTGGCGCTGGGCTTCGAGGGGCGCTACCGCGAGCGCGACGCCGCGCCGATCCTGTCGGACTATCGCCGCCGGCTGTTCCTGATCGCTTATGACCGGGAGCCGAGCATCGACACTGCCGGCGAGGTGATGCAGGGCGAGGTCTACCGCCACACCCAGCAGGGCGGCATGCCGCAGCGCATGCCCTATGTGCGGCCCTGGATCGTCGGCTGCGTGATCATCGCGGTGGTCTACGTGATCCTGTCGCAGATCATCTGGGAGTTCGAGACCTCCGACCTGAGCCCGAAGATCCAGCAGGTGCTGAACGCCATGGGGGGCGCATGACGGACGCGGCCTCCTATCCGCCCCCTGCCTGCGTGCTGAAACCGGGCCGCGACGCGGCGTGGATGGGCTGAGCGATGGAGGGCATCCGCAACTTCGTCCTCTCGCTGGGTCCGCTGCCGCTCTGGCTGTGGATCGTCCTGGCGGTCGTCATCCTGCTGGGCTGCGCCTTCCTGATCTGGCAGCTCTGGCGGTTCGGCGCGCGCCGCGCCGGCGTGCCGGAGGAGGCGGAGGAGGAAGCGCCGAAGCCGGCCAATGCGTTCCTGCCGCAGGCGATCCGCGAGGCCTTCGTCGACGCCCATCGCTGGCTGCGCTCGGTGTTCCCGGGCCGCGACTACAAATATGCCGCGCCGGTCTTCCTGATGCTGGGGGAGAGCGGCGTCGGCAAGTCGACCCTGCTGCGCTCCGTCGGCATGGGTCGCGCCCTGCGCGAGGGCCAGGAGAGCGAGCCGGTCAACTGGTACTTCTTCGACCGCGGCGCGATCATCGACAGCCGCGGCGACGTGCTGGGCCTGGGCGACGACCCGGCCAGCGATACCGGGCCCTGGGACACCCTGATTCAGGCGTTCCAGAACTACCGCCCGGAACGGCCGCTGGACGGCCTTATCGTCGTGGTGCCGGTCACCGATTTCGTCGGCTCCGGCCGGCTGTCCAAGGAAGAGGTGATGGCCAAGGCGGAGGCGCTGCACCGGCGCATCGGCCGCCTGCAGAACCGGGTCGGCATGCAGCTGCCGATCTATCTGGTGATCAGCAAGTGCGACGCGCTGGAAGGCTTCGGCGCAGCCGCCGCCCTGTTCGGCGACCAGACCCGCGACGAGGCGCTGGGCTGGTCCAGCCCTTATTCGCCCGACAGCGCCTTCGTGCCGACCTGGACCGGCGAGGCGGTCGACACGATCTACGAGAAGGTCAGCGAGGCGATCGTGGAGGCGCTCGCCGTCTCCGCCGAGGAGGGCGACAGCGGACAGGCCTTCCTGTTCCCCGGCTCGATCCGCCGCATGGAAGAGGGGCTGCGCCCGTTCCTGGCCAACCTGCTGCGGGTGTCCGCCTACAACCGCTCCGGCTCCTTGCGCGGCATCTACCTGACCGGCACGCCCTATGGCAGCCAGGTCGCCGACGAGTTCAGCATCCGGGACTTCGGCACCCAGAGCGGTGGCATGACGCCGATTTTCGCCCGCGGCCTGCTGGACCGGAAGATCTTCCCGGAATACGCCCTGGCGCGGCCCTATTCTCTGAGCCTGCTGTCCAGCAACCGCAATGTGCGTGTGGCGCAGGGCGCGATGGCGGCATTGCTTGTGCTGGCCGTTGCCGGCGTCTGGTACACCGACACCTGGTTGTCGCGCACCACGCAGGACCTGTCCAACGTCGCCGAAGGGGTGCTGCGCAAGGTGCGCAGCCTGGACGAGGCGCGCGCCGCCGGCCTGCGGCCCGACCAGAAGCTGCTGGAGCAGTCGACCCTGCCGCTGCTGCTGAGCCTGGGCGATGCAGAGCGCAGCAACCTGATCTCGCTCGCCGTTCCCGGTTCCTGGATCTCCACCCTGCCGGACGAGGTCGACCGGATGCTGGACCAGGCATTCCAGGTGATCCTGTTCCGCAGCATGCACGACAGCCTTGTCGCCCGGCTGGAGAATATCGAGGACCAGGCGGAGACCGAGAAGCAGGACATCCTGTCGGCCAACAGCGGCAGCAGCCAGTCGGCTGCCAACGACCCGCGCCAGTTCGCGCCCTATCCCGACTATGCGATCCTGACCGACTATGTCTCCGACCTGCAGGCGCTGAGCCGGAACGTCGACCTGTACAACTCGCTGCGGACCGCGGACAGCACATTCGCCGTCTCTTCGGTGGTGGAATATCTCTACGGCCTGCAGCTCAGCGACCAGTTCTTCGCCAATGTCGGCTCACAGCTGTTCGACGGTGCGCGGGGCCGGATCACGCCGATCGACGTGACCGACTACCAGCAGCAGGCGCAGAAGGGGATCGCCGACCTGTCGCAGGCCTTCTTCGCGGACCTGCAGGGGCGGTACGACCTGCTGAGCAACGCGGAAGAGCTGGTCAAGCTGATCGACCAGGCCGGCGTCTCCCGGGAACCGATCTCCAGCCTGCAGATCCTGAAGCAGACCGAAGCCCTGGCCCTGCAGATCAAGGCGAGCGTGCAGAGCGGCCGCTACGACTGGGCGCTCGGCCCGCAGCTCGACCTGGGCGGCACCTTCGGTTCGGTGACCGACCGCATCCGGGCGACCGCCCTGCTGGGCCCGGACGTGGCCGATGCGCTGCAGTCCCAGGCGCGGCAGGCTTATACCGACTTCCGGTCTGCGCTGCTGCAGACCGTTTCGCGCACGATCGGGCCGATCTTCGTGGAGAATAACGGCTCCATCACCGTCTCTCCGGCCTTGCAGGAACTCGACCAGCGCCTGAGCGGCCTGCCCAACCTGCTGGCGGCGACGTCGGTCGGCGGCGGCATGACCGCGGTGGAACTGCCGACCAGCCCGCCGCCCGGGACCTATGTGCTGTGGGACATCCAGACCCTGGACGATGCGGTCGATGCCTCGCGCCGACTGGCGACCCTGGAACTCCAGTCCTCGGGTGCCGGGTCGGGCGGCGGCGGATCGGGCGGCGGTGCGACGGGGGGCGCCAGCAGCGGCGGCGTCGGCCGGATCATCAACCGCGAGATCGCCGGCCGCCTGATCTCCAGCGTGGCGCAGGCGGCGACCCTGCAGCGGCTGCCCTATTCCTCCGGCAGTCTCGGCTATGAATCCCTGGTGGCGCAGCGGGTCGAGAACTTCTCCCAGGCCGCCACCCGGCTGGACCGCATCATCGCCTTCTTCGACGCCCTGGGCGCCGACGGGTTCCGCGACCAGATCCAGCGCCTGCAGGCGCAGAGCGCCTATTCCATCCTGAGCGGTGCCGACGACCTGCTGAAGCAGGCCTCCGCCTACGAGCCGCGCAGCGGCGATTTCGGCTGGTGGGACGGCAGCGCGGGCGCCGCCTACCAGGCCTATGGCGTATCCGGCAAGGGCGAACTGACCGGCTATCTCGGTCTGCAGCGGCAGCGCATCGCCTTTATCGCGCAGAACTATGCCGAGCCGGTGCTGATCTACCTCCTGAACCTGCGGGTGGATGTCGCCGGCGTCGACATCCAGGTGCTCACCAAGTGGACGAAGATCAGCCAGGACCTGTCGCGCTACCAGGCGAAGGTGCCCGACAGCCCGATCGTCCAGCTGGAGAACTACATCTCCGGGCCGATGGCCGAAGTCAGCTCCGCCAATTGCCAGCCGGCGGTCGCCGACCTCGCCGGCATGGACGCGCAGGACTTCTTCGTGGCGAAGCTGCGCAGCCTGAGTTCGGCCTTCGCCTCGCGCTGCTTCGACCTCGCCAACCTGCAGGTCGCCGGCGGCTTCGACGCGATCGCCAATGCCTTCAACCGGAACCTGGCCGGGCAGTTCCCCTTCGCCGCCGCGCCGCCCGCGGCGGGACAGGGCGGCGAGGCCTCGCTGTCCGGAGTGCTGCGCTACCTGAACCAGTTCAACGTCTACATGAACCAGGGCGCCGGCGATCCCGCCCGCTGGGCGAATGTCGCCGCCGATGTCCGCAAGCCGGCGCTGAGCTTCCTGGACCAGATGGATGCGGTGAACGAGGTGTTCGCGGCCGGCATCACCGGCCAGGGCAGCCAGACCAGTTTCAGCTACGACCTGCAGGTCGGCTTCCGCGCGGAACGCCAGCTGGAGATCGGCGCCGGCCAGCTGGTGGAATGGTCGCTCAGCTCCGGCTCGACCAAGGTTGACCAGTTCACCGCGGCCAACCGCCTGCCCTGGAAGTTCGGCGACCCGATCACGGTCTCCTTCACCTGGGCGCTGAACGGCCAGACCCGCCCCAGCCGCGGCAAGGATTCGCCGGCGAACTTCGTGATCGCCGAACGCACCGCGAGCTTCGAGTACAAGGGCGACTGGGCGCTGTTCGAACTGCTCAGCGCGCAGCGCATGTCGTCCGACCTGCAGGGGCCGGACAGCGGCAGCACCGGCACCGTCCTGCAGTTCGACATCCCGATCGAGCCGTTCACCGATCCGGACGAGGATTCCGACCCGCTGCCCGCCGACAGCCTGCCGAAGGCCGCACGCCTGTTCATCGAGCTGACCGTGTTCGGTTCCAAGGACCAGGGCACGCCGCGGATCCAGGTCCCGGACTTCCCGACCGCGGCGCCGTCGCCCAAGAGCCCGGCCGCCGGGTCGGCAGCCAGCGCCTCATCCGGCAGCGGAACAACTGCCGCTGCGGGCGCCGCCAGCCGCGCCGTCAGCACCCAGGCATTGCCGGCGGGCAGCGGCGGCGCTGCCGGAACGCCGGCGGGCGGGCAGGGCGCCGCCGCGCCGACCGGGCGTCCGCGGCCGATCTATCCGACCGGCACCGGCACTGGTACGGGCGGCGCCGGTACTGGAAGCGGCGGCACGGCAAGCGGCGGCACGGGAGCCGCGCCGACCGGTGCCGGCACCACGTCTGGCAGCGGCGCTGCAGGCAGTTCCTCCTGGCGGGGCAGCGGCAATACCCAGTCGACATCGACCAGCGGCTCGGGCAGCTCGGCCGGCGGCCGGCCGCCTTCGGCACTCACCATGTACGACCTGTGGCGCGACACTGCGCCCGCGGTCGTCGGCGACCTCGATCCGCTGGGGCCGGCCGGCAGTGGCTACGACCCGCCGCCCGGCGGCGGCTGGGCGGCGGACGCCTATGATGCCGCCTGGGCGCGGCTGCAGCGCGAGCGGGCCGCCTGGTCCGGACGGCCGTGGCGCGAGCCGCGGCAGTGGGACGGCAGCCAGGGCCAGGGCTCTTATGGCCAGGGTGCTTATGGCCAGGGTGGCTACGGCCAGGGTGGCTACGGCCAGGGCTACGGCCAGGGTGGCTATGGCCAGGGCGGCTATGGCGGCGATGGCTATCCGATGCAGGGACCGCAGGGCCTGACCTACGACGCGCAGCGGCTCTGGCCGCGCAGCGGCGTCTTCGGGCCGCAGGACGGACGGGTGCCGGCGCCGCCTTCGGGCGAGTTGGACGGGGCCTTCTACAGGCGCGCGGACGGTTTTCCGGCAGCCCCGCCGGACGGCGTCTTCCGCCGGTTGTTCGACGGCAATTAGGGCCGCAGAGACTGTGATGAGGAACGATGGCCGAAGCCGCGCAGGTCGTTGACCTTGAGAAGATCCTGACGCCGATCCCGGGGGAGTCCCCGGCCGGCCGGTCGCTGTTCTATGAGCCGGTCTATGACGATATCAAGGAGGCCCGGCGCGAGGACAATCCGGACCTGCCGACAGGGGTCTGGCAGAAGCCCCTGAAAGTCGCGAACTGGTCGAACGTCATCGATCGCTGCGCGAAGGCGCTGGCCAAGGATTCCAAGGACCTGCAGCTGGCCGCATGGCTGACCGAGGCGATGGGCAAGGCCTGGTTCCTGGACGGGCTGCAGCACGGCTTCCGGATCATCGCCGGGATCTCCGACCGCTTCTGGGAGGGGATGTTCCCGGAGATCGACGATGACGACGACCTGGAGGCCCGCGAGCGGATCCTGGAATGGATGGACGAGCAGCTGCCCTTCACCCTGCTGTTCATGCCGATCACCGATCCCGGCAATCCGATGGCGGAGGACTATACCTGGATCCAGTGGCGCGACGCGGTGCGCCGCGAGCAGGCCCTGGCAGCCAACAAGGCCGTCGACAATGCCGACGACGAGAGCATCCCGACGAAGGACAAGATCCTGCAGAGCGTGGCGCTGACCGGGCTGCCGTTCCTGAAGGCGCGCCTGGCGGAGATCGCCGACACGCAGGCCGCGCTGAAGGAGATGTCGGACGTGCTGGACGCCAAGTTCGGCAAGTACGGCGCGCCCGCCCTGCGCAAGGTGGGGCGGGAGCTGGACGAGCTCAAGATGTGGTTCGACCAGGAGCTGGCGAAGCGCCCCGAGGAAGAGGAGGAGCCGGAGGCGGAGGAAGAGCCCGCGCCGGCGCCCGACGACGCGGCGGTACCGGCCGAGGGCGAGGCCGCGCCAGAGGCGCCCGCCGCCGGGGCCACGGCCCGCACGGTGAAGTCGGGCGGCGCCTTCCGGCTGGCCAGCCGCGACGACGCCTATGCCATGCTGAAGGCGGCCACCGACTATCTGATGGAAGCCGATCCGCATAGCCCGACCCCCTATCTGGTCCGGCGGGCGATCGCTTTCCGCGACATGTCGTTCACCGACCTTCTCGAAGAACTCGTCGACGACGAAAGACAGCGGAACCATCTGTTCCGCCTGATGGGGCTCGGCGAAGGAGGGTCACCGACAACAGACTAATTTGTCATGAAGTCTCCAAGATTTCGCCCAGATCCGCCTATACATGGTTCATTGCAAGGCCGGAGCGTCGGTGCGAGAGTGACGAAAGGCAAGGTTGGTTGCGGGTTTCCGCACCAGGTCATGGGGGTCCGGTCCTGCCGCTCGGGACAGTCCGCGACGGACGATCGGAACCGGTAGAGGAGAGGGAAAATGGCCGAAAGCACTCAGAAAAAGCTTTCCCGGGTACGCCCGCCGCGCGTGCAGATTACCTACGACGTCGAGATCGGTGACGCGATCGAGAAGCGCGAACTGCCCTTCGTCGTGGGCATCATGTCGGACCTGACCGGCAAGTCGAAGGTGCCGATGCAGAAGCTTCGTGACCGCAAGTTCACGGAGATCGACCGCGACAACATCAACGACGTGATGTCCTCCCTGGCGCCGCGTGCGGCCTTCCAGGTGGACAACAAGCTGGCCAATGACGGCACCAAGCTGAATGTCGAGGTCAACTTCCGCAACATGGAAGACTTCGACCCGGTCAACGTGATCGGCCAGGTGAAGCCGCTGAACGAGCTCTTGAAGGCGCGGCGCAAGCTGAACGACCTGCTGGCCAAGCTGGACGGCAATGACGAACTGGACGGCATCCTGGCGGACGTGATCGGCAATACCGAGCGTCAGCAGGAGGTGCGCTCCGCGGTGGCCTCCATGGCACCGGCCCAGGAGGACGAGGACGACAGCACGGACGGCGACGCCCCGTCCGAGGACAATCCGGAAGAGCCGCGGGCCTGAGGGCCAGGTCCTACAGAGTGAAGGGATAGCAGGGAATGGCTGAGGCACAGCAGAGCAGCTCGGGCGGAATCCTGGAGCAGATCATCGAAGAAGGCCATATGGCCTCCACCGACGAACAGAAGGCCTATGCGTCCGACCTGATCACCGCGTTCGTCGATCAGGTGCTGGCCGACGAGGAGACGCCGACCAAGGATGCGGCGACCCTGATCAACGCGCGCATCGCAGAGCTGGACGATCTGATCAGCCTGCAGCTGAACGAGATCATGCATCACCCGGAATTCCAGCAGCTGGAATCCGCCTGGCGGGGCCTGTCCTTCCTGGTGATGAACACCGAGACCAGCACCCGGCTGAAGCTCCGCCTCCTGCCGATCAAGCGGGACGAGCTGCAGAAGGACCTGGAGAAGGCGGTCGAGTTCGACCAGAGCAACCTGTTCAAGAAGCTCTACGAGGAAGAGTACGGCACCTTCGGCGGCAGCCCGTTCAGCTGCCTGATCGGCGACTTCGAGTTCGGCCGTCATCCGAAGGACATCGCCCTGCTGGAGATGATTTCCGGCGTGGCGGCGGCGGCGCATGCACCGTTCATCGCGGCGGCCTCGCCGAAGCTGTTCGACCTGCCGAGCTTCACCGACCTGGGCAATCCGCGCGACCTGGCGAAGCTGTTCGAGAGCACCGAGCTGCTGAAGTGGCGCTCCTTCCGGGAGAGCGAGGACAGCCGCTATGTCGTCCTGACCCTGCCGCGGGCGCTGCTGCGCCTGCCCTACGGGCCGGACACTGTGCCGGTCGAGGAGATCAACTTCGTCGAGGATGTCGACGGGCGCGACCACTCCAAGTACCTGTGGGGCAACCCGGCCTTCGTCCTGGGCCAGCGCATCACCGACGCCTTCGCCAAGTATGGCTGGACGGCGGCGATCCGCGGCGTCGAGGGTGGCGGCCTGGTGGAGGGCCTGCCGGCGCATACCTTCCACACCGACGAGGGCGATATCGCGCTGAAATGCCCGACCGAGATCGCGATCACGGACCGGCGCGAAAAGGAGCTGTCGGACCTGGGCTTCATCTCGCTCGTGCACTGCAAGGGCACGGACAAGGCGGCCTTCTTCGGCGGCCAGACGGCCAACAAGCCGAAGGTCTACAACACCGACTTCGCCAATGCGAACGCCCGGATTTCCGCGATGCTGCCCTACATCATGGCCTCGTCGCGGTTCGCCCACTACTTCAAGGTGATCATGCGGGACAAGATCGGCTCCTTCATGACCGCCGGCCAGGTGCAGAACTTCCTGCAGACCTGGATCTCCCAATACGTCCTGCTGGACGACAATGCCAGCCAGGAATCCAAGGCACGTTTCCCGCTCCGCGAGGCGCGTGTGGACGTGAAGGAAGTGCCGGGCAAGCCCGGCGTCTACACGGCCACCGCCTTCCTGCGGCCGCATTTCCAGCTGGAGGAGCTGTCCGCTTCGATCCGGCTGGTGTCCGAACTGCCGCCGCCGGCCGCGTAAGGCCCGGCGCCAGTCCGACCTTCGCCGGCTCAGGGACCCGGCCGGAACGCAGCCGGCCGGGTCCCCGGAGAGGCCAGTAGCGGGGACAGATGCGCCCCGCCTTTGGGGAAAGGCCCCGCCTACGGGGACTGGAGGGGATCCGTCCACGGATCCCTTCGCAGGGGGATTTTATCTTGGGGACCGTCTGACCCGACACGGGCAGGCGGCGAAGCAAAGGAGCGAAGACAATGGCACAGTCCGAGAACAGCTACACCCAGGTCACCGATGTCCCGATGGACGGTGGTGAGTACATCTTCATCGACGCGGGCTCCGACCTGAAGGGTGAGTCCAAGACCGACGGCTTCGCCGATCAGATCGTGGCCTTCAATGTCGAGGCCGAACTGACGATGCCGCTGCGCGACGCCTCCAAGGGCTCGGGCGGCCGCACCGCCGGCAAGCCCTCCACCAGCAACTGGGTGATTTCCAAGGTGATGGACCTGTCCTCCACCGGCTGGGCGAAGAACCTGGTCCAGGGCAAGTCGATCGACTCGATCAAGATCACCTGGGTCCGCTATGAGGGCGGCGCGGCGAAGAAGATCCGCGAAGTGACCCTGAAGAAGGCGATGGTCGCCGGCGTGAAGACCGGCGGCTGGACCGACATGCCGGTGGAGCAGATCACCGTGCAGCCGGGCGAGATCGAGGACACCTACACGCAGCAGGACGAGACGGCCACCGCGAAGGGCTCCAAGAACTGGGGCTACAACTTCCTGGAAGGCAAGTCGGCCTGATCCGACGTTTTCCGATCGGACGCTCTGGGGCCGGGATCACGCGATCCCGGCCCCGTTCGTCCGCCTGACGGGGTTTCAAGGGGGCGCACCTTCTGGGTGCAGTGGGGGTCATGGCACGCACGACATACACGCCGGGCGCACCAGTCCTGCTGTTCGACCGCCTGGTCGACGACGATCCGAAGCGGCCCAGCGAGCCGCAGCCCTATCGCTTCTACGATCTGGACGGCCTCACCGATTCCATCGCGCGGGAGGCGCAGCGGATCCTCAACTGCCGGCGGCCGATCTCGCGCGACCGGCAGGACCTCCAGGCGCTTGGCCTGGACGGCACCATCCTCACCTTCGGCCTGTCGGACCATGTGCTGGACAGTCCGGGCAGCATCGACGACCAGAAGTCGGTGTCCCGCGACATCGCCGCGGCGCTGAAGGCCTATGAGCCGCGGCTGCAGAACGTGCATGTCGAGACGGTGCCCAAGGATCGCTCCAAGTCCGGCCTGCAGGTCTTCATCAGCGGCACCATCGTCGCCGGCAAGGTGCGCGAGCAGTTCTCCTTCCCGGTGACCGTGGGCGGACAGGACGGCATTTCATGACCCTGCGCGGCAGCTTCGACGAAGACCTGATCGAACTGTTCCACGGGGAGCTCGACTATCTGCGCAGTGCCGGCGCGGACTTCGCCCGGAAATATCCGAAGCTCGCCTCGCGCCTCGACCTCGGCGGCAGCGAGAGCACCGACCCCCAGGTGGAGCGCCTGCTGGAAAGCTTCGCCTTCCTCACCGCGCGGCTGCAGAACCGCATCCATGCCGAGTTCCCGGAAGTCCCCTCGGCGCTGCTGCGGATCCTCTATCCGCATCTCTGCGATCCGGTGCCGCCGCTGGCGATCGCGCATTTCGGCATCTCCGCCGACGCGCCGCCGCCGCCCACCGGGCTGACCGTCCCGCGGCAGACCTCCTTCTATGCCAGCGCCGACGACCGCACCTTCGTGCGCTTCCGCTCCTGCTACGAGGTCGACCTGCGGCCGGTGGAGATCGTCGACGTGTCGATCGTACCGGTGGCCGCCTTCGATTTCTTCGACGCCTCCCGCGTGGCCAGCGTGCTGCGCATTCGCATGACCGGGGTGGGGGAGGCGCTGTCCACCCTGCCGCTGGAGAAGCTGCGGGTGCATATCGCCGGCGACCGCCGCCAGGCGATGGACCTGCACGAGATCATCCTGTCGACGGTGGAGCAGGTCTACTTCGCCTCCACCGACGGCGAGCAGCGGGTGCGGGTCACCGGCGACGTGGTGCGCGAGGTCGGCTTCGCCGACGAGGAGGCGGTGCTCAACGAGCATCCCTACACCCACCGCGCCTACGGCTTCCTGCAGGAATATTTCCACTTCCCCGAGAAGTTCCTGTTCTTCGACCTGCTGCAGCTCGACCGCCGGCCGGCGCTCGACACGGTGGACATCCTGCTGGGGCTGAACGCGCCGCCGCGCTCGCGCCTGGAACTGGACGAGACCTTCCTGCGGCTGGGCTGCACGCCGGTCATCAACCTGTTCCCGAAGACCGCGGAGCCGATCCGCATCGACCATACCCGCAGCCGCTTCCTGGTGGTGCCGGAGCTGGGCGGCGAGATGCACTACCAGATCCATTCCGTGCTCTCGGTCTCGATCTCCTCCCCGGCGCAGCCGGAGGCGGTGGAGGTGCAGCCCTATTTCTCGTTCCAGCACGACTTCGCCCGCACCGAGCCGAGCGTCTTCTGGTTCGCCGCGCCGACCGCGGCGCGCGGCGGCCTGCCGGGCACCGACACCTATATCAGCTTCATCGAGGAGAATTTCCGCGCCGCCCGGCCGGCGGCGGAAACGGCGACCGTGCGCACCCTGTGCACCAACCGGGTGCTGGCGGAGCAGCTGCCGCCGCGGGCGGTGCTGCAGGCCGACCAGGACATCCCGGCGGAGGTGATGCTGCTGACCCGGCCGACGCCGCCGATTACGCAGCCCTATGACGGGCGCGACCTGTGGCGACTGGTATCGCAGCTGTCGCTGAACCACCTGTCGCTGTCCAACGAGCAGGCCTCGCTGCGCGCGCTGCAGGAAATCCTGACCCTGTACTGTCCGCCGCACAAACCGGCCGCCGACCAGGAGATCCGCGGCATCCGCTCGGTGCGCTGCCGGCCGATCGTGCGCCGCATCGGCGCCGATGCCTGGCGCGGCTTCTGCAGCGGCACCGGCATCACCCTGGAAGTCGACGAGCGCAACTTCGTCGGCGGCAATCCCTACATGCTGGCCAGCATCCTGAACCGCTTCTTCGCGCTCTATGCGGCCATCAACAGCTTTACCGAACTCACCCTGGTGAGCACGCAGCGCGAAGGCGTCTGGAAGCGATGGCCACCGATCGTTGGCGACAAGGCATTGATGTAGCGGCATTGCTCCGCGAGGAGCCGTACCGCTTCGAACTCTACCAGGCGATCCGGCTGCTGGAACTGATGGCGCCGGAGCGTCGCCCCGTGGGCAGCTCCTCGCTGGTGCGGCGGGAAGCGGTGCGCTTCTCCGGCTCCACCCGGCTGTCCTTCCCGACCAGCGATATCGAGCGCCTGGATCCCTCCGACGATCCGCGCGACCCGATGGTGATGAAGGTCACCGCCTTCACCCTGGCCGGCGCGCACGGGCCGCTGCCGCCGCCCTATGCGGAGCTGGTGGAGCATCGGGTTCGGGCCAAGGACACCGGCATTGCCGCCTTCCTGGACATCTTCAACCATCGCCTGATCTCGATCCTGCACCGGGTGCGCCGCCTGCACCGGCCGGAGCTGATGAACCAGCCGGCGGAGGAGACGCATTTCTCGCGGGTGCTGTTCTCCGCCTTCGGCATGGGGCTGACCGGCATGCGCGACCGGCTGCGGGTGCCGGACCCGGCGCTGCTGCGCTATGCCGGGCTGCTCGCGCATCAGCCGCACAGCGCGATGGCGCTGGAACGGGTGATCGGCGGGCTGTTCGGCGTGCCGGCCCGGGTCGAACAGCTGGTGGGCATGTGGATCGCGATCGACCGGCGCCAGCAGACCATCGTCGGCCGCCGGCGCCGCCAGAACAACCGGCTGGGCTCCACCTCGGTGGTCGGCACCCGGTTCTGGTCGCAGAGCAATGCCATCGGCCTGGTGCTGGGGCCGCTGCCGCTGGCGACCTTCCGCGAATACCTGCCGACCGGCGGCCTGTTCCGCCGGGTCGCCTCTATCCTGCGCTTCTATCTCGACCGCACCATCCAGACGGAGCTGCGGTTGCTGGTGAAGGGGGCGGATGTCGGACCGCTGACATTGTCGCGGAAGGCGCCGCCGCAACTCGGTTGGACCACCTGGCTGGCACATGACGCCACCCGCCATGGCGATGCCATGTCGCGGGTCCGCATGGTCCAGTACCTGAAAATGTGAGGGAAGCGATGGCGACGGACATCAAGCAGATCGTCGGGAAGCTGAACCAGATCTGCTACAAGGCACTGAACGATGCCGCCCATCTGAGCGTGTCTCAGACCAATTTCCAGATCGAGATCGAGCATCTGCTGATCAAGCTGATCGCGGTGCCCGGCTGCGATGTGGAGCAGATCCTGAAGCATTACGACTGCAAGGTCCCGCGGGTGGAATCGCAGCTGCAGGAGGCGATCGAGAGCTTCAAGCGCGGCTCCGGCGCGCGCCCCTCCTTCTCGCCGCAGTTCCTGGAAATGCTGGAGGCCGCCTGGCGGGTCACCTCGCTGACCCTGGCGGAGGAGAAGATCCGTTCCGGCGCGATCCTGCTGGCGATCATGGAGGACCGCTCGCTGCGCGCCTCCCTGTTGCAGTCGGCGCCGGAGTTGGAGCGGCTGTCGCCGGACCGGCTGCGGGTGGAGCTGAGCCAGTTCACCCCGCACACGATCGAGGCGGTCGCCGGTGCCGGCGGCGGCGGTGGCGACGGCGCCGCGGGCAGCGAGGCCGGCGGTGCGCCGGGCGCACCGGGCGGCGGCACGGGCGGCACCGCGCCGTCGGCGGGCGGCGGCGAGAAGGGCGGCGGCAAGGCGCTGGACGCTTATACCATCGACATGACGGCGCAGGCGAAGGCCGGCAAGACCGACGTGATCATCGGCCGCGAGGGCGAGATCCGCCAGATGATCGACATCCTGATGCGCCGCCGGCAGAACAACCCGATCATCGTCGGCGAGGCCGGCGTCGGCAAGACGGCACTGGTGGAGGGCCTCGCCAACCGGATCGCCGAGGGCGATGTGCCGCCGCCGCTGAAGAACGTGGTGCTGCGCAGCCTCGACCTGGGCCTGCTGCAGGCGGGCGCCGGCGTGCGCGGCGAGTTCGAGGACCGGCTGAAGAAGGTGATCAACGAGGTGAAGACCTCGCCGAAGCCGATCATCCTGTTCATCGACGAGGCGCATACCCTGATCGGTGCCGGCGGCCAGGCCGGGTCCGGCGACGCCGCCAACCTGCTGAAGCCCGCGCTCGCCCGTGGCGAACTGCGCACCATCGGCGCCACCACCTGGTCGGAATACAAGAAGCATATCGAGAAGGACCCGGCGCTGACCCGCCGCTTCCAGACCGTGAACGTGGCCGAGCCCGACGAGGAGAAGGCGGTCCGCATGCTGTCGGGCCTGCTGCCCAGCATGGAGAAGCACCACAAGGTGCGGATCCTGGAGGAGGCGCTGCGCGACGCCGTGCGCCTTTCGCGGCGCTATATCATGGGCCGGCAGCTGCCCGACAAGGCGATCAGCGTGCTGGACACCGCCTGTGCCCGGGTCGCCATCGCCCAGGCCAGCCAGCCGGCGGAACTGGAAGGGGTGGTGCACCGGCTGCACACCCTGAACGGCAGCCTGCGGGCGATGGAGAAGCAGCTGAAGGCCGGCCTCGCCAAGGAGGACGAGGTCAACGAACTGCGCGCCGAGATCGAGCGGCTCGACGTCGAGCGGATCAAGCTCGAGGGCCGCTACAAGCAGGAAGCCGACCTCGTCGTCGAGATCAACAAGCTGATGGAGGAGATCGAGAAGGACGAGACCACCGGCAAGGTGCTGGACGAGCTGCGCTCGCAGCTGAACTCCTACCGGCTGCAGCTGGAAACCCTGCAGGCGGCGCGGCCGATGGTGATGCCCTATGTCAACGGCGATGTCGTCGCGCAGGTGATCTCCGGCTGGACCGGCATCCCGGTCGGCAAGATGATGACCGATGAGATCAACGGCATCCTGCGCCTGGAGGACCGGCTGGCGGAGCGGATCATCGGCCAGAAGATGGCGATCCGCACCATCGCCGAGCGGATGCAGGCGTCGAAGGCGGGGCTGAACGAGCCCAACAAGCCGACCGGCGTATTCCTGCTTGTCGGCCCGTCCGGCGTCGGCAAGACGGAGACGGCGATCACCCTGGCCGACCTGCTGTACGGCGGCGAGGACCGGATGGTCACCATCAACATGTCGGAATACCAGGAGGCCCATACCGTGGCCGGCCTGAAGGGCGCGCCCCCCGGCTATGTCGGCTACGGCACCGGCGGCGTGCTGACCGAGGCGGTGCGGCGCAACCCCTACAGCGTGGTGCTGCTGGACGAGTTCGAGAAGGCGCATCCCGACGTCTGGGAGCTGTTCTACCAGGTCTTCGACAAGGGCATGCTGGAGGACAGCGAGGGCCAGGCGGTGAACTTCAAGAACACCCTGATCCTGCTGACCTCGAACCTCGCCTCCGACATCATCATGGAGGCCTGCACCGACGTGGACGAGCCGCCGCCGGCCGACGAGCTGACCGACATGATCCGCCCGGTCCTGGCGGAGACCTTCAAGCCGGCCCTGCTGGGCCGCATGAGCGTCACGCCGTTCTACCCGCTGACCCCGTCGGAGATCGGCGAGATCGCGCGCCTGAAGCTGGGCAAGATCCAGCGGCGCTTCGCCGAGAGCCACAAGGCGGAGCTGACCTACGATGCCGCCCTGATCGACCATACGATCAAGGCGGCGACCGACGTGGCGTCCGGTGCCCGGACCATCGACGGAATCCTGAACAACACGCTGCTGCCACAACTGTCGACCATGATTCTACAAAGGATGGCGGACGAGCAGCATTTCGAGCGGGTCCATGTGCAGACCGGCGAGGATGGCACGTTCGACATCCAGTTTTCGTGATTCCGGGGGCGGCGGCAGGGCCTGGCCGCGCTCTGCTGATGCCAGGAGACGGCGATGCCTGTTGTTAGTTCCCACACCTATTCCTTCGTCGCCGACGATATCGAGTTCGCCGACGAGGACATCATCTCCTTCCGGGTGGTGGAGACCGTCTCCGGCCTGCAGCAGACCCTGCTGGACACGCCGCCGCCGTTCGCCTTCCACCCCTCCGACGTGGCGCCGCCGACCTGGTCGCCGTTCCAGGACTACAAGGTGCCGCATATCGACCCGACCCTCGGTCTCGCCGAGGGTCAGCGGCCGCCCTACTACATCTGGGTCCGCACCCGGGTGCTCAGCTCCGCCCTGAAGGTGGAGGACATGCTGCACAAGCATGCCGCCCTCACGGTCGGCCGGTTGTCGGATTCCCGCGTCTTCCACGGCGAGATCTTCCGCGTGCGCCATGTCAGCGCCTCGGTCGAGGCGAAGACCGCCTACGACTTCTACATCTATCCCTGGCTCTGGTACCTGGCCTTCACCCGCAAGTCGCGGGTGTGGAGCGGCAATATCGTCGACATCTTCAACGACATCGTGAAGTCCTATCCGTCGAACCTGACGGCGAAGGCGGTTATCGACAGTTCCAAGCTGTCGAGCCAGCCGCCCAACCGCGAACTGGTGATCCAGTACAACGAGAGCGACTACAGCTTCGTCCATCGGAACCTGGAGCGCGACGGCATCTTCTACTACATCGTCAACGACCAGAGCGGCTACAAGCTGGTCCTGGGCCAGGAGAATGCCGACTTCCTGGAGGGCGAGCTCAGCGACCGCAACCTGGCGCTGTCGGAGAGCGCGGAGCCGGATGCGAACGAGCCCTCCGACGTCGTGTCCGACCTGATCTACGAAGCGCAGACCGTGCCCGAGCAGTACGCCATGCGCGACTACAACCCGGAGAATGCCTCCGCCACCCTGCATGCCAAGGTGCCGTCCGGCGACAAGGCGGTGCAGGTCTATCAGTTCCCCGGCATGTTCGAGGAACTGTCCGACGGCGTGGACAATATCTCGCCGCGCCGTTTCAAGGCACAGCAGGCGAACAAGCTGCTGGCGCTGGGCGCATCGCAGTGCCAGTTCATGGCCGCGGGGGAGAAGGTCAACCTGCCCTTCAACCTGCGCTGGGGCACGCCGCAGGAATTCTCCAACGGGGCCTTCTTCGTGCGGCAGGTGGTGCACGACATGGGGCGGCGGATGCAGGACAATGTGCCGATCTTCCGCAACATCTTCGAAGCCCAGAAGATGGACTACGAGTACGGGCCGGCGCAGCTGACGCCCTATCCGGAGCTGAACGCGCCGCATGTGGCGATCGTGGAGACCGCCTCCGGCGGGGAGGAGGTCGATTTCGACCAGCACAGCCGGCCGCAGGTCTCGTTCAAGTGGGATGCGGCGAAGACCAAGGTGCGGCTGCGCCTGGGCCAGGGATGGGCCGGCGCGACCCACGGCATGCAGGTCCTGCCGCGGCTGGGCGATGAGGTCCTGGTGATGTTCATCGACAATCACCCGGACCGGCCGATCATCGTCGGCAGTGTCTACAACAGCCGCAGCAAGATGCTGTACGACCCGACCAAGAGCAACGAGTTCTCCGCCATAACGGAGGCGGCCGGCCCCTACCGGCGGCTGACCGGCATGCACGACGCCGGCGGCAACCAGGTGCTGCTGTTCGATGCCAAGGGGTCGCAGCGCCTGGTCACCACCGCCGGCAAGGATCGCGACGACCTGGTCGCCAATCGCTGGACCACCGCCTCCTACCAGACGGTGGAATATGTCCACGATTCCAAGACCGAGGAGATCGGCGGCGACTATACGTTGACGATCGGCGGCAATATGTCGGTGCTGGTCAAGGGCGATGTGACCGTGACCATCGGCGGCTCGGTCAACTTCAAGATCGACTCCTAATCCGGCAAGCGTGGGTTGCGTCATGGCTGACCAGAACATCGCGACGGCGTCCAAGGGCCTCACCGCACAGCGCAGCCGGCGGCAGCTGTCCGGCCAGGCCGTGCCCGACAGCGCGCTCGGCACGGCGGCCGGGCCGGCGTCGAAGGGCGATGCCGGAGAGGCCGGCGGGGCCGCCATGACCACGGCCGGGCGCGGGTTGATCGAGATCCGTGCGGAGCGCTACGGCCAGGGATGAGTGCCCGGCGCTGTCGCGCGCGTCAGAGCAATGGAATTCCGGTGATGAGTGACCAGAGCGAACGGCTGCAGGAGCGGGAGGCCGGCCTGCGCGAAGCCCTCGACGTCGCCGCGCAGCATATGCGCCGCGGCCGCCTCGAAGAGGCGATGGAGGTCTTCCGCAGGGTCTTCGAGATCGACCCCAACAATTTCGAGGCCGCCGTCGGCGTGGCCGACGTGCTGCTGGCCGGCGGCCGCACCGGCGACGCGATCATGGCCTATGGCAGCGCGCTGAAGGCCAATCCGGCGGGCTCCGTCGGGTTGTTCGTCAACCGCGGCACCGCCCTCATCCAGGCCAACGATCCCGAAGCGGCGAGCCTGAGCTTCCGCCGCGCCGTCGACCTGGACCCCGAGAACGTCATGGCGCTGAACAATCTGGGCAGCGCCCTGGCACAGCTCGGCCGCGTGCAGGAGGCGCTGGACCTGTTCCGCCGCGCGCAGGCGATCGCGCCGGACAATCCGTCCGGCTATTTCAACGCCGCCCTGGCCCTCGGCGCCCTGGATCCGGCGACCGGGCAGGAGGCGGCGATGGCGGCCTATCGCAAGGCGATCGACTGCGATCCGAAATTCGCCCCGGCCTATGTCAACCTGGCGCAGATCCTGGTCGCGCGCGGCGAGGTGGCGGCCGCCCTGGACCTGGTGGACGAGGCGGAACTACATGCGCCGAAGGACCTGCCCGTCCTGATCACCAAGGGCCAGGTGCTGGAAGCGATGGGCGAGTACGGCAATGCGGTCGCCGTGTTCGACCGGGCGGTGCTGCTCTATCCGCAGGACGGGGATGCGCTGATCTCGCTGGCCCGGGCCGCCCTGGCGGCGGGCAAGCTGAAGAAGAGCATCGCCACCTGCTTCGACCTTCTCGGCATCGACGGCGAGCACCAGGCCGCCAAGCTGATTCTGGGCCATGCCCTGCTCGAGGATGGCAAGGCGACCCGGGCGCGCGAGACTTTGGAGGAGGTCGGCGGCCTGCCTGGCGGCCAGCATCTGCTGCGCCGGATCGCCTGGGCGGAAGGCGAGCGCGACCCCTGGGCCGACCTGGCGGCGGAGGCGGCGGCGCAGGCCCCGGCGACGCAGCGCAGGCCCTGGGACGGCAGCCGGACAGCGGACGGCGTGCTGCTGGATGCCGCTTCGGCCGGCGCGGAGGACATCATCCAGCTGGCCCGGCTGCTGCCGGAACTCGCCGAACGCTGCGGCCGCCTGGTCCTGCGCACCGAGCCGCTGTTCGGGCCGTTGCTGGAATCGGTGCCCGGCCTGTCGGCCGTGGTCCATGAAGATGGTGCAGTGCCGGACGGGTTGCCGCTGACCATGCCTCTGGCGGCGATGCCGGGGGCGCTGGGCTACCGGCAGGCCGACCTGCCGGCGCGGGTGCCCTACCTGGCGCCGCAGGCGGGCCGCGACCGCGGCTGGGACCAGGGCCTGTTCGTGGCCAACGAGCCCGTGGTCGGCATCTGCTGGCAGCAGCGCAATCGCGCCGTCGGCCCCGACCAGGACCTGACCTTCCGCGCGCTGGAGCCTCTATTCGAGGAGGTGCCCGCGCGCTTCCTCTCTTTCGCCTACCGCAACGGGCCCAACGATGCCGGGCTGATGGCCGATTTCGGCATCCAGGACATCGCTGCCGCGTGCCGCGACCTGGACGACGTGGCGGCGGCGATCTCGCAGCTCGACTTCGTCATCACCTGCGACGGGCTGATCCCGCATCTGGCCGGCGCGCTGGGCAAGGAATGCTGGCTGCTGCTGCCGGTCTTCGCCGACTGGCGCTGGGGCCGCCGCGGCACCGCCTGCCCGTTCTACCCCAGCCTGCGGCTGTTCCGGGCGGAGCGGACCGGGGACTGGGCCTCCGTGGTCGCCGATGTCGCCGCGGAACTGCGGGAACGCACGGGCTGACCGGCCGGCGCGGCCGCCGATGTCCGGTGGAACGTTCCGCGCAATGACTCACCCCGTCCACCATGTCTCCGAACAGCGGTTCACCATCCCCCCGGGCCAAACAACAAGACCCGGCGGTGACGAACTGGAAGCGCAATTGCTTCAGGCGAGCCTCAGGTCAGGGTCAGGTTGACCGCCTGGCTGGGCACCAGCTTGGCGCCGATCATGTTGGTGGAATTGTTCATCGTCACCGAGGTCATCTTGTCGATCGGCTGGCCGTTGGCGAACACGGTCATCGACGGCACCGTCGTGCTCTCCGGTCCCGACATGGTGCCGGAGGCGACGCCGCCGCTGACCCCGGCCTGGTCGCCCAGGGTGGTCGGGGTCCTGCCGGTGACGGTATGGGCGGGCCCGCAGCCATAGAAGATCGTCGGCTCGAAGGGGACGTTGAGCGGTTCCATCGCGGTGTTCGGATAGGTGACGGGCACCGGCCCGGCCGGCGTCGGTGTCAGGCAGGTGTCGGGAAAGGCGAAGCTCATGCCCGACATCGAGGTGTTGTTGAACATCTTGCCGTCCCCGGTTGTCGTGCCGCTCAGCCCATATGGATGCGGGCGCCGTCGAACCGCATATCCTCGGTGGAGACATGGACGATCTGGTGCGCCGTGTTGGTGATCAGCCGCTCGCCGGCCACCACCACCTCGCCGGCCTGCACCTGGTCGACCTCCTCCACCTTGCGGGTGGCGCGGCGATGCTGGCCGGACACCACCTTCACCAGCGACAGCAGCTTCTCGCCGATCAGCCGCAGGGTGCCGATGCTGGCGACCGCGTCCTGGCTTTCCAGCACCGCGCTGTCCAGGTGCAGGAGGCCGGCTTCCGCCCGCACGCTCAGGGTCTCCGCCGACAGGGTCATGCCGGTGCCGCTGAGCAGGTTCAGCGATTGTCCGGCCTGCACGGTGACCGGGCCGTCCTGGGCCGACACCGTCAGGCCGCCGGCGACGGCAAGCATGGCTGGCTGCGAGACATCAGCCCGCACCAGGACCGACAGGATGTAGAACGCCATGCCGTTGCCGCTGGGATAGGCGGCACAGAGCACGAGGTCCTCCGGCTGCGGCCGGATCAGGCAGGAATCCGCGGTGCGGGCCCGCAGGTCCGTGGCTTCGCCGTCGCGGCGGACCAGGAAGCTCTGCGCGTCGGCGCCTGGGCCGGCGATGCGCGCGGGGAACAGGTCCGCCGTGGCGGATGACACGGCGGTCTTCGCCAGATCCTGTGCATCGGTCATCGAACTACTCCTCTCGGTCCGCGCCGGGCGCGGTTACGCCGGCGCGCCGGCCTTCCTGGCCGTCGGCCAGTCCTCGGCCCGTTTCAGTCCTTCGTCGTCGCCGCGCGCATCGCTGCGATTGGCGCCGCGCCAGTTGGTGCCGTCCTCGATCGCGCGGTGCAGCTTGGCCTGTGTCACGGTGGCGCCGCCGAAATCCGCGTCCGTCAGGTCGGCATGCATGAAGATCGCGTAGGACAGGGCGGCATTGCGCAGCGATGCCGCGACCAGCTGCGCCTTGGTGAAGACCGCATGGGGAAGTTCCGCGCCATGCAGGTCCGCCTGCGCCAGGTTCGCGGCCGCGAAGCTGCCGTTGGGAATGCGGCAATCGACCAGTCGCGCACCGGTCAGGTTGGCGGCATTGAACAGGCCGTTCTGGATCTGCGCGCCGCTGAAGTCGGTATGGTTGAGGTCCGATTCCTGGAAATTGCAGTTCTTCAGCACCGCATTCCGGAACGTCGTCCGCGGCATCTTCGCCTTGATGAACTGCGTCATCGTGAAGTCGTGGCCGTCGAAGTTCCGGTCCGGCAGCACGGCATCGACGATGTTGCAGCGGTTCAGCTTCACACCCTGGAGCGCCGCTGCCGTCAGGTCGGCCTTCACCAGCAGGCATTGCAGCAGCTCCGCCCCGGTCAGGTCGATGCGGCGCGTATCGGACTTCATGATCGCGCAACGCTCCAGGCGGCAGCCCGACAGGCGGGTCTCCACCAGCAGGCTGTTGACGATGGCGCAGCGCTTCAGGACCCGCGGGAACCGGGTGCCGCCGAAATCCATCCGATCGAAGATGGCGCCGTCCATGAAGACGTCGCCCAGGTCGGCCTGGCGGATGGTGCAGTTCTGCACATTGGCACTGGGCAGGCGCGCCTTGCCGAACCGGGTGCCGGTGAAGTCGGGGGTATTGAAGATCGACGAGGTTGCGTCGGCGCCGTCCAGCTTCGCGCCCGCGAAGGAACAGGTGTTGAAGATCGAGGAGGCGATGCTGGCGCCGCGCAGGTCGGCGCCCGCAAAGCTGCATTCCTCCCACATCGCGTGGCTCAGATCGAGGCCGCGCAGATCCTCTCCCGCAACGTCGATGCGGTACATCATCTGCGTGCCCTTGTGCTCGGCGACGAGTTCCTCCCGGCTCATCTTCGCCGGTTTGGACACCGCGTCGGCGATCTGACGCCGCATGCTGGTCATGGCCGTTCCGTCATGGTTTCCGCCCCGCCGGACGTCCGCATCATAGCGCCGCCGGGATGCGAAGGGGCGCGCTGTTCGCGTTCGGCGTCAATCTTCACGCCAGTGTCATGGAGACGACCTGGCTGGGCACCAGTTTCGCGCCGATCGCGTTGGTGCCGTTGTGCATCGTCATCGACGTCATCTTGTCGATCGGCTGGCCGTTGGCGAACACCGTGAAGGACGGGACCAGGGTCGTCTCCGGGCCGGATTCCAGGCCGGAGGCGACGCCGAGATTGACGCCGGCCTCATCGCCTTCGGTCATCGGGGTGATACCGGAGACCGTGTGCGCCGGGCCGCAGCCGTAGAACACGTTGACGACCATCGGCACGTTGGTCGGCTCCATGCCGAGGTTCGGATAGGGGATCGGGGTCGGGGCGGGCACCGGGGTCAGGCAGACATCCGGAAAGCCGAAGCTCATGCCGGCCATGGACGTATTGTTGAACATCGTACTCCGTTCCCTTCATGCACGGCGCGCCGCGCCGGTTCCCTGGCATGGCGCGCGGCGGAGGCCTCTGTCAGACAGATGCCGTCCGATCTTGGCAAAACCGTGCCGGTGCCGCTACAGGCGGTGCCGCCCTTAGGGCCATTCGGGCGGCCATCCGGTCATGGCATGTTCAGCCCGGCAAGCCGCGACTTCTCGACATGCGCATTGGCCAGGTTGGGGCGGTCGAACTGCGTTTTCAGGAAGTTCGCCCCGTACAGGTTCGCCGCCTCCAGGTTGGTGCGCACCAGGCGCGCCTTCATGAAATTGGCCTGCATCGCGTCGACACCTTCCATCACCGCATCGGTGAGGTCGGCGCGCATCAGGATGGCGCCGCGCAGGAAGCTGCCGGAGAGGTCGGCACCGGTCAGGTCGGACTGCCAGAAATTGGCCTGTTCCATGTGCGCGTCGCGGATCTGCGCGCCGGTCAGGGAGGCGAAGCTCAGATTGCAGGACGGCATTGTGCAGCCGGAGAAATCCGCCCCGTCCATCACCGTCTTGCCCCCAACCGCCATGTTGGTCAGCTTGGCCCCCTGGAAGCGGATGCCGGGAGCCTCGCAGTTGATCAGCTTCAGCGCCGGGCCCGTCAGGCCGCGCATGTCCGCCTGGTCCAGGATGCAGAACAGGAAGGCGGTATTGCCCACCTTGGCGCCCCGGAAGCTGCAGCCACGCAGTTCGCAGCGGTTGAACGACACCTTGCTCAGGTCGGCGCCGGCGAAGCTCACACCGGTCAGCTTCACGCCGTGGAACTTGGTGCCCGTCAGGTTGGCGCCGGCGAAGGAGGTGTTGCGCGCCTCGCAATCGGCGAAGGTCAGGCCGCTCAGGTCGGCCTTCGCGAAGATGGTGCGGACCAGCCGGGCATTGTTCAGGTTGGCGCCCTTCAGCATGGCACCGCTGAAATTGGCGCGGGTCAGGTCGGCATGGGCCAGCCCGGCATCGCCCAGCTTCGCGCCGATCAGCGAGGCGCCGACGAAACGGGCGCCTGTCAGGGTCGCCGCGCTCAGGTCGATGCCGTCCATCTTGCGGCCGCTGAAATCCATGCCGGGCAGGGCGGTGTCGGCCGGCGGCCGCTTTGCGGCCAACGCGCCGGCCAGGGCTTTCGCCTTGACCATCTGCTTGCTGGCCGCCATCGCCTCCGGCGGCGGCATCAGGTGCGCGCTCTCGCGTTCCAGCTGGGCCTGGCGGGTCGAGGCATCCTTCAGGGCGGCCGCATACTGTCCCTCCAGGTCCTTCGGCAGGGCGGCGTCCAGCTTCGCCTTCACCGTCGGGTCCAGGCCTTCCTTCGCGCGTTCGGCGATCGACCGCAGCTTCGCGGCCAGGACGTCGGGCTCCGCACCGGCCTCGGCGCGGCCCTGGGCCACCACCGTGTCGTAGTCGTAGCCCAGTTCCTCGGCCAGCGACCGGGCCTGGCTCTCCGCCTCTGCATACTTGCCGCGGCCCAGTGCCTCCATCTTGTCGGAGATCACCTGCATCTGGGCGCGGAACGCCTCCGCCTCGGCCTGGTTCTTCGGCCGCATGTCCTTGACCTTGTCGATCTCGGCCAGGATCTCCTTCACCTCCGGCGGATCGCTCTTGTCGGCGCTGGCTGCCACGGATTTCGGCAGGGCGGCCAGGCCCACCGCCGCCATCGCCGCCGCCTGCTTGCCCTTCACCTTGCCGATCAGGGCGGTGAGGCGCGGCGGCATGGCGCCCTGCTCGCGCACCGCCAGCGGCTTCACCGTCTCGGCCGCTTCCAGGGTGGGCTCGCGCCAGCCGATCGGGCAGACATCCTCCGTTTCCAGCAGCACCTGCGGGTTCGGGATCAGCTTCACCCGCTTCCGCAGCGCCTCCTGCCAGTGGTCCAGCGGCCGGGCTGGGTCCTCCTGCCACTCGAAGCCGGCCAGCAGGTAGGTCAGGTCCAGACCGTCGATCTCCCGCAGCGCTACCTTGCCGTGATGCGCAATGATCGCGCGCTCCAGTTCCGGGAACAGGAACAGGGTGTCCGGCTGCAGCGGCACCTCCAGGAAGTCGACCGGGGAATCTTCCGCCAGATCGCCGCGCTTCTGCTCCACGAAGCAGCGCGCGCGCAGGCCGGGCAGGGCACCCTGCAGGCGCGGCCGCTGCGCATGCATATGCTCGACGCGGAAGCCCTCCCGTCCCTGGAAATATCCCGGCATGACCTGGTCGGGGGGCGCGGTCAGGAAGAACTCGGGACGGATATCGCGGGGATAGCCGGGCTCGTGATGTTTCGCCCAATAGGCGTCGTAGGTGCCGGCCAGCTTGCGGCGGGCGGGCAGGGTGATCGGGCGGGGACCCATCGCCGCCGGCCGGATCTCCTGGTCCGGCAGCCGCATCGGGTCGTCGGGATATTCCAGGTTCGGCAGCGGGAAGCGCGACTGGCTGCCATTGCTGCGCGGCCAGTGCCCGATGCCGTCGGGATTGCCGTCATAGTCCTTGCCGCCATAGGCCCGGCCCCAGTCCAGCGGCATGCGCTCGAAGGGGAGGGGGGCGGAAGCCTGCAGGCGGCCGAGCGCGGGGCGTATCCATTCCCGGTTGCCGGTCACGGTCAGCCGCTTGTCGATCGCCTTGTCGACCGTCAGCCGCACCTCGCCGCGCTGGATGCGCTGTCCGGCGGGCGCGACGCAGGCACCATGGACCAGCACCTCGGCGCGGGGCTTGGGGTCGCACGGATCGAGGATCTGGTCGCCGAGGACCGGCATGATCTCCGCCCACATGTCCTGCTCCAGCCCGATGCGGCGCGGCTCGTCAAAGGGGAAATAGTGTAGCAGGGCCACCGCCAAGTGCGGTTGGCCGGCATGCAGGACGATGCGGCTGAGGAAGCCGGTGCGGATCGGTTTGAATAACTTCATCCCTGCAGCCTGCGCCTAGACGGTCGCCTGCAGGGAGCGCGAATTGATCCATGCCGCACCGATATCCGCCCGGACCGCCGCAACGGCGGCGTCGCTGATCGTCTGCCGGTCGGCCAGAAGGCTGATCGGTATGTCGACCAGCTTGGCCCCGGTCACGGTGGTTGTGTTGTCCTTGCCGTAGGTGGAGATGCCGACATTGATCGTGGTCAGTTCCAGCGCCAGGCAGGCCTTCGTCTTGTAGGACATGCCGACATTCAGGGCGGAACTGACCAGATAGCAGCCCTTCGTCTGGGAGATCGTTTTCAGAAGCGAATAGACGCTGAACATCGCCGTGCAGGAACAGACGAACTGGTAGCCGTAGTACTTCGACGTCGTCTCCTCCACCGCGATGAAGTGATAGTCCTTGTTCGTCTGCTTGGTCCATCCGGCCATGACGTCACATCCTTCTAGGCCACAGCCCGCGCGGACTGTGCCGGCGGCAGGTGGAGGGTTTCGGCGAGCCGCTGCCGCGCGGCATCGAGCACATCATCCGGTGTCAGAGCCGCCAGGGCCAGACAGCCTTTCTCCCGGCAGGGCGCACCGTAGCCGATCGCCTCGGAGAAATGGCAGGGCGCGCAGGGCGGGGCCTCCGGGCCGGCGGCCGTCAGCGGCCTGACCTCCGGCATGTGGCTGAAGACGACCCGGCCGTCGGTCGGCCCGCAGAGCGCCAGGGTGGGGGTGCCGATGGTGCCCGCCAGATGGGCCGGGCCGGTGTCGTTGGTGATCACCAGGTCCGCCTGGGCGATCATGGACGCCACCTGGTCGACCGGATATCCGAACCAGAACCGGCAGCCGATTCCGACGAGGGATGCGCGCTTGGCACCCATCGCGGCGACCGCCCAGCCATCCGCCTTCAGCCGTGCGGCGATCTCGACGAATTGCGCCTTCGGCCAGCGTCGGATGCGCTTGGCGCTATCCGGGAAGAGCAGGACCCGCGGCGCCAGCGCGGGTGCCTGCAGCATGTCCCACTGCGCGCTGGCCCAGGCCCTGTCCGACAGGTCCTCGCAATGGCGCGGCCGGACCGGTGCCAGCGGGCCACCATCGGAGCCGGTCAGGCCAAGCGCTTCCGCCCAGAGGGCGAAGCGGGTCTTTGGCAGTGCGCCACACTCCAGGGCCTGCTGCACGGCACGATATTCGTAGCGCAGCCCGAGGGCCTCGTCCTGGGTCGCGCTGGGGCCCTCGCGTACGGTCACCGATGCGGCCGGAATGCCCAGAAGGCGCGGCAATCCGCTCCACCGTCGCGGATTGACCTGGAGCGCCCGGCCGCAGGCGCCGGCGCTCTCGATCAGCCAGCAGGCCAGCACGACATCCCCCATGCCGTTCTGCTGGATGTCCAGAAGCGGCGGCAGGGTGTCCCGGTTCGGGCAGGCGGATTGGTCCATTGTCCAGCTCCTCAGGTGCTGCCGGCCTTGTCGGCAGCATCGGACACCTGGCTGCTGCCGATCCGTGAACCGCCTTCACCAGCCGCGGTGCCGCCGCCGGTTCCGGCCGTGCTTTTTGCGCCGGACTTGAAGGCATCCTTGACGCCCTGCTTGGCCTGGTCGCCTGCCGAGGGGCCGCTGCCCGACGCATTGGCATTGCCACTGCCGCTCTCGTCGCCGGAGCCGCTTTCCTCCTCGTCTCCGCCGCTCTCTTCCTCGTCGCCGGAGCCGCTTTCCTCCTCGTCTCCGCCA
>NZ_JBHRTR010000033.1:0-1009 GCF_042646425.1 Marinibaculum pumilum
CGCCGCTCTTCGGACGGCAGGAGGGGCTGCCCTTGGCGGGCGCCTGGCGTCGGAGATCGGCCGCGAGCTGGGACGGCTGGAGATCGTGCTGGAGCAGCTTGCTGAAGTGGAGGCCGAGCGCGACGCGATCGCGGCGGGCAAGGCTGAGGCGTGCCATCCCCAGGGCGAGAAGATCCGCCAGCTGACGATGCTCAAGGCGATCGGGCCGGAAACCGCCACGGTGCTTGTCGGCGAAGCCTTCTGGCGCCCGTTCGCCAATCGCCGCCAGCTGGGCGCCTATGCCGGGCTCGACCCGAGCCCGTTCGCCAGCGGCAGCAGCGATCGTGACCAGGGGATCGCCAAGTCGGGCAATGCCCGCTTGCGCACTCTGATGGTGGAGCTGGCCTGGATGTGGCTGCGCTACCAGCCTGACAGCGCGCTCAGCCGGTGGTTCCGCGAGCGTGTGGGCGACCTCAAGGGCCGGCCCCGCCGGATCGCCGTCGTGGCACTGGCTCGCAAGCTGCTGGTCGCGTTGTGGCGCTACCTGGAGACCGGCGAGGTGCCTGACGGTGCCATCCTGAAGGCCGCCTGAATGCACCCGAGCGCCTGAACGAAGAGGACCGCCGCAATGACGAGGACACCCCAGCGGTGAAGCGATCCAGGGAGGATGTGTGACCGGTTCCGGGCATGGCATGACAACGCCTCGGTCAAGATGGGTCCCATCCCTCCTTGGAGCCTGCCGCCTTCGCACGCCGATGCACGAAGGACCTTGGTCCGGGCCGGCAGGCCCGACCGGATATAAGTTGATGCGGTGCGCGCCGCATGTCGCAAAAGGCTCCAATCCCTGGATCGATCCCGCCTGGCACAGACGGAGCGAGAAACGATGCAAGACCGAGCAAACTGATGCCGCCTTGCGGCGGCAGGCGAGCCGCACGAATGCGCCATGTCCCTGCGCGACCTGCGTCCCGCCCGACAGAAAAAGCTGCTGCAAATCTACCGGCAACGCCTTGACACAAGCCGCCTCATATAA
>NZ_JBHRTR010000034.1:0-84485 GCF_042646425.1 Marinibaculum pumilum
GACAGGAACCGAAGACCCGAAGCCGGCCCACAACTCGAATTCAAACTCACATGAGCAAGCAATGTGCCGGACAGCACTGGGCCTGACCCGAGGATCGTGGCAGGACGGCGACGCTGCCGGCCGGTGGTGCGGGATCGCCGGCGCTGGAACCCTCGGGTCAAGCCCGAGGGTGACGGAACCTGGAATGCTACCGGCCGCATCAGATCCGCTCCCGTACCTGGGCGGAGAGGAACAGGCCCTGCGGCCGCACCAGCAGCACCAGGATCACGATGCCGAAGACGAAGGCGTCGCGATAGGGGCGCAGGTCCAGCGGCAGGGCGGATTGCAGCAGCACGGTGACGATGCCGATGAAGAAGCCGCCCAGCACCGCGCCGGGCAGGCTGCCCATGCCGCCGACGATGGTGGAGACGAAGCCGACCAGCGCCAGCTGCAGCCCCATCACCGGGGTCAGGGAGCCGGTCTGGCTCAGATGCATGGCCGCCACCGCGGCCGCCAGCACGCCGGACATGGCGAAGGCGACGGAGATCACCCGGTCGGCACGGACGCCGAGCAGCCGCGACATGCGGAAGTTGACCGCCGCGGCCCGCATCTCGATGCCGAAATGGGTGCGGGTCAGGAACAGTACCAGGGCGACCAGCAGAAGCACCGTCACCCCCAGGGTCATCAGCTGCAGGGTCGGGATCCGCACCTCGCCGATCAGCAGCGGCGTGCCCAGGATCGACAGGAAGTCGAAGCCCAGCGGCCGCGACCCCCAGATCAGGCGATAGAGGTTCTGCAGCAGGAAGCTGACGGCGAAGCTGGTGACCAGCATCGTGGCGGGGTCGGCGTTGCGCACCGGGCGGAAGGCGATCCGTTCCGTCGACATCGCCAGCACCGCGATCGCCGCCACCATCAGCACGATCGCCAGCGGCACCCACAGGCCGCCCATCACCATCAGCAGGTAGGCGCCCAGCGCGATGAACTCGCCATGGGCGAAATTGATCAGCCGCATGATGCCGAAGATCAGGCCGATCCCCAGGGCGCTCAGGGCATAGAGCGCGCCGACCGACAGGGCGTCGACCAGGATCTGGATCGCCTGGCTCACGGCTGCGCGTCCCCTGTCGCGCGGCGACGCTTGCGATAGCCGAAATAGGCCGCCTCCAGATCCTCCGGCCGGCCCAGGATTTCCGGCGTGCCGCTGCCGGTGATCTCGCCGGTGCGCAGCAGGTAGACCCGGCTCGCCAGGTGGCGCACCCGTACCGGGTTCTGCTCCACCACCAGGATCGTCATGCCGTCGCGCCGCAGGTCGTGCAGGATGCGATAGACCTGCCGCGTGATCAGCGGCGCCAGGCCCAGCGAGGGCTCGTCGAGCAGCAGCAGCCGCGGCCGGCAGAGCAGGGCACGGGCGATCGCCAGCATCTGCTGTTCGCCGCCGGACAGCTTGCCGGCGCGCTGGTGCCGACGCTCCTGCAGGATCGGGAAGGCGGCCATCAGCTCCGCCAGATGGCCCTGCGCGGCGGCGCGGTCGTCGCGCACCGTGGTGCCCAGGCGCAGATTCTCCTCCACGCTCAGCTCGCCGAAGATCTCCCGCCCCTCCGGCACCAGGGCGATGCCCAGGCGCACGATCTCCTCCGGCCGCAGGGTCGTGATCGGCGCGCCGTCCAGCAGAATCTCGCCGCCGGCGGGGCGCACCGCGCCGGCGATCGCCAGCAGCAGCGACGACTTGCCGGCGCCATTCGGGCCGACCACGCCGACCGCCTCGCCGGCGCCGACCTCCAGCGAGACGCCGCGCAGCGCCGCCACCGGGCCGTAACGCACGTCCAGGCCTTCGATCCGCAGCAGGCTCACGGCCGGACCTCCCCGCCAGGGCCGTCGCTGACGGCTTCCTCCGGCGGCAGGTCGTCATCCTCTTCGCCCAGATAGGCGCGGCGCACCTCGGGGTCGTCCGCCACATCCTCCGGCGTGCCGATGGCGATGGTGGCGCCATGGTCGATCACCTGCACCCGTTCGCACAGGCTCATGATCACCGCCATGTTGTGCTCCACCACCAGCACGCCGCACCCGAAGCGGTCGCGGATGCGGCCGATCAGGTCGACCAGCTGCTCGACCTCCTCCGCGTTCATGCCGGCGGCGGGCTCGTCGAGCATCAGGAAGCGCGGCTCCACCGCCAGGGCTCGGGCGACGCCCAGCAGCCGCTCCGCGCTGTAGGGCATGGTTCCGGCCTGCCGGTCGGCATGGGCGGCCAGGCCCAGCCAGTCCAGGATCTCGTCGACCCGGGCATCGCCTGCGGTGCGGCTCTCCGCCTTCACGCAGCGGGCGGCGGCGACATTGTCCCGGACGCTCAGGCCGGCGAACAGGCGCACCGCCTGGAAGGTGCGCGCGACGCCGCGCCGCGCCAGCGCATGGGCCGGGGCACCGGTCATGCGCGTGCCATCGATGCGCAACTCGCCGGAGGACGGCCGCTGGAAGCCGCTGAGGACGTTGATCAGGGTGGACTTGCCGGCGCCGTTCGGGCCGATCAGGCCCAGGATCTCGCCCTGCGCCAGGGTCAGGTCGACCCGGTCGATGGCGACCAGGCCGCCGAACCGGACGGTCACGGCCTCCGCCTGCAGGCCAGCCGCCGCGCTCATGCGGAACGGATCGCGCCGGCACGGCCGGCGGCGCCGTGGAAACAGGCTGTTCGGACCGTCGTCATGGCTGCATTCATGCCGTGCCGCCCCGTCCCCCGCAACCGCCTTCTGGCCAGCGCTTGCCGACCCATGCAGAATACCCGGGTGTTTACGGCTCCTGCCCGGATCGTGCCGGGCCGGGGCATCCATGATGGCGGCGGTCACCGCGGGCCGGGGCCCGTCGCGACTCGAGAGGGAGGCGAAAGATGCGGCATTTGCTGCTGGCAGGCGTTGCGGTCGGGCTGGGGGTCGGCATTGCGGCCGGCGGGGCCGCGGCCGACGACCACGAGCTGGTGGTCGGCGCGGCGATCGCGCAGTCGGGCTTCATGACCCCGTTCGACGGGGTGCCGCTGAAGGGACTGCAGATCGCGGTGGACGAGGTGAATGCCGCGGGCGGCATCGACGGCAAGCCGGTGAAGATCGTCTATGCCGATACCAAGTCGGACCCGGCGCAGGGCGCGAATGCCGCGATCCAGGTGCTGGAGCAGGGCGCCGACATGCTGGTCGTGTCCTGCGACTTCGACATGGGTGCCCCGGCGGCGCTGATCGGCCAGTCCCAGGGGGTGGTGACCTTCTCGCTCTGTGCCGCGGACCCGAAGTTCGGTTCCCAGGGCATCGGCGACTTCGCCTATTCGATGGGCATGTCGACGGTGGGCGAGGGCGTCCTGGCCGCCGAATGGGCGCATGAGCAGGGCTGGCGCAAGGCCTATATCCTGAAGGACACGGTGGTGGAGTACACCAAGTCGCTCGCCGACCATTTCAAGACCCGCTGGGACGCGCTGGACGGCACCGGCATTGTCGGCGAGGACACGGTCAACGGGCTGGCCGACGATTCAGTCGTCAGCCAGATCAGCCGCATGAAGAATGCCGAGGCGCCGGACGTGATCTTCTATTCCGGCGGCGGCGCCGCCGGCGGCAACAAGGTGGTGCGCCAGATCCGCGCCGCCGGTATCGACGCACCGATCCTGGCCGGCGCCGCCTTTGACGGCATCCACTGGATGGACGCGGTGCCCGACCTCTCCAACTTCTACAATCTGAGCTATGCCTCGATCAGCGGCGACGACCCGAATCCGGAGGTCCAGAAGCTGCTGGCGAAGCACAAGGAGAAGTTCGGCGAGCCGCCGGTCAGCGGCCAGTACGTGCTGGGCTATGCCCTGATGGAGGTCTGGAAGAAGGCGATCGAGCAGGCCGGCTCCGCCGACGGCGCGGCGGTGCGCGATGCGCTGGACGGCTTCGACGGCGTGGTGACGATCATGGGCCCGACCAGCTTCTCGCCCGACGTGCACATGCTGCACGACTGGCCGCTGGTGATCCGCAAGGTGACGGGCGGCAAGCCGGAGGCACTGGAGCGCCAGGCACCGTCGGAGATCCCGGAAATTACCTACTGATCGGGATCACCTGCTGAGGCGCACCTGGCGGGGCGCACAACCCTGGTATGCGGCCGGCGGGAAACCGCCGGCCGTATGCTATCCTGGCCGTCAATGACAAGGGCCGGCGGGTCGACCGGCGGCAGAGTGGAGGAAGCCATGAACGTTGGAACAGCGCCCCGCACGGACGCGGCGGGACTGACGGTGACCCCCCTGGCGGACCACACCTTCGGCGCGGTGGTCGAGGGTGTTCGCCTGGCCGCGCCGACGGAGGCGCAGGTCGCCGCCATCAAGGCAGCCTGGCTGGAGCATGCGCTGCTGATCTTCCCCGGCCAGACGGACCTGGACGACGAGGGGCAGATGGCATTCGCGCGGCGCTTCGGCGACCTGGTGCCGGAGCTGGCGGCGGTGCAGATCACCAATGTGCTGCCGGACGGCCGCCTGCGCGAGGCGCCGGACGACGACATGATGAAGATCATCCGCGGCAACATGTTCTGGCACCAGGACAATACCTACATGCCGCTGCAGGCGAAGGGCGCGGTCTTCTCCGCCCGGGTCGTGCCGACGGAAAAGGGCGAGACCGGCTTCGCCGACATGCGCGCCGCCTATGACGCGCTGGACCAGGCAACGAAGGACAGGATCGACGGGCTGAACGCCTACCATTCCCTGGCCTACAGCCAGGCGAAGCTGGGCGAGCAGACCAAGAAGGACGACAGCGAGTATTTCGGCTATGGCCTGGACGTCGCCGACGCGCCGCTGCGGCCGCTGGTGAAGGTGCATCCGGAGACCGGGCGCAAGACCCTGGCGGTCGGCCGCCATGCCTTCGGCATTCCCGGCCTGGAAGAGGCGGAATCGGAAAAGCTGGTGCAGGACCTGATCGATTTCGCGGTCGGCGATCCGGCGCGGGTCTACCTGCACGCCTGGAAAGCCGGCGACGTGGTGTTGTGGGACAATCGCTGCCTGATGCACAAGGCCTGCGCCTGGGACTACACCCAGCCGCGGATCATGGTGCATTCCCGCATCGCCGGCGATCCGGCAACGGAATCCGGCCTGCCGCAGGACAAGGCCGCCTGACAGCCGGCTCGCGCCGCTGCCGGTTGGCAGTGCCAAGGAAATCGGCCAGCATCGCCCGATCGGCCGGCGCCGCCGCGGCAACGCCGGTTTGCCAGCGACCGGCGGGGCGGCATGAACGGCACCACCCTGATCGCCGGCGCGGGCCCGACCGGGCTCGCCGCCGGCCTTGCACTGACCCGGCTGGGTTGCCCGGTGCGCATCGTCGACCGCGGCCCGCCGACCCCACTGACTGAGTCCCGGGCGCTGGCGGTCAATCCGCGGTCGCTGGAGTTGCTGGAGCCGTCCGGCGTCACCGGGCAACTGATGGCCGAGGGCCATCGCATCACCCGGATGCATCTGCACCGCTGGCACAGCGGCCGGACGCGGCTGGTGCAGGAGGTGCCATTCGGCGACCTGCCGCACCGCTTCCCCTTCATGCTGGCGATCCCGCAGGGGCGGGTGGAGGCGGTGCTGGAAGCGGCCCTGGCGGACCAGGGCGTGACGGTGGAACGCGGCACGGAACTGAGCGGCCTGGCCGGACCCGGCCGGCCGCGCGCCACCCTGCACGGGCCCCATGGCGCGGTGGAGGTGCATCCCGAGGCCCTGCTGGCCGCCGACGGCGCGCACAGCACCGCGCGCCATGCGCTGGGGCTCGACTTCCCCGGCTATCGCTACGAGGCGGACTGGCAGCTCGCCGACTATCGCCTGGAGACGGACCTGGCGCCGGATGCCGGCCATGTCGTGCTGCGGCCCGACGGCTTCCTGTTCATGATGCGCTTCGGCGACGGGCTGTGGCGGGCGATGTCGACCAGCCGCGACCTAGACGCGATCCTGCCGGAAGGCTGCCGCATCGAGGCGGAGCAGTGGCGCTCGAGTTTCCGCATCAGCCACCGGGTCGTCGAGCATTTCCAGGTCGGGCAGGTCTACCTGGCTGGCGATGCCGCCCACCTGCATTCGCCGCTGGGCGCCCGCGGCATGAACCTAGGGATCGAGGATGCGACGGTCTTCGCCCACCTGGCCACCGGCGGGCGGCTGGCGCAGTACCATATGCGCCGGCGCAAGGTGGACCGCGCGGTGGTCCGCCAGATCGACCTGCTGACCCGCATCGCCACCGGGGCGTCGCCGCTCTGGCGGCCGGTGCGCGATCTGCTGCTGCCGTCGCTGCTGGGGCTGAAGCCGGTGCAGCGCCTGGCACGGCGCCGGGCCACGGGGCTCAGCCCCAGCGGCGGGTGGGACTGAGCACGGCCTGCCTCAGTCCGACCCGCGGTGCAGCATCTCGATCACCTCGTCCACATTCCGCACGTCGCCCATCGTGTCCAGGAAGTTGGCCAGGGCGGCATTGTGCTCGCGGTCGCTGCGGCCGGCATTGGCGTCGGCGACGAAGACCGTCTTGAAGTCCAGGGCCGCCGCCTCCCGCGCGGTGCAGTCGCAGCAGACATTGGTGATCGTGCCGGCGACCAGAACGGTGTCGATACCGGCGTCGCGCAGCTGCCGCTCCAGCCGGCCGCGACTGCCCAGGAAGGCGCCGAAGCGGTTCTTGGAAACCTCCCAGTCCTCCGGCAGGCGCTCCAGCTCCGGCCAGATCCGGTGTCCGGCCGCGCCCATGGTCAGCCCGTCGCGGAAGCTCTTCGCCCGCTCCGGGCCCAGCATATGGTCGAAAAGGTTGGTCCAGCGGTCGTCCGGGTCGGGACCGTAGGTGGAGACGATCCAGACCACCCGGCCGCCGGCCGCCCGCAGGGCGGAGGCCAGCCGGTTCACGTCGGGCACGATCTCCCGCGCCATGGCGACCCCGCCGGTGCCGTCCGCGCCCGGGTCCAGGAAGGCGACCTGCAGGTCGACGACCAGCAGCGCCGTCTTCGCCGGCTCCAGCCGGTCGTAGACATTCAGCCGCCCGCGACGGCCGATGATCCGGTCGGCGACGTCCTGCGGCAGCTCGAAGGGGTGGGGCATCGGCCGGCTCCTTGCACGCCCGGCCGGTCAGGGTCCGGGCGGGCAGGTCCCCGATTGTGCAATGCGGGACGGCGATGGCAAGCGCATCGCCGTCCCGGCCGGCCCGCCTCAGTCGCCGGCGAGGGCGTTGCACTCCACCTCGATCGCCGCGCCCAGCGGGATCTCGGGCACGATGATGGTGGAGCGGGTCGGCGGCGCCTTCGGGAAGACCTCGGTATAGACCGCGTTCATCTTGGGGAAGTCGTCGATGTCCGAAAGGAGCACGACGCACTTCACCGTCCTGTCGAGCGCGCTGCCGGCCGTCTCCAGCATTTCCTTCACATAGGCGAAGGCCTGCCGCGCCTCCGCCTCGACGCCGCCCGGCACCAGCTCCTTCTTGCCGCGGACATTGCCGAGCACGCCACCGACATAGACAACTCCACCGGCACGCACCGCACCGGAATAGGGCAGCCCCTCCATAGAAGGCGAGGGATAGGCGGCGATGTCTGCCGCCGATGCCGCTGGTGCCGCGGCCGTTGTGGCGACGGCGAGCATGGCAGCGGCGCATAGCGGCGCGCCGACGGAACGGAGCGGTGTCCTGGTCATGGGTTCCTCCTGCAGGTCGTTGGGGGGCCTCTGGCTGTCAGGCATGCGCCGCCAGGCCCGCAGCGGCGTCATGGTGGCGGGTCCGGCGCTGCCAGAACGGTGCCCCGGCGAAGCGGCTCTCCGCCAAGTGGATGCGTTGCCGGTCGATGCGGTAGCGCTCGACCCCCCGCAGGACGCGGTCCGCATAGGCGGGCAGCGCCGCCGGGTCGCCGTCCTGCGCGCGGCACAGCGCCCGCGCGGCCTCGATCCCGGTCCACAGGGCCGTGGTCATGCCATGGGCGGAAAGCGGGTCCAAGGCGGCGGCGGCGTCGCCGACGGCCATCCAGCCGGGGCCCGCGGCCTGGTCCAGCCAGGCGGTTCCGGCGCCGGTGAGCTGCGGCGGGCCGCCGATCTCCAAGCCGCCCGTCTCCACCCAGCGCGCGATGTAGCGGCTCTCCGCGATCATCCGCCGCCAGGCCGCAGGGTCGCGTGCCAGGCCGGCGGGCATGAGGTCGGGGTCGGAATAGAAATTGACCGCCAGCCGCCGGTCGGCCAGCAGGGTGGCGTACCACCAGCCGTCGCGGACCGCTTCCACCAGGGTGGCCGGAGTCGGGTCGATCCCGTCGTCGGTCTGCTCGAGGAAGGCATAGGCCGCAATCAGACGGTCGGCCCGCTTCTGCGCGGCGAGCCGGCGCCCGATCGCGGCCGCCCGGCCGGTGGCATCGACCAGGAAGCCGGCCCGGAGCCGCTGACCGCCCGAAGTCTCGACCTGCCAGTGGCCATCGGCGCGGGCGAAATCGGCAAGGCTGTCGTCGATGAGGCGGACTTCCGGGCGGCATCCGGCAGCGGCGGCCAGGTCCGCTTCCAGCCGGCCGCGGTCGATGACATGGCCCATGCCGCCGGGCCGGGCGATGGCGCTGCTTTCCAGCAGGGCATCGCTGCCCCAGGCGGTAAAGCTGACCGCTGCCCGCCGGTGGGCGGGGTGGTCGAGCAGATGCGCCAGGCCCAGCCTGGCCAGAAGCGGCACCGCCGCGGCGGCGAGGCTCTCGCCCGGCCGTGCGGCGTCCGGCAAAGGCGGGGCGAGCCAGGTGACGGCCCGGCCGGCCTTGGCCAGGGCCAGACAGCAGGCCGCACCGGCGATGCCGCCGCCAGCGACCGCGATCACGGCGTCGGGATCGCTGCCGCCGGGGTCCGAGATGGCCGCTGCCGACATGGCCTGATCAGGGCAGCTGCCCGTGCTCCGGGGTCCAGTCGAAGCGGGTCTCCACCTGACCGCGGCCCGTCTCCACATACAGGTCCTGCGGGATCGCGTCCGGCCGCCCCGGGTCGGTCGGGCCGGGGCGTTTCACCACGAAGCCCATCTGCTGCCAGATGGTGATCATCCGCTCGATCCCGTCCCAGTAGCTGGCATTCGCGTGGTAGCCGATGCCCGGTACGCCGCGCGCCCACCATACCCGGTTCTCGTAGAACTTCACCCGCTCGCCGGCGGAGAGGTCGGTGCGCATCAGCTGCGCGTAGAAATCCTCAGGCAGCACGTCGACCGGCAGCAGCGCCGGCCACCAGACCGGGACCGGGAAATCGTCCTGCATCGCCACCCGCTGGCAGGAGAAGGCGTCGGGCTGCCAGGGCAGGCCCATCCAGCGGGTCAGGTCGCCGGGCATCTGCGGCCCGATCGGCGGCACGCCGCCGGGGCCGCCGGTCGTCGCCGCCCGGAAGTCGAGCACCCGGCCGACATCCTGCACCAGCGAGGGGCGGTTGCCGCGGGCGATACGGAACGGCTTCGCGGCGGGGTTGGTGTGGCGGGCATAGAGCGGCGCCAGGCGCAGGTAGTAGGACAGCTCCACCCCGGGATGGAAGGCGCCGCCGGAACAGGGCTCCAGCGCCGCCTCCGTCAGGGCTGCGGGCTGCTGCGCCGCGGGCAGGTCCTCCAGGCGCTGCACCGCGTCGAGCGCGGCATCCTCGAAATCGTCGACGAAAGCGCCATCGGCCCAGAGCCGCAGCCGCTCGTACTGCAGCTTGGGGAACTGGAACCACTGCAGCGGGCTGCCGTTATGGTCGACCCCGTCGCCCGGCATCATCGGCAGCTTCAGATGCTCCTCCCGCGCGGCGGTGTCGGACATGTTGTAGGGGTTGCGGAACTTCGCGAAGACGTCCTGACGGAACGTCCTGTTCCCGGCGCCGGGGTCGGCCAGGCGGGCGAGATAGGCGGGATCGGAAAAATCGCCAACGTTCAGCCAGCCCTTGCGCAGGTTGGCTGCGGCGGAGACCCATTCCATCAGCGCCAGCCGGCGGAAAGCCGGATAGATGTCGCGGCGGAACGACAGCGGCGGTGTCGGTGCTGCGGTCCAGCCCTGCTCCCAGTTCAGGCTGTCGATCACGTCGTAGAGGGTGCTGATCGGCGGAATTTCGGGCGCGAAGTTCGGGCCGACGCAGGCGATCCAGGCGCCGTCCGCCTGCAGGACCCGACCGTCGGGCAGGGTGACCGTGGCGTCGACCGGGCCGTCGCACCAGTCGTCGTACCAGCCGTCATTGTCGGCGAAGCTGGTGATCGGCGCGCCGCGCGGGGAATCCGAAACGCCGTTTGCCGGCACCACCAGCAGGCGGCCAGCATCGTCGGTGCGGAGCTCCCCCAGGGCGACGTCGATCTCCGCCCAGAAGCGGCCGACCATCGCATGCGCGCGACTGCCCCCCTCCCAGTTGACCGACGTGCCGCCGATCCCGACCGGACCGGGGTCGATCACCAGCATCCGTTCGCGCTGTGTCTGCCTGTGAAAGTACTGGTTGCGCATCTTGCCGGGCAGGCCGGGTGCATGCTCGGCATTGTCCAGCGGGTTGTAGAAGCCGTACCAGGCGGCCTTCGTGTTGGCGACATGGACCCGCCAGTCGATTTTGGCATCGGCGGCGGTCAGTTCGCCGATCACCCGGTCCTCCGCGTCGAAGGCGTAGATGCGGAAGCGCTGCACCTGCTTCTTGATCAGCGCCGTGCCGTCCTTGAAGCCCCCTTCGGGGCGGGCCGGTATGCCGGGCAGCTCCGGTGCGTAGAACCATTTGTCGCTGCCGCCGACCCGGCTGATGCCGATCGCGGGGTGGATGCCGACGCGGGCGATCGCCGCGCCGGCCGGCGCGGCCTCTGCCGCCGCGGCCGGCGCGACCGCGAGCTTGGAGAGGAACGGGAAGCCCGCGCCGGCCAGCCCGGCGGCAGCCCCCATGCCGGCGAGGAAGTCGCGCCGGCGGATGCCCTGGTTGGTTGCGGTCGTTCGACCTGTCCTCATGGCGGTTTGCCTCCCGGTGCCTGCCCTGCAGGACGGCAGCCCGGGGGCATGGCGTCCGGCAGGTTGGTGCCGTATCTTGTGCCCGCCGATTGTGGCGGCGGCTGCGCGGCACTGCCTGCCGGGCGTCCGCAGATCCATGCAGAACGTCCGCAAGGCTTTCCGAGGCGGCCATCCTGCGGGAAGAGGGGGTGCCAGGATCGTCGCGGGCAGGGCGGGTCTGCAGGACCCGTCCGGATGTCGGCGGGGGAGGAGGATGCCGGAGCTTCCTGGAACGGTTGATCCGCCGGGCGACGATCCGGTGCCGCATGCTCATTTCCGCCTGGGCGATGCCCCCAGCCGCCAACGCTACGAACTCTGGCGTGACAGCATCTCCTGCATCTTCGAGGTGGAGGCGCCGCCGGACCTTCGCGCCGGCGGCGATTTCAGCGCCGAGATCGAGGCAAGCGTCTTCGATTCCATCATGCTGGCCCGCACCCGGACCCTGGAGCAGCGCTGGCACCGCACCCCGGCCCTGATGGCGCGCGACGGAATGGATCACTACATGATCCAGCTCTACGAGCATGGCGACATGCTCTGGGAGGCGCGGGACGGCGCCCGCTCCTTCCCGACGGATGGGCTGGTGGTGTTCGACCTGGCACAGCAGGTGAAGACCCGGACGAACAACTTCGCCAACCTCTCGCTGTTCATCCCGCGGATCATGCTGGAGGAGCATCTGAAATCCTCCGGCGACCAGCACCTGCGCGTCCTTACCGGCCGGGAGCCGATGGTGCAGCTCCTGCGCGACCACATGCTGTCGCTGAAGCGCCTGGCGCCGCGCATCTCCGCCCGCCAGGCGGTGGCGATCGCGCCGGCGACCGTGGGTCTGGCGGCGGCCTGTCTGAACGCTGCCGTCTCGCCCGACGATCCGCGGCAATCCTCAGGCGTCGCGATGGCCCGCACCAGCGCGGTCAAGCGTTTCATAGAACTGCACCTGGACGACCCGCGGCTTTCGGCCGACCGGATCGCCCGCCAGGCCGGCATGTCGCGCTCCAAGCTGTACGAACTGTTCGAGGCCTATGGCGGCGTGGCGCGCTATGTCCGCCACCGGCGGTTGCGGCGGGCGCTGCTGGCGCTGACCGACCGCACCCATGCGCACTGCACCATCTACGAGATCGCGCTGATGGTCGGCTACGAGAACGACGCCGCCTTCATCCGGGCGTTCCGCAACCGCTACGGCGTCACCCCGCTCGACGTGCGCATGGCCGGTGGCATTCCGGCGGAGGCACAGCGCCGGACCGCCGGCATCGACCGCCGGCACGAGGCCTGGGTGCATCATCTGGGGCTCTGATGCACCGGCCCATGGGTGGCCCGACCGGGGCCAGCACGACCGGAGCCAGCACGACCGGAGCCAGGATGGACCGGAGGGGTGCAGGCTACAGCGCTGCCGCCGCCGCCCGGCCGCTGGCCCAGGCCCATTGGAAATTGTAGCCGCCCAGCCAACCGGTCACGTCCACCGCCTCGCCGATGCAGAACAGGCCCGGCAGGTGGCGGGCTTCCATCGTCTTCGACGACAGGCCCGCCGTGGCGATGCCGCCGGCGGTGACCTCCGCCTTCGCGAAGCCCTCGGTGCCAGTCGGCGCGAAGGGCCAGCCCGCCAGCCGGCGCTCCGCCGCGTCGAGTTTCCGGTTGGCGAGATTGCCCAGGTCGCCGGCCAGGTCCAGCCGTTCCGCCAGCACCTCGGCCAGGCGGGCGGGCAGGCGGTGGCCCAGCACGGTCTTCAGGTGCGCCCGCGGCTGTTCCGCCTTGCACGCGCGCAGCCAGCCGGCCGCCTCGTCCGGCAGCAAGTCGATCTCGATGCCTGCGCCCGGCCGCCAGTAGGAGGAGAGCTGCAGGATCGCCGGGCCGCTGAGGCCCTTGTGGGTGAACAGGGCCGCCTCGCGGAAGCGGGCCTTGCCGCAGCGCGCCTCCACCGGGGTGGCGACACCGGACAGGGTGCGGAACATCGCCTCTTCCGGCCCCAGGGTCAGCGGCACCAAAGCGGGGCGGGGCTCAACGACCTTCAGGCCGAAGCGCCGTGCCAGGTCGTAGGCGAAGCCGGTGGCGCCCATCTTCGGGATCGACGGTCCGCCGGTGGCGATCACCAGGGCGGGTGCCTCGGCGCTGCGGCTGCCGAAGGCGATGCGGAAGCGGCCGTCCGCATGCTCGACCAATCGTGCGGCGGCGCCCAGGCTGTGTGTCACCGCCCCGCCGGCGCCGGCCGCACGGTCGCATTCCGCCAGCAGCATGGCGACGATCTGCCGGGCGGAGCCGTCGCAGAACAGCTGCCCCAGGGTCTTTTCGTGCCAGGCGATGCGGTGGCTGTCGACCAGGGCGATGAAATCCTCCGGCCGGTAGCGGCTGAGCGCGGACTTGGCGAAATGCGGGTTGGCCGACAGGAAGCGTTCAGCCGGCGCTTCCCGATTGGTGAAGTTGCAGCGGCCGCCGCCGGAAATCAGGATCTTCTTGCCCGGCGCCTCGGCATGGTCCAGCAGCAGCACCCGACGGCCGCGCTGGCCGGCCGTGGCGGCGCACATCAGCCCCGCCGCGCCGGCACCCAGGACGATCGCGTCGTACCGTTCGGGGACGGCCATCTTCCGAATAACCCGGCGCCGGTCAGTCGCGGCCGGCGATCATGCGGCTGCCATGGTCGTAGAGGCCGGTGACCAGCCCCAGCATCCGGGTCGCCTCCGCCAGCTGCGTGTCGAAGGCGGGCATCGCCGCGGTCGGGTCCATCAGCATCTCCCGCCGGCGGGCGACCAGGTCCTCGGTCAGGGCGCGGCCCTTCTCCGTCACCCGGTAGGCGGTCTCCCGCGGGGCGGCGCCGGGCACCTTTTCCACCAGGTCCGCCTTGATCAGCTTGCGCAGCGAATACTGGATGTTGGCGGTGTCGTCGCGGTTCGCGAACCGCGACAGGTCGCCGATGCCGCGCGGCCGGCCGGCGGTCATCAGCAGCTGCAGGATCACATTGTCCTGGCCGGAGAGATTATGGTCCCGCGCCGCCGGTCCCATGATCGCCGCGGCGAAGCGGTAGAAGCCCTCCGCCGCGCAGATCAGCGCCTGCTCGAAATCCGTGATCGCCTGTTCGTGCGGCGTCCGCGCCAGATGCGCCGGCTCCTTCCGCAGGCGGTGCCCGTCGCGTTTCTCGACATCGTTCCGCACCTCCGTCTGGGTCGCTTCGCTCACGTCCGGCTCCGTTTGACAGGGTGAAATTACAAGGTAAATTACAACGTAGATTTCGATATGGCAAACGCGCGGCGGCCTGTCCCGCCGCAGGGCAGCCGGGAGCGGAGGGCGAAGCGATGAAGGTGAACGTGATCGGCGGCGGGCCGGGCGGGCTGTTCTACGCGATCCTGCACAGGAAGGCGCATCCGACGGACGAGGTGACGGTCTACGAGCGCAACCGCCCCGACGACACCTTCGGCTTCGGCGTCGTTCTGTCCGCTGCCACCCTGGGCAATGTCTATGCCGCGGATCAGGAGACCTATGTCAATATCGAGCGGGCCTTCGCCTACTGGGACGACATCTACACCCACTTCCGCGGCCATGTGCTGAAGTCGGCCGGCCATGCCTTTTCCGGCGTCTCGCGGCTGAAGCTGCTGCAGATCCTGCAGGCCCGCGCGCAGGAACTCGGCGTCGCGATCCACTACGAGCATGACGTGGCGGACCTGGCCCCCTATCTGGAGGCCGACCTGGTGGTTGCCGCGGACGGCATCAATTCGCGCGTGCGGGAGGGCTGGAAGGAGCATTTCCGGCCGCATACCGACCTGCGGCCCAACAAGTTCACCTGGCTGGGCGCGGAGATGACCCTTCCGGGCTTCACCTACGTCTTCAAGCACAACGCGCACGGCATCTGGACGGCGCATGCCTACCAGTACGAGCCGGGTATGTGCACCGTGGTGGCGGAGACCACGGATGCGGCCTTTGCCGCCGCCGGGCTGGAGGTCGAGAACGAGGCAAAGACCGTCGCCTATCTGGACGAGGTCTTCGCGGACGAATTCGGCCGCGGCAAGCTGGTCACCAACCGGTCCTACTGGCGCAACTTCCCGATGATGCGGCTGGACAGCTGGGTGAAGGACAATGTCGTCCTGCTGGGCGATGCCGCCCATACCGCGCATTTTTCCATCGGGTCCGGCACCAAGCTGGCGATGGAGAGCGCGATCGCGCTTGCCGCGGAGGTCGACGCACATTACGGCGACGTCCCCAAGGCCCTGGCCGCCTACGACGTGAACCGCCGCGACGAGGTAGAGCGCACCCAGCACGCTGCCGATGTCAGCCTGGTCTGGTTCGAGAACGTGAAGCGGCTGTGGGACGTGGACCCGGTGCAGTTCAACTTCTCGCTGCTGTCGCGGTCGAAGCAGATCACCTACGAGAACCTGCGCGAGCGCGACCCCGCCGTCGTGGCGGAAGTCGACCGCTGGTACACCGCGAAGGTCGCGGCGGAGCAGAAGCTGATCGCGCCGGAACCGCCGGTGCCGCCGATGTTCACGCCGTTCCGCCTGCGCGACATGACCCTGGGCAACCGGGTCGTGGTCTCCCCCATGTGCCAGTATTCCGCCGCCGATGGCATGCCGAACGACTGGCACCTGATGCATCTGGGCGCGCGTGCCGTCGGCGGCGCCGGCCTGGTGGTGACGGAGATGACCTGCGTGGCCGAGGATGCGCGGATCAGCCCCGGCTGTGCCGGCATCTGGACCGAGGGCCAGGCCGCACAGTGGCGCCGCATCGTCGATTTCGTGCACACCCACAGCCAGGCGAAGATCGCGATGCAGATCGGCCATGCCGGCCGCAAGGGCTCCACCCAGCTGGGCTGGGACCGGATCGACCATCCGCTGCCCGACGGCAACTGGCCGATCTGTTCCGCCTCCGCGCTGCCCTACTATCCTGGCGAGAGCCAGGTGCCGAAGGAGATGGACGAGGCCGACATGGCGCGGGTGACGGCGCAGTTCGTCGCCGCCGCCAAGGCCGCGCTGGCCTGCGGCTTCGACATGCTGGAGCTGCACATGGCGCACGGCTATCTGCTGGCCAGCTTCATCTCGCCGCTGACCAACCGGCGGACCGACGGCTATGGCGGCGGGCTGGAGGCGCGCATGCGCTATCCGCTGCAGGTGCTGGACGCGGTCCGCGCCGCCTGGCCGGAGGAGAAGCCGCTGTCGGTGCGGATTTCCGCCACCGACTGGGCAGAGGGCGGGCTGGAAGGCCCGGACGCGGTGGAGATCGCGAAAATGCTGAAGGCCCATGGCGTGGACCTGGTCGATGTCTCCACCGGCCAGACCGATCCGGCGTCGAAGCCGTTCTATGGCCGCATGTACCAGACCCCGTTCGCGGAGGCGATCCGGCTGGAGGCGGACATCGCCACGATGGCGGTCGGCGCCATCACCACCGCCGACCAGGTGAATACCATCGTCGCGTCGGGTCGCGCCGACCTCTGCGCCCTGGCCCGGCCGCACCTGACCAACCCGCATTTCACCCTGCAGGCCGCCGCCGAATACGGCATCTCTACCCAGCCATGGCCGAAGCAGTACATGCCCGGCAAGCAGCAGGCGGAGAGCCTGGCGGCGCGGGCGAAGCAGGATGCGGCCGCGCGCGCGGTGAAGCCGCCGCCGATGCGGCCCGCCGCCGTCGCCGCCGGCCGCAGCCGGCAGGAGGCGGCGGAATAGCCGCACCGGCGGGCGACAACCGGTTACACTGTCAGCGTTTCGGCTCTAAGGTCAGGGTCTTGCCGCGCGGCCGTCCGAGAGACGGCCGCGCGTGAAGCCGTTGCATCGGGGAGACGGCCGCACATGTCAGCCGATCTGCTGTCGGTCCGGCGCAGCCGCTGGAGGCTGTCGGATTTCGGTGTGTCGCCTGCGCGCGAGGCGCTGATCCGCAAGGCCATTGCCGAAAGGTGGAACGTCCTGATCTGCGGGACGGCCTGTTGCGGCAAGACCCGGTTCCTGAACGCCTGCCTGTCGCTGGCGCGGGCCGGCGAACGCCTGCTGGTGGTGGAAGAGGCCCGCGAAGTGGAGTTCGAGGGCGAGCATGTCCGGCGGATCACCGTCGGCGTTCCGGGCCCGGACGGCCAGCGGGTCGAATACCGGCGGGCGGCCAAGAAGGCGCGCCAGCACGAGCCGGACCGGGTGGTGATGGGCGAAGTCGGCCATGATTCCTGCCAGACCGCCGTCCGCATCCTGGCCGACCGGCAGCAGGGCTTCCTGAGCACGATCGAGGCCGACAGCCCTGCGCTGGCCCTGGACACGGTGGCCCGGACCCTGGCCAATGCGGGCGAGGATGAGCGCCAGGTGCACGACACCCTCTGCACGACGGTCGACATCGTGGTCCTGCTCAACCGCGTCCCGGGCACCGAGCCCTGGGTCGCCGACATCCGGCGGCTCTCGCCGCGAGCGGTGGCATTCGACCCGGATGCGGCCGCGTGACGCCGCCCGGCGGCCCCGCCGCAACGGCAGGCTTGCATCGCGGCCCCGGCGGTCCTAACCAGCCGGGGCGATGGATACGAACTACGACCTGACGATCGTCGGCGCCGGCATTGCCGGCCTGTGGTGCGCCTGGCTGGCCCGGCGGAGCGGCATGGCCGTACGCGTGGTGGAGCGGGGGTCGGAGGCGCTGACCGCCGGCTGTTCCTGGCGGGCCGGCGGCATGCTGGCACCCGAGGTGGAGGCGGAGACGGCGGAGCCGGTGGTCACCGTGCTGGGCCGGCGCAGTCTGGCCCTGTGGCAGGCGCATTTCCCGCAGCTGGTGACGATGCAGGGCACCCTGCTGCTGCCGCCGCGGCGCGACCCCGCACAGCTGAACCGCTTCCGCCGCCAGACCGAGGGCTGGGAGGAGGCGGATGCCGACCGGGTGGTCGCCCTGGAGCCCGTGCTGGAAGGCCATCACGGGCGCGGCCTCTACTATCCGGTGGAAGGGCATGTGGACCCCCGCGCGGTGCTGCCGGCGATGGTCGCGGCGCTGCAGGCGGACGGGGTGACGTTCGAATGGGAGGCAGCGCTGGCGCCGGAAGCGGCCGGCGGCCCCTGCCTCGACTGCCGCGGCCTTGACGCGGCCGATGCACTGCCCGACCTGAGGGGTGTGAAGGGCGAGATGCTGCTGATCCGCACCCCGGACCTGGCCCTGGCGCGGCCGGTGCGGCTGTTGCATCCCCGCCACCCGATCTACGTGGTGCCGCGGGAAGGCAATGTCTTTATGATCGGCGCCACGACGGTCGAGAGCGGCGGCAGGGCGGGGGTTACGGTGCGTGGCGCCGGCGAGCTCCTGACCCAGGCCTATGCCGTTCATCCGGCATTCGGCGAGGCCGAGGTGCTGGAAATGAACGCCGGCCTGCGGCCCGCCTTTCCCGACAACCGCCCGCGGCTTTCGCGCCGGGGCGCGGTGGTGCATGTGAACGGCCTCTACCGGCACGGCTATCTGCTGGCGCCCGCGATGGCGGAGCGCGCGCTCGCTGCGCTGCAGGGCGGGCCGGTCGAGTTGGAGTGAAACGATGCGGGTCGTGTTGAACGGCGAGGCGACATCGGTCGAGGCGGCGACCCTGGAGCAGCTCTGCGCGGACCTGGGGCTGGACGGGCCGCGCGTGGCGACGGCTGTGAACGGGGATTTCGTGCCCCGGGACGCCCGCGCGGCGACTGCGCTGAAGGAGGGCGACACGATCGAGGTGGTCGCCCCCATGCAAGGTGGCTGAAGGATGAATGCACCGATCGCGCATGAGCAGGACTGCGATGCCCTGACGGTCTATGGCCGGCGCCTTTCCAGCCGCCTGTTCCTCGGGACGGCCCAATATCCTTCCCCCGACGCGTTGCGCGGTGCCGTGACCCAGTCCGGCGCACAGCTGGTGACCGTCTCCCTGCGGCGGGAGAGTAGCGCCGGCGGCAGCGGCGACGCCTTCTGGCGGCTGATCCGCGACCTTGGCGTCGACGTGCTGCCCAACACCGCCGGCTGTTCGAGCGTGAAGCAGGCGGTGACCACGGCGCAGATGGCGCGCGAGGTGTTCGGCACGCCCTGGGTGAAGCTGGAGCTGATCGGCGACGATGCGACCCTGCAGCCCGACGTCTTCCAGCTGGTGGAGGCCGCCCGGATCCTGACCGAGGAGGGGTTCGAGGTCTTTCCCTACACCACCGACGACCTGGTGGTGGGGGAACGGCTGCTGGCGGCCGGCTGCAAGGTGCTGATGCCCTGGGCGGCGCCGATCGGCAGCGGCCGCGGCCTGAACGACCCCTACGCCCTGAAGCTGATGCGGGCGCATTTCCCGGACGTGCCGCTGATCGTCGATGCCGGCCTGGGCGCCCCCAGCCATGCCGCGGCGGCGATGGAGCTTGGCTATGACGGCATCCTGATCAACACCGCGGTGGCAAGGGCCGGCGATCCGGTCGCCATGGCCCGCGCCTTCGCGCTGGCGATCGAGGCGGGGCGGCTGGCCCTGCGTGCGGAGGTGATGGACAGCCAGGAGATGGCCACCGCCTCCACGCCGCAGTTCGGCACGCCCTTTTCGCCCTGGTCCGACCATGGCTGAGGCCTGGGATCATAGGGCGCTGCCGCACGGGCTGGACCGGTTCTATCCGATCGTGCCGGACCTCGCCTGGCTGGACCGGCTTTTGGCCAGCGGCATCCGGCTGGTGCAGCTGCGGCTGAAGGATGCGCCGGCGGCGGAGGTCGACCGCCAGGTCGGCCTTGCCGTCGCCCATGCTGCCAAGGCCGGCTGCACCCTGGTGGTGAACGATCATTGGCAGGCGGCGATCGACCATGGCGCCCCCTGGGTGCATCTGGGGCAGGAGGACCTGGCGGAGGCCGACGTGCCGGCGATCCGGCGTGCCGGCCTGCGGCTCGGCCTGTCGACCCATGACGAAGCTGAGCTGGCGACGGCGCTGGCGCATGACCCCGACTATGTCGCGCTGGGGCCTGTCTATCCGACCACCCTGAAGGCGATGCGCTGGGCGCCGCAGGGCCTGGACCGGGTCGCCGAATGGAAGGCGAAGGTGTCGGTGCCGCTGGTCGGCATCGGCGGCATCACCCTGGAGCGGGCGCCCGGCGTCTTCGCCGCCGGCGCCGACATCGTGTCCGTCGTCAGCGATGTCGTGAACCATGCGGATCCGGAAACACGCACGGCCGCCTGGCTGCGGGAACGGCAGCAATGGACACGGCCGTAGGCGCCGCAATGGATCCGCGCTTCGCGCGCCAGGCCGTGTTGCCGGAGATCGGTCCGGCCGGGCAGGAACGGCTGGCCCGGGCATCGGTGCTGCTGGTCGGCGCCGGCGGGCTGGGCTGCCCCGCCGCCCTCTACCTGGCCGCGGCAGGGGTCGGCGCGATCACCATCGTCGACGACGACCGGGTCGAAATCAGCAATCTCAACCGGCAGGTGCTGTTCACGCCGGCCGATGCCGGCCGGCCGAAGGCGGAATGCGCGGTGGAACGCCTGGCCGCCTTCGCGCCGGGCTGTCGGTTGCGGCCGGTTGCCCGGCGGCTGGACCTGGACCTGGCAGCCGAACTGGTGGCCGGCCACGACCTGGTCGTCGACGGCACCGACAGCTTTGCCGCAACCTATGCGCTCAGCGATGCCTGCGAGGCGGCGCAGGTGCCGCTGATCGCCGCCAGCGTGATCGGCTGGGAAGGCTATGTCGGCGGCTTCTGCGCCGGCGCTCCCGGCTATCGTGCGGTCTTTCCCGACGTGCCGCTGGACGCGCCCAATTGCGACATCGCCGGCATCCTCGGGGCGGTCGCCGGCATGATGGGATGCCTGCAGGCGGTGGAGGCGCTCAAGGTGCTGCTCGACCGGCCTGACACGGTGATGGGGCGGCTGCTGCGGGTGAATGCCGACCTGTCGCGGATGACCGCCTTCTCTTTCAAGAACATGGCCGCAGATCCCGGCGCGGGACAGGGCAGCCGGCCCTATGCCATCCGGGTGGTGGAAGAGGCGCGGCCCGATCTGTGCCTGGTGGACGTCCGTCGCGCCGACGAACGGGCCGCCGATCCGCTGCCGCTGCCGTCCCTGCACCTGCCGCTGGACCGGCTGGCGGCCGAAGGGAGCGGGCTGCCGGGCGACCGGCCGCTTCTTTTCGTCTGCCAGAGCGGCCGGCGCAGCGAACTGGCCTGCATGACCATGCACCGGCTGGGCCGCTATGATGTGGCCTCGCTCGCCGGCGGGCTGTCGCGATGGCGGGAACGTACCGGCTGACCGTCGTCGACCCGGAACAATATTATCCCGAATATTGCGACAATCACGATCTGTTTCGTTGGATTTCCCTTTGATTGTCGGCACTTGGGCGGCAGTGGGCGCGCCGGCCGCCACACTTCACAAACCGGTGTGTGGCGATGATGGGCATTGGAGCGCGCCCCCGGGCTGCCTTACCTCTGGTCGGCGCGCCGGCGCCGAGGGGGGACCCCGGCGGCACGGCCTGGGCGCCACCGACGTCGAAAAGGAATCAGACTATGCGCAAGATCTTGCTGCTGGCCGCCGGCCTCGCCATGGCGGCGGCCTCGCCCGCCTGGTCGGCCGACAAGTACGTCTTCGATTCGAGCCACTCCCAGGTTCTGTTCTCCTACCAGCATCTGGGTTTCTCCACGACCTGGGGCATGTTCTCCGGCTTCGAGGGAACGATCATGCTGGATGAGGCGGATCCGTCGAAGTCATCCGTCAGCACCGCCTTCAAGGCCGACGACATCATCACCGGCTGGGAGAAGCGGACCGCGCATTTCCTGAGCCCGGACTTCTTCAAGCAGGCGCCGATCTCCTTCGAGAGCACGAAGGTCGAGGTCACCGGCGAAAAGACCGCGAAGATCACCGGCAATCTGACCATGAACGGCATGACCAAGCCGGTGGTGCTGGATGCCGAACTGAACAAGCAGGCGAACCATCCGATGGCGGGCAAGCCCTGGGTGGGCTTCGATGCCGAAACGACCCTGAAGCGCTCGGATTTCGGTCTCGACAAGTTCGCGCCGGCGATCTCCGACGAGGTCGCGGTGATGATCTCGGTCGAGGCGATGAAGGCCGAATAGCCGCTTCTGCCGGGCGGGTGGCAGCGCCGCCCGTCCGGCGCAAGGCGTTCAGCGGCCGGCCTTGCGTGCGCCGCGCCCGGCATCGGCCGCGTCCGGCGGCTGCAGCCTGGATTCCGCCGCCTGGGACGGCAGGGTGGCGGTTCCGGCCGGGCCGCCGGTTGCGTCGGAGTCATTGCCGTTCGCGACGGCCGCCGGCCCGTCCGCCAGAGGCTCTACCGGAACCACCGTGCCGGCCGGCAGCTCGACCTCGACCCGGGTGCCGGTGCCGGGGGTCGACTCGATCGTCAGGCGGCCGCCATGCATGGCCAGCAATTGCTGGCTCAGGGTCAGGCCCAGGCCGGCACCGCCGGCATTCGACACCAGGGCGCTGGCGACCTTGCCGAAGCGGGTGAGGGCGATGCCGATCTCGTCGCGGGTCATGCCGATTCCGGTATCGCTGACCGCCAGGCTCACCGCGCCGTCCGTGTCGGCGGTTGCGGTGACGGTGACCTTGCCGCCGGCCGGCGTGAACTTCAGTGCATTCGACAGCAGGTTGAACATCACCTGCCGCATGGCCCGCCGGTCGACATTGATCGTGACCGGGTCGATCCGGTCGCGGCGCAGCAGGATCCGGCCTTCCGAGGCACGGCGGTCGAACAGGTTGGTGCAGTCCCGCAGCAGGTCCGGCAGGTCGACCGGCTCGCGTTCCAGCGACAGTTCCCCGGCCTCGATGCGGGAGATGTCGATCATGTCGTTGACGATCGACAGCAGATGACCGCCGCTATTCTGGATATAGCCGGCATATTCGCGATAGCGGTCGCTGCCCAGCGGGCCGAACATCTCCAGCGCCATCAGTTCCGAATAGCCGATGATCGCGTTGAGCGGCGTGCGCAGTTCGTGGCTCATATTGGCGATGAACTGCGACTTTGCGGCATCGGCGGCGCGCGCCTCCAGTGCCAGGCGGCGGTTCTCGACGGCGCTGGCGGTGGAGCGGACGAAGCCGCGGTCGATGCGCAGCACCACCAGTGAGACGAAGATGAAGAAGTTCGCCACCAGGATGGCGAGTTCGAACGAGGTGCCGGGATAGCGCAGGTAGATCATCGCCACCTCCGGCAGGTAGGCGATCAGCAGGAAAGCGATCGCGGCCGCCGGCACCACGGCCAGCGCCATCGCGCCGCCCACCCCCATGCCGAACATCACCAGGCAGAGCAGCAGCAGCTCGCCGTCGGTGATCACCGGCGTCATCACCACGCCGATCAGCCCCCAATAGCCGCCCCCCAGGATCGCGCGCAGGATCACGCGGCGGGCCAGCTGCCGGGGCGGGCGCTGTGGCCGCGGCTTGCCGCGATGGCGCAGCCAGGAATGGAACTGCAGGCCCGAGATGAGGATGCCGAAGGCGCACCAGGCCAGCAGGAAGGCGGCCATCTCCGCCCGCCAGATCGACAGCACCAGCAGGATCGGGTTGACGGTGCCGGCCAGCGCCGCGATCAGCTGGTGCGCGTTCAGCTGCAGCAGGCGCTCGATATCCAGCTCGTCGCGCGTGCGCTGGGGCAGGTCTGGGCGCAGATATCGCGTCAGGCGATCGATCATGTCCGGACTTCGGCGAAGCCGGGCACCAGCACGGGCCCGGCAGGGTCAATTTCAGGCAGACTGCCGCGATGGGCCGGCAGATGCGATTGGCTATTCGTCGAATACGGAGGCGATGGCCCCCCAGCCATGCCGATCGGCCCCTGATCCGGAAGGTTAGGGCCGACCTCCTGCCAATCCGTTAATCTTCCGCCGGCCGCGGTCCTGCACGCGCAGCCGCTGCTACGGGCGGCGGGTGGCGGTGACCTCCACGACGATGTCCACCGGGAAGCCCAGCGTGTCATCATCGGGCATGGCCTCCGCCCCCACGGCGAAGGTGAGGCGGTCCAGGCGGGTACGACCGTTCATCCGTGCGGTATCGCCGTCGATCGCCAGGTCGAAGGGCAGGGTGACGGGCGCCGTCACGCCGCGCAGGGTCAGGTCGCCCACGGCCTCGTAGCGGCCTTCCGCGAGGCGGCGGAAGGTGGTGGCCTCGAAACGGGCGGTCGGATGGCCGGCGCTGTCCAGATAGGCAGGGCCGGTCGCCTGCTCGCTGACATCGCCGAGGGTCAGGCTGGCGGTATCGATCGTCACCACGACGCGGCTGCCCGGCAGGTCGTCGGGGTCGAAGCGGATATCCGCCTCCCAGCTGCCGAACGCGCCGCCGACCGAGGACCCCATCAGCTGGACGAGGATGGAGAGGCTGCTGGCCTGCGGGTCGACGATCCAGTTGCCTGCCGGCGCACCGTCCGCCGCATTGCCGTCAGCCGCTGTGCCGTCCGCCGCCGCGAGCTGCGCACCGCCCGCGTCTTGCGGCGCCGTGCTGCTGGCGCTCCAGCCGGCAAAGGCCAGGATGACGACGAACAGCAGGCCGGCGGCGGCAAGCGGCGGCAGGCGGCGGGGCTGTGCCGCCGGCGGCTCCGCCTGCGGCGGCCGCGCGAAGGGCAGCATCCGGCGCAGGGTCTCGTCCCGGTCGATCACGGCATGCTTCAGGGCGCCGCCGACATGCAGGACGATAGCCGCAATGATCACCCAGGCCAGGGCGGCATGAAGCTCGCCGAAGAACCGCGACAGCTCGTGCGACTTCGGCACCAGGGGCAGGCCCTGACCCAGGTCGAGGCCGGGCGGCCAGAGAATCGGGGCGGAGCCTGCATGGCTGGCGTGATACAGCCAGCCGCTGACCGGCATCAGGAGGATCGCCCCGTACAGCACCCAGTGGATGGCGCTCGCCGCGAACGCCTCCAGCCGCCGGCCGGCGTTCAGCAGGCCCGGATGCGGATTGGCGATCGCCCAGCCGATGCGGACCAGGACCACGGCCAGGGTGGCGATGCCGATGACCTTGTGCAGGCCGTAGTAGAAGACCACCCGGTCGACCTCTGCCGCGGTTTCCCGCGGCAGGTCCTCCATCCACAGGCCGAGGGCCAGCAGGGTGAGGATGAGGGCCGCGGTCAGCCAGTGCAGGCACTGGGCGACCCGGCCATAGGTGTCGCGGGTGTTCAGGATCGACATGGACGGACCGTCGGTTGGGGGTCTGACGCACACAAGGATGCCGTTTTGCTGCGCTGCGGCAATCGAACAATTGCCGCTCGCGCAGGCGTGAACGATGCCGGCGTGCCATAAGGGTGTTCGGGCACGGCTTTCGCTGTGACCGCGGTCACCGATATTCCGCTTGCCAAGTGCGATGCCGCTTCGCACACTCATGGACATGCACGTGAACTGCAATCGGAAGTCCGCAGGCATCTGGTGGTGGCGCCGTTAGGCGGCCGCAGCGGATGCCCGTGCATATTCCGCGACGGCCGCCTCCGGTGAGGCGGCCGTTTGTCTTTGGGCGCGTTCACCGGGGTCAGCTGCCGCAGTCAGACGGTCCCTGAACAGGAGCGCCCGGATGGACCTGGACCATATCGAGCCGCGCGAGCGGCTCGCCTTCGCCACGGCCGGCGGCATCGCCGTCTCCGTTTCCGTCTACGCGGCCGATTATGGCGGCGCCCTGGCCCCGCTGGTGCGCAGGCTGGATAGCGCCCGTGGCGTCGTGCTGTCCTCCAGCTTCGAATATCCAAACCGCTACACCCGCTGGGACTTCGGCTTTGCCGATCCGCCGCTGGAGATCACGGCGAAGGGCAGGATCCTGACCGTCACGCCGCTGAACGAGCGCGGGCGGGTCCTGGCGCCGGCGATCCAGCGGGCGGTCGCCGCCGAGCCGATGGCGGAGGTGCTGGGCGAGGGCCGCTTCCGCGTCAGTGGGCAGGCGGAAGACCTGACGGAGGAGGGGCGCACCCGCCGGCCGACCGTCTTCACCCTGCTGCGGCGCATCCTCGACCTGTTCCGCAGTGCCGAGGACGGCCATCTCGGCCTGTACGGCGCCTTCGGCTACGACCTCGCCTTCCAGTGGGATCCGATCGAGGAACATATCCGGCGTCCCGACGACCAGCGCGACCTTGTGCTGTTCCTCCCCGACGAGATGCTGGTGGTCGACCATCTGCGGCAGCAGGCGGTGATCCGCCGCTACGAGTTTGCCGTGGACGGTGCCGAGACACGGGGCTTCGAACGCACCGGCGGCAGCTCGGAACTGGGGGCGCCCCGCGATCCGGCGCTGCAGGGCGACCATGGCCAGGGGGAATATGCCAGTTCCGTGGCCGAGGCGCGGGAGCGCTTCCGGGTCGGCGACATGTTCGAGAGCGTGCTGTCGCAGACCTTCTATCGCCGCTGCGAGCTGCCGCCGTCGGCGATCTTCGAGCAGCTGAAACTCAGCAATCCATCGCCCTATGGCGCGCTGATGAACCTGGGCGACGGCGAGTTCCTGGTCGCCGCCTCGCCGGAGATGTTCGTGCGGGTGACCGGCGAGCGGGTGGAGACCTGCCCGATCTCGGGCACCATCGCCCGTGGCGCCGACGCGGTGTCGGATGCGGAGCAGATCCGCACCCTGCTGAATTCCGCCAAGGACGAGGCGGAGCTGACGATGTGCACGGATGTCGACCGCAACGACAAGTCGCGGGTCTGCGTGCCGGGCTCGGTGAAGGTGATCGGCCGCCGGCAGATCGAGGTCTATTCCCGCCTGATCCACACCGTCGACCATGTGGAGGGACGGCTGCGGCCCGGCATGGACGGGCTGGACGCCTTCCTGACCCATGCCTGGGCGGTGACGGTGACCGGCGCGCCCAAGCGCCGCGCGATGCAGTTCATCGAGAGCCGCGAGAAGGGCTCCCGCCGCTGGTATGGCGGTGCCATCGGCATGCTGGGTTTCGACGGCAACGTGAATACCGGCCTAACCCTGCGCACCCTGCGCCTGAAGGACGGCATCGCGGAAGCCCGGGTCGGCGCCACCCTGCTCTACGATTCCGAGCCGGAGGCGGAAGATGCCGAATGCCGCCTGAAGGTCTCCGCGCTGCTGGCGGTGCTGGAGGGGCGGGCGCGCGGCCGTCCGCAGCGCGCCGCGCCGAATGTCGAGGGGCTGGGCGCCGGCCGCCGGGTGCTGCTGGTCGATCACGAGGACAGCTTCGTGCTGACCCTGGCCGATTATGTCCGCCAGACCGGGGCGGAGGTGACCACCCTGCGGCCCGACCTGGCGCGCGCGGCGCTGGCGGAGATGCGGCCCGACCTGGTGATGCTGTCGCCCGGCCCCGGCCGGCCGGCGGATTTCGACCTGTCTGCCACCATCGGCGCGGCGCTGGAGCGCGGCCTGCCGCTGTTCGGGGTCTGCCTCGGCCTGCAGGGGATCGCGGAATATTACGGCGGCAGCCTCGGCGTGCTGCCGCTGCCTGAGCATGGCAAGCCGGCCGACATCCGGCTGCAGCCCGACCCGCTGTTCGCCGACCTGCCCGATTGCATTCAGGCTGCCCGCTACCATTCCCTCTATGCGGAACGGAAGACCCTGCCGAAGGCGCTGTCGGTGATCGCGGAGACCGGCGACGGGGTCATCATGGCACTGGCCCACCGGGACCTTCCGGTGCGGGCCGTGCAATTCCATCCCGAAAGCATCCTGAGCGTCGAGTCCGGTGCGGGGCTGCGCATCATCGGCAACATGATCGCAGGCATCGGGGCGCCCGCCTGACCGCCGCCACACACCTCGGCCCCCCGCGCCGGGGGCGGACGCGCCCGCGGGGGATCAGCCGGCGACCGCCGCCGCGGGGTTGAGGTCGACCATCGCCAGCCGGCTCAGCGCCTGGTCGGCCTGCCGTTCCTCCTCGACGCACTGGTGCAGAATTCGCTGTTCCTCCGGAAGTCGCAGCTGCCCGGCCAGGGCGGCCGCGGTGCCGAAGGTGGCGATCTCGTAGTGCGCGATCTTCTGGGCGGAGGCGACGAGGCCGGCATCGCGCAGGGCGTCGCCCTGGAGCTGATCCAGCATCTTGTCGGCCTCTCCAATCAGCGCCTGCATCGCCTGGTCGGTATGGGCCGTCGGGCTGGCCCGGTGCGCGCGCAGCACCGTTTCCAGGCGTTCACGCTGTGTCTTCGTCTCGTCCCGGTGGCGGGACAGCAGCGCCTTTACCTCAGGATGCCGGGCTGCCTGCGCCATGCGCTCATGCGCCTCTTCCAGCTGGCGCTGCGCGCTCGCCAGTTCCTGCAGCTCGGCCACATACATCTGGTCGAAATTCTCGATGGTCATCGCCATTCCTTTCCGGCCGCCGGCCAGTCGCGCCGGGCGGCAGCCTGGCTGGTCTCTGGCCGGGAAACGGGCGGATGGCGTGCAGGTTCCAGGATCGCGGCAGTGCGCGGCCCGGGCTTCAGCCTTCCAGCAGGCGGCGGGGATGCATGCCGTCGACCATGCCCATGAACGGCGCATGGATCGAGTAGCCCAGCAGGCGCTGCATGTGCGGGCTGCAGGCACGTGCGGTCTGCAGGCTGACGGAGAGGCTGTAATTCTCCTGCTGGCGGCACCAGGGGGCGCAGTACTGCGCCGTCAGGGCGAGGCGCGGGGCGCCGCTGTCATTGCCGCCGCCGCCATGCCAGAGGGTGCCCAGGAAGATCACCGCCGAACCCGCCGGCATCGCCACCGGCACCGCCGCCGCGGCCTCTTCCGGGCTGGGCTCACGCCCGTCCCAGAGATGGCTGCCGGGAATCACCCGGGTGGCGCCGTTCTCCGCCGTGAAATCGCCCAGTGCCAGGATCGTCGCCGCGCCCAGCGGCGGGCGCGGCCGCGGCACCGGATAGAAGCCGTCGTCGTGATGCAGCGGCTGCGTCGCCTCGCCCGGCAGGATGTCGATGGCCTGCAGCTGCGACAGCAGGTAGTTGGGCTCCAGCACCCGGTCCAGCAGGCCCAGGACCAGGGGATGCTCCGCCAGGGCATGGCTCGCCGGCGCCTTTTCCACCAGCCCGTAGATCCGCCGGGTCTTCAGCCCCTCGAACAGGTTGCGGCCGCCGCCGTCGCGGAAATGCGGCGCCAGCTGCGCGCGGATCTCCGCCACCCGGTCGCCGTCGAGCAGGTCGGGCAGAACCGCGTAGCCGTCGCGCTCCAGCGCTTCGGCAAGCGGTGCGAGCACCGCATCCCCCACCGCCGCCTGGCTGCCGGCATCGGAGCGGTGGGTGCGGGCGTTGCCGGTCACGACATAGTCGTGCAGCTCCCGCACCGTGCCGGTCTGGATCGTCATCGCCATGGCCGCGTTCCTCCCCGCCCGGCTGCACCTGCCGCCGCAGTTTCCGCGCAGCGCGGCCGTCCGGCAAGCGCCGCCGGACTCACGCGGCGCCTTCCCAGCCCTCCTTCAGGAAGCCGGCAACGCAGGCCTGCAGGTGATGGCGCTGCTTCTCCAGCAGCATGGTGTGGGTGCCGCGGCCCAGCACCACGTAGCGCCGCTCCGCCGCGCCGGTCAGACGGTCGAACACCTCGCGCCCCTGGGCAGGCGTCGTCTCCTGGTCCCATTCGCCGACCACGATCATGGTGGGACAGCGGATCAGCCCGGGATCGTACATTGCGGTGCCATCCTGCTGCAGGGCGCGGACATCCTTGATCACGCCGGTCGGCGCCCGCAGCACCCGTGGATCCTTGGCCGCGGACGCCGGGTCGCTGGCCACCGCCGCCTCGGCCCAGGCCCGGATCAGGCCGGCGGGCACGATCGCCTCGATCTGCTGGTCGGAGAGGTTCTGCACCCAGCGCGCGGCCGCGGCATCGGCATCGACCAGGCGGTAGGCGCCGAGCTTCTGGTCCGGCGGCACCAGGCGCCCGGCGCCCAGCCAGAGTGCGCCGTACAGGACCAGCCGCGCGATCTTCTCCGGCATGCGGCCGGCGACCGTGCCGCCGATCGCGGTGCCCCAGGAATAGCCCAGCAGGCAGAGCCGGCCCAGGCCGCGCTCCGCCAGGATGTAGTCCACCACCTGCGACACGTCGGCGGCTGCCTGCGCGGTGTCGACCAGCGGGTCGGCAGCTATCGGATCGTCTTCCATCGCGGAAGGCCGGTCCGAGCCGCCGTAGCCCAGCAGGTCGACGCACCAGGCATCGAAGCCCTGCGCCGCCAGCAGGTCCAGCCAGGAGCGGCCCTCGACCGGATAGTCGAAGGTGACGGTGGCGGGATAGGTGGCGCCGTGGACGCAGAGCAGGGTGCCGCCGGGGCCGAAATCCTCGCGGCCGCGCAGGCGCTTGTTGCGCACCAGGAGGGTCAGGCCGGGCAGGGTGGACGGCACCCGGTGTTCGGTCGTCTCGATCTCGCTCATGCCGGTCGGCTCCCGTCAGGCCTTGGCGGAAGGTCGTGCCGACATCGCCGCGTGCCAGCGCAACAGGTCGGCCTGGCTCTCATCCGGCACCACCTTCACCCATTTCGCGAAGTCGACGGTGACCAGCGCGGTGATATCCGCCACGGACAGCTGGTCGATGGCGACGAACTCCCGTCCCTTCAGCTGTGCATCGAGGTCGGCCATGAAGCGGGTCAGCCGGGCGCGGCCGCGCTCCGCCAGTTCCGGGATCTGGGCATAGTTCTCCGGCCCCGGCAGGGCGCGGTCCTTCATCCGCGGCGAGCCGTTCCGCAGGGTCTCCGCCACGGCCATCAGGCCGTCGAATTCGACCTTGGCGTTCCAGTGCGCCACCAGGCCCTTCTCCGCCGGTGTACCGCCCAGCAGCGGCGGCTCCGGCCGGTAGGCTTCCGCCCAGGCGGCAATGCCGGCATTGGATGACAGGACCGTGCCGTCCTTCAGCTTCAGCACCGGCACGGTGCAGTCGGGATTGATCGCCTTGAAGCTGTCGGAGAGCTGTTCCCCCTTGCCCAGGTCGACCTGCACGGTCTCGACCTCGATGCCCTTCTCCGCCAGCAGGATTCGTGCCCGGCGCGGGCTGGGCGCGGTGGCGCAGTCGTAGAACGTGACGGTCATTGCTTTCCTCCCGATTTGGCCGGTTCCCGGGGCAGGTTAGATCGCGTTTCGAGGTCGAAGACAATTGCGCCCCGGGTCGCCCGCGCCGGTTGCGCATATCTGGACCGGTGGATCTGGAGCCCGGTCATGAACTACGATCCAAATGTGTATTTTTCCTGGACCTGTGCGCCGATACTGTTCCAGGAGAATAAAATGAAAAGGACGATCCTGGCGCATTGGGAGGCAGCCGGGACACTGGGATTCAATGCCAGGAAACGCATTCGGAAGCATGCCGGCGTCCGGCGGCGGCGGGGCCTCATCTGTCGATGGCGGCGCCGAGGTGCTGATCGTCAGCGAACGGGCCATGGACCTGCTGGCGATAGAGACCGCGCTGCGCCAACGGCTGAGCCGGTTGCGGGTACGAACCGCCCGCAACATGGACGAGGCTGCGTCGATCGCGGATCAGAGCCCTGCACTGAGGCTTGTGCTGATGGCCGACCACCTTCTGCGAAGTTTGGCACCGGTGGGCGTGGGTGCGTTGCGGTCCCGTTTCTCCGGTGCGGCGATCGCCGCTGTCGGTATCGTCACCGAGGCGGAGGCCGGACAATGGCTGCGGCAGGGACTCACCGGGATCCTGTCCTCGCGGCTCGACCCGGACCGTTTCGCCGACGCCCTGCAATTCATGATGGCGGGCAACCGGTATGTCGATCCGGATGTCCTGAGCCAGTCGCGGGACGCGTCCGAGGTCTGCCTGTTCAACGGCCAGCAGGGCCTGATCGAACTCATCAACCGCCTGCCGGCACCGATCCTCCTCATCTTCGATCGCAGGGTGGTCTATGCCAACAAGCAGGCCGCACTGGTCATGCTGGATGGCGTGCGCGTGCAGTCGGACCTTCCGTTGGGCGATTTCGTCGTCTCCGATCAGCGGGAGATGCTGGAAGCGCACCTGGCCGCCGCGGAAGCCGGACCGCCACCGGAGCCGGTTCTTCTGCGCTTCCGGCGATTGGCGGGACCACCGCGGGCGATCCTGTGTCACCTGGATCGTCACGCGCTGTTCGGCGCCGGCGGGCTGAGTTGCGTCGGCATTGCCGCAGAGAATTACCGGGTCGGCGAACCGCATGGCACCGGCCCTGTCGGACAGCCGCTCGCTCTCGGTGACGGTCCCCGCGCGGATCCCGCCGGCCTGGCCCACCTGACGGTCCGACAGCGCGAGGTGCTTCTCTGCCTGGCGGAGGGTTGCTCCAACAAGGAGATCGCCGCCCGTCTGAACTTCTCCGCCGCGACCGTGAAGCTGCATGTCCACAACATTCTCCGCGGGCTCGGCCTCGCCAACCGGACGGCGGTGGCCCTTGCCGCCCGCGGCCTGCTGCGCTGGTTCAGCCCGGCCGCCCGGCCGCAGCGTCGATCACCCTGTCCCGGTCGCCGGTCAGCCCGGTGCGGACCAGGGCGGCGACAAGTCGCGGGAAGTCGCTGCGCGACACCAGCCCGGCGAGGGCGGATGGATCGTCCGGCAGGCTCATGGCCCTGGCGGTTGAGAGGGCCTTCGGATCGGCGAAGGGATAGGCTTCCGGCCAAACCGCCTGCACCTCCCGCAGGAAGATCGCCGCGCCGGTATCGCCGATGCCCTTGAACGCCTGCAGCAGGCGGCGTTCCTCCTGCGGGTCTTCGCCTGCCGCCTTGCGCAGCCGCCGCAGGTCGCCGCGATAGCTGTCCAGGACATGGCGGGCCATCGCGCCGAGCATGCGGGCGGTGCTCTCGTCATAGCGGGCATAGCCGGCGCGGTTCAGCACCTCGACCCTGTCCGCCCATGACGCCTCCGCCATCGCCTGGGGCGTCCGCCAGCCGGCCTTCGACAGGGCCTTCGCCGCGGCGACCGCCTTGCCGGCGCTGATGCGGGTGCTGAACAGCAGCGAGGCCACGAGCCAGCGGAACAGGGGCGAGGGCGTGTTCCGCTGCAGCGGAATCCCGATCTCTTCGGCAAAGCCGTGCCCGTGCAGCCGCAGCAGGGCCTTGGCAATGGCGCTCTGCGATGGCATATCGCGCTCCCTTTCCTGCGCCCCGCGGTATAGGGAACCGTTCGGGCGTCGGCAGGTTCCTGTCCGCAGCAGGCGGGGCCCGGGCGCCCGGACTGCGCACCGCCATGGACGCAGACGGCGCCATCAGGCAGCCTGGACGCGTCAGGGTTGTTGCGCAGCGACCTGTTTCGCGCAAGTCATACAGGGCCGGAACGGCGGCCAGGGGCCAGGAAAACCGGAATGCAGCCGACCGCACCGGCCTTCATCTTCATGCTGACCAACCAGGACCGCACGGTGGCCGATGCCGGGGCGCGCCTGGAGGATGCGCTTGCCGCCGGCGTGCAGGATATCGGCTTCAAGGATGTCGGCCTGCCGCTCGCCGCGCTGACCGCGCTGGCCCGGCGGATCCGCGCGGCCGGCGCCACCGCCTATCTGGAAGTGGTCAGCCTGGATGCCGCCAGCGAGCGCCGCTCCGCTGAGGCGGCGCTGGAGCTGCAGGTCGATGTGCTGATGGGTGGCACCCGGCCGGAGGTCGTGCTGCCGGTGATCGCCGGGCGCGGCATCAGCTACGCGCCCTTCGCCGGCCGGGTGGTGGGCCATCCCAGCCGGCTGGACGGCAGCCTGGAGGAGATCGTGGCCGATGCCGCACGGCTGGCCGCGCTCGACGGTGTCACCGGTCTCGACCTTCTGGCCTATCGCTTCGCGGGCGATGCCGACCGGCTGGTGCGCGAAGTCTGCGCCGCGGTCGCCAAGCCGGTCTTCATCGCCGGCTCCATCGACAGCCCGGCGCGGATCGCCACCGTGATCGGCGCCGGGGCCGCCGGCTTCACCGTCGGCACGGCGGCGCTGGACGGCCTGTTCCCGGCCAGCAGTCCCGGGCTCGCCGGCCAGCTGGCGGCGATACGGCGAAGCCTGGACGAGGCGGTGGCGCGGCGATGACCGGACCGATCCAGGTCACCCCCGACCTCGCCATCGGCGAGGAGGAAGTCGAGCTCAGCTTCATCCGCTCGGGCGGCCCCGGCGGGCAGAACGTCAACAAGGTGGCGACGGCGGTGCAGCTGCGTTTCGATGCGCGCCGCTCGCCCAGCCTGCCGGAGCGGGTGCGCCACCGGCTGGAACGGATCGCCGGCAGCCGGATGACCAAGGACGGCGAGATTGTCATCACCGCCAACCGCCACCGCACGCAGGACGCCAATCGCCGCGACGCGCTCGACCGCCTGGCGGAACTGCTCCGCGAGGCCGCGGCGCGGCAGAAGTTTCGTGTCCCGACGAAGCCGGGCCTCGGCGCGAAGCGCCGCCGGCTGGAAGCGAAGACCCAGCGCGGCCAGGTGAAGCGCCAGCGGGGCCGGCCGGGGATGGACGACTAGCCGGCGCCGCGCTCCCGGGGGGCGGCCAGCAGGCCGTCCAGGGTGAGGCGGGCGAACGCCGCCACGATACCGTCGACATCGGCGCGCTTCTCCCTGCCATACCAGGCCGGTACGCCGTTGAGCATGCCGAGTATGGCCAGGGTGCAGAGACGCGGCTCCGTATCGCTGCGGAAGATGCCGGCATCGACCCCCTCCTTCAGCACGGCCTCGAAGATCCGTTCCAGGCGGCGGGACTTGCGGCCGATGCGGCGGCGGCTGTCCACCGGCAGGTGGCGGCGCTCGTTCAGGAACACCCGGACATAGTCCGCGCGGGTCTCGACCGGGCGGGTATGGGCGGTCATCAGTGCCGTCAGCTTCTCCGCCGGTCCGCCCCCGCCTGCGGCGATGGCCAGGGCCGACTCGACGAAGCCTTCCACGCCGATGCGGCAGACCTCTTCCAGGGCCGCCTCCTTGGACGGAAAATAGTAGTAGAGGCTGGCCTGGCGCATGCCCAGCAGGTCCGCGATCTCCTGCGTGCTCGCGCCGTGATAGCCGCGTCGGGCAAAGACCTGCGCTGCCGCGTCGGCAATCTCTGCGGCGCGGCGGCGGCGCCCGCGCGGACGCCCGATGCGCTTCGCTGCGCCTTCTTCTGGTCTTGCCTGCCGCATCGCCGGGGGCTAGCCTTTCTCTATAACGCTATAGAATTTTGCCGGACTTGCCGGCAACCGCAGGGGGAAACGCTCCATGACTTCACACAATGGCCGCCCGCCCTTTCGCGCGGATCATGTCGGCAGCCTGCTTCGCCCGCCCGCCTTGAAGGATGCCTTCCGCCGCCGGCGCACCGGCGATATCGAGGAGGCAGAGTTCCAGAATATCCAGGACGAGGCCATACGCGCCGTTGTCCGCCTGCAGGAAGATGCTGGCCTGCAGGTGGTGACCGACGGCGAATTCCGCCGGGGCTCCTACTGGGGACGCTTCGTGGAGCGGCTGGAGGGGCTGGAGATCCGCCCCGCGATCTTCCGGTTCCACGACGAACATGGCCATGAACAGGACTTTACCGCGCCCTATGCCGCGGCGAAGGTGCGCCGGGTGCAGCCGCTCGCCGTCGACGAGTTCGACTTCGTGAAGGGCGTGACCTCGGCGATGGGCAAGATCACCCTGCCGGCGCCGTCGACCCTGCACTTCTACCGCTGCAGCGACTTCGCCGCGGCCGAGGCCTATGACAGCGCGGAGTCGCTGTTCGCCGACCTGACGGCGGCCTATCGGGCGGAGATCGCCGACCTGGTCGCCGCCGGCTGCCGCTACCTGCAGTTCGACGAGGTGGCGGTCGCCATGCTCTGCGATCCGGCGATCCGCGACCAGGTGAAGGCTGTGGGGCAGGATCCCGATGCCCTTGTCGGGCTCTATATCGGCGCCATCAACGCGGCGGTGCGCGACGTGCCGGACGGGGTGGCGGTCGGCATCCACATGTGCCGCGGCAATTTCAAGGGACTGTACCTGTCGGAGGGCGGCTACGAATCGGTGGCCGGCCGCTTCTTCGGCGAAACCGACGTGAACCATTTCCTGCTGGAATACGACACCGACCGGGCGGGCGACTTCCAGCCGCTGCGCCATGTGCCGAAGGACAAGGGCGTGGTGCTGGGCCTGGTCTCCAGCAAGAGCCCGGAGCTGGAGAGCGTGGAGACCCTGCAGCGCCGGACCGACGAAGCGACGCGGCACATCGACCTCGGCCAGCTGGCGCTGGGCCCGCAATGCGGCTTCGCCAGCACCGTCGCCGGCAACCCGGTCACCGAGGAGATCGAGCGGGCGAAGCTCGCGCGGATCGTCGAGGCGGCGGGGAAGATCTGGGGATAGGAGGCGGGGCTGTGCCTCCACCCTGTCCGTCATCCTTGGGCTTGGGGGCCTATGGGATTCACATACTCTTTTCTCTTCGACGCGCCTCCCTGTTGCCGTCGCCCTCGGGCTTGACCCGAGGGGCACGACGGGACAGGGACGCCGCGCAGCTTCGCCGCCTTGCCACGATCCTCGGGTCAGGCCCTACGGGATTCACATATCTCTTCTCTTCGACACGCCTCCCTGCTGCCGTCGCGCTCGGGCTTGATCCGAGGGGCCTGACGGGACAGGGAGGCCGCGCAGCTTCGCCACCTTGCCACGATCCTCGGCTCGGGGGCCGAGGATGACGGCAGAAAGGGAGGACCGCAGGGCTGATTTGGCTCCCTGACGAGATGTGGGAATGCCGTAGGGTCAGGCCCGAGGACGATGGCGAAATAGGTTGGACTGTGAGGCTGCTTCAGGTCTGCTGGCGAGTTGTGTGAATGCCGTAGCCTCGGAGGCCGAGGGTGACGGCGAATGGGGTGTCCGCCCCCCTCAGAACAGCGAGTAGCGCTGCGCCAGGGGCAGCACCGTCGCCGGTTCGCAGGTGAGCAGTTCGCCGTCGGCGCGGACCTCGTAGGTCTGCGGGTCGACCTCGATCTTCGGAGTGGCGGCGTTGTGGATCATCGACGCCTTGGAGATGCCGCCGCGGGTATTGGCGACCGGCACCAGCTCCTTCTGCACGCCGAGCCGGGCGCGCAGGCCCCATTGCGCGGCGGCGGCGGAGACGAAGACCACCGACGACGCTGTGCGCGCGCGGCCATAGGCGCCGAACATCGGCCGGTAGTGCACCGGCTGCGGCGTGGGGATCGAGGCATTGGGATCGCCCATCGCCGCCGCCGCGATCATGCCGCCGACAAGCACCATGTCCGGCTTGATGCCGAAGAACATAGGGTCCCAGAGCACCAGGTCGGCGCGCTTGCTCACCTCGATCGAGCCGATCTGGGCCGACATGCCGTGCGCGATCGCCGGGTTGATCGTGTACTTGGCGATATAGCGCTTGATGCGATTGTTGTCGGCACGGTCGCTGTCGCCGGCCAGCGGCCCGCGCTGCGCCTTCATCTTCGCCGCGGTCTGCCAGGTGCGCACCAGCACCTCGCCCACCCGGCCCATCGCCTGGCTGTCGGAGGCGATGATCGAGAAGGCGCCCAGGTCGTGGAGTATATCCTCCGCCGCGATGGTGGGGGCGCGGATCCGGCTCTCGGCGAAGGCGACGTCCTCCGGGATGCGCGGGTCCAGGTGGTGGCACACCATGAGCATGTCGAGATGCTCCTCGATGGTGTTCACCGTGTAGGGCCGGGTCGGATTGGTGGAGGAGGGCAGGACGTTCGCCTCGCCGCAGACCTTGATGATGTCCGGCGCATGGCCGCCGCCCGCGCCCTCGGTATGGAAGGCGTGGATCGTCCGCCCCTTGATCGCGGCGATGGAATTCTCCACGAAGCCGCTCTCGTTCAGGGTGTCGGTGTGGATCATCACCTGCACGTCATGCTCGTCGGCGACCTCCAGGCAGCAGTCGATCGCCGCCGGCGTGGTGCCCCAGTCCTCGTGCAGCTTCAGCGCGCAGGCGCCGCCCAGGATCTGCTCCACCAGCGCCGCCGGGGTGGCGGCATTGCCCTTGCCGGAAAACGCCAGGTTGACTGGAAAGGCCTCCGCCGCCTGGATCATCCGGCCCAGATGCCAGGGGCCGGGGGTGCAGGTGGTGGCGTTGGTGCCGGTCGCCGGCCCCGTGCCGCCGCCCAGCATCGTGGTGACGCCGGACATCAGCGCCTCCTCGATCTGCTGCGGGCAGATGAAGTGGATATGGCTGTCGAAGCCGCCGGCGGTGAGGATCTTGCCCTCGCCGGCGATCGCTTCCGTCGACGGGCCGACGATGATGTCGACGCCGGGCTGGACGTCCGGGTTGCCGGCCTTGCCGATGCCGGCGATGCGGCCCTCGCGCAGGCCCACATCCGCCTTCACGATGCCCCAATGGTCGATCACCAGGGCGTTGGTGATCACCGTGTCGACGGCGCCGTTGGCGCGGCTGGCCTGGGACTGGCCCATGCCGTCGCGGATCACCTTGCCGCCGCCGAACTTCACCTCCTCGCCATAGGTGGTGAAGTCCTTCTCCACCTCGGCGACCAGGCCGGTATCGGCAAGATGGACACGGTCCCCCGTGGTGGGGCCGAACATGTCCGCATAGGCGGCGCGGGAGATGCGGCTCGGCATGCGTTCAGCCCTTCCTGTCGAGCGGGCCCATCACCCGCTGGTTGAAGCCGAAGACCTGCCGCTTGCCGCGATAGGGCACCAGGGTCACCTCCCGGCTCTGGCCGGGCTCGAAGCGGACGGCGGTGCCGGCGGGGATGTCCAGCCGCATGCCCATCGCCTGTTCGCGGTCGAACTGCAGGCCGGCATTGGTCTCCGCGAAATGGTAGTGCGAGCCGACCTGCACCGGCCGGTCGCCCTTGTTCACCACCTCCAGTGTGATGGTCGGCTGGCCGGCGTTCAGCTCGATCTCGCCCTCGGCGGGCAGGATCTCGCCGGGGAGCATCGTTGAAACGACCTCGGTCATGAACAGCTCCGGATCTCTATCGGTACCGTCGTCCTCGGGCTTGACCCGAGGACCCATAGCGCTGGCATCGACGCTGCGCGGCAGCGCCGTCCCGTCGCGGTCCTCGGGTCAAGCCCGAGGACGACGGAAACTTCAATGCGGCCGCCATCACCGCCTCAGCGGATCGGCTGGTGGACGGTGACCAGCTTGGTGCCGTCGGGGAAGGTCGCCTCCACCTGCACGTCGTGGATCATTTCCGCCACGCCGGGCATCACCTGGTCGCGGGTGATCACATGGGCGCCGGCCTCCATCAGGTCGGCGACGGGGCGGCCGTCGCGGGCGCCCTCGGTGACGAAGTCGGAGATCAGCGCGATCGCCTCCGGATGGTTCAGCTTCACGCCGCGCTCCAGGCGGCGGCGGGCGACCATCGCGGCCATGGCGGTCAACAGCTTGTCCTTCTCACGCGGCGTCAGGTTCATCGGCAGGTTCCGGATCGTGCAGACTAAACCAGCATAGTGGCAGCAGGCGCAGGCCGGTGGAAGCTCACACCGACAGGTGCTTGCGCACCTCCTGCTCGTCCATGCTCTCGCGGCTGCCGGCCATGACGATCTCGCCGCGGTCCATCACGGCGAAGCTGTCGGCCAGGTCGCGGGCAAACTCGAAATACTGCTCCACCAGCAGGATCGCCATCGTGCCCTTGTCGCGCAGATAGCCGATCGCCCGGCCGATATCCTTGATGATCGAGGGCTGGATGCCTTCCGTCGGCTCGTCCAGCACCAGCAGCCGCGGCTGCAGCACCAGGGCGCGGCCGATGGCGAGCTGCTGCTGCTGGCCACCGGACAGGTCGCCGCCGCGCCGGCCCAGCATGTCCGACAGCACCGGGAACAGGTCGAACACCTCGTCCGGCACCTTGCGCTGGCCGCGCTTCAGCACCGCGAAGCCGGTTTCCAGGTTCTCCCGTACGGTCAGCAGGGGAAAGATGTCGCGGCCCTGCGGCACATAGCCGATGCCGCGGCGCGCACGCTCCGACGGCTTCAGGCGGGAGATATCCTCCCCCTCCCATTCGATCTGGCCGCCCGAGATCGGCTGCTGCCCGACGATGGCCCGCAAGAGGCTGGTCTTGCCCACGCCGTTGCGGCCCAGGACGCAGGTGACCCGGCCCGGCTCGGCGTCGAGCGAGACCTGCCAGAGCGCCTGCGCGGCGCCGTAGTGAAGGTCGAGGTCGTTGATCGCAAGCATCGTCTTCCGGTTCCTGTCGTCAGCGGCCGAGATAGATCTCGATCACCCGTTCGTTGGCGCTGACATGGTCCAGGGAGCCCTCCGCCAGCACCGAGCCTTCGTGCAGCACGGTGACCCGCACCCCCAGGGCGCGGATGAAGGTCATGTCATGCTCGACCACGATGACGGAGTGGGTCGTGGCGATCCGCTTCAGCAGCTCCGCCGTCTCCGCCGTCTCGGCGTCGGTCATCCCGGCGGCCGGTTCGTCGACCAGCAGCAGCTTCGGGTCCTGCGCCAGCAGCATGCCGATCTCCAGCCACTGCTTCTGGCCATGGCTGAGGCTGCCGGCCAGGGTGTCGCGATGGGGCGCCAGACGGGTCAGCGCCAGCAGTTCCTCGATCCGCTCCGCCTCCCGCGCCCGCGGCCTGCCGAACAGGTTCGGCCAGACGCCGCGTTCGCCCTGCAGGGCCAGGACGAAATTGTCCTCCACCGACTGGCTCTCGAACACGGTGGGCTTCTGGAACTTGCGGCCGATGCCCAGATTGGCGATCGCCGCCTCGTCCATGCCCTTCAGGTCGTGCACCTCGTCGAACAGGACGAAGCCGGTATCGGGCCGGGTCTTGCCGGTGATGACGTCCATCATCGTCGTCTTGCCGGCGCCGTTGGGGCCGATGATGGCCCGCATCTCGCCCGGCGCGACGGCCAGCGACAGGTCGTTCAGCGCCTTGAAGCCGTCGAAGCTGACGCTGACCCGTTCCATGTAGAGCAGGGTTCCGGTGGCGGTCATCGCTCAATCCCCTCCGCCCGTGCGGCCCGGTTCCGGTGCGGGGTCGGGCGGGAAGGTCCGCGGCGCACCCTGGCCGGCGGCATCGCCGCGGCCACGCTTGCCCGGCGCCGGCCGGGCGGCTGCCGCCACCGGCTTCTCGCCCCTGCGGAAGGCACTGACGGCGCCCATGATGCCGCGCGGCAGGAACAGGGTGACGGCGATGAACAGCCCGCCCAGAACGAACAGCCAGGCTTCCGGCAGGGCGCCGGTGAAGATCGTCTTGCCGCCGTTCACCAGCACCGCGCCCAGGGCGGCGCCGAACAGGGTGCCGCGGCCGCCGACGGCGACCCAGATCACCATCTCGATGGAATTGGCGGGGGAGAATTCCGACGGGTTGATGATGCCGACCTGCGGCACGTAGAGGGCGCCCGCCACGCCGGCCAGGCAGGCCGACAGGGTCCAGACGAACAGCTTGTAGTTCTCCACCCGGTAGCCCAGAAAGCGCACCCGGCTTTCCGCGTCGCGCACCGCGATCAGCACCTTCCCCAGCCGCGAGGTCACCACCAGCCGGCAGATGATGTAGCCGGCGGCGAGCGCCACCGCGCTGGCGATGAACAGGCCGATCCGCGTGCCGGAGGATTGCAGGTCGAAGCCCAGGATATCCTTGAAATCGGTCAGGCCGTTATTGCCGCCGAAGCCTGTTTCGTTGCGGAAGAAGGCCAGCAGCAGGGCGAAGGTCATCGCCTGGGTGATGATCGACAGATAGACGCCGGTCACCCGCGAGCGGAAGGCCAGCCAGCCGAACACGAAGGCCAGCACGCCGGGCACCAGGATCACCATCAGGGCGGCGAACCAGAAGCTGTCGAAGCCGTACCAGAACCAGGGCAGTTCCTGCCAGTTCAGGAACACCATGAAGTCCGGCAGCTCCGGATGGCCATAGACGCCGCGGGTGCCGATCTGGCGCATCAGGTACATGCCCATGGCATAGCCGCCCAGCGCGAAGAAGGCGCCATGGCCCAGGCTGAGGATGCCGCAGAACCCCCAGACCAGGTCGACGGCGACCGCCAACAGCGCGAAGCAGAGATACTTGCCGGCCAGGGCGACGATGTAGTTCGGCAGCTGCAGGCCGGAGCTTTCCGGCACCAGCTGGTTGAAGACCGGCACCAGCACCGCGACGGCCGCGACGACCGCCAGGAAGATCCAGGCGCGGCCGCCCAGCGCCCGGCCCAGCGCGCTGCCGCGGCCGCCCGCGGGCAGCCGGTTCGGCGGCAGCATCCGCTCCAGCCGGCCGGACATGTCGGGATCGGACATGGAGCTGTCCCGGCTGTCTTGTCCGTTGCTCATGCTTCCACCGCCCGGCCCTTGAGGGCGAACAGCCCGCGCGGGCGTCGCTGGATGAACAGGATGATGAAGACCAGCACCAGGATCTTGCCGAGCACCGCGCCGGCATAGGGTTCCAGGAACTTGTTGGCGACACCCAGGGTCATCGCGCCGACCAGGGTGCCCCAGAGGTTCCCGACCCCGCCGAACACCACGACCATGAAGCTGTCGATGATGTAGGACTGGCCCAGATTCGGGCTGACATTGTCGATCTGCGACAGCGCCACCCCGGCGATGCCGGCGATGCCGGAGCCCAGGCCGAAGGTCATCGCGTCGACCCGGTCGGTGCGGATGCCCATGTTCGACGCCATCCGCCGGTTCTGCGTCACCGCGCGCATCTGCAGGCCGATCGGGGTGCGCCGCAGCACCAGCATCAGGGCGGCCAGCACCAGCAGGGCGAAGACCAGGATCCACAGTCGGTTGTAGGTGATGGTCATGAGACCGAGTTCGAAGGCGCCGGACATCCAGGACGGGTTGGCGACCTCCTGGTTGGTGGGGCCGAAGATGGTCCGCACCGCCTGCTGCAGGATCAGCGAGATGCCCCAGGTCGCCAGCAGGGTTTCCAGCGGCCGCCCGTAGAGGAAGCGGATGATGCCGCGCTCGATCGCCACGCCGACGGCACCCGCGACCAGGAAGGCGGCGGGGATCGCCACGATCAGGGAGACGTCGATCAGGCCGGGCGAGATCTCGCGCAGCACCGATTGGACGACGAAGGTGGTGTAGGCGCCCAGCATCACCATCTCGCCATGCGCCATGTTGATCACGCCCATCACGCCGAAGGTGATGGCCAGCCCGACCGCGGCCAGCAGCAGGACGGAGCCGAGCGACAGCCCGTACCAGACGTTCTGCGCGGCGTTCCAGGCCTGCAGGTTGGTCTCGATGCCGGCGGCGGCCTTGCGTGCGGCGGCGCGCAGGGCCTCGTCCTCGGTCGCTTCCGCGATGATGTTCAGCGAGGCCAGGGCGTCGCGGTCGCCGCGGGCCGCGACGGTGTCGATGGCGGCGAGCTTCTCTTCCGGCGCGGCGTCGCTGGCCAGCACGGTGGCGGCGCGGGCGCGTTCCATGGCCGTGCGGACGCCTGCGTCCTTCTCCTTCGCCAGAGCCGCGTCGAGGGCGGGCAGGAATTCGGGATCCTTCTCCGCGAACACCGCTTGCGCCGCCGCCAGGCGGCGGGCCCGGTCGGGGGACAGCAGGTCCAGCCCGCCCAGCGCGGCGCGGACCGCACGGCGCACGGCGTTGTTGATGCGGATCTTGTCGACGGCGCCCCTGGCAACCTCGCCCAGCGCCGCACCCGTCAGGGGGTCGCTGATGGCATAGCCGCCCTGGGCGCTGCGGCCGATCACCACCGCGCCGTCGGACTTCTGGATGTAGAGATCACCGTCGTTCAGCGCCCGCAGGGCCGGTGCTACGGCGGGGTCGCCGGTCGCGGCGAGGGCGGTGACCGCCTTGCCGATATCGCGCAGGTTCTTGGTGCCGAGCGCCGCGACCAGCGGCTGCAGCTGTGCATCCGCGCCGTCCGACTGCGCGGCGGCTTTGTCCGGCTGCGCCAGGCAGAGCAGGGCCAGCAGCGCTGCAGCGATCAGGGAGAAGGTTGGAATCTGGCGGAAGCGCACCGGCTTGGTCCCAGTATGTACGTCAGGCGGGGATGGGGCGGGGGCCGGCGGGCAAGGGCCGCGGCCGGTCCGGGCCGCGAACGGGGCCCGGGCGGGGATCGGGGGAGAGATGCGGGGCCGCCGGGTGGCGGCCCCCGATCCCAAGGCTCAGGCTCTGCTCAAACGGGGGGTGCGATCAGGAGCCCTTGCCGCCGCACTTGCCGGTCTCGGTGTTGAAGTTGCCGCAGGACAGCGGCTCCCGCCAATCGGAGATCAGCACCTTGGAATCCGGCAGGTAGTTCGACCAGGCGTCGCCCGCGACCAGGCCGGGGGTCTGCCAGACGGTGAAGAACTGGCCGTCCTCCTGGATCTCGCCGATCAGCACCGGCTTGGTGATGTGGTGGTTCGGCATCATCGCCGAATAGCCGCCGGTCAGGTTCGGCACCGCCACGCCGACCAGGGCGTCGATCACCGCGTCCGGATCGGTGGTGCCGGCCTTCTCGACCGCCTTCACCCACATGTTGAAGCCGATGTAGTGGGCCTCCATCGGGTCGTTCGTCACCCGGTCGGCATTCTTGGTGAAGTCGTGCCAGGCCTGGATGAACTCCGCATTGGCCGGGGCCTCGACGGACTGGAAGTAGTTCCAGGCGGCCAGGTGGCCGACCAGCGGCGCGGTGTCGATACCGGCCAGCTCTTCCTCGCCGACGGAGAAGGCGACCACCGGGATATCCTCCGCCTTGATGCCCTGGTTGCCCAGCTCCTTGTAGAACGGCACGTTGGCATCGCCGTTGATGGTGGAGACCACGGCCGTCTTCTTGCCGGCGGAGCCGAACTTCTTGATGTCGGCGACGATGGTCTGCCAGTCGGAATGACCGAACGGCGTGTAGTTGATCATGATGTCTTCTTCGGCCACGCCGTGAGACTTGAGGTAGGCCTCAAGAATCTTATTGGTGGTCCGGGGATAGACATAGTCGGTGCCGGCCAGCACCCAGCGCTCGACCCCCTCGTTCTCCATCAGATAGTCGACGGCGGGGATCGCCTGCTGGTTCGGCGCGGCGCCGGTGTAGAAGATGTTGCGGGAGCTTTCCTCGCCCTCGTACTGCACCGGGTAGAACAGGATCGAGTTCAGCTCCTCGAACACCGGCAGCACGGACTTGCGGGACACGGAGGTCCAGCAGCCGAACACCGCGTCGACCTTCTGCACCTCGATCAGCTCGCGCGCCTTCTCGGCGAACAGCGGCCAGTCGGAGGCCGGGTCGACCACCACCGCCTCCAGCTGCTTGCCCAGCAGGCCACCCTTCTTGTTCTGCTCCGCGACCAGCATCTCCATGACGTCCTTCAGGGTCGTCTCGCTGATCGCCATGGTGCCGGACAGCGAGTGCAGCACGCCCACCTTGATGGTGTCGTCCGCCGCTGCCGCCGGCATGATCGTCGCTGCACCCAGGGCGGCCGCCACGGCCAGTCCCCCAAGGCGTGACGCCAAGCTGGTTCCTGTCATCAAGTTTCTCCGTCCCATTGCTTGTGTGGCGTGCAAACGCCCGCCTGACCGCGCAGGAGCAAGGGGCGTGCCAGCAGCAGCTGCAACAGAAGCGACCAGAAATCCTGATGGCATCGATCGGCGAGAGTCGAAAACTGCTCAAAAATGTGCCGTTCGAACAAAAATGCGGCAAATACAAAGGTATTATTTCCTGCATACCTTTGCAGGGATTCAGCCTCCACCCCCGGGATGTGTGGTTCAGACAATAAATCGCGGCGCAATTGGCGCCGGTTGTCCGACGATGCCGTCCGGCGCGGCCGCCTCTGCGTCGGCTGCCCGCCTCTGGCATGCTTTCCGCATACGCCGCTAATCTGTCCGGGCCGGGCCCGAGGGGGGTGGCCGGCGGTCGGGCCAGAGGAGGCAGGCATGAGCGACATCAATCGCATGACGGCGGTGGAGATCGCCGCCAAGGTGCGGAGCAAGGACCTTTCGCCCAGCGAGGTGGTGGAGGCCTCCCTGAAGCGGATGGAGGCGACGGAGCCGCATCTGAAGGCGTTCTGCCATGCCGCGCCGGAACTGGCGCGCAGCACCGCGAAGGCGCTGGAGGCGAAGCTGGCCGCCGGCGAGGAGGTCGGCCCGCTGGCCGGCGTGCCGGTCGGTATCAAGGACCTGGTGGCGACGAAGGACCTGCCCACGGTGCAGGGCTCGATGGTCTACAAGGACTTCACGCCCGACGAGGACGATATCTGCGTGGAGCGGCTGAAGGCGGCCGGCGCGATCATCGTCGGCAAGACCAACGTGCCGGAATTCGGCTATAGCGGTGTCGGCCACAACCCGGTCTTCCCCACCACCCGCAATCCCTGGAACCTGGAGCGCACGCCGGGCGGATCGTCCGCCGGCTCGGGCGCCTCGGTCGCCGCCGGCGTGACGCCGTTCGCGATCGGCTCCGACGGCGGCGGCTCGGTCCGGATCCCGTCGGCGCATTGCGGCCTGGTCGGGGTGAAGGCCTCGATGGGCCGGGTGCCGCTCTATCCCGGTTGCCGCGACGAGCGCTTCCCCGGCATCTCCAGCTGGGAGTCCATCGAGCATATCGGCCCGATGTCACGTTCCGTCGCCGATTCCGCGGCGATGCTGGCCGTGATCACCGGTCCCGACATGCGCGACCGGCTGTCGATCCCCTGCGGCGATGTCGACTGGATGGGCGCGGTGGAGAAGGGCAGGGACGGCATCAAGGGGCTGAAGGTGGCCTACAGTGCCGACTGGGGCTATGCGCCGGTCGACCCGGATGTCCGCCGCATCGTGGGCGAGGCGGTAAAGGTCTTCGAGAGCGACCTGGGCTGCACGGTGGAGGAGGCCAATCCCGGCTGGGACGATCCCTACAACGACTTCTGGGCGCTGGTGGCGTCGAATTCCGACCTCGCCGGCATGCGGGCCTGGCTGCCGGACCATGCGCACCACATGTCGCCGCACCTGGTGGATTTCCTGATGCGGCCATGGACGGCGGAGGACCTGACCAATTCCCATCGCACCCGGCAGGCGGTCTGCAACAGGATGTGGCGGCTGATGCAGAACTACGACCTGCTGCTGACCCCGACCCTGGCGGTGCCGCCCTTCCCGCTGCTGACCCAGGGGCCGGAGAAGATCGACGGACAGATCGTGCATCCGGTGAAATGGCTGGCCTTCACCTTCCCGATGAACATGACCGGGCAGCCGGCCGCCACCGTGCCGGCCGGCTGGACCACCGACAGCGAGTTCGGCGCCGGCCTGCCGGTCGGTCTGCAGATCGTCGGCCGGCACCTGGGCGACGAGACGGTGCTGAAGGCCGCCGCCGCATTCGAGGCGGCGCGGCCCTGGGCCGACAAGTGGCCGGCGCTGCTGGACAAGCTCTGAGGCCGGCTGACATGAAAACGCCCCCGGGCCGCTGGCCCGGGGGCGTTTCCGCAACTGCCGCTTTGCGGCGGCTGCAAGGTTAACCCGCCAGGGTCAGCCCGCCAGGGTCAGCCCGACAGGGCGTCCTGCAGGCTCATGTTCGGGCTCTGCACCTCGCCGTTCAGGATCTGCCGGACGGTCACGTCCTTGCGGTAATAGGCATTGTTCGCCTCGGCATCCCAGTTGATGTCCGAGACGCTGCCGCCGGCACCGACATAGGCACCTTCGGTGTCCGACCAGACGACGATGTCCTTGTCGCCAAGGGTCGCCTTGGCCTGCGCGGAGAAGTCGACCACGGTCAGCTCCGCATTCGCGCCCAGCGAAAAGCTCTCGTCGGTGCGGAACTCGTCCAGCGCGCTGTCGCTCAGCAGCAGATAGGCGACGGTGCCCGAGGTGAAGCCGATCTCCGCACCGGCGCTGACGGCGGCGATGTCATAGAAGGCCGGGCCGGACCAGCCGCTGCCATTGCGGGTCAGCAGCACGCCCTCGCCGCCCCAGCCGCCGACGACGATGGCGCCCTTGGCGAATTCCGGCACGATGTAGATGCCCTTCGCGCGCTGCATCAGGCCAGTGAGTTCGGCATTGCCCTTCATCTTCGCGATGGCCGCCTTCGCGCCGCGGACCGTCTCCTCCGCGTCTTCCAGCTCGTCGGTGATCGCCGCGCCCTGCTGCTCGGGCACGGCCGGCTCCGCCTTCTTGGTGGTGATGACCGTGGTCCGGGTCTCTACCTTCGCGTCGGCGGTGGTGGTGTCGCCGGCCGCCAGCGCCGGGCCGCCCGCGAGCAGCGCGGCCAGGGCCACCGACGCGCCAAGGCTCCGAATGCGTCCGTTCATGGCTCGATCCTCCGTGGTTGAGGGACGCCTGTGAAACGCATTACGGGGACGCTTGTTCCGCGCATCTTTCGGACCGTTGTGAGAAACGTGCGGCTTTTCGGGTCAGTGCCACTGGCTGGCGGCGAGGCCGCTGTCGGGGGCATCGAACAGGAGGGTCAGGTTGAGGCGTCGATTGTCGAAGCCGGGGGCGAAGCGGAAGGGCTCCGTCCGGTGCGGTGCGCGGCCGTCGAACAGCACCAGGCGGTTGCCGCGATAGGCGATCGTCCGGGCCGCCGGCGCGGCCTCCGCCAGCCAGCTGCGCAGCCGTTCCGCCGGCCCGTTGACCTCCTCGAAGCGCCAGTCCGACGGCACCCGTGCATCGTAGAGCTGCAGCCCGCCGCCCTGCCGGCAGGCTTCCGTCGGGGTGAGCCACAGATTGGCGCTGACCGTCCCCGCATCGGCATGGATGTCGGTCCCGCTGCCGGCCGCGGCATAGCTGTAGCCCCAGAGCTGCGCCAGCCGCAGATGGCCGAGCCGGCGGGGCAGGGCCGCCTGCAGCGCTTCCGCCAGCTGCAGCAGCAGGGGCTGTGCCAGGCCTTCCTCCAGATAGGCGCCGACATGGCCGCCATGGTCCTTCGCCTCGAACCAGATCGTGCTCTCCCGCAGGAAGCGCTGCAGGCGCGACAGCGCCGCCGGGGCGAGGAGGTCGTCGATCACGATCGGGCCGTCCTCCGGTGCGGTGCTGTCGGCGGTCGCCAGGGCCGCCACCGCCCCGGAGACGAGGGGCGAGTCCTCGACCGCGCGGCCGTCGGCCAGGAAGGCCAGCCGGTTGAAGATGCCGGCGGCGGCCCCGAGCTCGGCATCCGTCAGTTCCCGCAGGCGGGAGTCGGCTTCCGGAACCCGCGCCGCCAGCGCCGTCAGGGCCGCGATGGCTGGCTCTACCTCCGGCCCGGCGACCCGCTCCGCGCGCAGCCAGCGCAGCTGCGCCAGGTCGTGGGCGATCTTCGGCCCGTTGGCGCGGCGCAGGGCCCGCCGCTCGTCGGCGTCGAGAATCGCGGAAGGATCGGCCGGGCAGCCGCGGCGCAGCCGCAGGCTCTCGGCCCAGACCATGCGCGCCTCCGACAGCCGGTCCAGGCGCTTCAGCGCCAGCCCCAGATTGTGCCACAGGGCGGCGATCTCCGGCGCGACGCGCAGCGCATTCTCGTAGTGCCGCACCGCCTCCGCCCACTGTGCCTGCTTCATCGCCAGGCCGCCCTGCGCGATCAGCAGCTCCGGCTCGCCGAAGCCCGCCGCCGCGGCCCGCGCATAGAAGCCCTCCGCGGCGGCGAACAGCTCCTCCTCCTCCGCCGCCACGCCGCGGAAGAACAGGGCCCAGCCATTGTCGGGCTCCTGCGCCAGGACCTGTTCGTAGAGCGGGATCGCGCGGCGGCGCTCGCCCCTCTGGTGAAGCGCGACGGCCTGCTGCAGCAGCGCGAACGGTTCGTTGTGCATCTGCGCACTCGCGATTGCCGCGGATCGCGGCGGGGATAAGCTGAACGTCCGTTCGGGCAGGCGCCTTCGCGATGTGGCACTGCCCGGCTCCGGATCTCAGGAGGACAAGCATATGGCGTTTCGGATCTCGGTCGACACCGGCGGCACCTTCACCGACGTGGTGGTCGCCGATGGGGAGGGGCACTTGCGGATCGGCAAGTCCCTGACCACGCCGGACCGGATCTTCGACGGCATGGGTGCCGCGCTGGACAATGTGGCGTCCGAGATGGGCCTGGACCGGGCCGCGCTGCTGGCCGATGCGGACCTGTTCGTCTACGGCACCACGCGGGCCACCAATGCCATCGTGGAGCGCAAGGTGGCGAAGACCGCCCTGCTGGTGACCGAGGGCTTCCCCGACGTGCTGGTGCTGAAGGAGGGCGGGCGCTTCCACGCCCATCGCTGGGACGTGCCCTATCCGAAGCCCTATATCCCGCGCCGCTACACCTTCGAGGTGCCGGAGCGCATCTCCTCCGAGGGCGAGGTCGACACCCCGCTGGACGAGGATGCGGTGCGCCGCATCCTGGAGGGGCTGAAGGCGCGCGGCTTCGAAGCCGTTGCCGTCTGTTTCCTCTGGTCGGTGATGAACCCGGCGCACGAGGCACGGGTGGGCGAACTGATCGAGGAGGTCATGCCGGGGACCGCCTATACCCTGTCGCATCGCCTGAACCCGGTGATCCGGGAATATCGCCGCGCCTCGGCGACCGCCATCGACGCCTCCCTGGGGCCGCTGATGCGCCGCCACCTGGAGCAGATGGAGGCCGACCTGCGGGCCGCCGGCTATGGTGGCGAACTGCTGATCTCCACCTCCTTCGGCGGCGTGATGCATGTCGAGGATGTCGCCAACCGGCCGATCTTCCTGACCAAGTCGGGGCCGGCGATGGCGCCGGTCGCCGGCCTGACCTACGCCGATGCGGAGGATATGGGCCAGTCGATCATCGTCTGCGATGCCGGCGGCACCACCTTCGACGTCTCCCTGGTGCAGGGCGGCGAGGTGAAGTTCACCCGCGAAACCTGGCTGGGACCGCGCTACCAGGGCGAATGCCTGGGCATGTCCTCGGTCGACGTGCGCTCCATCGGCGCCGGCGGCGGCTCCATCGCCTGGATCGATTCCGGCGGCCTGCTGCGTGTCGGGCCGCATTCCGCCGGTGCGATGCCCGGCCCGGCCTGCTACGGCCAGGGCGGCACGGAACCGACGGTGACCGACGCCGCCGCCGTGCTGGGCTATCTGGACCCCGACTACTTCCTGGGCGGCCGCATGACCCTGGACCTCGACGCGGCGCGCAAGGCGGTCGGCGGCCTGGCAGCGCAGCTGGGGCAGGGGGTGGAGCAGGCCGCCGCCGGCATCCTGGCGGTCGCCAACGAGCATATGGTGAAGGCGATCGAGGAGATCACCGTCAACCAGGGCATCGACCCGAAGGAAAGCGCGATTGTCGCAGGCGGCGGCTCCTGCGGCTTCAACATCATGCCGATCGCGCGCGAACTGGGCTGCGCGAAGGTGGTGCTGCCGCGCACCGCCTCCGCCCTGTCGGCCTGCGGCGCGCAGTATTCCGACATCGTCTTCGAGCATACCGGCACCTTCGTCGCCCGCACCGATGCCTTCGACTTTGAAGGTGCCAATGCGGTGCTGGCCGGCCTGGACGATGAGATCGCGGGCTTCGCCGAGGCGGTGAAGGCGCGCGGGGTCACCGACTACAGCCTGACCTACAGCGTGGAGGCCCGCTATCTCTACCAGGTCTGGGAGCTGGAGGTGGCGCTGCCCAAGGGCCGCTTCGAGGGGCCGGAGGACGTGAAGGCGCTGGAGGAGGCGTTCCACGCGGCGCATGAGCGCGTCTTCTCGGTGAAGGAACCGGGGGCCACCGTCGAGTGCCTGAACTGGAAGCTGCGCTTCGCGGCCCAGCTGAAGACGCCCAAGCCGGCGGCGAAGCCCGGCGCCACCGCCTTCGAGGCGGAGCCGCATCGCCGGCGGCAGGGTTATTTCGCCGCCACCGGCGCGGTGGAGATGCCGGTCTATCTGGGCAAGGACCTGCAGCCCGGCGCGCAGATCGCCGGCCCGGCCGTGATCGAGGAACCGACCACGACGGTCGTCGTCTATCCCGGCATGCGGGCGGAACTCTCCGCCCATGGCAGCTATGTCCTGCACCCGCTGGAAGCGGCGGCGGAAGCGGCAGAGCCGGCGGCGCCTGCCCTGAGCAAGGGCCCGCTGGACGGGGTCACCATGGCGGTGATGGCGAACCGGCTGGACGCGATCGTGCGCGACATGTCGAACACCATGCTGCGCGCCGGCCGCTCCGCCGTGATCAACCAGGCGCGCGACTTCTCCTGCTCGATCGTGACCGGCGACAACCGCCTGCTGTCGATCGCCGAAGGGCTGCCGGTGCATATCTTCGGCGCGCATCTGCAGGCCGCCTCGATGACGCAGCTGCACCAGGTGAAGGAAGGCGATGCCTACCTGCACAACGACGTCTACATGGGCAATACCCATGCCGCCGACCACACCATCCTGGTGCCGGTGTTCGGCGAGGGGCAGCACCTGTTCACCGCCAGTGCCAAGGCGCACCAGGCGGATATCGGCAATGCGATCCCGACCACCTACTATGCCGAGGCACGCGACATCTATGCCGAGGGCGCGCTGGTCTTCCCCTGCGTGAAGGTGCAGGAGGATTATCAGGACATCGCGGACGTGATCCGGATGTGCCGGCGGCGGATCCGCATCGCCGACCAGTGGTATGGCGACTATCTGGCAATGATCGGCTCCGCCCGCACCGGCGAGCGCCGGCTGCAGGACTTCACCGCCCATTACGGCGCCGACATGGTGAAGCGCTTCGTGGAGGAATGGTTCGACTATTCCGAGCGCCGCATGGTCAGCGCGATCGAGAAGCTGCCCGCCGGCACGGTGGAGAACCATACCGCGCACGACCCGACCCCGGCGGTGCCGGGCGGCATCCCGGTGAAGGCGGTGCTGACCGTCGATCCCGAGGCGGCGAAGATCACCGTCGATCTGCGGGACAATCCGGACTGCCTGGATTGCGGCCTGAACCAGTCGGAGGCCTGCGCGGTGAACAACACCGTCACCGGGGTCTTCAACTGCGTCGACTGGGACGTGCCGCAGAACTCCGGCTCGCTCCGGCGCATCGACATCCGCTTGCGGGAGAACTGCGTCGTCGGCATCCCGGAATTCCCGCATTCCTGCTCGATGGCGACGACCAACCTGGCGGACCGGCTGATCAACGTCACCCAGTCGGCCTTCGCCAAGTTCGGCGAGGGCTATGGCCTGGCCGAGGGCGGCAATTCCATCGGCGCCGCCAATGCGGTCGTGTCGGGCGAGGATTTCCGCCGCAACGATGCCCCCTACATCAACCAGCTGTTCCTGGGCACCAATGGCGGCCCTGGCGGGCCGGCGGCGGACGGCTGGGTGACCTACCTGCTGCCCTGCTGCTCCGGCCTGATCTATCGCGACAGCATCGAACTGGACGAGATCAAGCATCCGCTCGACATCCGCTCGCAGCGGCTGATGCCCGACACCGGCGGTGCCGGCCGCCATCGCGGCGCGCCGGGCTCGGAGGTGGTCTACGGCACCAAGAAGCGGCCGATGACGGTCGTCGTGCCGTCGGACGGCCAGCACAACCCGCCGAAGGGGGTGCTGGGCGGCCTGCCGGGCGCGGCCGCCGAGACCTGGAAGATCCTTCCCGGCGGCAAGCGCGAGAAGCAGCCCAACGTGGCAATCATCGAACTGCAGCCCGGCGAATATGTGATGGGCCGCGACAATGGCGGCGGCGGCTATGGCAGCCCGCTGGACCGCGACCCGGCTTCCGTCTGCGAGGACGTGCTGGAACGCTGGATCAGCGCGAAGGCGGCGACCGAGATCTACGGCGTGGTGCTGACGGGTTCTGCCGACGACGACAGCCTGGCGGTGGATGCGGCGGCGACGGAGAAGCGCCGGGCGGACCTGCGGGCGGCGGAATAGGGCGTCACGGGACGACCTCCGGCACCCTGGCGGCTGGAGAGTTGCCGAAACAGGTGGAAGCCCGTCGTTGTCGGGCTCGACCCGAGAACCCATTCCGCAAGCTGTGACGTACCTCGAAGCCGGTGGAATGGATCCCAGGCTCAAGGCCTGGGATGACATTCTCATATTATGGCACGGATTCCGCCTTCGCCGTGAACCTGCCAGGATCGGTGGCCAAGCGAAGCCGTACCCGTTGCCGGAGGATCCGCCCATGACTGCAGCCCACCGCCTACTGGCAGCGCTCCTCCTGGCCGGCCTGCCGCTCGCCGGTACCGCGACCGCGGCAGAAACCGCAGCCCCGATGCGGATCACCGTGGGAGTCTATTTCCAGAAGGACGGCGCCTATGTCGAGCAGCCGCAGGAGCTGGTCTTCGAGACCGGCACCGCCTGCTTCGTCTGGTCGCGCCAGAACTCGCCGCACGAGGCGCTGCCGGGCGCCAAGGGGGTGGAGGCGGTGGACGAGCCGCACCTGCACTACAACGCAGCCGGCAAGACCTCCTTCGTCGACAGCACCTTCCGCTGGACCGAATACGGCCCGGAGCATGAGGAAGCGGCGGTGGCGGCGCGTTGCGCGGCCGACCGCGACGGCGAGCCCGACAAGTGGGTCAGCGAGACGGACTATTTCCGCGAGCAGCACTACGACCGGCCGCCCTATTTCCTGAAGATCAAGAAGGTGGAGCCGCTCTGAACCGCTGCCGGCAGCGGCGCGTCAAGGCTGCGTCTCGTCCGGGTACAGGAGTTGCAGCAGGGGATCCGCGCGATAGTGACCGAGAAGAGCGGCCTTGTATCCGAAACGTTCCTTGAGGCTCATCACAAGGCCGTGGAAGCCGGGATGCCTGTCCGCCGACTGGTTCTCGCGCCGCATTTCCAGCCCGTCAACTTGCAGGAACGAGCCGAGCCAGCCGCCGAAATCGAGAGCCGGCTCGTCGATCTTGAGCAGCAGGACCTGGGCATGGACCGTGTCGTAGATCCACGCGCCGTGGCCGGACGCCATCGGACGGTCCCGCAGCAGGTCGATTCCGAGCACGGCCTGGAACTCCCGACGCAGCCAGGTCTGCATGTACTGAATGTAGAACAGCGCGAAATTCCGGATCTCGTCGCGCGGATCGAGGGGCGGGCGATAGCCGTCGCCGGTATCGGCCCGGATGAGGATCTCCGGATCGGTCGCCAGGCTGCGGCAGAAACGGGCGGCAGCCTCTTCCAACAGGGCGAGATATCCATCGGCGTCGACGGCCAGGCCGCCGTCCGTGCTCGAGGCTAGGCCTGCCCGCTGCAGCGCGTCGAACTGGTGGGGTGCCATATAGGCAATGACCGAGAAGAAGTGGTTGTAGGGAAAGCGGACCGCGGTCACGATCTTGATCGGCGGCACCCGCCCGTTTCGGCTTTCCGCCAGCGCCATCTCGGCTTGCCGCATGCGCTGCAACTCGTAGGCGATGCCGTTGAGCTGCCCGGGCTTCGGCTGCGGCCCGAGGGCATGCCGGTTCCGCTCCGCCCAGAACTGCCAGTCCAGGTTGTGGGTGACCAGGTTCGCCACGCCGTGATCGGTCAAAGTGACACCGAGCGAGGTGGTGGCGGTCCGTCCAGGGCAGTAAATCAGGACGGGCGGTCGGTTGCCGGTCATGGCACGCCTACTGCGCCGCGGCGCGGGCGTCCTGGCGGCCGAGCCATTCGTCGGCCAGGTCCTCCATCGCCATGAAGCTGGCGCCCATCTCCTGCAGCGCCAGGATCAGCCGTTCCAGCAGCAGCATGCGATGGCCGCGACCGACCACATAGGGGTGGAAGGTGTAGGTCAGCGCGCCCCAGTCGGTTTCCTCCCGGGTCATGTAGACGAAGTCGTCGGTGAAGTTCTTCAGCACGCCGTCGGCCGCCTGCAGGCCCGGCATCAGGAAGGACTTGGTGCGCAGGAACTCGAAATGCGGATGGTCGTCCAGGCTCCAGGAGATCGGCAGCTCCACCAGCCGGGTCTGCTTGCCGAATCGCATCGGCTCGTCCGCCGACACAACGTCGCCCTGGCGGACGAAATAGGGCTGGTGGTCGTGGCCCATCATGCTGCTCTCATAGTCGAAGCCATGTTTCAGCAGCAGGTCCAGGGTGGCGTCGCTGAGGTCCCAGGCGGCGGAGCGGTAGCCGCGCGGCGCCCGGCCGGTCAGGCGTCGGATGCACTCGATCGCGCGGAGCATCTCGCGCTCCTCCCGCTCCGCATCCATCGCCGCCGGCAACTCGTGGGTATATCCGTGATGGGCGATCTCGTGGCCCGCCGCGACGATCTCCGCACAGGCCTCCGGATAGGTGTCGATCACGATCCCGGGCACGAACCAGGTGGTGCGGATGCCGTACTTCGCCATCAGCGCCAGGATCCGCTTCGCCCCCACCAGGCCGAACTCGCCGCGGGAGATCGGCGTCGGGGTGGTCATGCCCCGCACCGCGAAGCTGGACCAGGTGTCGAAGTCGAAGGTCAGGCAGGCGATGTGGCGCGGCATGGTCGGGTCCTCCGGGCGGTCGGTACGGGGAATTCGACTGCGGCGGCCGCATCCCTGTCAACGCGCGCCGATTGACTGCCGGCCGCAGGAATCGGGAGGCGCCGCGACATCCCCCCTGTTAGCCAGGGCCATCCGGCGGCAGGCAGGAGGCGGCGATGGCAGCGACAACAGACGGCAAGAGATCGGACGGAGCGGCCAGCGGGGATGGCAGCGGGGGGGATGGCAGCGGGGCGGGCTTCGCGCCCCTGGCCTGGGGCAATCTGTTCGCGCAATCGGCGGAACAGATTGCGGTCGCGGCCGCGCCGCTGGTGGCTGTGCTCGCCTTCGACGCGACGGTGGCGGAGACCGGCAGCCTGCAGACCGGCCTGACCCTGCCGTTCCTGCTGCTCGCCCTGCCTGCCGGGGTGCTGGTCGACCGCCTCTCCCGGCGCCGGCTGATGGTCGGTGCGGAAGTGCTGCGCTTCCTGTCGCTCGCCGTCATCCTGGCGCTGTTCCTGACGGGCGACCTGACCTGGCCGCTGCTGGCGGTGCTGGGCTTCGTCGGCGTCTGCGGCAGCGTGGTCTTCACTGTGGCAGCGCCGGCGATGGTGCCGGAGCTGGTGCCGCGGGCGCAGCTGACCGTCGCCAATTCGCGAATCGAACTCGCGCGTACCGCCGCCTTCACCGCCGGGCCGGCTGTGGGCGGGGCGGTGGTCGGATGGGCCGGTGGCGGTGCGGCTTTCGCGCTGGCCACTCTGCTGGCCGGGCTGGCGGTCGGCGCGCTCTGCCGCCTGCCTGAGACCGGCGCGCCGTCGGGCCCGCGCCGGCGGATATTCCAGGATCTGCGGGAAGGCGCGGGCTTCGTCTTCCGGCACCGGCTGCTGATGCCGGTCTTCGTGACGCAGTTCGTCTTCGGTACCGCGCTGTACATGATCCTGGCGGTGTTCGTTCCCTACGCGGTGCGACATCTGGGCATGTCGGCCACCGGCACCGGCCTCACCCTTGCCATGCTGGGCGCAGGCATGGTGCTGGGCGCCCTGCTGGCACCGCGCATCATGCGGCTGCTGCCGTTCGGGCGGGTGGTGGCCGTCGGGCCGGTATCTGGCCTGGCGGCATCCGTTCTGCTTGCCTCGACCATCTGGAGCGGCGCCGGCTGGGTCGCCGCGCTCGCCTTCTTCCTTCTGGGGGCCGGCCCGATCCTGTGGATCATCAGCACCACGACCCTGCGCCAGGCGGTCACGCCGGCACGGCTGCTGGGCCGGGCATCGGCACTCAACGTCCTGGCCTTCGGCGCGCGGCCGATCGGCGCCGGCCTGGGGGCGCTCGTCGGCGGCCTCTACGGCGTGGAGGCCTGCCTGATGGCGACAGTGGCGATCTTTGCGGCGCAGGCGGCGATCATCCTCGCCTCGCCGGTGGTCGGCCTGCCGGCGCAGCCGGGCCCCGTGGCGGACCCGGTGGCGGACCCGGTGGCGGAAACCGGCTGAGGCCGGTCGGGCCTGCAGCAAAGATGCCGGCCCGCCCGCCGGTCAGTCGCCGCCCGCCGCAGCCGCGTTGATGCGGTCGTGCTGCTGCCGCACCCGCTCCGGCCAGGTGCTCTTGATGTAGGACAGCACGTCCAGGATCTGGCGGTCGGTCAGGACCCCGTCATAGCCCGGCATGTCGCTCTGGTAGCCGCCGCCGACCAGGGCGGCGGGGCCCTGCTTCGTCAGGGCGAAAAGCTGGGCGTCTGGATGGTGCCAGGTATGGCCGCTCTCGTCATGCGGCGGTGCCGGCAGGCGGCCGTCCGGCCGGCGGCGGCGCCAGTTCTCCTGGCCCTCCAGGTCGACGCCATGGCAGCTGGCGCAGGCCTCCGCGTAGACCGCCTTGCCGCGGGCGACGGCAGCGGGATCGTCCGGTGTCAGTCGGATCCCGGTCTCGGCCGCAGCGGACCGCACGGTCAGCAGGGAAAGTGCGGGCAGCAGGGAAAGTGCGGGCAGCAGGGAAAGAGCGGGCAGCTGGGAAAGGGTGAGCAGGGGGGCGGAAAGCAGCATCGCGGCAAGGGCGGCTGCAGGCATCTGGACTCTCATGCGTTCGATCCGTTCGTACCGGGAAATCGGGCGGCGGACAGGCGTCCACCGGCGGGACGGGCGGATCAGGCCTTGGGCGGCGGATGCGGCGGTGTGCGGGGATTGCCGACCGGCAGGCGGTGCGGCGGCGCGGCGGCCGGGCGGGCGGGGGCGGCGGCCATCGCCGGCGGATCGGTCAGGGTGGCGGCATGGCAGGCGGCAGCGCAGCATTCGCCGCCGCTGCCGGCGAACGTTCCGTGTGCCATTCCGCAGTTGCGGCTGCCGGTATCGCCAGCCGGGCCGGCGATCCGGGCGCCGCCATCGGCGGGTGCGAATGCCACCGCAGCGGCGGCTCGCGATCCGGGCGCCAGGGCCAGCAGCAGGCACAGCATGGCGGCCAGCAAGGTCGCCGCGCCGAAGCGCGACCCGCCCGAACCGCTGCTGCCGCCCCTGTTGCTGCCGCCCCTGTGCGTCATGCCGCTGACGCTAGCGGCGGCCGGCCGGCTTGTCATTTCACCACATCGTCATCCCGGCACGACATGACCGCCGTCAGTGCGCGTGCATACCTTCGCCGCGGGCCACGGCCAGATGATGGGCCTGGTGATGGGCGCCGGTGGCCATCAGCCCGAAGAAGCCGAGCCCCTGAATGCGTGCCACCTCCCCGGGTTCCGTGGCACTGACCGTCAGGACGATCTCATCGCCATCGGCGATGGCGGCGGCCGTCCAGCCGGCGATCCTGTCCAGTTCCCGGGCATGGGCCGGCACCATCCGGCGCACCGCCGCGCCCGCCGCGCCGCTGCCGCCGACCCGCATCCGCAGGCCGTCCGGAAGCCGCTCCGCCACCGCTTCGGCGTGCAGCATCAGGGCGTTCATGTCGACCAGATGCTGCCGCAGCGCATCCAGGTCGACCCGGCTCCAGTCGGTCGTCGGGTCCGCCTCCAGCATGGCGACGATTTCCGCCAGGGCGGCAAAGGCGCCCTGGCCCGCCTCGCGCGGCGGCGCGATGGCGGGCCGGTCGCCCGGCGCGGCGGGCATCGCATGCCCGCCCTGGCGGGCGCTGTCCTGATGCTGGGAATGCTGGTGCCGATGCTGGTCCTGGCCGTGCTGGTCCTGCGCCGCCGCGCCTGTTGCGGCGAGGATCAGGGTCAGCGCGGCGGTGCCGAACAGGGCGCGAAGCTCGGGCATGGTTGGCTCCTTCGTGTCGGGTCCCGGGAGGGAATGAGCGCATCCTGTCGCGCTTTCCCGCCTGCAGATATGATCCGGATCATATCGCGCGGAGCGTCCATCATGCCGGACCTGACCTTCCTGGAGCCCTACGGCCTTCCCCCGCGGCGCCATTCCGCCGGGGCCACGCTGTTCCGCGCCGGAACGGACAGTGCCGGCCTGTACCTGCTGTTGTCCGGCCGGATCCGTCTGCTGCGGCCGCTCGCCGACGGCAGCGAAGTCGTGGTCCACCGGGCCGCGGCGGTGGACACCTTTGCCGAAGCGGCGGTGTTCTCGGCCGTCTATCACTGCGACGCGGTGGCGGTGACGGAGGTGGAGGTGCGGATCGTTCCCGCCGCTGCGGTACGGGCGGCGCTCGCGGAAGTGCCCGGTTTCGCTGCCCGATTCGCTGCCCGCCTGGCGGGCCAGGTGCAGGATCTGCGGGCGCGGGCGGAGATCCTGTCGATGCGCGGCGCCGCGGAGCGGGCCGCTGCCTGGCTGGCGCTGCAGGCCGACGGCGACACGGTTGCCCTGGACCGGCCGGTGAAGGAAATGGCGACCGAGATCGGCCTCACCCACGAGGCGCTCTACCGGGCGCTGGCGGCATTGGAGCGCGACGGGCGGATCGAGCGCCTGGCGCGCGGCCGGTTTCGGCTGGCAACTGGTCCGCGCGGCCCGGGCGCGGATGCCTGAAGGTCAGTGCAGGGGCGGGCCGCTGCGCGGCAGGTGGATGAGAAAGCCGGCCAGCGGCCGGCCCTCCCCGTCCGCCGCCTGCAGCGGGCTCATCGCCAGCACCTCGCCGTCCCGGCGCGCCTCCAGCAGGTAGCGGCCGACAGGCTGGAACAGGGTCTCTCCGCTGGTGGGCGAGGCGGGATCGATCAGCACGCGCACCGTCGCGGCCGGCAGGGAGGCGATGCCCTGGCCCAGCTTTTCCAAGGCCTCGATCATCTCCATGCCGCGCAGGTCGATCTCCGCCTCGGCGGCAGTGTCGCTGCCGAAGAGGCGGCTGATATCGGGCTCTTCATCGCCGGACACGTTGTGCCTTTCATCCTTGCGGCGCATGCCGCGGAACTGTTGCCTCTGGCCGGCGTTACCCGGTCTCCGCTTCGCTTCGACCGCGGGCTGTCGCGCCGGGCGGCACAAATGCATATAACGCTGATGCATATAACACCGGGACGGCCGCCCGGTCGAAGGGGCCCGGGGCTACCGGAACCCGGTCCGATCATCGGCGCAGGCCTTGGCGCTTTGCCGGCCCGCGCCTACATACTCGTTTGGAATGGATCTAAGGAGAGGGGAGCATGGCAAGCGAAGGGTTGCACGAACGCTTCGACGACCTGACGCCCGAAACCCGCGACCGCCACCGTGCCATCGTGTCTCTGATGGAAGAGCTTGAGGCGGTGGACTGGTACCAGCAGCGGGTAGACGGCGCCAGCGATCCGGAACTGAAGGAGATCCTCGCGCATAACCGCGACGAGGAGATCGAGCATGCCGCCATGGTCCTGGAATGGCTGCGGCGCCGGGTGCCGAAGTTCGACGAGGAACTGGGCACCTACCTCAATTCCGAAGGCAAGATCGTCGCGGCGGAAGAGGCGGCAACCGGCGGCGGCGGGGGCGGCAAGGCCGACACGCCGACCGGGTCGCTGGGAATCGGAAGTCTGAAGGAGTGAGCGCCATGAACGACCTGCAACGCGAACGCGCGCCGTTCTCCGCCGAGGTCTGGGAAGAGATCGACGGCGAGGCGACCGAGGTCCTGAAGCTCCGCCTGGCCGGCCGCAAGCTGGTCGATTTCAACGGTCCGCTGGGCTGGAACACCTCGGCCCTGGACCTGGGCCGTACCGAGAAGCTGCGGGCCAGGCCCGCCGACGGGGTGGAGGCCGCGGTGCGCCGCTCCCTGCCGCTGGTGGAGCTGCGGGTGCCGTTCGTCCTCGATCGCGAGGAGATCGAGGCGATCGAGCGCGGCGCGAAGGATGCCGACCTGGACCCGGTGGTGAAGGCGGCCACCGCGCTGTCGCAGGCCGAGGACCGGGCGATCTTCGCCGGCTATCCGGCGGGCCAGATCGAGGGCATCATGACCGCGGCGAAGGACGCGACCCTGTCGCTGTCCAGCGATTTCACGAAATATCCGGCGACGGTGGTGGAGGCGCTGCAGAAGCTGCGCGACGCCGGCGTTTCCGGCCCGTACGGCATTGCCCTGGGGCCGCGCTGCTATGCCGGCCTGACCAAGACGGTGACCGGCGCCGGCTATCCGATCCTGCAGCACGTCAAGCAGCTGGTGGACGGGCCGATCGTCTGGGCGCCGGCGGTCGATGGCGCGGTGGTGATGAGCATGCGCGGCGGCGATTTCGAACTGTCGATCGGGCGCGACATCTCCATCGGCTATTGGGGCCATGACGACAAGAAGGTCGAGCTCTACCTGGAAGAGAGCCTGACCTTCCGTTGCCTGGGCCCCGAGGCCGCGGTACCGCTGGTCTATACCGACAAGAAGAAGTCCTGATCCGGGGCGCGGGCGGCATCTTGCCGCCCGTCGCATCTCGTTTACGCTGCGGGCGGCGCGAGCGATCGCGCCGCCCGTTGTCGTTCTGGGCCGCCGGACGCGGCAATGCGACGGATCGGCAGCCGGCAACCGGCATTCTGGACAGGGGGAGAACGAAGTGAGCGACGGCGGGGCGGGACGGATCGAGGGGCGCTGGACGATCGAGGGCCTGGCGCAGGACCTGGCGGCGGGCAGGGAGACGGCGACCCGCCTGGTGGAGACCTGCCTGGCGCGGATCGGCGACCTGGATGGGGAAGGGGACAAGGCTTTCCTGTCGGTGGCGAACGAGCGCGCCCGCAAGGTCGCCGCCTGGATCGACCAGGCCCGCCGCGACGGCCTGCCGCTGCCGCCCTTCGCCGGCATCCCGATCGCCATCAAGGACCTGGCCGACATCCGTGGCGAGGTAACCCGCGCCGGCAGCCCGATCTTCGCGCAGCGGCCGCCGGCGGAGCGCACCGCGCCCGCAGTCGCGCGCCTGGAACAGGCCGGCTTCGTCATCGTCGGCCGCACCAACATGACCGAATGGGCCTATTCCGGCCTGGGCATCAATCCGCATTACGGCACCCCGGCCAGCCCCTGGGACCGGCAGACCCGGCGGATCCCCGGCGGCTCCTCCTCCGGCAGCGGGGTCGCGGTAGCGGACGGCATGGCGGTGGCCGCGCTGGGAACGGATACCGGCGGCTCCTGCCGGATCCCGGCGGCACATTGCGGCACGGTCGGCTTGAAGTCGACGGTCGGGCGGATCCCCGTGGAGGGCATGGTGCCGCTGTCGAAGACCATGGATTCGGTCGGCCCGCTGGCGAACAGCGTCACCTGTGCCGCGCTGTTCGACGCGGTGCTGGACGGCCGGCCGGAGCCCGCCGCGCCGCCGCTGCAGCCCGCGGCGCGGCTGCGGCTGGCAGTGCCGCGCAACTATCATTTCGACGGCATGGACGAGCATGTCGCGGCGTCTTTCGAGCGCGCCACCTCCGCCCTGCGTGCCGCCGGCGCGGTGCTGGAGGAGGTCGATGTGCCGGCCTTCGACATGGTTGTCGAAGCGGGCAAGGTGGCACCCGGCGGCATCGTCGCCGCAGAGGCCTATGCCTGGCACCGGCCGCTGCTGGACGGGCACAAGGACCAGTACTATCGGCATGTGCTGGGCCGCATCATGGCCGGCTCCACGCAGAGCGCGGCACAGCTCTTGGACATGTTCCGCATCCGGGCCGAGGCGATCGCCAGCTTCGGCGCGCTGATGGCGGATTTCGACGGCATGATCGGCCCCACCACGGCGGCGATCGCGGCGCCGATCGCCGAGCTGGAGGCCGATGACGAGGCCTATGTCCGCACCAACGTGCTGATGCTGCGCAACACCTCGTCGATGAACTTCCTGGACGGCTGCGCGATCTCCCTGCCGATCCACCGGCCGGGGGAGCCGGCCGTCGGCCTGCACCTGATGCTGCCCGGCGGGCAGGACCGGCGCCTGCTGTCGGTGGCGCGCGGCATGGAGGCGGCGGTCGCCGCCGCCTGACGATGACCGGCTGCCGCCAGCTTCGTCCGGCTTCGGCCCTGTTCCGGGCGGCAGCCCTTGCGCTGACGGCCTCCACCGGCCTGCAGGGGGCGGCCATGGCGGCGGAGATGGCGAAGCCCGACGATGCGGCGGCCGAAGGGCCGGCCTGCCCGGGGCCGGCACCCCAGGCGCTGGTCAGCGCTCAGATCCGCCTGCCGTCGGTGAGTCATGACCTCACCCTGTCCGGTCCGGACATCGCCCGTCGCGCGGCCGAGGTGGAGCCGCGCATCGACCACGATCATGAATGGGTGGATGGCACCGTGGGCCTGACCACGGTGACCTTCCTGTCGCAGTTCGACACCCAGCTGCGCTTCCGGAAGGTGGAGAAAGGCGTCTGCGTGGAGTTCCGCCGGGTGAGCGCGGTATTCGGCTTCACGAACATGACGGTCTATGTGGCGTCGGAGTACGGCACCGCCTCCTGCGCCTACAAGGAGGTGCTGAACCACGAGCACAAGCATGTGGAGATCTTCCGCAACGAGGTGCTGAAGGCGCGGCGCCCGTTCGCCGACGCGATCGAATATACGATCCGCAGCAAGACGCCGTTCCTGGCGCCGGATCGCGAAACGGCGGAGACGATGGCCCAGGATATGCTGAAGGCCGGCGTGCAGCCGGTCCTGGCGAACATGTGGCTGCAGGGCGATGCCAAGCACGAACTGCTGGACTCGCAGGAAAGCTACCGCCGCACCGAACGCCATTGCGCGGACTGGTAGGGCGGCGATGGTGACGGAGATCGCGACCGCGCGGCTTCGGCTGCGCAACTGGCGGGAGGGGGATTTCGCTCCCTTCGCGGCGCTGAATGCCGATCCGGAGGTGATGCGGCACTTCCCGGCGCGCCTGGACCGGGCGGAAAGCGACGATCTGGCCGTCGAGATCCGCCGGCGCATCGCGCGGCAGGGCTGGGGCTTCTGGGCGGTGGAGGTGGCGGCGCCCGAGGAGCCGGTGTCCGGATTCATCGGTTTCGTCGGCCTGAACAGGCCCGGGTTCGAGGCGCATTTCACCCCCTGCATCGAGATCGGCTGGCGGCTGGGGCGTGCCGCCTGGGGCCGCGGCTATGCGACGGAGGCCGCCCGCGCCGCCCTGGACTTCGCATTCCATGACCTGGGCGAGCCGGAGGTGGTCGCCTTCACCGCCGCCGGCAACGACCGGTCCCGCGCGGTGATGGAGCGACTGGGCATGAGCCGCGACCCGGCGGACGATTTCGACCATCCGGCGGTGTCGGAAGGCAGTCCCTTGCGCCGGCACGTCCTCTACCGGCTGCCGGCGCCGGCCTGACGTCTGCCATCACGATCAGCCTTCCGGGGCGATCTCCGCCCAGCTGTCGCGCACGAAGGCGGCGATGGCGGCGTTCTGCCCGATGAGGGAGAAACGCGCATTGTGCCCGTAGTCGGGCAGGTTGATCATTTCGGTGGTGACGAAATCCAGCCGGCTGTCCGGCGTGTCGCGGTGGTGGCGCAGCACCTTGCGCACCACCTCCTTGCAGGGCTCCAGCATCCAGGCGTGCCAGGGCGAATGCCATTCGCCCGGCGCCGGCTTGGTGAAAGGGTACATGATTCCGCGCCCCGGTTTGCCCGCTTGGTCCGGGTCGTCGGGCAGGGCCGCCAGGCCGCGGCCCGGTTCGTGCAGCGACCAGATGTTCGGCGGCCCGTTCGGCACCGCGGCGCGTACCTGCAGCCAGCGCACGATGCCCATGTCGAGCCATTCGTCGACCAGGTTGCCGGGCTCGAACGGGTCCAGGATCAGGCGGCCGGCCTCGACATCGGCGCGCACGCCGGAGATCTCCTGCTCCGCCGGATTGCCGATCTTGAAGATGCCGTGGCTGTAGTCGAGGACATAGTTGAAGGGCACGCCGCGGCGCATCACCGCCTCCGCCACCGGGGTCACCCGGCGGAAATCCTCGCTCCACATGTTCACGTGCAGCTCGTAGGCGGGCTCCACCCCCAGCTTTGCACCTTCGTCGTAGCTGCGCAGGTAGCAGTCGACCAGTTCGTCGTCTGTGACGACATGCCCCGCGGCATGATGTGTGAAGATCATCATGTTGTGCATGGTCGCGCCGATTTCGGCCGCGATCTGCAGGTTGCGGCCGATCAGCGGCTCGTCCTCGCCCAGCCGGTAGAACCAGCTCGCGGTGCGTACCGGCAGCGCATGACGCTCCACCAGCGCGCGATAGGCCGGCAGCTGGTCGGGCAGGGGCAGGCGGTCGAAATGATCGAAAACGCCTGTCTCCGCCACCAGGCGGAACTGTTCCTCCAGCGGCGGCTCCTCCAGGGAGACCGGCCGGTCGATGGAGGAGGCCTGCGCGCCGCGGCCGTTGCAGCCGATGGAGAAGGGCGGCTTCGTCAACGGATGCCCCCCTCAGGCGGCGGTCGAGGTGCCGGCCGCGGCCTGTTCCTCCGCCTCGATCAGCTTGCGCATCATCATCCGCATGCGGTTCGGCCCGCCGTCGATGGCCAGCCGGATCTGGCGGCGCTCCGGGTAGCGTCGCTCCTGTTCCTGGATCGCCTCCAGGATCGCCTTGTCCTCGTTGAAGGCGCCGGCCAGGTCGGCGTTCAGCTGCGCGTCCAGGACCGGGTCGTCGATGCGGAAGTTGCGGACATGCAGCCAGTGGTCGATGCAGTTCTCATCGTCCACCGGGGTGATGAAGTGGCAGGCATAGATCTGCAGGCCCTGGCTGCGCGTCTCTTCCGTCAGCGCGCCGGGCTCGCCGCTGCCGAAGTCGATGATGCAGTTCGAGGGCGGGGTGAACATGTAGTAGTGCCAGCGGTCGGCATTGCCCTTGAAATGCCCGGTCTTGGCGAAGACAGGGATTGGCGGTGAATCCAGGATCCAGCGCCAGACCGTCACGCCGGCGTCGGTCTTCTCGCTCTGCACCGGCACGTCGCGGCCGCCCGGCGTCGCCAGGGTGGAGCCATGCACGAAGGTGACATGGCTGGGGTCCAGCAGGTTGTCGATCAGGTTCAGGTAGTTCGCCGCGTTGTAGAGGGAGGCGCCGTGCACCGCCTTCCAGGCCGGGTCGTGGTATTGCGGCAGGTCGACCAGCAGGCTCTCGTCCGCCTTCTCCGCGGCGCCCATCCAGATCCAGGCCAGGCCCAGCCGCTCCGCCATCGGATAGGACCGCACCGCGGCGGTGGCGGGGATCACCTCCTGCCCGGGGATGCTGGTGCAGCGGCCGGTGCAGTCGAAGGTCATGCCGTGATAGCCGCATTCGATCCGGTCGCCATGGCGGCGGCCCATCGACAGCGGCAGGAACTTGTGCGGGCAGCAATCCTCGAGCGCCGCAATCGTACCGTCGGTCCTGCGGTAGACGACCACCCGCTCGCCCAGCACGCGGTGGGACGCCAGCCCCTCGCCCACCTCCGCCGACCAGCACAGCGGATACCAGGCGTTCCTGAGAAAGCTCATTTCCATGCTCCCGATCCGGTAGGGCGCTGCCGCGTTCCCGGCATTGCCACCTGTGCAGTTCAGTGTAATGCCGGGCATTATGTAAGTAAATACTGATATGGGGGTCAGCGGCGCAACGCATGCTCCATCGTCAGCTGGGTGACATGGGTCAGCCAGGCATCGCGGGCGGGGGCTGCGTCCAGGTCGCGGTCCAGATAGCTGGACAGGGTCCAGCGGTTGGACAGGTAGAAGTAGAGAAGGCCGGAAAAGGTCAGGAACAGGTCCGTCGCGGTGATGTCGCGGCGGAAATGCCCGGCGGCCACGCCGCGGGCCAGGATCCCTTCCAGCAGCCGCATCTTCGGCGAGGCGATGGCGCGGATCTTCTCGGAGTCGCGCAGATGCTTCGCGCGGTACAGGTTCTCCGTCGCCAGCATGCCCAGGAATTCCGGGTTGTCCTGGTAGTAGCGCCAGGTGAAGGCGATCAGCTGGCGCAGACCGTCGCGCGGGTCCAGCCGGTCCAGTTCCAGCGCCGCCTCCGCCGCCGCCTGGCGTTCGTACAGATGCTCCAGCGCGGCGACGTACAGGCCCTGCTTGCTGCCGAAATAGTAGTACAGGCTGCGCTCGTTGGAATTGGCCCGGCGCGCGATGCGGTCGGTGCGCGCGCCGCCGAAGCCGGAGGCGGCGAATTCCTGGATGCCGGCTTCCAGCAGGGCGGCGCGGGTGACCGCTGGTGCGCGCTCGCCTTTCCTGCGCGCCGCCGCGGCCGGGCGGGACGGTGCTGTCGTGCCGCCTTCATCTGCGGTCATGTCCTGCTGCTCCCGGTCGGTCGCCGCCAAAATATCAGTATCTGCTTACATGGGTTCGAGCTGTACCGTCCAGCACCGGCCATGTTCGTTCGAACATTCGAATGTCAGAAAATCGTCACCGAATGGGGAGGGGAACTGTAACACGCAGCCTTTAGGGAAGCCCGACGCAACCAGGTCGGGGACCCCCATTGCAAGCCAGCACCCTCACCGCCAGACAGGTCGAGATCGCGGAGATCGTCCGCACCGAGGGCTTCCAGTCGACGGCGGCGCTGGCCGCGCGTTTCGCCCTGACCGAGCAGACGATCCGCCGCGACGTGAACGAGCTCTGCCGGCAGGGGCTGCTGCGCCGGCGCCATGGCGGCGTGGAGCTGCCGGCGCCCAACCTCAATCTCGGGATCGAGCAGCGCCGGGTCCTGCAGTTCGCGGCGAAGCAGCGGGTGGCGCGGCTGGCCGCGGCACGGATCCCGCATGGCGCATCGATCGCGGTCAGCATCGGCACCACGCCGGAGATCGTGCTGCGCCACCTGCAGCACCACCGCGGCCTGCGCATCGTCACCAACAGCATCGCCGCCGCGCTCACCGCCATGGGCCTGCCGGATGCGGAGGTGACCATCGCGGGCGGCCGACTGCGGCCCGAAGGCTGGGACGTGCTGGGCGAACAGGCGGAGCGGATGTTCGCCGCGCACAAGGTCGATATCGGCCTGTTCGGCGTCGGCGGCGTCGACAGCGACGGCTGCCTGCTGGACTTCGCGGAGGAAGAGATCCGTGCCCGTGCCGCCATCGCCGCCAATTGCCGGACCAGCTTCCTGGTGCTGGACCACAGCAAGTTCGGCCGGCCGGCCCATGTCCGCGGCGGCCTGATCGCCGACCCGGACGTGGTGTTCTGCGACCGTGCCCCGCCGCCCGCAATCGCGCGGCAGCTTGCAGTCGCCGGACGCGAGCTGGTGGTCGCCGACGATGCGGAGCACGCGGCATGACCTCCATGTCCCGTTCTGCAGACGCCGCCGCCGGCGGCGAGGTCCGGGTGGAAGGCCTTGTACGCCGCTGGGGCGACACGACCGCGCTGGACGGAATCTCCTTCACCGCCGAGGCCGGCCGTTTCACCGTCCTGTTGGGACCCTCGGGCTGCGGCAAGTCGACGACCCTGCGCCTGGTCGCGGGCATCGACGCGGCCACCGCCGGCCGCATCCACATCGCCGGGCAGGAGGTGACCCACGCGCCGCCGGCGGCGCGCGGCATCGCCATGGTGTTCCAGTCCTATGCCCTGTTCCCGCACCTGAACGTGGCGGAGAACATCCTGTTCGGCCTGAAGGTCCGGCGCATCGCCCGGGCGGAGCGCGAGGCGCGGCTGAACCGGGTCGCGGCGCTGCTGGGACTTGAGGCGCTGCTGGGGCGCAAGCCGGCGCAGCTGTCGGGCGGCCAGCAGCAGCGGGTCGCGCTGGGGCGGGCGATCATCGCCGAAAAGCCGGTCTGCCTGATGGACGAGCCGCTGTCGAACCTGGACGCCAAGCTGCGCCACGAGATGCGGACGGAGATCCGCAGCCTGCAGCGCAAGCTCGGCATCACCATGCTGTACGTCACCCACGACCAGGCGGAGGCGATCGCCCTGGCCGACCGGATCGTGCTGCTGCACGAGGGCCGCATTGCCCAGGATGCCGGTCCGGAGGCGATCTACGGCGCCCCCGCCAACCTGACCGTCGCGCGCTTCATCGGCACGCCGCCGATGAACCTTCTCCAGCTGGAACCTGGGGCGAACGGCCATGCGATCCGGGGCCTGGAGCGGCCTCTGCTGCGGCTGCCCGTGGCGCGGCCGCTGGTGCTCGGCCTGCGGCCGGAAGACATCGCGGCGGTGGACACAGGCGGCCAGCCCGCGGTGGTGGAGGGGCTGGAATATCTGGGCGCCGACAGCCTGGTCGACTGCCGCCTGGGGGCGGAGCGGCTGACCGTGCGGATGCAGGGCGCGCAGCGGCTGCAGGCGGGACAGGTCCTGCAGCTGCGCTGGTCGCCCAGGGCGATGCACCTGTTCGACGCCGATACCGGCGAACGGCTGGACGAACTGACCCACGCGGCCGCCGGGATGGCGACCGGCTGTGGCGGAGGCGCCGGCTGAGCGGCCGGCGCAAGCGGACCGCCGGCGCCGCCGGCGGCCATACAGGGTGGAGAGAGGAACCAGACCGATGAAGCATACCAGCAAGCAGCTGCTCGGCCGGCGGCTGGGGGCGGGGGCCCTCGCCGCGGCGCTCGCCTTCGGGATCGCCGGTTTCGGCGGCAAGGCCCAGGCGACGGACCTGCAGTTCTTCTTCCCGGTGGCCGTGGGCGGCAAGGCTGCCGAGACCATCGAGGGGCTGACCAAGGAATACCTGGCCGCCAATCCGGACGTGAAGATCGACCCGGTCTATGCCGGCAGCTACCAGGACACCATCACGAAGACCCTGACCGCTGTGCGCGGCGGCCAGCCGCCGCAGCTCTCCGTGATCCTGGCGGTGGACATGTTCACCCTGCTGGAGGAAGACGCGATCGCCGCCTTCGAGGATCTGGTCGAGACCGAGGAGGAGAAGGCCTGGCTGACCTCCTTCTACCCGGCGTTCATGGAGAACAGCCGGACCGGCGGAAAGACCTACGGCATCCCGTTCCAGCGCTCCACCCCGGTGCTGTACTGGAACAAGACCGCCTTCGAGGAGGCCGGCCTGGACCCCGAGACGCCGCCGGCGACCTGGGACGAGATGGTCGCATTCGGCAAGAAGCTGACGAAGCGCGACAAGGACGGCAATGTCACCCAGTGGGGCCTGCGCATCCCGTCCTCCGGCTTCCCGTACTGGCTGTTCCAGGGCCTGACCACCGAGAACGGCGCGATCCTGGCCAACGACGCCGGCAACCAGACCAACTTCGACGACCCGAAGGTCGTGGAGGCGCTGCAGTTCCTGGTCGACCTGTCGAAGAAGTACGAGGTGATGGCCCCCGGCATCATCGAGTGGGGCACCACGCCGAAGGCCTTCTTCGAGGGCGAGACGGCGATGATGTGGACCACCACCGGCAACCTGACCAACGTGCGCAACAACGCGCCCTTCCCCTTCGGCGTCGCGATGCTGCCGAAGAAGGAGCGCCGCGGTGCGCCGACCGGCGGCGGCAACTTCTACATCTTCAAGGACTCCACCGAGGAACAGAAGCAGGCCTCGCTGGACTTCATCAAGTGGATCACCGCGCCGGAGCAGGCGGCGAAGTGGACCATCGCGACCGGCTATGTCGCGCCGCGTCCCGATGCCTGGGAGACCCCGGCGATGAAGGCATACGTCAAGGACTTCCCGCCGGCCCTGGTCGCCCGCGACCAGCTGCAACATGCAGTGGCGGAGCTCTCCACCTACCAGAACCAGCGGATCACCCAGATCCTGAACGACGCGCTGGAGGCGGCGATCACCGGCCGCAGCGAGCCGGGCCCTGCGCTGAAGGAAGCGCAGGAAAAGGCCGACGCGATCCTGAAGGACTATCACTGACGAAGGCCGGGGCCGGCGGCGCGCGCCGCCGGCCCCACCTTCCGGGGGCAACGGGCATGAGCCATCGCCTTAGCAACGAGCCCGTCCGTGGCCCTGTATCGTCGCGGCCCTCGGCTCGGGGGCCGAGGGCGACGGGGAGGCAGGGGGCGCGGCAGCTTCAACCAGCCATGCCGTCGCCCTCGGGCCTGACCCGAGGGCCGCGACGATACGGGGCCTCATCCCGATGACCGCCCGCCGCAGCTGGATCTATGCCTGGCTGTTCCTCAGCCCGGCGGTGATCCTCCTGGTCGCCTTCACCCACTATCCGGCGGCGCTGACCGTCTGGGACAGCTTCTTCTCCACCCCGCGCGGCCGGCGGCCGGCAAAGTTCGTCGGGCTGGAGAACTACGAGAAGCTGCTGGCGGACGAGCAGTTCTGGCAGGTGCTGGGCAACAATGCCTGGTACGCCCTGCTGACCATCCCGCTGTCGATCGTGCTGGCCCTGGCCATGGCGCTCTGGGTGAACGAGCGGCTGCGCGGCCGGGCCTTCCTGCGCATGGCCTATTTCACGCCGACCGTGCTGCCGCTGATCGCGGTGGCCAATATCTGGATGTTCTTCTACACGCCGGGCTTCGGCCTGATCGACCAGGTCACCGGCCTGTTCGGCCTGCCGCGCTGGAACTGGCTGGGGGACCCCTCCACCGCGCTGAACGCGCTGATCGTGGTGGCGATCTGGAAGGAGGCCGGCTTCTTCATGATCTTCTACCTGGCCGCCCTGCAGACCGTGCCGCCGAACCTGCGGGAGGCCGCGGCGATCGAGGGGGCGGGCCGCTGGACCTATTTCCGCCGGGTGCTGTTCCCGCTCTTGATGCCGACCACCCTGTTCGTCCTGGTCAATGCGGTGATCAACGCGATCCGGCTGGTGGACCATGTCTTCGTGATGACCGAGGGCGGGCCGGACAATGCCACCGCCCTGCTGCTGTTCTACGTCTACGAGACGGCCTTCCGGTTCTGGGACACGGCCTATGCCTCGACCCTGACGGTGGTGATCCTGCTGATCCTCGGTGTCGCGGCGATCGGCCAGTTCGTCCTGCTGGACAAGCGGGTGCACTACCGATGACGGCGCGGCTCCTGCACCCTTCCGCGGCTGCCGGCGGCTGGGACTATGACCGGGTACTGAACACGGCGGGCGCCTGGCTGCTGGCGCTGCTCTGGGTGGCGCCCCTGGCCTACGCGGTCTGGACCGCCTTCCATCCGGGCGCCTATGCCACCCGCTTCGACCTGACGGCGCCGCTGACCCTGGAGAATTTCGCCCGCGCCTGGGAGGCGGCGCCCTTCGCCCGCTATTTCCTGAACTCGGTGCTGCTGGTCACCCTGATCCTGGCGGGGCAGTTCATCCTCTGCACCCTGGCGGCCTTCGCCTTCGCGCGGTTCCGCTTTCCCGGCCGCGACCTGGTCTTCGTCCTGGTGCTGGTGCAGCTGATGATCATGCCCGACATCCTGATCGTGCAGAACTACCAGACCATGCGGGCGCTGGGCCTGGTGGACACGATCCTGGCGATCGGCCTGCCCTACATGGCCTCGGCCTTCGGCATCTTCCTGCTGCGCCAGACCTTCCTGACCGTGCCGAAGGAACTGGACGAGGCCGCGCGGGTGGAAGGGGCGGGCTTCCTGGAGGTGCTGTGGAAGGTCTATGTGCCCCTGGCGGCGCCGACCTACCTGGCCTACGGCCTGGTCTCGGTCAGCCACCACTGGAACAACTTCATCTGGCCGCTGATCATCACCAACTCGGTGGAGACCCGGCCGCTGACGGTCGGCCTGTCGGTCTTCGCCTCCACCGACCAGGGGGTCGACTGGTCGGTGATCACCGCCGCCACCCTGATGACCGCGGGGCCGCTGCTGGTCGCCTTCCTGCTATTCCAGCGCCAGTTCGTGCAGAGCTTCATGCGCGCCGGGGTGAAGTGAGGCATTTCTTGTCCGCTGGACCCTGTCGTTCTCGGGCTTGACCCGAGAACCCATTCCGCAAGCCTCACGGATGCCCGAGGGCTTGCGGAATGGATCCCGGCTCAAGGCCGGGATGACGGTCGGAGAGGTGCAATGGCTTCCCGGTCCGGCCTCGCGCCTGCCCCGCAGGCCTATTCCGCCGCGTCCTCGGCGCCGCCCTTCAGCGCCTCTTCCGGGGTCACGTCCTTGTCCAGGTGCATCGCCGTGCCGTTCATGCAGTAGCGCAGGCCGGTCGGCGCCGGGCCGTCCTCGAAGACATGGCCCAGATGGGCGTCGCAGGCGGCGCAGAGGACTTCGGTGCGGGTCATGAAGAAGCTGCGGTCGGTCTTCGTCGCGACATGGTCCGGTGCGATCGGTGCGGTGAAGCTGGGCCAGCCGGTGCCGGAATCGAACTTGGTGTCGGAGGCGAAGAGCGGCGTGCCGCAGCAGATGCAGCGATAGACGCCTGCCGCCTTGCTGTCCCAGTTGGGGCCGGTGAAGGCGCGCTCGGTGCCGTGCTTGCGGGTGACCTTGTACTGCTCCGGCGTCAGAAGGGCGCGCCATTCCTCGTCGGAGCGGGTGATGCGATCGACCATCGGGTCCTCCTTCTCGGTTCTTCAGCGGGCGTGGGCGTGATCCGCGTCGCCCTTAATCTTGGCGTTGTTGATGTGCAGGAAAAGGGCAAAAGCGTCGTAGGGCACCACCCGCAGGTCCTGCAGGATCGCCTGCGGGGTATGGGCGGCGACCGCGCGGCCCTCGCCCAGCACCAGCTCCGACGGGTCGGTGGTGGGCAGGGTCACCTCGAAATAGTCCCGCGGCATGGTCTCCAGCCCGGCAAAGGCGAAGTCGAAGGTCAGCCGCATGAAATAGCCGTGGCTCAGCGGCTCGACCCCCAGTTCCTCGCGGACCTCGCGCACCAGCGCCTGTTCCGGCGTCTCCCCCGCCTCGATGGCGCCGCCGAACAGGCCCCAATGGTCCGGGTACCAGATGCCGGGGATATCGTCGCGCAGCTGCAGCAGGTAGCGCCCGTCGGCCAGCCGCACCAGGGCGGCCACGGCGGGGCGGGGCACCAGCGGCAGCGGTGCATCGACAAAGGCATGGTCGGACATGGGGGCCTCGAACGGATGGCAGGCGGAGGATGTCGGCGGAAGATCTGGGCCGTCTTAGAGCATCACGCGGCGATCCGGTCGAGGCCGAAGGCCTCCGCCAGCAGTTCGTAGGAGCGCAGGCGCGCGCCGAAATCGTGGCAGATCGTCAGGGCGACGACCTCCTCGGTGCCGAAGGCGCGGGCCAGTTCCTCGATCCCGGCGCGGACAGCCTCCGGCGTGCCGACGATGGCCCGGCTGCGCCCGTCGGCGACGATTGCCGCCTCCGCCGCGCTGTAGTCGTGGGCCTCTGCCGCTTCCGGGGTCGGGTAGGGCAGGTGCCGCCCCTGACGCAGGCGCAGCAGGAACAGGTCCCGGCTGCGTGCCAGCCGGTCGGCCTCCTCCTGGCTCTCCGCCACCAGGACGAAGGTGCCGACGCTGGTCGCCGGCGCCTGCTGCAGCGCCGACGGGCGGAACAGCTTCCGGTACATCGCCGTCACTTCGGCCCCGGCATCGCCGCCGATGAAATGGGCGAAGCAGAAAGAGGTGCCCAGGAGGGCCGCGACCTGTGCGCTCTGGTCCGACGAGCCGAGCATCCAGACCGGCGGCGCATCGGGCCCCACCGGCATGGCGGCGATATGCGCGAAGGGATGTTCCGCCGGCATGGCGTCGGTGAGGTATCCGACCAGGTCGGCAACCTGGCGCGGGAAATGCCGCGGGTCGAAGCGGCCGTCGGAATAGCCGTTCGGGCCGCTGGCCAGGGCGACGGCGGTCAGCCCGTCGGAGCCCGGCGCACGGCCGATCCCCAGGTCGATGCGGCCCGGGAACATCAGCTCCAGCATGCGGAACTGCTCCGCCACCTTCAGCGGGCTGTAGTGGCTGAGCATCACGCCGCCGGCGCCGATCCGCATGTTGCGGGTCTCGCCGGCGATGCGGGCGATCATGATCTCCGGCGCGGAGCAGGCCAGGGCCGGGGTGGCGTGATGTTCCGCCAGCCAGTAGCGGTGATAGCCGAGCCGGTCGCAGGCCCGCGCCAGTTCCAGGCTCTCCGCCCAGGCATCGGCCGGTTTCCGCCCCGCGGCGATCGGGGATTGATCCAGCACGCTCAATCTGACCATAACGCCTCTCGATCGGCGGGACGGGCGGTCCCGACAGGTTCCTGAACCGGGACAGGCGGCAGAGAATGACAGACCCTGCGGAGATCCTCGACTTCTGGTTCGCACCCGACGTGGTGGAACTGCACTGGAAGAAGGATGCGGCCTTCGACGACCGGGTCCGGACCCGGTTCGGCGAGCTGCATGCGGCGGCCGCGCGCGGGGCGCTGGATGGTTGGCGGGTCACCGCCGACGGCACCCTGGCGCTGCTGATCGTGCTGGACCAGTTCAGCCGCAACCTGTTCCGGGACAGCCCGAAGGCCTATGCCTGCGATCCGGAGGCCCGCCAGATCGCGATCGAGGCGATCGCGCGCGGCCAGGACATGCAGGTACCGCAGGACCGCCGACACTTCTTCTACCTGCCGCTGGAGCATTCGGAGGACCTGGCCCACCAGGACCGCTGCATCGCCCTGATGCGGGAGCGGACGGGCAGCGAAACGTTCGTCGACTATGCGAAGGCGCACCAGCGGATCATCGCGCGGTTCGGCCGCTTTCCGCACCGCAACGCGGTGCTCGGCCGCACCTCGACGGCGGAGGAGGAGGCCTTCCTGAAGGAGCCGGGCTCCTCCTTCTGACGCCGCTGCGGGTCAGTTCGCGCTCGGCGGCGGCGGGACGATCGTCTCCGGCGTGTCGTCGGGATGCAGCGCCACGACCTCGATCGTGCCGCGCGCGGTGTCGCAGTTGCCCGCCGCGGCCGGCAGGCCGGTCAGTGCGACCCGGGTGCCCGGGTCGAAGCGCCAGCCGCCTCCCGACAGGCTGTAGAGATGACCGTGCGGCGTCTCCAGCAGCATGCAGCCCCGCCCCTGGCGCACCGTGCCCCGGACCGAGAAGCTGCCGTCCGGCACGCCGCCCGCCAGCATCGCGTCGCCGCTGCCGGTGACCCGGAAGCGGCCGCTGTTCAGGGTGCTGCCGTCGCCGTTCTGCAGGGTGACCACCAGTTCCTCGCCCTGCCGCGCCCAGTCGGGCACCGGGATCTCCGTCTCGACCTCTCCCGACGGGCCGACCGCGACGGCGGCCACCCTTTGCCAGACGGTGCCGGGCGGGCCGACGCCGATCGCCGCCTCGCCCTCCGGCAGGCCGCTGCCGGAAACGGTCAGCCGGCTGCCGGCCGCGCCTTCGCGCGGCCAGATCATCAGGCTCTGTACGCTGCGGCGGGCCGGCTGATAGCCCTCCCGGGTCAGGCCGTCCCGGTTGGCGGGCCGCCGCGGTGCCGCGGCCGCTTCCGCCGGCCCGGCCGCGGGTGCCGCCTCCTGCGTCGCAGGCGCGGCCCCGGAAGCAGCCGGTGCGCCCGGCAGGCGCAGCACCCATCCGGGCCGGATGCGGCGCGGATCGGCGATCTGCGGGTTGGCATTCATCAGGTCGTCGACCGCCGTGCCGCAGCGTCGCGCGATGGCGGCGAGGGTGTCGCCGCGGCTGACGGTCGCGCTGTCGCCGCAGGGGCCTGCGGCCAGCGCCGGCTTGGCGGCGGCCAGGACGGCAAGGCTGCAGGCAAGCAGCATCGTGGCGCCGGCGAGGCGCACCGATCGGCGGCGATGCGGACTTCCAGGGGACATGTTGCCGTTGCTCCGCCCCCACTCTTGCCCGGCAGGGGACGTGAGGACAACCGTCGGCGCGTCCTGCAGGTTCCCGGGGATAGCCCGGGTCAGGCGGCGGCCTTCAGCCGGTCGCGGTCGTGCGGTGAGTCCAGGGACAAGGCAGGGCCCTTCGGCACGATGCCGGTCGGGTTCACGCCGCGATGACTCTCGTAATAATGCCCCTTGATGTGCCGCAGGTTCACCGTGTCTGCGATTCCGGGGACCTGGTAGAGTTCGCGCAGGTAGTTCTGCAGGTTCGGATAGTCGGCGATCCGCTGCCGGTTGCACTTGAAATGGCCGACATAGACCGGGTCGAAGCGGACGAGGGTGGTGAACAGCCGCCAGTCCGCTTCGGTGATGCGGTTACCGGCCAGGTAGCGCTGGCGCGCAAGCCGGGCCTCGACCTCGTCCAGGGCGGCGAACAGGGCGTCGAAGGCCTCTTCATAGGCCTCCTGCGTGGTCGCGAAGCCGCACTTGTACACGCCGTTATTGATGTCGTTGTAGACCCGCTCGTTGATCGCGTCGATCTCGGCACGCAGCGCCTTCGGATAGAGGTCCAGCTGCGGATTGCCGATGCCGCCGCCCAGATGGTCGAAGCCGCTGTTGAACATGCGGATGATCTCCGCACTCTCGTTGTTGACGATCGTGCCTTCCTTCCGGTCCCACAGGACCGGCACCGTGACCCGGCCGGTATAGTCCGGCTGCGCGGCGGTATAGACCTGATGCATGTAGTCGGCGCCGTTCACCGTGTCGGGGATGCAGCCCGGCCGGTCGGAGAACTCCCAGCCGTTTTCCAGCATCAGCCAGTCGACCACCGACAGGCTGATCGCATCCTCCAGCCGCTTCAGGCGGCGCACGATCAGGGCACGATGCGCCCAGGGACAGGCGAGGGAGACATAGAGATGGTAGCGGCCGGCTTCCGCCGGGAAGCGGTCGTCGCCGATGCTGTCCCGGAAGGCGGAATCCTGGCGCACGAAGCGCCCGCCGGACTTGCTGGTGTCGTACCACTTGTCCTGCCACTTGCCGTCGACCAGGAGTCCCATCGCAGCCGCTCCCTTCTCTATCCTGTCCCGTCGGCCTGCGATCAGGCCGACAGCTTCTTCGCGATCTCGGCGACATGGCGGCCCTGGAAGCGGGCCAGCGCCAGCTCCTTCTCGCCGGGCTGCCGGCTGCCATCGCCGAGCGCCATGGTCCCGGCGCCGTAGGGCGAGCCGCCGCGGCGCTCGTCGATCTCCAGCAGTTCCTTGGCGGAATAGGGAATGCCGACGATCACCATGCCGTGGTGCATCAGGGTGACCTGGGTGGAGAGAATGGTGGTCTCGTTGCCGCCGCCGGTGGCGGTGGAGGTGAAGACGCTGCCGACCTTGCCGATCAGCTTGCCGTTCATCCAGTGACCGCCGGTCTGGTCCCAGAAATTCCGCATCTGGGAGGCCATGTTGCCGAACCGGGTCGGGGTGCCGACGATGATCGCGTCATAGTCCGGCAGCTCCGCCGGGTCGGCGATCGGCGCCTCCTGGTCGAGCTTCGCGCCCGCCTTCTCCGCGACCTCGCGCGGCATCAGTTCCGGCACGCGCTTGATCACCGCCTCGGCGCCGTCGACCTGGCGGATGCCTTCCGCCACTGCCTTCGCCATCGTCTCGATATGGCCGTAGGTCGAATAGTAGAGAACCAGAACCTTCGTCATCTCGCCCTTCCTGTCCGGCCTGGATGCCGGATCCGTTGACCTTCCCGGCGGATATAGGGGGCCTGCAGGCATGGAAAAGCGGTCTGGTGCCGACGCATTGTTCCGAATGAGTGGACAATGGCCGGGGCGAGGCCGTACGGCCGGTCTCCGGACGGACAGGGAATTGCCTGCGGCGGATCGATCGCCTAGCTAGAGGATATGGATGCGCGCATGCCAAAGGACCCCCTGCGCCGGCTGCGGCCGGAGGGCCTGATCATCGCCGCCGGAATCCTGGCCGGCGCGGCGCTCGGGCTGCTGATCGACCCGTCACGCCTCGCCGGGCTGGACAATGCGCTGGAGGCCTATCTGCTGGCGCCCCTGATCGCCGCGGTCAACGCCGGCATCTCCTGCTTCTGAGGGCCGGCCGCCTGACCGCGGCCCCGATCGCTGCGGCCGTCAGGCGGAAGGGGGCTTGCCCCGGTCGGCGGAGGCTTTCAGCAGGTCGCGGATCTCTTCCAGCAGCACCTCCTGCCGGGGCGGCGCGACCGCGACCTCGGCGCCGCTCTCGAAGCGGCGCCGGATCCTGTTCATCTGGCGCACGACCAGGAACAGCACCACCGCCACCACGACGAACTTGATCAGGGCGTTGATGAAGGTGCCATAGGCCCAGACCGGTACGCCGGCCTCCTTCGCCTCGGCAAGCGAGGCCGGGGTCTGGTCGCCTGCCAGGACGACGAAGAAGTCGGAGAAGTCGAGGCCGCCGAGGATCACGCCGATCGGCGGCATGACGATGTCGTTCACCAGCGAGGTGACGATCGCGGTGAAGGCGGCGCCGATGATGATGCCGACGGCCAGGTCGACGACATTGCCCCGCAGGGCGAACTCCTTGAACTCCTTGAGCATCGCTTTTCTCCAAGCCAGGACGATGTCCGGAGTTCGCGCCCATTCCCGCGCTTTGTCCAGGGCGCGATTGCGCTTCGATCCGGCCACGGGGGCGGGCCGCACGGGGCCGGCAGGCGCCCGATGGACCGCCATCGCGGCGCATGTTCAGATGCCGCCGCCGGCAGGCGGCGCAACCTCTCGGAGGCAGCATGATCACCGTCCATCACCTGAACGATTCCCGCTCGCAGCGCATCCTCTGGTTCCTGGAGGAACTGGGCCAGCCCTACGGCATCGTGCAGTACAAGCGGAATCCGGAGACCAATCTGGCGCCGCCGGAGCTGAAGCAGATCCATCCCCTGGGGAAGTCGCCGGTGATCGTCGACGACGGCCAGGTGATCGCCGAGTCGGGGGCGATCGTCGAATATCTGGCGCGCAAATACGGCGAGGGCCGCTATGCGCCGGAACCGGGCGCCGCCGACTATCCCCGCTATCTGCACTGGATGCATTTCGCCGAGGGTTCGGCGATGCTGCCATTCCTGCTGAACCTCTATGTCAGCCGGCTGGGCGATGCCGGCGCGCCGCTGCAGCCGCGCATCCAGAGCGAGCTGGCGAACCACCTGTCCTATATCGACGGTGCGCTGCAGGGCAGCGACTGGCTGATGGGCTCGCAGCTGACCGCGGCCGACATCCTGATGAGCTTCGTGGCCGAGATCGCGGCGGTCTACGGACTGCTCGACAGCTATCCGGCGCTGGCCGCCTACCGGGAGCGGATCCATGCCCGGCCGGCCTATACCGCCGCGATCGAGCGGGGCGGTCCCTACCGCTTCGCCTGACGGGCTGACCGGGGAGCGGCGGCGCAATGGAACCCGCGGTCCATCTGCAGCATCAGCGCTTCCGTCTGCGCGCCTGGATCCGGACCCGGCTCTGGGCACAGGTGATCGCCGGGCTGCTGGCCGGCCTGGGCCTGGGCACCCTGCTGGGGCCGGATGTGGGCTGGCTGCCGCCCGCCACGGCCGAGGTGGTCGGGCGCTGGCTGGCCCTGCCTGGGCAGTTGTTCCTGGGCCTGATCGCGATGGTCCTGGTGCCGCTGATCTTTGCCTCCGTGGTGGGCGGCCTGACCGGCGCCGGATCGGGGCGGGAGCTGCGGCAGGTCGGCCTGCGCTTCGCCGCCTTTGTCGGCGTCACCACTTTGGCCGCGGCCTGGATCGGCATCTTCCTGGCCGACTGGCTGCAGCCCGGCGCCCCGCTGGCGGGTACCCTTCGGCTGCCGCCGCAATCTGCCGATGATGGCACCGTCTTCGACCTCGGACTCATTCCGGGGGCGATCGCCAATGTGGTGCCGACCAATCCGACCGCCGCCATCGTGGATGGCGACATGCTGGCGGTCGTCGTGCTGGCTGTCCTGGTCGGCATCGCCGCCACCCAGGTGGACCGGGACAAGGTGGGGCCGTTCCTCGGCCTGCTCGACGCCCTGCTGTCGATCTCCATGACGGTCGTGAAGTGGGCGATGTTCCTGGCGCCCTGGGCGGTTCTGGGCCTGATGGCGCAGCTGGTGATGCGCACCGGCCTGCAGACGGTGGTCGGCATGTCAGCCTATGTCGGCACGGTCCTGCTGGGCCTGGCGCTGCTGATGCTGGTCTACATGGCAGTCCTGATGGCGGCCGGCACGCGGCCGGTCACCTTCCTGCGCGAAGCCGGCGGCACCCTGCTGCTGGCCTTCTCCACCTCCAGCTCCTCGGCGATCATGCCGATGACGATCGGCACCGCGAAGCGGCTCGGCGTGCCGGAGCGGATCGGCAACCTGGTCGTGCCGCTGGGCGCCACGATGAACATGGCCGGCACCGCCCTCTACCAGTCGGTGGCGATCCTGTTCCTGGCGCAGATGTCCGGCGTGGACCTGGGTTTCGCTAAGATCGCGCTGATCACCACCACCCTGGTCGCCTCCTCGATCGGCGCGCCGGGCACGCCGGGCGTCAGCATCGCGATCCTGATGAGCGTTGCCGCCGCCGCCGGGATCCCGGCGGAAGGGGTGGTGATCATCCTGGGGGTCGACCGGATCCTGGACATGTGCCGCACGACGGTGAATGTCAGCGGCGACCTGGTCGCCTGCCTGCTGCTGCGGCACAGGGCCGCCGCCGCCGGCATCCCCGCATAGAGACTGCCTAGATTTGGTAGAAAACGTGTCGTTCTCGGGCTTGACCCGAGAACCCATTCCGCCAGCTGCTCAGAGGCCGCAAAGTTGGCGGAATGGATCCAGGATCAAGTCCGGGATGACGTTAGTGGTCGCGTCACCGCTTCCATCCGGACCGCTTCCAACCAAGTGGTGACCGGCCAAGTTGTGACCGCGCTGGAAGCCGGGCCTACTGCCGCATCGACTGCAGTTCGTCGGGCGACAGGCGGCCGTCGCGGTTGCTGTCCGCGGCAGAGAAGACGTTGCCGAAATAGAACCAGTACTCGTCGAAGCTCACCAGGCCGTCGGCGTTCTTGTCCAGCGGGTTGGCTGCACCCCGGGCGAGGCCCATCTCCGCGTCGCTGAGGGCACCGTCCCGGCTCTGGTCCAGGGACTGAAACTTGGCCAGCGCCGAATCCTGCGCCTCCTTCTGGTCCATGAAGCCGTCGCCGTTGGTGTCCAGCCGTTCCGAGATCTGCGCCAGTGCGGGGAGAGAGGGGGCGCCGGCCAGGCAGGCCAGGACCGCCGCCGCCACGGCCAGCGGAACGGCGCGGCACCGTCCTGTGGGGCGGGCGGGCTGATGCAGATCCGGCATGACGGCTCTCCTGTTCGGTATCGACCGCAGATGGGGGGCCCGCATCCGTCAGCGCGGGCGCTTCATGGTGAACACCTCGTTCACCACGGCATAATCCAGATAGCCCATGCGGGCCAGGGGGCGGATCTTCGTGATGTCGACCCGGTCGCCGGTGATCACGTCGTCGCGGATATGGATGCCGACGACCTCGCCGATCACCATGGAGTTCACATGCTCCGGATTCCAGGACGGCATCTCGACCGTCTGCAGGTAGACGCATTCGAGGTTCGCCGCCGCCTCTTTCACCCGCGGCGCCTTGATCAGGTTGCAGGGGGCCGCCTCCAGCCCCGCCAGCGCCATCTCGTCCACCCCCCGCTCGACATGGCGGGAGCTCTCGTTCATCTGCTCCCGAAGGTCGTAGCTGGCCAGGTTGACGACGAACTCGCCGGTTTCCTCCGCATTGATGCGGCTGTCCTTCAGCGGACCGTCCTTGTGCGGGCCGTTGGTGCAGAACATCACCATCGGCGGATCGTCGCCGACGGCGTTGTAGAAGGAATAGGGCGCCAGGTTGACCTTGCCGTCGGTGCTGATCGTGCTGATCCAGCCGATCGGGCGGGGCACGACCAGCGACTTGAAGGGGCGATGGGGCAGCGGCGGCGGGTCGCTGGTCTTGTAAAACATGCAGGGGCTCCGATATCTGTGGCGCTGAGGGGCCGCTCATGATAATGAGCAGCCCGCATTGGGACGCAAGCCGCTTTCATGGTGAAGGCGGCACCCATTGGATCACGGTAACGGGGTCTGAGGGGATCCCGGCCGCAGTCGGCGCATCCGACTGCAATTGCGGCGCGCAGCGCCGTGACGCCGGGCCCGGAAGAAAGAAGAGCTGCCATGCAGGCATGCAAGCCGGACGTGCAACGACGACGACTGAGCGAGGTGGTGCGCATGCACCGCGGCCTCGCGGCCTGTCCGGCTTAGCCCTCGGGGTCCCGGCCAGGCCATCGGTTTTTGGACTGGCACAGTTTGGGATCTACGAAGGTGACGATCGACACCCTCCTGCCGCAGGATGCGGCCTCCAACGACATTCTCCTCGACAAGGCGTTCGGCGCCGGCCGGCACGAAAAGGCCGCCTCGCGCCTGCGGAACGGGCTGGAAATCCTGCCCCAGCTGGGCCTCTGCGTGCGCAGCGAAGGCCGGCTGATCGGTTCGCTCGCCTTCTGGCCGATCCAGGTCGGCGGCACCCCCGCCATCCTGCTGGGGCCGCTGGCGGTGGAACCCGGCCGGCAGGGCCTGGGCATCGGCAAGGCGCTGATCGCCGCCGGCCTGAAGCGGGCGCATGACCTGGGCCATACCTACTGCGTGCTGGTCGGCGATCCGGCCTACTACACCCAGTTCGGCTTCCAGGCGGCGAGCCCCGCCGGCATCGTGATGCCCGGCAACCCGGACCCGAAGCGGCTGCTGGCGCTGAACCTCCAGGACGACGTGGCCGCCCGCGCCCTGCTCGGCGTCAGCGGCATGGTGGCCGGCGCCCGCGCCTGATCCGGAATACCGGGCGGGCGTCATCACGCCCGCCCGGCCGGACGGCGCGGTTCAGCGCCGCCTGCCCCAGGCCGGCCAGACCCGGAACCGGGCGCGGCAGCCATTGTCGACCCAGATGCCCCGCGCGCTGGCCCCCCAGCTATGGCCTTCCCGGCATTCGCCGCTGCGGTTGGAATATTGCTGCTCAAGGGCCACGCCGCCGCTGGTATCGGCGTAGCAGAAGGCGCGGCGATATCCCTGGCTGGCGCAGTCCAGGGTGAAGCTCGACGGCTGGCCGCGCCCCGGTGCGCCATGGCCGCCCGGCCTCTGCCAAGGGGGGCGCGGACCGCCCGGCTGCGCGCCCAGAAGCCCGCCCAGGGGCTGGCCGACAATGCCGGGCGGCGGGCGGCCCCGATCGCGATCCCGGCCATCATCCCAGGGACGGCCCCTGTCCCAGCCCCGTCGGGCGCCGTACGGCGGTCCGGCCCAGAACAGGGCGCGGCAGCCGTCATTCACCCAGACGCCCCGCTGGTCCCAGCCCCAGCTCTGCCCTTCCACGCAGCGCCCGCGCCCGCGGGAATACTGTTCGAACAGCTGCACCCCGCCGCGGGTGTCGGCGGGGCAGTGCTTGTAGTGATAGTTCTCGCTGTAGCAGGGGACCGTCGAGCCCCCGCTGCGCGCCGCCGCCGTGCCGGCCAGCGCCAACGCGGCCGCGGCCACCAGCATCGCTGCGCCCGCGGCGATTCCCGCCCGGCATACCGGTCTCAACCCCATCGCCTTGCCTCCCGTTCGACCCCCATCCCGGCAAAAGGGTGGCGGCCGGGGGCTGAACCGGGACTGAAGGCGGCGGTTGGCCGAGGTTCAGGTTGGCCGTTGCCGCCCGCTCACATGTCGCTGGCGTCGAAGGCGATGACGTGGCCGGCGGGGGACAGGGTGCAGCGATAGCTGAGCAGGCCATTGCCGAAATCGGTGGAAACCCTGGCCACTTCCTGCACGACGGTATTGCCGCCCTGCTGCCGGGCATCGGTGCGTTCCACGTCGATGGCGACCCGCCGCGCCTGCGACGCCTGCTGGTGGACATAGTTGTTCAGCGAATCGCGGCAGGCGGCGAGGTCCCGCTGCGACACCCCGGCATTCTGCTCCGGCGGCCGCCAGCCGCCGGACGGCTGGCCGCCACTCTGGCGCCCGTCATTCTGTCGCCAGGGCATGTCGGTAACCGGAATGCCGGCGCTGGCGGCCGGCGGCGGCGGCCGGCGGACACCCGGCGTCGGCCCGCAGGCATCCCAATTGCCCTGGATGAACTTGCCGCGGC
>NZ_JBHRTR010000034.1:84555-151758 GCF_042646425.1 Marinibaculum pumilum
AGACGCCGCCGGAATCCCAGCCCCAGGTCCGGCCTTCGACGCATTCGCCGCGGCCGCTGGACATCTGGGCGACGATCTTCACGCCGTAGGAGGTCTTCATAGGGCAGTGGGCATAGTTGTAGTTCTGGCTGACGCAGGTGACGGCGTCCTGCGGGCGGTAGCAGCGTCCGCCGCCACCGCTGTCGAAGGGGTCGCTGCCCGAGAAGGAGAAGCCGCCGCCGCTGTCGAAGCCGCTGCCGCCGCCCCCGCTCCCGCCGCCCCCGCTCCCGCCGCCATTGCCGCGCGCCTCCGGAAAGTCGTTGGCCCAGTTGCCCTGGATGAACGAGGCGCGGCAGCCCTGCGTGACCCAGACGCCGCCGGAATCCCAGCCCCAGGTCTGCCCCTTGATGCATTCACCACGGCCGCGCGAGATCTGCGTCACCAGGACGACGCCATAGCTCGTCTTCATCGAACAGTGCTGGTAGCCGTAGTTCTGGCTCTCGCAGATCACCGGCTGGTTCCGCGCCTGGGCCGGGCCGCCGGCCATCAGGCCGGCGACGGCCAGGGCCAGCGCCGCGAACAGGGCCGCGGGTGCGATCCGCATGCGGCGGCCCGTCGCCGGTCGCATCTTGTGCCGCGCCACTGCCATGGAATGCCTCCGCCGCTGGGATTTCCTCTCCGGCGCGGAGTCTAGCGGCCTTCCTGCCGCCAGGCGAGAAGCAGCCCGGCCAGCAGCAGCGCCAGGACCAGCAGGGCGGGCAGCAGCGGGGTCTGCCGCACCCCGGTGACCAGGTAGCGGTCGTTGCTGGTCAGGCCCAGCCAGTCGCTGCCGGCCTTGCCCGCGTCCAGGTCGACCCGGCGCAGGCGGAAGCCGCCATCGTCGAGCCACAGGATGCCGCCGCCGGTGGCCTCGGCGACCGGTGTCAGCCGGGCGTCCGTCGCCTGCACCTCTCCCAGTTCCCGGGGATTGATCTCGCCCACCGCGGCGATCGCGTCGCGGCTGCCGTCGGTCAGGGTGTAGATGCCCGGCTCGTCGACGGGCAGGCGGCCGGTCGCGGTGCCGTCGGCACGCGGCTGCAGCACGACCTGCCTCTCGCTGCCGTCGGGGAAGGTCACCGTCACCGGGTTCTCGTCCGGCTCCAGCGACTGCCGGGTGACGGTCAGCGACTGGCCCTGCAGCTCGGCGCGCAGGGCCTCCTCCTCCAGGTCCGGCTCCTTCATCAGCCAGTGCGCGGCCCGGCGCAGCAGCTCCGCCTGCGGCCCGCCGCCCTCATAGCCGCGCGCCCAGAGCCAGGCATGGTCGGAATAGATCTGCGCCACCCGGCCTTCGCCCACCCTGTCCAGCTGCAGGACAGGGGCGCCGCCGGGCCCGGTCATCAGGGTCTCGCCGCCTTGCGGTAGCACGTCGATCAGGCGGAACCAGCGGCCCCAGTCCGGCTCCTCTCCCGGCGCCCCGGCGCCGGGCAGCCCGGCGGAAACCGGGTGGCGGCGGCCGGTCTCGCTCAGCTCCGGGCGGAAGCCCTCGACGATCACGCCGCCGGTCGGCTCGCCCGGCAGAACCTGCGACAGCGGCGTGCGCCACAGGCTGAGCGGGAAGGCATAGGCGGGGCCGGAGGCGTCGAGCAGGGCGCCGCCGCTGCGGACATAGTCGGCGATGTTCTCCAGATAGGTGGCCGGCAGGATGCCGCGCCGGCGGTAGCGGTCGAAGATGATCAGGTCGAACTCGTCGACCTTCACCTCGAACAGCTCGCGGATCGGGAAGGCGATCAGGGACAGTTCCATGATCGGCGTGCCGTCCTGCTTTTCCGGCGGCCGCAGGATCGTGAAATGCACCAGGTCGACCGACGGATCCGCCTTCAGCAGGTTGCGCCAGACCCGTTCGCCGGCATGCGGCTCGCCGGTGACGAGCAGCACCCGCAGCCGGTCGCGCACCCCGTTGATCACCGAGACCGCGGTGTTGTTCTGCGCGGTCAGTTCCTCCGGCAGGGCCGGGATCGAGAATTCGGCGACATTGGCGCCGCCGCGGTCGAGGGTGAAGGTCAGGCTGCGTTCCTCGCCCGGCGCCATGTCCAGGCTGCGCTCCGTGCCGTCGGGCAGGCGCACCTGGACCCGAGGCACCCGCGCTTCGGCTGGCACCGGGCCGGTCTGGTCGACCCGCAGGGTCACCGTCACCTCGTTGCCGACAATGCCGTAGCCGGGCGCCTGCACCACGGTCAGGCGCCGGTCATAGGCGTCCGGATCGCCGGCGATCATGCCGTGGATCGGGCCGGGCAGGCGCGCCGCCGCGGCGCCCTCCGGCACGTCGTGCACCTGGCCGTCGGTGACCATGATGGCGCCGGCGAAGCGGTCCGGCGGAATGTCCGCCAGCGCCACCGACAGGGCCTTGAACAGCTCCGTGCCGCTCTCGGCGCCGGCACCGCCTTCGCCACCGGCCCGGACGGTACGGACCTGGAGCCGCGGCAGGTCGTCCAGCTGTCCCTGCAGTTCGGCTGCCGCCGCATCGACCTCCGCCTGCCGGTCGCCGAAGCCGATCGAACGGCTCTCGTCGATCACCACCACGGCGATGTCGTCCAGATATTCGCGCTCTTCCTGCACCAGGGAGGGATTGGCCAGGGTGGCGACCACCACCGCGAAGGTGGCGAAGCGCAGCGCCATGCCGCTGGCGCGGCGCCACAGGCCGACCGCCACCGGCAGCAGCGCCAGGGCGGCGGCCGCGGCGATCAGCCACCAGGGCAGGAGGGGGGCGAAGCTGATGCTGGTCATCGCCGTCTACTGCCCCAGCCGTTCCAGCAGGGCGGGCACATGCACCTGGTCGGCTTTGTAGTTGCCGGTCAGGGCGTACATGATCAGGTTCACCCCGAAGCGATAGGCATATTCGCGCTGCGCCTCGTCGCCCGGCACCACGGCGGCGACCGGCTCGAAGAACTCGTCGACCGCCCAGGCCGCGCCCCAGTCATGGCCGCCGATCACCAGCGGCGAGACGCCGTCATTGGCGGCGCCGTTGGCGCGCTCGACCCAGACCTTGCCGCCGGTATAGCGGCCCGGAAATTCCTGCAGCAGGTAGAACGCCTTGGTCAGCACATGGTCTGGCGGCACCGGGGTCAGCGGCGGCACGTCCAGCTGGCCCAGCAGGCGGCGCAGGGTCTGGGTCCCCGGTCCGGCGCCGCGGGCATCGAAGCCGCCCTGGTCGCGGGTGTCGAACAGGATCAGGCCGCCGGTCTTCATGAACTGGTCGACCTTCGCCAGCGCGGCCTCCGACAGGTCGGGCTGCGACGCCGCCATCGGCCAGTAGAGGAACGGGAAGAAGGCGATCTCGTCGCTCTCCAGGTCCACCGCGATGGGATCGGCGGGTTCCACCGAACTGCGCCGCAGCAGGGCCTGGCTCAGGCCCCGCATGCCGGCCTCGCTCATCTCGTCGATCTCCGCATCGCCGGTGCGCACATAGGCCAGCCGCAGGTCCAGGGTCGCCGCCAGGGCGAGTTCCTCCGGGGTGGTGGGATTGTCGATGCTCTGCGCTGCCACGGGGGCGGGCAGGGCGCCCGCCGCCAGCGGCAGGCCCGCGGCGAGAAGCAGCGCCAGAGTAGCCTGCCGCGCCGCCGGCCGGACCAGCGCGCCGCGCAGCCAGAGGGAGATCCACAGGTCCGCCACCAGGATCAGCATCGCGGCCAGCAGCAGCCAGGGCAGCAGGTCGACGGTGCCGCCGCTGCGGATCTCCTCAACCGACACGTCGACCGGCCAGTTGCCGGCCGCGGCGAGGTCGGGAACCCGGCCGCCCAGGTTGATGGCGCTGGCGGCCGTGCGGGTGCCGTACAGGCCCGGCGGATGCGCCGGGCCCGGCACCACCTCGCCCAGGCTGCCGGGCGCCAGCGGATCCGCGTTCTCGCCCGGCGGCACGGTGCGGCCGAAACCGTCCAGCAGGGCGAGCGGCGGCAGAGCCTCCGCCGTCTGCGCGCCGGACATGCCCTGGCTCAGTTCCACCAGGCGCAGCAGCATCTGCACGAACAGGCCGGACAGCGGCAGGTTCGACCATTCCGTGTTCGCCGTGGTGTGGAACAGCACCAGCCAGCCGTCGCCGCGCTGCTCCGCCGTCACCAGCGGCGTGCCGTCGGTCAGCCGCGCCCAGGTCTTTTCCGACAGGTTCAGGTCCGGCTCCGCCAGCACCTGGCGGTGGATGCTGACATCGTCCGGCACCGACAGGCCGTAGAACGGCGAGCCCTCGGCGAACGGCGCCAGGCGCGCCGGCTCGCTCCATGACAGGGCGCCGCCGATGTCGCGGCCGCCGCTGCGCAGCCGCACCGGCGTCAGCTCGTCGCTCTGCGCCGCCAGCCGCGGCCCGGCGAAGCGCACCAGCATGCCGCCGCGGTCCAGCCAGTCCGCCAGCGCGGCGCGGTCGGGGCCGACCACCTGGCCGACATCGGCGAGGATCAGGATCGCGGGCTGCGCCGGCAGCAGTTCGTCCAGGCCGGCGATGCGGATCTCCGCATGGGGCTGCAGCGCGCGATCGACGTAGAACACCTCCGACAGCAGCGGTTGCGGGATGTCGCCGCCGCTGTCGGCGACGATGCCGACCGTGCGGCGCCGGTAGCGTTCGTCCAGCAGGAAGGCGGCGCCGGCGCCGGGCGGCGCCTCCAGCTCCAGCCGGCTGAGCTGGTTGCGCACCGGCCCCGGCATGTTCATGGCGGCCGCGCCGACCGTGCCGCCCGCCTCGAAGGCGACCGGGGCGCGGCCCAGGACCTGGCCGCGCTCGCCCAGGGCGCGCAGCCAGATCGCCTGCGCCGGCCCGGCCTGCGGCCGCTGCACATTGACCTGCATTTCCTGCCCGCTGAAGCGCGGCGGCTGCACCAGCAGCGCGCCGGCGCCGCCCTCCGGCAGCACCACCCGCACCGGGCCCAGCCATTGCAGGCGCTCGGCCAGGTCGAAGCGGGCCTCGCTCTCGATCCCGTCGCTGTACCAGACCACTTCGCCGGAGGCCGGCCCCTCGCCCGTGCCCAGGCTCTGCAGCACGGCCCGATGATCGGACGGCCAGGGCTTCGGCTGCAGCGCCGCCAGGGTGGTGCGGACCTCGCCTGCCGGCGCGATGCCGGGAAGCGCCGTCGGCGCGCCGTCCGCCCGCGGTGCGGTGGTCAGCAGGCGCGCCGGGCGGCCGGCACGTTCCGCGGCGGCCAGGGTCGCATCGGCGGCGGCGATGCGCGCCGACCAGTTCGGCGCGGCGGCCCAGCCATCGTCGACCACCAGGGTCAGCGGCGCGTCGCTGTCGGACAGGCGGTCCGGGTTCAGCAGAGGTTGTGCCAGGGCGAGGATCGCCAGGGTTGCCGCCAGCATCCGCAGCAGCAGCAGCCAGAGCGGGGTATGGGCGGGCGTGCGTTCCGGCGAGGCCATGCCCAGCAGCAGCCGGATGGCGGGGAAATTCTGCTCGCGCGGCGCCGGCGGGGTGACCCGCAGCAGCCACCACAGCACGGGCAGTGCGGCCAGGGCGAGCAGCAGCCAGGGCGCGGCGAAGGCGAGGGGGCCGAGGCTCAGCATCAGCGGCCGCCTTCCGGCCCGCTGGCCGAGGCGGTGCCCGTCGGCTGGCCCGCGGCGATGCCGGGCTCGCGCGGCGCGGCGCCGGCGCCCAGGGAGGGATCGCCCGACAGGGCGGCGTAGAGCGCCAGCAGCGCGGTCTGCGGCGGCTGGTCGGTGCGGTGGACGGAGAAGGTCCAGCCGGCGCCGGCGGCGATGCGGCGCAGCGCCTCATGCCGGGCATGCAGGCGCTCTTTCCACTGGCCGCGGATCGCCTCCACCCGGTCGACGGTGTAGCGGCCTTCGCCCTCCAGCCCGGCAAAGCGGACCCGCCCTTCGAAGGGCAGATCCTCTTCCGCCGGGTCCAGGATCTGCACCAGATGGCCGTTGACGCCGCGCGCCGCATCGCGCCGCACCGCGTCCTCGATCCGCGCCAGCGGCGACAGGAAGTCGCTGAACCAGATCACGCGGGCGAAGCGCGGCAGGTCGCGCTGGTAGGGCAGGCTCGCCGGCCAGTCGCCCTCCGCGCCGCTGTCCCTGGTGGCAGCGGGGATGCCGCCGGCGGCCGTGCGGGTCTCCGTTGCGGCGGGCATGTCCGGGGTCTGCCCGCTGCGGGTCAGGTAGACGGCGATGCGGTCCAGGGTGGCACGCCCGGTGGTGGGCGGGTCCGGCTCGTGCAGCAGGCCGACCCGTTCGCCGCCGCGCACCAGCAGCGAGGCGATCGCCACCAGCAGGACCGATGCCCGCTGCACCTTGGCCGGCAGCTGCGGCAGGGACTGCCAGTGCATGGACGGCGAATTGTCGCGCCACAGCCAGATGCTCTCCGCCGCCTCCCATTCGTTCTGGCGGACATAGCTGCGGGTGCGCTTCGCCGACTGGCGCCAGTCGATCAGGGAGACGGGGTCGCCGAACTGGTAGCGACGGTACTGCCAGAAGGCATCGCCGGAGCCGGTCCGGCGCCGGCCGTGAATGCCCGGCGTGACCGTGGCGGCGATCCGCTCCGCCTCCACCAGCAGGCGGGGAAAGGCGCCCGCGGCCTGCTCGGCGAGTTTCCGCAGCTCCGCGCGCGAGGAACGCGCGCCGCCTGCCATGCCGTCGCCGGTCATCGTTCTTGCTGTCCCCCCGGTTGCCCGGTCCGGCTTCATGTCATGCGAATCGCTGCAGCAGGTCGTCGATCACCCGGTCGATGGTGACGCCATCGGCACGGGCGCCGAAGGTCAGTGCGATGCGGTGGCGCAGCACCGGACCGGCAAGTGCGACCACGTCGTCGACCGACGGCGCGAGGCGCCCGTCGATCAGCGCACGGGCCCGCACCGCCAGCATCAGCGCCTGGCTGGCGCGCGGGCCGGGGCCCCAGGCCAGCCGCTCGCGCACCTCGGGCACCTCGCTCTCGGTGGGACGGCTGTCGCGCACCAGGTCGAGGATCGCATCGACAACGCTCTCGCTGACCGGGATCCGCCGCACCAGGCGCTGCATCTGCATCAGCTGTTCCGCGGTGATCGCCGCGCGGGGCGGGGCGGCCTCGGCACCCGTCGTGGCGAACAGCATCCGCCGTTCGGAGCCGCGATCGGGATAGTCGACATCGATCTGCAGCAGGAACCGGTCGAGCTGCGCCTCGGGCAGGGGATAGGTGCCCTCCTGCTCGATCGGGTTCTGGGTCGCCAGGACGTGGAAGGGGCGCGGCACCGCATGCCGCTGCCCGGCGACGGAGACCTCCTTCTCCTGCATCGCCTGCAGGAGCGCGGACTGGGTGCGCGGGCTGGCGCGGTTGATCTCGTCCGCCATGAACAGCTGGGTGAAGATCGGGCCCGGCAGGAAGCGGAAGGAGCGGCGTCCGCTCTCGCTCTCGTCCAGCACCTCGGAGCCCAGGATGTCCGCCGGCATCAGGTCGGGGGTGAACTGCACCCGCCGTTCGTCCAGGCCCAGCACCTTGCCCAGGGTTTCCACCAGCAGGGTCTTGGCCAGGCCGGGCACGCCGATCAGCAGGGCATGCCCGCCGGAAAGCAGGGTGATCAGGGTTTCCGTCACCACCCGTTCCTGGCCGAAGATCACGTTGTGGATCTCCGTCCGGATGGACGCGATCTGCTGCGCGGCCTGGTCGATCTCGGCAGACAGGGTCTCTGCCGCGCCGGCGGTCGTCAGGCCGGCTTCCTGGAGGTTCTGCATAAGTCGGGGGGTCCTGTGAATGCGCCTACTGCCTGTCCGCCGCCATTCCGGCCTGACCTGCTACGGCGGACCTGCCCGCCTGAACGGGCCATCCGGCCGGCCTTCGCGCGCCCGCTCCCGCACCTCCGGCCCTCGGTCGTACCGCCGCCTGTCGGCAGCGGCCCGGACCGGACGGCCGGGCCGTCCCGATGTCCCCCGACACCGGCGGCCCCGGGAAGGGCCCCCCTGACACCCCCTGCAGCCATGCATTTGCGGCAATCGGCTTGCAGGGCGGCGCGCATTGCTCAGTCTTTCACCTCAGACGGCTGTCGTCGATCAATGACGCCACTCTAGCGTTCGCGGCGTTGCCGAGTCATGAAAAACATGGTGCACGAGGACGTGATGACCAGCAGAGACGATGAAAACGACCCGCAGGCAGCATCCGGAAGCGCCCCGACCGGTCCGGAGCGGCTGTTCGAGGCGCTGCGCGACGAGGATTGGGGACGCGGCCTGCCGCCGGTGCAGGAGTGGCACCCGGCCCGCGAGGGCGAGATCGACATCCGAATCGCCCGCGACGGCAGCTGGACCTATCAGGGTTCGCCGATCGGCCGGCAGCGCATGGTGCGGCTGTTCTCCACCATCCTGCGCCGCGACGCCGACGACCGCTTCTACCTGGTCACCCCGGTGGAGAAGCTGGCGATCGAGGTCGAGGACGCGCCGTTCGTGGCGGTGGAGATGGCCGTCGAGCGCGACGGCGACGGGGCGCCGACCCTGGTGTTTCGGACCAACGTGAACGAAGTCGTGGCCGCGGGCCCGGAGCATCCGATCCGGGTGGAGACCGACCCTGCGACCGGCGAGCCGTCGCCCTATATACGAGTTCGGGACAGGCTGGACGCGCTGATCGCCCGCAGCGTCTTCTACGAGCTGGTCGACATGGCAGAGACGGAGAGCCTGCCCGAGGGCGAGCGGCTGGTCGTCCATTCCGGCGGCAGCCGCTTCGTTCTGGGCGCGGTGCCGGACGAGAGCGAGGAGGACTGAGCCGAGCATGGCAGACGGACAGGGTAGGGAAAAGGCGGGAAAGCGTGAAGAGGCGGGTTCCGGGCTGGTCGAGCTTCGGCCCGAATTGATCGCCGGCCGCCTGTCGCCGCCGCCGGGTCTGGCCGAGCTGCCGCTGGAGATCGCCGCCTTCGAGCGTGGCGACCATATGATGAACCCGGACCGGCAGATCTTCGCCACCGGGCCGCTGAAGCCGGCGGCGGTGCTGGTGCCGCTGGTCACCCATCCGCAGGCGCCGCACGTCCTGCTCACCCATCGCGCGCAGAGCCTGGCACGGCATGCCGGGCAGATCGCCTTTCCCGGCGGCCGCGTGGATCCGGAGGATGCCGACCTGGTGGCCTGCGCCCTGCGCGAAACGGAGGAGGAGATCGGCCTGCCGCGTTCGGCGATCGAGGTGCTCGGCGCGCTGGATCCCTACCTCACCGCCACAGGCTATGTGGTCGCGCCGATCGTGGGGCTGGTCGCGCCGGGCTTCGACCTGCGGCTCGACTCACGCGAGGTCGCCTCCAGCTTCGAGGTGCCGCTGACCTTCCTGATGGACGAGGCCAACCATCGCCGCGACAGCGGCACCTTCCAGGGGCGCAGGCGGCACTGGTGGGCGATCCCCTATGGCGACCACTACATCTGGGGAGCCACGGCCGGCATGCTGCGCAACCTCCGCGATCGGCTGGCGCACTGATGCTGCGGCAGTTCCTCTACCATGTGGTGCCGATGCTGGTGCCGTTCGCCATGTACGCCGCCTATCTGTGGCTGCGCCGGCGGCGGGGTGCGGCCGGCACCTGGCGCGAGGCACCGCTGACCTGGCTGTTCGTCGCCGGCTTCGTGCTGGTGATCGCCAGCTTCGTGGTGATGCGGCTCGGCGGCGACCAGGAGACGGACATGCGGTACCGGCCGCCCGCCTATGTCGACGGGCAGATCGTCCCGGCGGGCGAGGCGCCGGCACCCGCCCGGCCGCCATCGCCGGACGGCGGCGCTCCGGCCGCGGAATGAGCGCGGCGGACGATCTGGAACCGGCGCGCCGCATCGCGCCACCGGACTGGATGACGGATCCCGCGACCCGGCGTGTCGTCGCCGCGCTGGCCGCCGAGGGTGCGCGGCCGCGCTTCGTCGGCGGCTGCGTGCGCGATGCGCTGCTGGACCATGCGGCGAAGGATATCGACATCGCGGTGCCGATGCGGCCGGAGGCGGCGATGCAGCTGCTGCGTGCGGCCGGCCTGCGGGTGGAACCGACCGGTCTGGACCATGGCACGGTCACCGCGATCGCCGACCACCGCCCGTTCGAGGTGACGAGCCTGCGGGTGGATGCGGAAACCTTCGGCCGCCATGCCAGGGTCGCCTTCACCGCCGACTGGCGGGCGGATGCGGCGCGGCGGGACTTCACGATGAACGCGCTCTATGCCGATGCCGACGGCACCATCTACGACCCGGTGGGCGGGCTGGCGGACCTGGACGCCCGCAAGGTGCGCTTCATCGGCGACCCGCACCGGCGCATCGCCGAGGATGCGCTGCGGATCCTGCGCTTCTTCCGGTTCTATGCCCGCTTCGATCCGGGCCCGCCGGATGAACAGGCGGTTGCCGCCTGCGCGGCCGCTGCCGGCCTGATCGACGGGCTGTCGGGGGAGCGGCTGCGGGCGGAATGCCTGGCGATCCTGGCGACGGACCGCGCGGCCGAGGCCCTGGCGCTGATGGCCGGATGCGGCGTCGCCGCGGCTTTGCTCGGCGGGGCGGCGGACACCGCGCGCCTGGCGGCACTGGTCGCGGCGGAGCGGCGTCATGACTGTCGTCCCTCTGCCCTTCGGCGGCTTGCCGCGGCGAAGCCGGCGGGGGTGGCGGCGGCAGGGCTGGGGCGCCGGCTGCGCCTGTCCAACCGGGAGGCGGGCCGCCTGGAGTGCCTGGCCGCGCCGCTGCCGGCGGAGATCGCGGCCGCCGCGGCCGCGCCGCAGGGTCCGGCCGCGCGGCACCTGCTGCAGTCCCTGGGTGCGGAGACGGTTGCCGACATCGTCCTGCTGGCGGAGGCGGCCGCGGCGCTGGCGGATGCAGGCGGCCTCCTGGCTGCCGCCCGCGACTGGCAGCCGATCCCGTTCCCGCTGCGCGGGGCCGATCTGCTCGTCCGTGGGGTTGCGCCGGGGCCGGCGGTGGGTGAAATGCTGCAGCGGCTCCGCCACTGGTGGGCGGCGGGCGACTACCGGGCCGGCCGCGGCGACTGCCTGGCCGAGCTGGACCGTCGCGTCGCTCAGGAGGCGGACCGCAGCTGATCCCGGCCCGGCAGGGCATCGTCGGAGAGGGTGAGCGGCAGGATCAGCCGCACGGACGTGCCCTTGCCCGGCTCGCTGGTGAGCTCGAACCGACCCTCCAGCAGTTCCGTGAGGCGCTTCGCCAGTGGCAGGCCCAGGCCGGTGCCGCCGGCCGTGCCGGCGGCGTCCGACCGCTTGCGCTGCGGCAGCTGGACGAAGGGGGCCAGGGCGCGGGGGATGTCTTCCGGCGCGATGCCGATGCCGGTATCGGCCACCTCGAGCTGGACATGGTCGCCCTGCGCGCAGGCGCTGACCGTGACCCTGCCGCCGGAATCGGTGAACTTCACGGCGTTGGACAGCAGGTTCAGCAGGATCTGCGACAGCCGCAGCTTGTCGGAGAGCAGCGGCGGCAGGTCGGCGGGCAGGTCCCTGTGCAGGGCGACGCCCGACTGGCCGGCCTGCAGGCGGATCATCCGCATCGCATCGTCGACGATGTCGTGGATGCTGAACCGCTCCCGGACCAGCTGCAGCTGCTGGCTGTCGGCCTTGGAGTAGTCGAGGATCTCGTTGACAAGGTCCAGCAGGTGATGACCGCTGGAATGGATGTCGTCGATATAGTCCAGGTAGCGCTTGTCGGGGATCGGCCCGAACGGCTGGGTGGCCAGCAGGTCGGAAAAGCCGATGATCGCGTTCAGCGGCGTCCGCAGCTCGTGGCTCATATTGGCGAAGAAGGCCGATTTGGCGGCATCCGCCGCATGCAGCCGGGCGAGCGCATGGTTGAGGTCCCGGACCTGCAGGGCAAGCGCGGCGTTCAGGCGATCGTAGGTGCCAGCCAGCATGCCGAGCTCGTCGCCGCGCTGCCAGTTCAGCGGCGCCGGCGGCTCCGTCTCGCGACTGTCGCGGGCGGACTGAATGTGGCGGGTCAGGCGGTGGATCGGCCGCAGCACCATGCGGCGCAGCAGGAACCAGACGACGGCCAGCTGGGCAATCGCCGACAGCGCCATCAGCAGGATGGCAAGGCCGACCGATTCGCCGCCAGCTGCGGAGATCGTGCGCGCGCGCTGCGCCTCGATCAGCGCCACCGGCTGCCCCCCGATGCCTGCAAGAAGGGAATCCGCGACCAGGACCCCGTCGCGCGCGCTGATGACCACCGCATCGGTTGCGGCGCCCGTGTCGATCAGCGTCCGCGCCACCTCCGTCAGGTCGTTCGCATCGGTGCCGGACAGCGGCAGCAGGCGGAAGTCGGTCCCGGTCTGGTCGCGCAGCAGGGCCATCAGGCGGGCATTGACCGGACGGGCCATCACCAGCGCCCCGGCCGGCGGCTGTGCCGCCAGGGTGTCGACGACGGGGTGGCGCACCACCAGCAGCAGCCGGCCGTGCAGGTCGACCAGGCCGGCCGCGACGTCCGCCGCACCGGACGGCGCGCCCTGCGGCAGAGCGGCCAGCAGTGCATCGACGTCGAAAGCGTCCGACGGCAGGCGTTCGCCGCTGGCCGGGTCGGCGGCATAGGAGAACAGGACGCCGCCATCCCGGTCCTGGAAGGCGATGAGGCTGAGGTTCAGGTTCTGGAAGACGCTGGGAAGGATATTGTCGTCGAGATAGGTGGCGTTGTCCCCCTGGACGAAGGCATAGCTGTCATCCCAGACCGCCCAGTCGGCGGAGGTGGCGACAAGATGGCCCTGCTCCTTGCGAAGGGCCACGCGGATCCGCTCGATCCCGTGCTCGGCCTGGCCCGTCTCGATGGTGTCGAAGGCGGGCTGCACGACGCTTTGCAGCACGAAATAGCTCAGCGCCGTGTTCACCGCCGCAACGGCGAACAGGATCGCAAGCGTTTTCGGTCCCAGCGAATGCAGCCAACGCGGCATGCCGACACGCGGCCTCCTTCCCGGTTCGCCGCCAGGATATCGGGCAAAGGTTTAAAGATGTTAAGCGGGATTCACCGCGCGGGCGGGTGCCGCGGCAGGATTCAGTTGCCGACCTTCACCAGGCGGGCACTGACCGTGCGCGCGGCCTCGCCATCGGCGAAGGCGATGAAGTCGAGCTCCATCCCCAGGCCGGTGATGGTGCGCTTGTAGACATGCAGCCGGAAATCGCCGTTGCCCTGGATGACGAAGGTGTTGATCGACAGGGTGGCGCCCTGCAGCGTGGCCCAGGCATAGGTGCCGGTCATCGGGTCGGCGGCAGTCTGCGACTTCCAGACATTCTTCCGCCCGGTGGGCAGGAACATCATCTCGGTCGTCTTGCGTTCGGCGTTCGGGTTGTCGGCGGCACCGCTCTGCCGCTGCACCGTGGTCCAGACGATCCGGAAACCACCCTGGTCCGCGCCGGAGATGCGGACATCCATGTCGCGGCTGGTGACCCGGAAATAGATGCTGTCCTCCGTCTCGGAGATGCCCGTCCCCTGCCAGTGCCCGAAGAAGGCGGGCAGGTTCAGGTCGCGGGCCTGGGCCGGCAGGGCCCCCGCGGACAGTACCAGGATGGCGACCAGGAATGCCGCCAGCCCGGTGGCGGGCAGCCATCCGGGCCGCTTTGCTGTCGGTGCACAGGTCATCTCGCGGCGTCCTCCCTCGCGATGCGTCCGGTTCAGGGCCAGGTCACGGCCGGCGGCATAGACATCAGGATCGCCTCCGTGTTGCCGCCGGTCTTCAGGCCGAACTGCGTGCCGCGATCGTAGAGCAGATTGAACTCCACGTAACGCCCGCGCCTCTGCAGCTGGTGGGCGCGGTCGGCATCGGTCCAGGGCCGGTTCATGTGGCGCCGGACGATCTCCGGATAGACCGTCAGGAAGGCGGTACCGACATCGCGGGTAAAGGCGAAGTCGCGGGCCCAGTCGCCGCTGTCCAGATAGTCGTAGAAGATCCCGCCGACCCCGCGCGGCTCGTTGCGGTGGGGCAAGAAGAAATACTCGTCGCACCAGGCCTTGTAGCGGGCATAGCAGTCCGGGTCGTAGGAATCGCAGGCCGCCTTCAGCGCGGCGTGGAAGGCGTCGCGATCGGCATCGTGGCGCTCCGGCCACATCGGTGTCAGGTCGGCGCCGCCGCCGAACCAGCCCTTCGTCGTCACGATGTGCCGGGTGTTCATGTGCACCGCGGGAACGTGCGGCGACTGCATGTGCGCGACCAGCGAGATGCCGCTGGCCCAGAATCGGGGATCCTCCGCCGCACCGGGGATCTGGCGGCGGAAATCGGCGCTGAAGCGGCCATGGACGGTGGAGACGTTGACGCCGACCTTCTCGAACACCCGGCCGTGCATCACCGACATGACGCCGCCCCCGTCCAGGTCCTGCCTGTCCAGGTCCTGCCTGTCCGGGTCTTGCCTGTCCGGGTCGCCCGGCCCGACCGCAGGGGCGTTGGCCGCAGCGGTATCCTTGCGCTGCCAGGGCTTGCGCACGAAACGTCCGGGCGGCCGGTCGGACAACTGGCCCTCCAGCGAATCCTCCAGCGCCTCGAAGGCGGCACAGATCCGGTCGCGCAGGCTTTCGAACCAGGCCTGCGCGGCCGCCTTCCGGTCGGCGACCTGCTGCGGTTCGGGCGGGGCGGCGGGGGGCGGGTCGGTGGTCATGGTGCGTCGATCTCTCCTTCGGGCGGATCCGGTATGGCAGGCCCGTGGGGATCGGGAAAGCCCCCGGTCTGGCGCAGCGCCTCCCCCAGGACCATGGCCGCGGCGACGGCGACATTCAGGGAGCGCAGGCCCGGTCGCATCGGGATTCGCAGCCGCGCGTCCGCCCGGTCATGCACCGCCGGCGGCACGCCGGCACTTTCCTGGCCGAACAGCAGGCGGTCGCCCGGCCGGAAGGCGAAGCCGGTATGGGGCAGGGATCCGGCGGTGGTCAGCAGCACCAGCCGGTGTCCGCCCAGCGTCCGTTCGAAGGCCGGCCAGTCCCGATGCCTTGCAACGGCGACCTTGTCGAGATAATCGATGCCAGCGCGCCGCAGGCCGCGGTGCGAGAAGGGGAACCCGCAGGGCTCGATGATGTCGACCGGCACGCCCAGGCAGGCGCCCAGGCGAAGGATGGTGCCGACATTGGGGGGCATGTCCGGCTGATACAGGGCCACGCGTATGGCTGTCCGGTCCCTCGGCTGCATGTCCACCCTTCGGCTCCGCTGCACTCGCGGGGGTCTCGTCCGCTTCCGTGAGGCGAAAAGTCGAATGAAATCAGGGAATTGCGCGATGCGTCACGCTGTCGCATGGAAACCGGGGCGTTCTGGACTTCGCTCCGTTATAGTGACAGAAAACACAGTTCGAAGCGCAGCCTGCAGCAAATAGGGATGTCGATGTCCGGAACGACTGCGGATCACAAGCCGGGGTCCGACGACGGGGCCACCCGCCGCGATTTTCTTTACATTTCCACCGCCGCCTTCGCCGGCGTGGGCGGCCTCCTGGCCCTGTGGCCGTTCATCGACCAGATGAACCCCTCGGCCAACGTGCTGGCGCTCGCCTCCACCGAGGTCGACATCTCCAAGGTGCCGCTCGGGCAGCAGATCACGGTGTCCTGGCGCGGCAAGCCGGTGTTCATCCGCCACCGCACGGAGGAGAACATCGAGGAGGCGCGGGCGGTCCCGATGAACGACCTGCCCGACCCGGAGCTGGACGAGAACCGGGTCCTGAAGCCGGAATGGCTGGTGATGGTCGGGGTCTGCACGCATCTGGGCTGCATCCCGCTGGCCGACCAGGGGGAGTATGACGGCTGGTTCTGCCCCTGCCACGGCTCGCACTACGACACCTCGGGGCGGATCCGGAAGGGGCCGGCGCCCTACAATCTGGAGGTCCCCCCGTACGAATTCCTCAACGATAACCAGATCCGCATCGGCTGACGGGGCGCGGCGGGCGCCGGCGGCGAGGCCGCCCGGCGCCGGGCGAGGCAGGGTGCTAGCGGCAGGATTTTAGGGGCATGAGCTTGAAGACAAACAACGGACTGGTGAAGTGGATCGACTACCGCTTGCCGGTCTTCACCTTCATCCAGCATTCGCTGCACGAATATCCGACGCCGAAGAACCTCAGCTACTGGTGGAACTTCGGGTCGCTGGCCGGGATCTGTCTGGTCATCCAGATCGTCACCGGCCTGGTGCTGGCGATGCACTACACGCCGCACACCGACCTGGCCTTCGCCTCCGTCGAGCATATCATGCGCGATGTGAACTATGGCTGGCTGCTGCGCTACATCCACGCCAACGGCGCCTCCTTCTTCTTCATCGTCGTCTACATCCACATCTTCCGCGGCCTCTACTACGGCTCCTACAAGTCGCCGCGGGAGATCCTCTGGTTCCTGGGCGTGATCATCATGCTGCTGATGATGGCGACCGCGTTCATGGGCTATGTCCTGCCGTGGGGCCAGATGAGCTTCTGGGGCGCGACGGTGATCACCAACCTGTTCTCCGCCATCCCCTGGGTGGGCGAGAGCATCGTGACCTGGCTCTGGGGCGGCTTCTCGGTCGACAACCCGACCCTGCAGCGCTTCTTCAGCCTGCACTACCTGCTGCCCTTCGTGATCGCCGGCGTGGTCGGTCTGCACCTGGTGGCGCTGCACCAGCACGGCTCCAACAACCCGCTGGGCATCAACGTGAAGGGGCCGCAGGACCAGATCCCCTTCCACCCGTACTACACGATCAAGGACATGGTCGGGTTCGGGGCGTTCTTCTTCATCTTCTTCATCTTCGTCTTCTTCCTGCCCAACTACATGGGCCATCCCGACAACTATATCGAGGCGAACCCGCTGGTGACGCCGGCGCATATCGTGCCCGAATGGTACTTCCTGCCATTCTACGCGATCCTGCGCGCCGTGCCGGACAAGCTCGGCGGCGTGATCCTGATGTTCGGCGCGATCTTCGTCCTGTTCCTGCTGCCCTGGCTGGACACCTCCCGGGTGCGGTCTGCCAAGTTCCGGCCGATCTTCAAGCAGGTCTACTGGATCTTCGCGATCGACTGCCTGATCCTGGGCTATGTCGGCGCGCAGCCGCCGGAAGGGATCTGGATCGTCATCGGCCGCCTGGCGACCGCCTACTACTTCCTCCACTTCCTGATCCTGCTGCCGCTGATCGGCTGGTTCGAGCGACCGAGACCCTTGCCGAGTTCCATCGCCGAGGCGGTGGACGCCAAGTCGGGCGGCAAGTCCTCCGCCGCCGTCGCGGCCGAGTGAGCGGGAGGAAGGTGAAAGTCATGCGTTCGATCCATATCCCCGCCCGCTCTTCCATGCGCCGTTCCTCCATGCGCCGCTCGGTCCTGGCCGCCGCCTTCTTCGGCCTGGCCGCGCTCGCCGCAGCGCCGCTCGCCTCCGGTCCCGCCATCGCGGCCGGAGAGGTGCCGGAGGCGCCGAACGTCGACTGGAGCTTCAGCGGCCCCTTCGGCACCTACGATCGCGCCGCGATGCAGCGCGGCTTCCAGGTCTACAAGGAGGTCTGCGCCTCCTGTCACAGCCTGAACTATGTCGCCTACCGCAACCTCGCCGATCTCGGCTTCACCGAGGCGGAGGTGAAGGCCATCGCGGCGGAATACAATGTCCAGGACGGCCCGAACGACGACGGCGACATGTACGATCGCCCGGCACAGCCGTCCGACCGCTTCGTGAAGCCGTTCCCGAACCCGCAGGCGGCACGGGCGGCCAATGGCGGCGCGCTGCCGCCGGACCTGTCGCTTCTGGTCAAGGCGCGGCCGGACGGCGCGGACTATACTCACGGCGTCCTGATCGGCTATCGCGAGGCGCCGGCCGATTTCGAGGTGCCGGTGGGCCAGTACTACAACGAGTATTTCCCGGGCCATCGCATCGCCATGCCGCCGCCGCTCTCGGAGGGGCAGGTGGAGTATGGCGACGGGACGCCCGCGACCGTTGAGCAGATGGCACGGGACGTGACCCATTTCATGACCTGGGCGGCGGAACCGAAGATGGAGGATCGCAAGCGCCTGGGCGTGAAGATCCTGATCTTCGTCGCGATCATGACCATCGTGTTCTACATGGCGAAGCGGAAGGTCTGGCGCGACGTGCACTGACGCCGCGACCTTCGCCGCTGACAATCCGGGCCGGATCCCGCCGGGGGGTCCGGCCCGGTTCCGTTTCCAGCCCCTCTCCGCCAGGGAGACCGGGTCGCCACGCAGGGAGTTCGGGACGCAGGCATGACGAAACTGGGAATCATCGGCGGCAGCGGCCTGTATGAGATCAGCGGACTGACCGAGACCCGCTGGGAGGCGGTGACCACACCCTGGGGGGCGCCGTCCGACGACCTGATGTGCGGCCGGCTGGGCGATACGGAGCTGGTCTTCCTGCCGCGCCACGGCCGCGGCCACCGGGAAAGCCCCACCTCGATCAACTACCGGGCGAACATCGACGCGCTGAAGCGGGTCGGCTGCACCGACGTGATCTCGCTCAGCGCCTGCGGCAGTTTCCGCGACGAGCTGCCGCCTGGCACCTTCGTCATCGTCGACCAGTTCATCGACCGCACATTCGCGCGCGAGAAGAGCTTCTTCGGCAAGGGGTTCGTCGCCCATGTCGCCTTTGGCGACCCGGTCTGCCGGCGCCTGGGCGATGCGCTGGAAGGCGCGGCGACGGAGATCGGCGTGCCGGCGAAGCGCGGCGGCACCTATCTGGTGATGGAGGGGCCGCAATTCTCCACCAAGGCGGAGAGCCATCTCTATCGCGGCTGGGGCTGCGACGTGATCGGCATGACCAACATGCCCGAGGCAAAGCTCGCCCGCGAGGCGGAGCTCTGCTACGCGAGCGTGGCGATGGTCACCGACTTCGACTGCTGGCATCCGGGTCATGATCATGTCGACGTGGCGGCGATCATCCAGGTGCTGCACGACAATGCACAGAAGGCGAAGGATCTGGTGCGCGCGCTTGTGCCACGGCTGGACGACCGGCCGGCGGTCTGCAGCAGCGGTTGCGACCGCGCCCTCGATACCGCCATCATCACCGCGCCGGAGGCCCGCGACCCGAACCTCGCCGCAAAGCTGGATGCGGTGGCTGGACGCGTTCTGGCGGCGAAATAGGGTCGGCGAGGCAGAGGGCAGGGCATGCAGGGCATCAAAGACAAAATCCGGACGATCCCGGATTTCCCGAAACCGGGGATCCTGTTCAGGGACATCACGACCTTGCTGCTGGATCCGCAGGGGTTCCGGAAGACCGTCGACGAACTGGTCCAGATCCACATGTCCAGCCGGATCGACAAGATCGCCGGGATCGAGGCGCGGGGCTTCATCCTCGGCGGCGCGGTGGCGCACCAGATCGGCGCCGGCTTCCTGCCGATCCGCAAGAAGGGCAAGCTGCCCCACACGACGATTGCAGAGGATTACGATCTCGAATACGGAACCGACACGGTGGAGATCCATGCCGATGCCGTGTCGCCCGGCGACCAGATCCTTCTGATCGACGACCTGGTGGCCACCGGCGGAACGGCTGCCGCGTCGATCCGGCTGCTGGAGCGCGCCGGCGCGACGGTGATCGGCTGTTCCTTCGTGATCGACCTGCCCGACCTGGGCGGCCGCGCCAGGCTGGAGCAGATGGGACAGAGGGTGCAGACCCTCTGCGCGTTCGAGGGAGAATAGCGCGGCGCGACGCTATATAGTGCGCGCGGTCCGGCGGCAGCGACGCCGGAACCGCGTTCGGGCGATGAGTGTTCCGGCCGGTCGGCGCGATGCCCGGCCGGTCTGTCGGGACAGCGACGGGTCGGGGAAGACCTGCAAATCCGGGCGTTCCGGGGCGGGCACTGGGCGTGACTTGGCAGCCGTGCCGCCCACAGCGGTGCCGGCGTGCCGGAGAGGGCTCTTTGGGGGAGGTGCATCATGGCAAACCATATCAACGGACTCGATCATGCCCTGATCGGCGTCGCGGATCTGGAAGCCGCACGGCACAGCTATGAAAGGCTCGGGTTCACGGCGACGCCACGCGGCGAGCATACCGGGCGTGGCACGGCGAACTACTGTTTCATGTTCGAGACCGGCTATCTGGAGCTGCTCGGCGTCATCGATCCCGCGCAGGACCAGTTCGGCATCGGCGCCAATATCGCGGCGCGGGGCGAAGGCGTGGAACGCCTGGCACTGGCCACCGACAGTGCGGTCGCGGCGCAGGGCGATATCCGGGCCGCCGGCCTGAACGCGCAGCCCGCCCAGGCCCTGGAGCGGGTGCTGTCGCCGGAGGCGGGCGGCGGCAAGGTCGGTTTCGAGCTGGTGCTGCTGGACGAGCCGCCGCCGCTGAAGTCGCTGTTCCTCTGCCACCACCTGACGCCGGAGCGCACCTGGCAGCCGCAGTGGATGGAGCATCGCAACACCGCGGTGGCGCTGCGCGGCGTGATCCTGGTGGCGGAGCATCCGCCGCATCTGCAGGACCAGATCATCAAGCTGTTCGGCATGTCCACGGTGACGCCGACGGACCATGCGATCGCGGTGCATCTGGGCAGCCAGCGGCTGCTGATCGTGTCGCCGACCGACATGGAGGTGATGTTCCCGAACACCTACCCGGCACAGTCGCCGCCGCTGCCGTTCTATGCCGCAGTGCAGGTCGCGGTCCGCGATCTGGCCGCCTGCCGCACGGCCCTGGCGGAGGGCAATGTGCCTTTCCACGTCCATGACGAGGAGGGCGGTACCCTGCGGGTGGCGCCGTCGGAGGCGCATGGCGTGCTGTTCGAGTTCGTACAGGCCTGATTCCGCCGCCTGCCGGTATTGAAAAGGGGCGAAGCCGCCGGGCTCCGCCCCTTTTTCGTCGCCGGCTCCGCGCCGCTGCCCTGGCGGTTCAGAACCGGTCCAGGCAGGCCGCGAAAAGCCCCATGGTGCGGCGCCGCGCGAGGGTGGTGGCGGTGGCGTCGAAATTCTTCAGCCGCTGGTCGCAGACGAAGCCGTGCTCGGCCTCGTAGACATGGGCGATGGTGCCGGGATTGTTCGCCGGAATCTCCTCCGCCAGGGACAGCGGGATCATCTGGTCCTTGGTGCCGAAATGCAGCAGGACCGGGCAGTGCGCCCGCTCGTCCTTGAACTCGTTCCAGGGACCGCCGTAGTAGCAGCTCGCCGCCGCGATTCCCGATACCCGCGCGGCCGCAACCCAGGCCACGCCGCCGCCATAGCAGAAGCCGGTGATGCCGACCTTGCCGGCCTTGCCGACATGGGCGGTGGCCGCCGCCACGTCCTTCATGCAGCCGTCCCAGTCGACCTTGCCGCGGATGTCGCGGCCGCGCGCCACGTCGGCCTCGGCATAGCCCAGCTCCACCTTACGCTCGACCCGGTCGTAGACCGCCGGGGCGATGGACAGGTAGCCCTCCGCCGCGAACGCCTCGGTCAGGCCGCGGATGTGATGGTTGACGCCGAAGATCTCCTGGATGACGACGACGGCGCCGCGCGGCGTGCCGGCGGGCTCCGCCAGCCAGGCGTCGAAGCCATGTCCGTCATCCGCCTTCAGCTCGATCCATTGTCCGGCCATTCGCCGTTCCTCCCGTCGGGTTATGCGGTGCGGGACCGGGGCGGAAGGCTCAACCGCCAGCCTCCGCCCCGGTGCCCGTCGATGCGCGCCGACGATAACGGCCGATGGTCACGATCTCCAGGACCGCCTGGTCGTCCTGGTTCAGCACCCGGGTGGCGAACTTCACGATGCCGATCGGTTTGGTTCGCGACGGGCGCTTCTCCGCCACTTCGGAGACGACCCGCAACCGGTCGCCGGCGAAGACCGGGCGCCGCCATTCCAGGTCCTCGAAGCCGGGGGAGGCCAGGCCCGGCATGCCGCCTTCGCGATGGGTGACCATCAGATGCATCATGATGCCCAGGGTGTGCCAGCCGCTGGCGGCAAGTCGGCCGAACGGCCCGCGCGCGGCCGCCTCCGGGTCGATATGGAAGGGCTGCGGGTCGTACTGCGAGGCGAAGTCCAGGATCTCCGCCTCGGTGACCAGGTAGCTGCCGGTCTCCAGCCGTTCGTCGTCGGCGACATCCTCGAAATACCGGACCTTCTCACTCATCGGCGGCACCCTCCCGGCAGCGTACGAAGTGGATCGCCTCCATGGCGAAAACCTTCGCGCCTTCCTGGTTGTTCAGGACATAGCCGCAGCGAACGATACCGCGGTCGGGGCGGGAGGCGGAGCGCCTGGCTTCCAGGATCTCCGCCTCCAGGCTGAGGCTGTCGCCGGGGCGCACCGGGAGGTGCCAGGTGCCCTTCGGCACCGAGGAGGCGCCGAGCGAGGCGGTGTCCAGCACGAAGGCCTCGCAAATCAGGCGCATGGTCATGGCGCCGGTATGCCAGCCGCTGGCGATCACCCCGCCGAAGCCGGAGGCCCGGCCGGCCTCCGGGTCGGTATGGAAGGGCTGCGGGTCATAGCGGGTGGCATAGGCGATGATCTCGGCCTCGCTCACCTGTTTCGGTCCGGCGGTGAAACGGCGGCCGACGGTCAGATCCTCGAAGTACAGCATGGCCGGAGATTAGCGCCCCGGCGCGGCCTCCGCCACGGCTTCGGCAGGGATGCTGTCCGGCCGCACATGGACCGGGCGGCCGGTCTCCAGGATCGCCTTCAGGTTCTCGCCTTCCTCGGCCATGTGGCGGCGCACGGCGTCGAAGTCCCGCCGGTTCAGCCGCGCGCCAAGCGGGCCGATACGGACAGGGATGGACTGCCGGAAGCGGAAATGCGCAGGCCCGTCGGCCAGGAACTCGAAGGCGATCCAGGGGATGAACAGGCGCAGCAGGAAGCCGGTCGGCACGAAGCGGATCAGCCGGTCCGGCACGATCTCGATGAAGACGACCTCCTTCTTCAGCAGGCGGCCGCCGATCCGTTCCTCGAAATAGAACCTGACGCCGGTCTCCAGCCCGCGTCCCTGCCGCCATTCGAACAGCAGGTGGTCCGGATGCCACCGCAGGTAGTTCTCGTCCATGGCGGCGAAGAATGTCGGTCCGGTCGAGACAGGTGCGTCAATCGCTATTTCATGCGTCAGCAGCATCGGGCTGTTCCCGAGGGTGACACCGCCAAGATCTCTTGCCGGAAGTCCGCATCCCGGCGCCTGGTCGAGCCGTCAGCGGGAAAAGAACTCGGTCGAGTTCTCCGCGCCGGTTGTGGCAGGGCGAAGGCGGCGGGATGTCGTTGCCGCATGTGGGCCGACTGCCGGGAAGGCCGGGCGGCGTGGATCGGCGGGGCCGCTTCATCTACAATCCCCGGACGATACAGAAAAAGTCGTGCCCGGCGTCGGATAGCCCGGAGCGAGGTGAGAAACAAACAAGGGAGGATCGACCGATGGGTTCCATCAAAGGGACAGCTGCGCCCGGCAGGGGCGGATTGACCCGCCGCGGCGCGATTGCAGGCGGTGCGGCTCTGGTCGCGGCGCCGATGGTGATCGGCAGCGCCCGCGCGGCGGCCGAGGTGACCTGGAAGGTGCAGTCGCACTGGCCGAAGGCCTCCGCATCCTACGGCGACAGCCTGGCGATCATCGCCGAGGAACTGAAGGAGAATACCGGCGGTCGCTTCGAGCTGCAGCTGTTCGGCGCCGGGGAATTCGCCAAGGGTGGCGAGATCTTCAACATCGTGCGCCGCGGCGTCGTCGAGGCGGGCACCATCTCCCCCGGCTATATCCTGGGCGAGGCGCCGACGGCAGGCCTGGCGCTCGGCGTGCCGGGGACGTTCCGCCAGCCCTGGGAATTCTCCCACTTCCTCAAGAACATGGGCTTCGAGGCCATGTTCAACGAAGACCTGGCGAAGCACGGCGTGGCCACCCGGTCGGAGAAGATCTATCCGACCGAACTGGTGGTCGCGAAGGAGGTCGCCACCGTCGACGACTTCACCAAGCTGAAGCTGCGCTCGTCCGGCAGCTATCAGAAATACCTGGAGGCGGCGGGCGCCTCGACCCAGTACATCGCCGGGCCGGAACTGTACCAGAGCCTCGCCAGCGGCGTGGTCGATGGCGCCCATTGGGGCGCGGCGCAGGGCGCCGATTCGATGAGCCTGTGGGAGGTGGCGAAGTTCCACATGAAGCCCACCATGGGGCTGGCCTCCGACGTCATCATCTACAATCTCGACGCCCTGAACGCCCTGCCGGAGGATCTGCGGCAGGAGTTCCTGGACCTGCTGGAGATGCGCTTCTGGAAGCGCACGAACGAGTACCAGTACAAGGAGCAGGTTGCGCTCGCGAAAGGCGTCGCGGAGAACGACGTCGTCGTGGCCGACTTCCCGCCGGCGGTGCTGGAGGGTTTCGCCAAGGCGACGGCGGCGATCCTGGAAGAGGAGCGCGCCAAGGGCGGCAATGCGGAAAAGGGCGTGGACATGCTGGTGGCCTTCATGAAGGTGCTCGGCTACCCCGTCTGAGCGGCGCGCCGCCGGCGCAGGCCGGGCCTGCCGCCGGCGGCCACCCTTCCGCCCCCTGTCCTCCGACATCGATGGTGACCTGAATGGGCGCTGTGACCGCAGTTGCGCGCGCGGTGACCGGCATCAATGCCTTCATCGGGCGCTGGGTCAGCTATGTCGTGCTGATCCTGTTCATTCTGCTGCTGGGCGACGTGGTCATGCGCTACGTGCAGGAGGCGCCGATTTCCTGGTCGGCGCAGACCTCGAAACTGATCTTCGGCGTCTATGCGATCATCGGCGGCGGCTATCTGCTGGCCCGCCGCGACCATGTGAACGTCGACCTGTTCTACGGGAACTTTTCCGCCCGGCGGAAGGCTGCGGTGGATATCGCCACCTCCTTCCTGTTCTTCCTGTTCCTGGGGATCCTGATCGTGGAGAGCTGGTCGATGGCCTATGACGCCGTCTCCCGGCTGGAGGTCAGCTACGACACCACCTGGCGGATGCCGGTCTGGCCGTCCAAGTCGCTGATCGTGGTCGCCGCCGTTCTGCTGTTCCTGCAGGGCATCGTGAAGCTGATCGCCGACATCATGATCCTGGCCGGACGCCCGGTGGACGAGACTGCCTTCGGCCCGCTGCGCGACGATCCGGAGGAGCGGGGGCGCGCGGCCGAAGGCGAGCGCGCCCGGCTCGAGAGCGGGGAGGCGGACTGATGGCCGATGCCCTGTCCATCGAACTGCTGACCCTGCTGTTCTTCGGCCTCCTGTTCCTGTTCATCATGCTGGGCGTGCCGCTGGCCTTCGTGCTGGGCGGCCTGTCGGTGATCTTCCTGTACTTTGAACAGGGGCCGATCGCCTTCTACCTGATCGCCTCGAAGATGTGGGACCTGATGGAGACATCGTCCCTGATCGCGATCCCGCTCTACGTCTTCATGGCGATGCTGCTGGAGCGGTCGGGCGTGGCGCACGACCTGTACCGCATGATGCACCTGTGGTGGGGCGGGCTGCGCGGCGGCCTGGCGATCGGCACGGTCGGCATCTGCACCATCTTCGCGGCGATGTCGGGGATCTCCGGCGCGGCGGTGGTGACGATGGGCACGATCGCCCTGCCGCAGATGCTGAAGCGCGGCTACGACAAGCGGCTGGCGCTGGGCGCGATCAATGCCGGCGGCGGCTGGGGGATCCTGATCCCGCCGTCGATCCTGATGGTGCTCTACGCCCTGATTTCGGAGGTTTCCGTCGGCCAGCTCTTCGCCGCCGGGGTGGGGCCGGGCCTGCTGCTGTTCCTGCTGGTCTCCCTCTATATCGGCATCCGCTGCTGGTTCCAGCCGCATCTGGGCCCGGCGATGCCGAAGGAGGAGCGCGCCGACTGGGGGGAGAAGCTGCGCGCCCTCTCGGCCGTTCTGCTGCCGGTGTTCATCATCTTCATCGTGCTGGGCGCGATCTTCGGCGGTTTCGCCACGGTGACGGAGGCGGCCGCCGTCGGCGTGTTCGGCGCCCTGGTCGCCAGCGCGGTGAACCGCAGGCTCAGCTGGGGCGTGATCACCGTGTCGGTGCAGCGCACCTTCCGGCTCACCACCCTGATCGCCTGGATCGTCTTCGCCGCGCATGCCTATTCCACCGCCTATACGGCGATGGGGGCGGAAAGCTTCATCACTGGCATCACCGAGCAGATCCCCGGCGGCAAGTGGGGCGCGCTCGCCTTCATGATGTTCGTGCTGTTCCTGCTGGGGATGGTGCTGGACCCGGTGGGGATCATGCTGATCACCCTGCCGGTGTTCCTGCCGCTGGTCGCCGCGCACGGCTTCGACGAAGTCTGGTTCGGCATCCTCTTCGTCGTGATGATGGAGATCAGCTACATGACCCCGCCGTTCGGCTTCAACCTGTTCTACCTCAGATCGGTCGCGCCACCGGGGGTGACGATGAAGGACATCTACTGGTCGGTCGGCCCCTATACGGCGGTAGAACTGACCGGCCTGTTCCTGATCGTCCTGTTCCCGGCCATCGCGCTCTGGCTGCCGCAGCAGATCTTCTGAAGAGGTCGGGATGACAGACAAGGATCGCGACACCACGACCCGGGCACCGCGGCGTAACCTCGCCGCGGAAATCCGCGCCTTGATCGCGCCGCTGGGTGGCGTGGAGGTTGTCCTGCCGCCGAGGGCTCCGATGCGGGAGCCGCCGCGCTTCGACTGAAGCTGGCTGTGGCCGGGTCGGGCTTCGGTCCTCAGGTATTGAACCGGAAGTGCATGACGTCGCCGTCCTTGACGACATATTCGCGGCCTTCCAGGCGCAGCTTGCCGGCGTCGCGGGCGCCGGCCTCGCCGCCCAGGCTGACATAGCTGTCATAGTCGATGGTCTCGGCCCGGATGAAGCCCTTCTCGAAATCGGTATGGATCACGCCGGCGGCCTGCGGCGCGCTGGCGCCCGCGCGCACCGTCCAGGCGCGCGCCTCCTTTGGGCCGGCGGTGAAGAAGGTGATCAGGCCCAATAGGCCATAGCCGGCGCGGATCAGCCGGTCCAGGCCCGGCTCGTCCAGGTTCAGGTCGGCGAGGAAGACCTCGCGCTCCTCCGGATCTTCCAGCAGCGCCACCTCCGCCTCGATCGCGGCGGAGATCACCACCATCGCCGCGCCCTCGGCCTGCGCCTTCTCCGCCACCCTGGCGGTATGGGCATTGCCGGTCGCGGCCTCGCCCTCGCTGACATTGCAGACATAGAGCACCGGCTTCGCGGTGATCATCTGCAGCTGCCGGAACAGCGGCCGTTCCTCGGTCGACACCTCCAGGGTGCGGGCCGGCGCGCCGGTCTGCAGGTGGGCCAGGGTCTTCTCCATGATGGCGAGCAGGGCCTTCGCCTCCTCCTCGCCGCCGCGGGCGCGCTTGACCTGCTGCGGCACCCGCTTCTCCAGGCTTTCCAGGTCGGCGAGCATCAGCTCGGTCTCCACCGTCTCGGCATCGGCGACCGGGTCGATCCGGCCGTCGACATGGGAGATGTCGTCATCCTCGAAGCAGCGCAGCACGTGGCAGATCGCGTCGACCTCCCGGATATGGGCCAGGAACTGGTTGCCCAGCCCCTCGCCGCTGGCGGCGCCGCGCACCAGGCCGGCAATGTCGACGAAGGTCATCTGCGTCGGCACCACCTCCTTGGAATGGGCGATGCCGGCCAGCTTCTGCAGGCGCGGGTCGGGAACCGCGACCTGCCCGGTGTTCGGCTCGATGGTGCAGAAAGGGTAGTTCGCAGCCTGCGCCGCGGCGGTCTGGGTCAGCGCATTGAACAGGGTCGACTTGCCGACATTCGGCAGGCCCACGATGCCGCATTTGAAACCCATCAGGTGCGATCCTCTTGTTTCGCGCCGTCCGGCGCCTTTGCGGCGCCGGGCGCGGGGGCGGGCGGGGGCGCCTTCAGCGCGACCCGCGACATGAAGGCCGGGCCGTCGCCGGCAGCAAGCAGCGGCGCGGCATCGGCGACCGCGTCCAGAACCGGGTCCAGCCAGTCGCGGTCGCTCCTGGAGAAGCCGCCCAGGACGTGGCCCATCACCTTCGCCTTGTCGCCGGGATGGCCGATCCCCATGCGGACCCGCCAGAAATCCGGCCCGATCACCGGGGCGATCGAGCGCAGGCCGTTGTGGCCGGCCAGGCCGCCGCCCAGGCGGGCGCGGATCTTGCCCGGCGCCAGGTCGAGCTCGTCGTGGAAGACGAAAACGGCGTCGGCGGCAAGCTTGTAGAAGCGCACCGCCTCGCCGACCGACTGGCCGGAGCGGTTCATGTAGGTATCGGGTTTCAGCGCCAGCACCTTTGCCGCGCCCAGCTGGCCTTCCGCGGCCTGGCCCTGGAAGCGGCCGCGCCACGGACCGAAGCCGTGCATCGCGGCAATCGCCTCGACGGCCATGAAGCCGATATTGTGGCGGTCGGTCTCGTGCTTGCGCCCTGGATTGCCCAGGCCGACGAACAGCAGCATTGGCGGGCCTTCCGGCTGCGGCCTTCGGCGGAAGAAGCGGTCGGGGGATCAGCGGCCCGGAAGCGGACTGCCGGCCGGCGCGCCGGCAGGGATGCCGTGCGCCGGCCGGTCCGTCAGGTCCGCGGACCGACCCCTGACAAGGAACAACCCTCCAGGGAATACCCCTGGGGGGAGGATCAGTCCTCGTCTTCCTCTTCGGAGTCCGTCTCCGGCTCTTCCCCGGCGGCTTCCTCGTCCTCGTCGCTCTCCGGCATGACGCTCGGCGCGGCGATGGTGGCGATGGTGAAGTCGCGGTCGGTGATCGTCGGCTCCACCCGGTCCGGCAGGTTCACCGCCGAGATGTGGATGCTGTCGCCGATCTCGTACTTCGACAGGTCGATGTCGATCTGGTGCGGGATCGACATGGCCGGGCAGTACAGGTCCAGCTCGTGGCGGACCACGTTCAGCACGCCGCCACGCTTCAGGCCGGGGCTCTTCTCGTGGTTCAGGAAGTGCACCGGCACCTGGACCGTCACGCGGGAGCTCTCCCCCACCCGCAGGAAGTCCACATGGACCGGCCAGTCGGTCACCGGGTCGAGCTGCACGTCGCGCGCCAGGACGATCTGCTTGGTGCCCGACACTTCGATCGCGTAGATCTGGTTGTTCACATTGCCCTGCTCGATCATCTTCTGCACGTCGCGGAACGCGACCGAGATCGATACCGGGTCCTTCTTGTCGCCGTAGATCACCGCCGGGAGGCGGTCTTCGCGGCGCAGCGCCCGGGCGGTCCCCTTGCCGGTCTTCGAGCGCGGCTGCGCAGCCATCGGTGCTGCTTCAGACATCGTCGGTTTCTCCTGCCATGCCGTGCCGGCGCCGGCCTCCAGGGGTGCCGCATACGCCGACCGGCCGTTCATGCAAAACCGGCATGAACCGGCGCACCGCTGCCGGTGCGCAGGCGCATGCCGCCTCAGTCGAACAGGCTGGAGACCGAACTCTCTTCCGAGATCCGTTTCATCGCCTCGCCGATCAGCGGGGCGATGGTGATCTGGCGGATATTGCGGGAGACCCGCACCGCCTCGGTCGCCAGGATGGAATCCGTCGTGACCAGCTCCTCCAGCGCGGAGGAGGCGACGCGCGACACGGCACCGCCGGACAGCACGCCATGGGTCACATAGGCGGAGACCGACCGGGCGCCCTTCTCCATCAGCGCGTTGGCGGCGTTGCACAGCGTCCCGGCAGAATCGACGATATCGTCGACCAGGATGCAGTGGCGGCCTTCGACATCGCCGATGATGTTCATCACCTCGGACACGCCAGCCCGTTCGCGGCGCTTATCCACGATCGCCAGATCGGCGTCAAGGCGCCGGGCGATGGCGCGCGCCCGCACCACGCCGCCGACGTCCGGCGACACGATCATCAGGCTGTCGCGGTCCAGCCGCTCCTTGATGTCGCGCACGATCACCGGCGCGGCGAACAGGTTGTCCGTGGGAATGTCGAAGAAGCCCTGGATCTGGCCGGCATGCAGGTCCAGGGTCAGCACCCTGTTGGCGCCCGCGACCGTGACCAGGTTGGCCACCAGCTTTGCCGAGATCGGCGTGCGGGGGCCGGGCTTCCGGTCCTGCCGGGCATAGCCGAAATACGGGATCACCGCGGTGATCCGCCGGGCCGAGGAGCGCCGCAGCGCATCCATGCAGACCAGCAGCTCCATCAGGTTGTCGTTCGCCGGATAGGAGGTGCTCTGGATGATGAACACATCCTCGCCGCGGACATTCTCCTGCACCTCCACGAACACTTCCATGTCCGAGAAGCGGCGGACGCTCGCCTTGGTGAGGGGCACCCCCAGATAGGCGGAGATCGCCTCAGCCAGGGGCCGGTTGCTGTTGCCGGCGAGGATCTTCATGTGCGTTCGGTCGGGATCGGCATGAGGCCCAGTTCTGCTGTTCGGACTGGATCTGCGCCTTCGCCGGCGGGTGCGGCTTTCCGGCGCGTGTTCACAAGGCTGCAGCGCCGGTCCCGCCGGGACTGTCCGGCCGGTCGGGAATGCGCCGCCGTCGGTGCCGCGGGCGGGGCGAAAGACGACAGGGAAAGGATGCCCGGCCTGACCCGGATCCGGTCCCGGCAGGGGCCCGGAAAGGGGGCAGCACCCCGGACGGCCGGCAATCTACCAATGCCCCCGGCGGTGCGCAACGCTGCATCCGGCGGCGGGCCGGGCATGCGGCCCCGTGTCATCCCGGCGCCTCTGCCTGCCGCTCCGCCGGTGCCGCCTGCGGGGCGGCCGGCAGGGAGTTCAGCACCGCGTTGATCAGCTGGATCATGCCTTCCGCGCTGCCGGTGGAGGCGGCGTCGGCGATCGGCCCCCAGGCGCCGTCCAGGCTGCCCTGCGGCACCAGGTTCTCGACCGTCACCGTGCCGATCTCTTCCCCGTCCGGGGCGAACAGGGTCCAGTCGATGGTCACCTGTTCCTGCCCCTGACCGGCCGCCTTCATCGCCACGGAACCGGCCAGGATATAGGCCTCGGCCGTCATCTCCGGCGCGAATGGCACGCCCGATGCGGTCAGGATGCGCTTCATGGAACGCGCCAGCGCGGCATTGCCGTCGCCCGGCGCGCCGGAGACGTCGAAGACGAAGAAGCGTGCCGTGGGCGCCGCCTTCGGCGCTTCCGGCGCCGGCGCCGGCGCCTGCGGCGGCCGGGCGCCGCGGAAGGCGGTGTCCATCAGGCGGCGCGCGCCACGCTCCGCCAGGCTGGCCATCAGCGCCGGCTCGGCGGCCCGGAAGGCATCCGCCTGGACGGTCAGTTCGTCGCGCGCGACCTCCCGCGTACCGCCGTCCACCGCGACCATCCGATAGTCGATCTGCAGCGGTCCGGTCGCGCCGGGCGGCGGCTGCGCGGTGACCGTCGCGGCGATCGCCGCCGCCGGACGGTCGCCGCTCACATGGCGCGCGGTCGCCGGCACTTCCTTGCGCTGCAGCGCGTCGGCAAGCGCGGTCGCGAAGGCCTGGCCCGGTTCCTCCGGCACCCCCGCCAGCGGTTCCACGATGAACAGCGAATTGGCGACCAGGGCGCGCAGATGGGCGGCGGAGACCCGCTTGTCGTCGGGCTGGAAGGGGCGCGGCAGGGGCTGGCATGCCGTCAGGGCAAGGCAGAGCGCCAGGCCGGCCAGCAGCAGACGGGTCGGCCGCAGCATGGCCTGCCGCGGCTGGTCCGGCCGCAACCGGGCCGGGGGCGCGAAATCAGGTGAGGGCACAGCTTGCGATGAGTCCGAGAAGACAGAGCAGGGCGAAGATCACCAGATGGGGCATGGCCGGCCGCGCATTCAAGAGCCGCTGCTGTCCGGCAGGCCGATCAGCGCGATCTGCCGGCCATAGTCGGGGGCGCCGCGCAGGGTGCCGCGGCGATAGCTGAAAAAGCCGCCTTCGTCGGTCAAGGTGTCGCGGGCCATGTCTTCCACCGTGCCGGTGCCGGCGGCCTGCAGGCGGGCGGCCAGATAGCCGGTCAGGTCGAACAGCCAGTGCCGGCCCATCGGCCCGACCCGCTGGGCGGGCCGGAAGAAGCGGTCTGCCGCCGGGTCGGCCTCCAGGAAAGGCGCGGGGAAGTCCGGCCCGACCTCGTAGCTGGCCGGCCCGATCGCCGGCCCGATCGCGGCCAGGGTCGCCGCACGCCGCGCGCCCAGCCGCTCCATCGCCGCCAGGGTCGCCTCCGCCACCCCGGCCAGGGCACCGCGCCAGCCGGCATGGGCGGCGGCCACCACCCCGGCCTGCGGGTCGGCGAACAGCAGCGGCACGCAATCGGCGGTGAGGATCCCCAGCGCCAGGCCGGGCCGCCGGGTCGCCATGGCATCGGCCCTGGGCCGCTCCGTTCCCTCCGGCAGCGGCGCGTCCAGGGTGACGACCTCTGCCCCGTGCACCTGGTAGACGGTCTGCAGGACGGCGCCGGAGAGGCCCGCCGCGGCCAGCGCGCGGCGCCGGTTCTCGGCGACGCAGGCAGGATCGTCGTCGGAGCCCTGGCCGCAGTTCAGGGAGGCATAGAGGCCGCCGGAGACGCCGCCGCGGCGGCCCAGGAAGCCGTGCGGCAGGCCGGCGGCCGACAGCGCCGGCGCGATCAGGACGGGGGTCGTCATCCTGGCACCCCGTCGAAGCCGGCGCAGGCCGCTATGCCGGGCGGCAGGAGCGCCAGTGCCTTGAACAGTTCGCCCATCTCCGCCGGATCGGCGAGCCGGCGCGCGGCGGCGGCGATCGCTTCCGCCTGGTCGGGGCGGGCGGCGGCCAGGCGCTGCGCCCGCAGGCCCAGGCCGAGGCGCTGCAGGAAGCCGCCCTGCGTCTCCGGCCCTGCGATGGCGCAGCCGGCGGCACGGGCGGCGCGGGCCAGCGCGGTGAAATCGACATGGGCGGTCAGGTCGGCGCTGCCGGGCGCGGACAGCACCTCCGCCCGCCGGTGGCGGCGCACCGCCTGCAGGCTGTCGCGCAGCGGCGCGCCGGTGCTGCCATAGTCGACGATCAGAGCCGCCCCGCCGCGGCCCAGGATCGCCTCCGCCAGGCGCGCGACCAGCGCGTCGGCTGCCGGCCGCAGCTCCATCACGGTGCCCGGCGCCGCCGCCGGCAGCGGCGGTGCGGGTGCGGGGCGCGGCGGGAACGGGTCGGCCGCCGCCTCGAAGCGCAGCTCGCCGGCAGGGTCGAGCCCCACCAGCCGTTCGTGCCAGCCATCGTCGAGGCGGATCAGCTGGTGTACCGGCAGGGCGTCGACGAACTCGTTGGCGACGATCAGGGCCGGCAGGGCCGGCAGCGCCTCCAGGTCCGCGACCCAGCTGGCGTCGTGCCGGGCGATGCGCGCCGCCTGCCGTTCGCGCAGGGCCGGGCTTGCTTCCAGCAGCACCGGGCGGAGGGCATCGGCAAAGGCTGCATCCAGCCGCGCGGTGCGCAGGATGTCGGCCATCAGCGTGCCGCGGCCCGGCCCCAGCTCTACCAGCGCGAAGGGGGCGGGCGCGCCCAGCCGGTGCCAGGTGTCGATGCACCACAGGCCCAGCAGTTCGCCGAACATCTGCGAGATCTCCGGCGCCGTGACGAAATCGCCATCGGCGCCGATCCCGTCGCCCTGCGTGTAGTAGCCGTGGAGGGGATGCAGCAGCGCCTCCGCCATGAAGGCGGCGACGGTGATCGGCCCGTCCGCGCGGATCCGCGCGCGCAGGCCGGCCAGGGAGGGGGCCTCGGAAGAAGCGGGCCGGGTATCGCCGTGCCCGAGCGCGGTGCCGGTGGGGGCGAAGGCGGGGGGGACGAAGGCGGGGGGCGCCGTCATCAGCCGGTTCCGCCGGTATCCCGCGCCGCCGTCGGTCCTCCCTCTGCGACCGGCCGGCGGCGCAGGCCGATCACCAGCACGCCGATGCCGACCAGCAGCATCGGCAGGGACAGGATCTGCCCCATGGTGACGCCGCCGACGATGAAGCCGAGGAAGGCATCTGGTTCGCGGAACAGCTCCGCGACCATCCGCGCCAGTGCATAGCCGCTCAGGAACAGGCCGGTCATCACGCCGTCGCCGAAGCGGCGCGCCAGGGTCAGGCGCAGGACCAGCAGGACGACGAACAGCAGCACGCCTTCCAGCGCCGCCTCGTACAGCTGGCTGGGATGCCGCGGCAGCGGGCCGCCGCCGGGGAACACCATGCCCCAGTCGCTGCCGGTGACCCTGCCGTAGAGCTCGCCGTTGATGAAATTTGCGATGCGACCGAAGAAGATGCCGATCGGTGCCACCAGCGCCAGCATGTCGGTGAAGCAAAGCAGTGGCACCTTCCGGAAATGGCAGAACGCCAGGACCGCGGCGACCACGCCGACCAGGCCGCCGTGGAACGACATGCCGCCATGCCACAGCGCCAGCGCGTCCAGCGGATGCGACAGGTAGTAGCCCGGCTGGTAGAACAGGACATAGCCGAGCCGGCCGCCCAGCACGACGCCGATCGTGCCCCAGATCAGGAAGTCGTCGACCTGCGCCGGCGTGACCCGGCCGCCGGAGCCCTTCGCGAGCCGCACCATGACCCGCCAGGCGATGATGATGCCCGCGATATAGGCGAGGGCATACCAGCGAATGGCCAGGGGCCCGATCTGCAGGGCGACCGGATCGATATGCGGAAAGGGAATGCCGGCCGGGGACGCGTCCATAGCGGGCGTGTTATGACGCGGCGCGAAACGCAATACAAGCGCCGGGACGGTGCCGGTGGCGCAGCCCCCCAAGGAGGGCGGGCGTGGCCGCGGCGGCCGGCCCGGTTCCGCCCCGCAATCCACCCGGCCTCCGAAGGAGTGGCAGATGCAGACCCGCAATCCCCTGTTCGACGATCTCGCCCGACTCGCCAGCGGCGCAATGGGCACGGCACAGTCGGTGAAGGAGGAGATGGAGGTGCTCATGCGCTCGCGCATGGAGCGCTGGGCCACCGAGATGGCGTTCGCCACGCGGGAAGAGGTCGATGCCGCGATGGCCGCCGCCACAGTGGCGGAAGAGCGGGTCGCGGCCCTGTCGGCGCGGGTCGCCGAACTGGAGCAGGCGTTGGCGGCAGGCGGCGGTGCGGCAGCCGGCGCGGCCTCGCCCGCACGGCGGCCGGGACGGCCCAAGGGGCGGTCCGGGCAGCCCGGCAACTTCCGGCGCGGCCGCAACCGCTGAGGCGCAGCCGTCGCGCCATCGGCACCGCGATTCGAGCCGGCCGGGCGGGCTGCCGCGGCGGGCCGGCCGCGGCTCCGTGCGCCGCCCCGCTTCTGCATCCGCGACGCCCCGGGGCCCGCAAGCGCCCGTCCATGCTGGACATTCGCGGGCGCGTCTCCGGCCTCTGATCCCGGGAGCGTCTGCCACGGGGCTGACACGGATGCTTCTCTTGCGCTGCAGCGATGCTCCGCCTAGCCTAAATCTATGGTGCAAATCAGCGATGGATCCAATATGTCGCGTGCCTAGCCGGTTCATTGCCCCCATCCGGAGGGGCCGAGGCCGGCAGGGACGGGCGGGATCCTTTGTTGCATGGTCCTGCACCTGCCATGCCTAACGCCGCCGGTCGGGAGGTCTTACGCAATGACGGACATCGAGCACGAATATCTGCGCTTCCGTCCGCATCCCATGGATGTGGTCGAACAGCTTGTGGTCGATCAGGAATGGCCTTTCGACCGGCAGGGTGAGGATGACCTCACCGTCGGCGTGGGCGGGCAGTTCTCCGAATACCAGCTCTGGTTCTCCTGGCGGCACGAACTCGATGCGCTGCAGTTCTGCTGCTGCTTCGACATGAAGGTGCCCACCGCGAAGCGGCGGGAGGTGCACGGCCTGCTCGCCATGATCAACGAGAAGGTCTCGGTCGGTCATTTCGACATCTGGCCGGGCGAAGGCGTGATCCTGTTCCGTCACAGCCTGCTGCTGCGCGGCACCGGGGGCGCCACGGCCGAGCAGATCCAGGACCTGGTCGAGATCGGCCTGAACGAGAGCGAGCGCTTCTATCCCTCCTTCCAGTACGTGGTCTGGGGCGGCAAGTCGCCGGAGGACAGCCTCGCGGCCGCGCTCCTGGAACCGATGGGTGAGGCATGAGCGCCGCCCTGCAGGTCCGGCATTCCAGGCGGTGGGACTGAGCGATGGCGGATCCGAATCTCGTTCTCGTCGGCTGCGGCAATATGGGGGTCGCGCTGCTGCGCGGCTGGCTGCACCGCGGCATCGCAGCCGATGCCATCCAGGTGGTGGAGCCTGGCGAACCCCAGGCCACACGCGCTCGCGACCTCGGTGTCAGGGTGGTGGAGTCGGCCGATGCCCTGGATCCGGGCCGTGCGCCGGATGCCATCGTCCTGGCGGTGAAGCCGCAGGTCATGGAGGCCGCCGCCTCGGCCTATGCGGGCCATGCCGGCCGGGCGGTGTTCCTGTCGATCGCCGCCGGCCGCACGATCGCCAGTTTCGAAAAGCTGTTCGGTGCGGCGGCGGCGATCGTGCGCACGATGCCCAACACCCCCGGCGCGATCGGCCGCGGCATCACCGTGGCCTGCCCCAACGCGGCCGTGACCGACGCGCACCGCATCCTGTGCGACGGCCTGCTGCAGGCGATGGGGGAGGTCGCCTGGCTGGAGGATGAGGCGCTGATGGACGCGGTGACCGCCGTCTCCGGCTCCGGCCCGGCCTATGTCTTCCTGCTGGCGGAGAGCATGCGCGACGCCGGCATCGCCGCCGGCCTGCCGGAGGACCTGGCAGACCGGCTGGCGCGCCACACCGTCGCCGGCGCCGGTGCGCTGATCCTGGAGAGCGGCGAGGACCCCGCCCGGCTGCGGGAACAGGTCACCAGCCCGGGCGGCACCACCGCCGCGGCGCTGGAGGTGTTGCGGTCCGAAGGCGCCATGCCGGACCTCCTGCGCGACGCCATTGCCGCCAGCGCCCGCCGCTCGCGCGAGCTGGCCGGCTGAGCCGCGCCTGCCCGCGGCGGTCGCGCGCCCGGCGATCGGACGTGCGGCGATTGGGCCGCATCGGATCGGTGGAAAATCCCTGTCGCAGGGCCACATAGCTGTTAGGCTCAAAACGCTCGGTCGGTTCATTTGACGGACCGGCCGGGACCTGCGGGCAAGCCGACAGGGATGGCAGGAATGGCGCGACGACCCAGCAGCAAGGCGGCCGGCGGGCCGCAGGCCGAGACGCCGGCCGGCGGCAATGACCGGTCGGGCGGCCGCTCAGGCAGTCGGGGGGGCAGTCGCAAGCGGGCCGCCCCGCCGCCGGATCCCGTCGATGCCGCGTTGCGCCTTGCGGGGCAGCTGGGCTGGGACGGCCTGAGCCTGGCCGATATCGCCGCGGCCACACCGATGAAGCTGTCGGAACTGTTTCCACATTATCCCTCGAAGACCGCACTGGTCGCCGCCTATATGGCGCGCGTCGATGCCGCCATGCTCGACCAGATGGCGGAGGAGGGCGCGGCCGACATGGCGGAGGAGCCGCTGCGGGACCGGCTGTTCTCGGCCATCATGGCGCGGTTCGACAGCCTGCAGCAGCAGCGCGACGGCGTGCTGGCGATTGCCCGCGGTGCGGGCCGCGATCCGCTTTCCGGCCTTTGCCTGGCGGCCGGCCCGCTGCGCCGCAGCCTGGATGCGATCCTCGCGGCGGCGGGCCTGTCCGGCGACGGCCTTGCCGGGGCGATACGACGCAAGGCGGTGGGGGCCATCTATCTGGCCGCATTCCGGGCCTGGTCCCGCGACGACAGTCCCGACATGGGCGGCACCATGGCCGCGCTGGACCGTCTGCTGACCCGCTGGCTGCCGATGCTGGAGCGTTTCGACCGCGGCCTGCGCCGCCGGCCGGCCCCTGGGCCGGAGGCGGCAGAAGCCTTTTAACCGCCGGCGTCCGCCGGACATGGCGGGCACCGTATCTCGAACCGGATTATCCGGGCGGCATTGCGACCGCCACAGATCGATGGAGACGGAAATGGCAGCAAGCAAGTCGGGCAAGGCAGGGGCAGCCGATTTCGATATGACGAAGTTCTTCGATTTCGAGAAGATGATGGGCGACATGCGCATGCCCGGGTTCGATCCGACCTCCCTGATGGAGGCGCAGCGCAAGAACATCGAGGCGCTGGTCCAGGCCAACAAGGTTGCGGCGGAGGGCTTCCAGGCGCTGGCGCAGCGGCAGCAGGACATCCTGCGCGAGCATGTCGAGCAGATGCAGGGCCTGATGCGCGATGCGGTCAGCGCCGACACGCCGGAGGCCAATGCCGGCCGCCAGGCGGAGCTGATGAAGATCGCCTTCGAGAAGGCGCTCCTGAACATGCGCGAGCTGGCGGAACTGGCCTCCAAGTCGCAGAGCGAAGCGTTCGAGATCGTCAACCGCCGGGTGATGGACAGCATGGAGGAGTTCCGCCAGCTGGCCGACCAGAACAAGGGCAAGGCCTGACCTGCACCGCGTCGCCTGCGCATTTCCCGACCTGCGGACGGCCCGGGGCTGACCCGGGCGGCCGAACCTGCTACCCCAGCGCGCGGCCCGGACCTTCCGGGCCGCGTGATCGTTTCGGAACGGCTGCGCAGACAGGTGCGCATGCTGGCAATCAGGGGCTGCGGGGGAGGGATGTCATGGCCGACGGCGAGGCGACGAGGATCTCGATCGACGATTTCCTGAAGGTGGATGTGCGGGTGGGCACCATCGTGGCCGCGGAACCGTTTCCGGAGGCCCGCAAGCCGGCCTACCGCCTGCAGGTCGACCTGGGCCCGGAGATCGGCGTGAAGAAGAGCTCCGCCCAGATCACTGCGCTCTATGGCATGGAGGAACTGGTCGGCCGCCAGGTCGCGGCAGTGGTGAACTTCCCGCCGCGGCAGATCGGCCCGCTGATGTCGGAGATCCTGGTGCTCGGCTTTCCCGACGCCGAAGGCAATGTCGTCCTGGTGCAGCCGGAGCGCGCCGTGCCGAACGGCGGCCGGCTCTATTGATGGCGGCGGCGCCATGAAGGTCCGGCGCATCGTCGCGAACATCGCTACCGCGGACCCGGCGGCGGCACGGGCCTTCTATGGCGAAATCCTGGGCCTGGATGTCCTGATGGACATGGGCTGGATCGCCACTTACGGCTCTGGCGAGCGGATGACTGTCCAGGCGAGCTTCATGTCCGAAGGCGGTTCCGGCACGCCGGTGCCCGACCTGTCGGTGGAGGTCGACGACCTGGACGAGGCCCTGCGGCGGATGCGCGTCGCGGGCATAGCCGTGGAATACGGTCCGGCGGACGAACCCTGGGGCGTGCGGCGGTTCTTCGTGCGCGACCCGTTCGGCCGGCTGGTGAACGTCCTGGCGCACCTCCCCGCCGCCTGAGCCGGTGGCGCGTTCCGCCCGGGCTCAGACCGGCAGGCGGATCGCTACCCGAAGGCCGCCCTGTGGCGCCGTCTCCAGGTGGATCTCGCCGCCATGGCTGCGCACCACGTCGCGGGCGATGGTCAGGCCCAGCCCGACCCCGCCGGTATCCGGGTTGCGCGCCCGGTCCAGGCGGAAGAAGGGCCGGAACACTGCCTCCCGCTGCGCCTCCGGGATGCCCGGGCCGTCATCGTCGATATTGATGTCGATGGCGGTATCGTCGCGACGTGCGGTGATCGCGACCCGGTTGCCGTGGCGCAGCGCGTTCTGCACCAGGTTCTCCAGGCAGCGGCGCATCGCGCCCGGCCGCAGCGGCAGCAGCAGGTCGGGGTCGTGGCTGACCGCGATGCTGCGCGCGGTGCCGTGGCCGGCGCCCGGCCGGCCGGCGGAGATCCGCGCCAGGTCGTCCAGCATGCGGCCCAGGTCGACCTCCTCGATGCGCTCGCCCTCCTCGCCGCGGGCGAAGTCGAGATAGCCGGATACCATCCGCTCCATCTCCTCCACATCGCGCTGCAGTGCCTCGATATCCTCGCTGTCGCCCATCAGGGCCAGCTGCAGCTTCATCCGGGTCAGCGGCGTGCGCAGGTCGTGGCTGACCCCGGCGAGCATGTCGGTGCGCTGCGACAGGTGGCGGCGGATGCGCTCCTGCATGTCGAGGAAGGCCGCCGCCGCCTGGCGCACCTCGGTGGAGCCGGCGGGATGCACCGGCGGGTCCTCACGTCCCTTGCCGAACGCCTCCGCCGCGGAGGCCAGGCGCCGCAGCGGCCGCACCTGGTTGCGCAGGAACAGCACGGCGATGGTCATCAGGATCAGGGAGGTGCCGACCATCCACAGGATCACGACATAGGTGGTGGTGGAGAAGACGCGCTTGTCCTGCGTGCGCACCCGCAGCACGCCGTTCTCCAGTTGCACCAGCACCTCCACCAGGCCGTCGTCGCGGCGGGTGTCGAACTGCCGCGGCAGGCTCAGCCGCTCGCTCAGTGCCAGCGCCAGCATGTTGTCGAGGATCGAGTAGAAGCGGATCTCCTGGCGCTCCTGCGGCAGGCGGGCGCCGGGCAGGAACACCGCCTCGATATGCATGTTGCGGATCGCCATGTCGTAGATCTCCGCCTCGTTCAGCGGCTCGTCGCGGTACTGCCGGGCCTCCACCAGGAAAGCGATCTCGCCCGCCAGGCCGAGTGCCAGGCGCCGCGACACGGTCTCCCAATGCGCCTGGTAGAAGACGATGGCGGTGACGATCTGCACCACCACGATCGGCGTCAGCATCAGCATCAGCGAACGGCCGAACAGGCCCCGCGGCAGGAACTGCTTGATCCAGCGGAACATTGTCAGGCGGGACGTGCCGTGCGGCTGGGGTCAGTCGGCCCAGAAGACATAGCCCTCTCCCCAGACGGTCTGCAGGAAGCGGGGATTCTTCGGGTCGGCCTCGATCTTCCGGCGCAGGCGGGTGATCTGCACGTCGATGGCGCGGCCCTCCGAAGTGCCGGTCCGCTCCGCCAGCTCCGCCCGGCTGATGGTCAGGCCGGGGCTGGCGGTGAAGATCCGCAGCAGCGCCACCTCCGAGGAGGTGAGGCCGAGGGGCTTGCCGTCGCGGCTCAGCAGGCCGCGCACCGGATCGAAGACGTACTCGCCGTAGCGGATCTCGCGGCTGCCGGTCTGCGCCTGCTCCGAGCGGCGCAGGATCGCCTCGATCCGCAGCAGCAGTTCCCGCGGCTCGAACGGCTTGGCAAGATAGTCGTCGGCGCCGGCCTCCAGCCCGCGGATCCGTTCCGACGGATCGCCCAGGGCGGTCAGCATCAGCACCGGCACCTGGCTGGTGCGGCGGATCTGCGCCACGAAATCCAGGCCGGACTGGTTGGGCAGCATCACGTCGACCACCAGCATGTCGAAGGCCATGCCGTTCATCCGCGCCAGCCCGTCCTCGGCATCCACCGCGGTGGTGACCCGGTAGCCCCGTTCCAGCAGGAAGCGCTTCAGCAGGTCGCGCAGCCGCCGGTCGTCGTCCACGACCAGCAGGTGGCGGGCATCGGCGGCGACCTCCTCCGTCATGGCGGGTCCCGCCGGTCGCGTTCCGGCCCGTAGATCGCCTGCAGGATCGCGGTGCGGTCTTTCGGCGCGATCAGCCGGCCCAGCACCGTGCGCAGCATCGCGGGCGCATCCGGGCCGCCGGCGGCAAGGGCCTCCGCCACCAGGGCCTGCTGCGCGGCGGAGACCTCGCGGACCAGGGCCTCGCCGCTGTCGCTGAGGCGCATGTGCCGCTGGCGCCGGTCGCTGCGGCCGCGCTCCTGCAGCACATAGCCGCGGGCGACAAGGTCGTTCAGCACACGGGCCAGGCTCTGCTTGGTGATGCGCAGGATCGCCAGCAGTTCGGCGACGGTGATGCCGGGATTGCGACCGATGAAATGCAGTGCGCGATGGTGTGCGCGACCCATGTCGGAATCGGCCAGCACGGCGTCGGCGCGGCCGGTGAAGTCGCGATAGGCGTAGAACATCAGCTCCACCACCTCGCGCAGCTGGGTCTCGGTGAAGGCCGGCGTCTCGGGCGCCGATGCCGTTTTCCCGTGTCGCGCCGGCCCGGTTTGCGCGGTCACTGGAGGGGCTCCGCCCGGCAAAAAATTAGGTCAGCCATATTGACGTATATTCATCAGAATGTTATGCCATCGCTCATGGTCGCGAAACTTTCGAACGTGGGAACGCCAAAAAATGACCGAAATTGACTTTGACAAGCAGTACGGCCAGATCTGGCTCGACGGGACGATCGTCCCCGCTTCCAGCGCGAACCTGCATGTTCTGACCCACGGCCTGCATTATGCAAGCGCCGTGTTCGAGGGCGAGCGGGTCTATGACGGCGAGGTGTTCAAGCTGACCGAGCACAGCCAGCGGCTGGCCCGCTCCGCCGAGCTGCTGGGCTTCAAGCTGCCGCTGACCGTGTCCGAGCTGGACGAAGCGACCCGCGCGGTGGTGAAGGCGAACAACATCGTCGACGGCTATGTCCGGCCGGTGGCATGGCGCGGCGCGGAGATGATGGGCGTCTCGGCGCAGAAGAACACGATCCACCTGGCGATCGCCTGCTGGGTCTGGCCGAGCTATTTCACGCCGGAAGCGAAGATGCGCGGCCTGCGCCTGCAGATTTCCAAGTGGCGCCGCCCCGACCCGCAGACCGCGCCGACCCAGTCGAAGGCCGCCGGCCTGTACATGATCTGCACCCTGTCCAAACACCAGGCCGAATCCGAAGGCTTCGAGGACGCGCTGATGCTGGACTGGCGGGGCCAGGTGGCGGAGGCGACCGGCGCCAACATCTTCTTCGTGAAGGGCAATGAGATCCACACGCCGAAGCCGGACTGCTTCCTGGACGGCATCACCCGCCGCACCGCCATCGACCTGGCCCGCCAGCGCGGCTACCAGATCGTGGAGCGGGCGATCGTGCCGGAGGAGATGGCGAACTTCGACGAATGCTTCCTGACCGGCACCGCGGTCGAGGTCACCCCGGTCCGCGAGATCGGACCCTACAGCTTCACCCCAGGTGCCGTCTGTCGCCAGCTGATCGAGGATTTCGAGGCGCTGGTGCGCCGCCGCCCGGCGGTGGAGAAGGTCGCGGCCGCCTGAGGTCCGGAGCCCGGGTTCCCACCCTACCTGTCCGCGACGGCGGGGCGGAGACAGGCCCCGTCGACCGTGTCGGCGGCGATCCGCCGGAAATCGTCCAGGGGGCATGCCATCGGCATCGCCCCCTGGTTGCTTTGCGCAGCGCCGCCCACGCCGGCATAGCAACCCGTCACCGCCAGGACCGCGGCGGCTGGCGGATTGCCGGCGTCCAGCGCCGCATTCGCGTGCAGCTGCGCGATGGTCTGGGCCAGGAAGACCAGCCGCACCACCGGCCCGCCCTGCGCCTTCGACGACGGCCCGGCCGGCGGTTGCCAGAGCTCGAAGACCAGGCCGGCGCCCGGCGGCACCTGAAGCGGCGCATAGCTTTCCAGCTGCCAGTCCAGGCCCAGCATGCCGCCGACGGTCAGGATCGTGGTGTCGTGACCGGCGAGGAAGGTGAAGGCCGGGCTGCGGCCCCCCGCCAGTTCCTCCAGTGCTGTCCGGATCCGGTGCAACGGCAGCGATCCCAGATGCGTGGCCTGGTAGGGCGCCATGAAGGCATAGCCGATGCTGGCCGCATGGATCGCATTGACATAGCCCACCGCCTCCGCCAGCGGCAGGCCGGTGGCTTCCGGCAGGCGCCCCCAGGCCACCTCATCGCCGGACAGCCCGCCGCCATACTGCATCAGGAACTGCTCCGACAGCGGCCCGGCAATGCCGATCGCTCCCTGGGCATCGGCCTCGGCCGGCACCGTCTGCAGCGTGCAGGGGGCGGCGGCACCGTGCGCGGCACAGGCTGCGGGCGCGAAGCGGCCCAGCACCTCGCTCATCGCCGCCAGCGGGCCGCGCAGCTTCCCCTTTGCCAATGCCGCCCATGAGCCGCCCGCCATGCCCTGCGCCGCGGCGAGTGCCTTTTTCCGGTCCGTGCTGCAGGCGGTCGCCCGGAACAGGTGCGGCTCCACCGCGACCGGATGCAGCGCGCAGCCCGGGAACATGCCGTCCATCACGGCGCCGGCGGTCATGATCGTGCGTTCGTCGGTGTCCGACCGGAAGGCGAGGCTGTCGCGGTCGGGGCAGCCGGTCGCCGGCAGCAGGCCGGCGGCACTATAGTGGCTGCGATAGAACCGGCCCATGGTGACCGCGCGCTGGTAGCCGGCGAGGGTCAGGTGGCCGGCGCTGACCTGCAGGTCCGGCCAGGGCCGCTCGGCATAGGCGTCCAGGCAGATTGCCCCCGGGCTGCCGTCGCACCGTACGGGCTTGGTCGGTCCGCGCAGGCCGTGGCGGCTGAGCAGAACGACCCCCTTCAATGTCCAGTCCGGGGAAACGGCCTGCAGCGGGGTCTCGGCCGGGCCGGCGTCCGCAGGCGGCAGGGCGAATAGGATGGCTGCGATGATTGCCGTCAGCAGGCGCACATTCGATCTCCCGTCACGGGTCAATTGCCGTCCGCCGGCGGGCAGGCCGCGGCATGGCCATAGCGGCAGAGGAACATCCGGACCGACTCGGCGACCGCCCGTTCCGGTCCCGGCAGCCGCGCGGTCCCGGCACCGATCGCCATCACCTTCGGCCAGAACACGAACTCCTGCAAAAGGCCCAGGAACTGGTGCGCGGCGAAGCCCGGATCGGGACAGTCGATCTGCCGGCGACGATGCATCTCGTCCAGGCAGGCGGCGAGCGCCTGCATCAGGGGCGCCTTGCCCAGGCGGTAGAATTCCTCCGCGATCCAGGGCAGGTGCCGCGATTCCGCGATCACCAGGCGGGTGAAGTCGACCTGCCGCCGTTCGTCGATGAATTCGAGGATGGTGCGCGACAGGTCCGCCAGAACCGCATCCGGCGGCCTGTCGCCGACGATGTCGCGGGGCGACTGCACCAGGGGCGTGTCGGTCAGCAGGGCCCAGTGCCGCGCCAGCATGGCGCGGAAGAGCGCCTCCTTGCTGCCGAACCGGTTGTACAGGGTCTGCCGCGACAGGCCGGCGGCAGCCGCGATGCGCTCCAGGTTCACGCCGTCATAGCCGGCCTGCAGGAACAGGCTTCGTGCCGCGTCGAGAATCGTCGCCTCCGGTACCACCGTGCCGGCCGGCCGGCCCGCCTTCCGGCGAACCGCCCTCTGCCGTCCCGTCTTGCGGCCGCCGGCCGCTATTGCCTTCGCTGCCGGCATGCCGGCCTCCTTGCAATGGGCGGCATCGCCGCCATCCGGATATTGACTTTACAGTATAGTAAAATTAATTGTGCGGAAACGGCATCGAGGGAGCGCGCGCATGGAGATCTTCTGGAACCGGTTGACCGCGCCGGAACTGCGTCTGCTGGCGGAGGAGGACGCCATCGTGCTGCTGCCCGTGGGCTCGACCGAGCAGCATGGACCGCATCTGCCGACCGGGGTCGACCATTTCCTGGCAACGGAGGTCTGCCGCCGCGCCGCCCTGACGGTCGGGACGGAACGCCCGGCGGTCGTGGCGCCCGGCCTGTGGTGCGGCCTCGCCGACCATCATCTCGCCTTCGGCGGCACCTTCACCCTCAGCCTGGGCACCTATCACGCGGTGCTGCGCGATCTCTGCCGGTCGATCCTGGGCGCCGGCTTCTCAAGGCTGGTCATCGTCAACGGTCATGGCGGCAATGTCATGGGCCTGGCGGCGATCGCGACCGAACTGACCCGCGAACTGCAGGCGCCGATCGCCACCACCTCCTACTTCCTGGAGGCCGGAGGCGGTGCCGCCCGGATCATGCAGGACCAGGACGACCTGATGCATGCGGGGGAGGGGGAGACGGCGATGATCATGGCGATCGCGCCGGATCTGGTGCGCGGCGACCGGCTGGCGGAGGCGCATGGCCCCCGGCTCGACCTCGCCCGCATGCTGCGGCCGGCACTGGGGCGGGTACAGGGCTTCGATGCCTTCACCACTTCCGGCGTGGCCGGCGATGCCCGGCGTGCGACGGCGGAGAAGGGCGAGGCGCTGCTGGAGCTCTATGCCGGCGCGCTGGCGCGGCGCCTGCTGGCGGGGGAACCGTGGGGCCGGCCCGAACCCGGGCATAGCGAGAAGTCATAGGAGAGAGAGGATGGGCACGCAGACGGCGGCGGCCGCAACGGCCGCCTTGCCGACCCGCCATCAGCAGCGTTGGCGGGTCGGTGCAGTGACGGTGACCAAGGTGACGGACCTGCTGCTCGACATGTTCACCCCGGCGGCCCTGTTCCCGGACTGGCAGCCGGAACTGCTGGAGGGCAGCGGATCATGGCTGTCGCCGGACTCGATGGACGCCGCTGGCGTGCATGCGCTGATGAGCGTGCATAGCTGGGTCCTGACCTCGCCCGGCCGCATCGTGGTGATCGACACCGGCGTCGGCGACGGCAAGGAACGCCCCCACACGCCGGTCTTCCACCGCCTGCAGACCGGCTATCTCGACCGCCTGCGGGCGGCCGGGGTTGCGCCGGAGGATGTCGACCATGTGCTGCTGACCCACCTGCATGTGGATCATGTCGGCTGGAACACCCGGCTGGTTGACGGACGCTGGGTGCCGACCTTCCCGAACGCCCGCTATCATTTTTCGGCGCGGGAGCGTGCCTGGTTCACCGACCCGGCCAACCACAGCGACCGCAACCGCAACAGCTTCCTGTTGCAGCCCGACAGCATCGCGCCGGTGATCGATGCGGGGCAGGCGGAGATGATCGCCATCGACGGACGCGAGGTGGTGCCGGGACTGTCGTTCCACCCGACACCGGGCCATTCCCCCGACCATGCCTCGATCCGCCTGCGCTCGGAGGGAGTGGAGGGCTGGTTCGTCGGCGACCTGCTGCACCATCCGATCCAGATCCGATACCCGGAGCTGAACTCGGTCTTCGATGCCGTCCCGGCGCAGGCGCGGGCCTCCCGCCGCTGGGCATTGGAGCAGGCGGCGGACAGCGACGCGCTCGTGTTCACCACGCACTTTCCGGAAAGCTCGGTCGGGCGGGTGACCCGCGACGGGGACGGCTTCCGCTGGGCCTTTCTATAGCCAGCCTCTTCTCTCGGGCGTCCCGTCGCCGCGCGCCGCCGCTGCGCCGCCGGCGTGCCGCCGCCCTCGCCGCCAGGCGTGGAGGATGGGCGGCAGGGCGAGGGCCAGGCCGATCAGCGAAAGCATCGTCTGGCCCAGGCCGGGCAACCCGACCGGCGCGGCGACCGCCAGGCCGGCAAGGCCGAGAAGCAGCCGCATCGCCAGCCCCGGAATGCCGGGGGCGAATTCGCCGACGAAGGCCAGGAAGCCCTGTATCGCCGCGGCGATGAACCAGATCCCGACCAGGGCGCAGGCCAGCGCAAGAGCCACTTCCCCGGCCGGCGCCTGGCCGATCAGGGCGGGGTTCAGCACGAAGAAGAACGGCGCGACATAGATCACCGCGCCCAGGCGGATCGCCTCCCAGCCGGCGGCGATGGGATTGGCGCCGGCGATGGTGGAGGCGGCGAAGGCGCCGAGCGCCACCGGCGGCGTGATGAAGCTGACCATGCCCCAATAGAGAATGAACAGGTGCACGGCCAGTTCGTTGAGGCCGGCCTGCACCAGGGCCGGCGCCAGTACGACCGCCAGGAAGATGTAGCAGGCGGTGACGGTCATCCCCATGCCGAAGACGAAGGCAGTCAGGGCGCCCATGAGCAGCAGCATGGCCACTGAATCGCCGGCCATGTGCACCAGCTCCGTCGCCAGCGGCCCGGTCAGGCCGGTCGCCTGGAAGGCGCCGACGATCATGCCGATGCCCAGCAGGATCGCGACCAGTTCCGCCAGGGTCCGGCCGACCGAGACGATCATGTCGACGAAGCCCGCCAGGGTGAACCGGTCGCCGCGCCGGAGCTGGTTCAGCGCCAGCAGCAGGAGCACTGCATAGAACGGTGCCGTCGTTTCCCATCGGAAGGCCATCATCAGGAAGATCAGCAGCGCGAAGACGAAGATGTAGCTCCAGCCCTCGCGCAGGGCGGCGGCAAGCCGCGGCAGCGCCTCGCGCGTCAGGCCCTTCAGGCCGCGGCGGGCGGCATAGGCGTCGATCTGAGCGAAGATGCCGAAATAGTAGAGCGCCGAGGGGATCGCCGCGGCGAGCATGATCTCGACATAGGGCATGCCCAGCCAGGAGGCCATCACGAAGGCCGTCGCCCCCATGATCGGCGGCATCAGCACCCCGCCGGTGGAAGCGCAGGCCTCCGTGGCGGCGGCATAGCGGGCGGAGAAGCCGCTTTTCTTCATCGCCGGGATGGAGACGGCGCCGGTGGTCAGCACGTTGGAGATCACCGAGCCGGACATCGACCCCATGAAGCCGGAAGCGAAGATCGAGACCTTCGCTGCGCCGCCGCGATAGCGGCCGACAAGCGCCATGGCCAGGTCGTTGAAGAACCGCCCGCCGCCCGTGTACTGCAGCACCGCACCGAACAGGATGAAGCCGATCACCAGGTTGCCGAAGGCCTGCATCGGGATCCCGAACGATGCCTCCGACGAGATCATGAAGAACGGCACAACGTCGCGGAACGGCTGGGTCAGGCCGCTGAGCGGGTCCGGTACCTGCTCGGCGAAGGTCGGATAGAGCGAGAACAGCAGCACGATGCCGAACAGGACATGGCCGCCGGCGCGGCGCGTGCCCTCCAGGATCAGCAGGTAGAAGGCGATCGAGAACCAGACGGCGATCTCCGGCGGCGCATATTCCCAGCCGAAGTTCAGTGCCTCGTCGGAGGTGAGGACGAAGAAGCCGGCGACGACGAGAGTGGCGAGCGCCAGCAGCCAGTCGTACCAGGGGATCCGCGCCGCGCTGCCGCCGCGGATGCGGAAGCAGAGGAAGGTCATCGCCAGGAAGAGCCCGGCGAGGAGGTGCAGGTACATGCCCTCCAGCATGGAATAGTCGCCGAGCCGCAGGTTGTAGAGCTGGTTCACCGCGACGCCGATGGCGATCACCGTCCCGCCGGCGATGACCCAGCGTGCGGCGCTGCCCAGAACCGGCCGCTCGGCCTGGCGCTCCGTCTCCAGCAGCCTGGCGCCGCGATCCCCGCCCTTGTCCGGGAGCGGGGCCGCATGGGGAATCTCTGCCGTCCCGTGCGACGGCCCGTGCTCGGTCATTCGGCTCCACCCTGCCAGTAGGGGGTTCAGCGCCGTGTGCCGGAGCGGGCCGCCCGCCTGCTCCGGCACGCTCAGGTCGGGCGCTGGATCAGAACGCGACCTCGAAGCCGCCCGCCTTCAGGGCCTCGCGCCGCTTCGCGGCCCAGGCCTCGTTCCAGTCCTCGGGCGCCTGTGCCTCCAGCTCCGCCCAGGCCTTGGCCAGGGTGTCCTGACGGGCGACCAGCCGGTCGTTATGGGCCTGCGCCGCATCGGTCCAGACGCCGGCCTCCTTGAAGTAGCGGATCGCCCCCTCATGGTAGGGGATCACCCAGTCGAGCTTCTGGTACTTCAGCGCCCAGCCGTCGATGCCGGGCACCTTGCCTTCATAGAGGGGCAACAGCTCGAAGACCGCCTTCGTCATGTTGTAGGCCAGGTCGGCATCCGAGGTCTCGTAGTTGATCAGGATCGGGTAGGCATAGCCCGCCATCTCCCGCCCGTCGGTGCCGTCGATATTTGCTCCGGTCGTGGCGTGAACCTTCACGTAGTACGGCGCCACCGCCAGCAGGCGCTTGAAGGCCGCCTCGTCGTCCGGGTCGAACTGCGGCCAGACCAGCCCGCGCGGGCTGGATGCGGCCTCGTAGCAATTGCCTGCATTGGTAACGGCGAAGGCGGCATCGACACTGCCCTCGACCAGCCCTTTCCAGGACGCGGCGAAGCCGCCGAACTCGACCTTCTCCACATCGTCCCAGGTCAGGCCGCCATAGGCGAGCCAGGCGGTGGAGTTGGTGTTCAGCGCCGGCGCGCCCTTGATCCAGGCGACCCGCAGACCCTTCAGGTCGGCATAGGTGAAGCCCTTGCAGTCCGGCTTGCCAGCGGTCTCGCAGGCCTCGCGCGCGACGCCGAGCGACATGGCGAAGCCGCCGCCGATATTGGAGGCCAGGAGCCGGATCTTCTGCGGCCCCCAGGTCTGGCCGCCGAAGGCGAGAACGCCTTCCTGCGCCAGATAGACGCCGATGCCGTTGGCGGAGAATTCCACCTTGCCCTGACGCAGGGGCTCCATGCGGGCGATGTCGTTCTGGCCGGGCAGGATCCGCAGGTTGACCCCGGCGGCCTCCTGCAGCGCGGCACCGATGGCGACTGCCTGGTTGTAGCCCGCCGAGCCGGTGCCGTAGGCCGTCCAGGCGACCTGTTTGGGCAGGGTGAAATCGGCAGCAAAGGCGGTCGAGGTGGCAAGGCACATCGCCGCGGCCAATGTCGCAATCCGCATCTTTCTTTCCTCCCTTTGGGCGATCGGGTCTCTCGTCCGTGTCCCGACTGTCACCGCCGCGACTTTTGCACGGCAGCCGGAGGGGATCAATGAAAATTCCATCATTGTTTATTCTCAATGATGATTGTTCAAAATAATGAAATTCAAGATTGGGCAAGCCGACGCCACGGGGAGGGCGTGGCAGTCGGTCGGGGGGAGGCTTGCGGCCCAGGGGTCTCAGGAAGAGGGGGGCTCAGGAAGAGGGGGTCTCAGGAAGAGGGGGCCTCAGGAAGAGGGGCCTCAGGAAGAGCGGGCGAGGGTCCGGCCGCTTCTGTCCGCAGCCGCGCCGCTGTGGAAGACGCCGGACAGCCGGATCGCTTCCGCGGCTTCCGCCAGGCGGGGGCCCAGGTCGGTCTCGAAATAGTCCGCGACTGCCCGGTAGCGCGGCACCGCGCAGGCGAGCGCCACGCACAATCCGTCGTCGGTGCGTCCCAGGGGGGTCGATGCGGCCACCAGGTTCGGCCGCCAGTCGCCGTAGGAGACGCAGAAACCGTCGCTGCGGCAGCGTGCGATTGCGGCGTCCGTCCGCTCGGCGAAGACGGCGAACTCCTCGGGATGCAGCCGGCGCAGCTCGGCGGTCTTGGCGTCGAACTCCGCCCCTTCCAGAAGGGAGAGCAGCGCCCAGCCCAGGGCGGAGCGGTGCAACGGGCCGGTCTGGCCGATATCGGGGATATGCGGCCAGCCGGGCGGGCTGCCGGCGGTCTGGATATGGACGAAGGAATCGCCCGACATCACGCCGAGCGAGGCGTTGCCGGCGCACATGGCCGCGAGATCCCGCATCGGGGGCAGGACCTCGTGCCGCCAGGGCATCGCCGAGAGGACCGGATAGTTGAGCGCCAGCAGCTTCGGGGCCAGGCGGAATGCCCCCTTCGTGTCGCGCCGCAGATAGCCCAGATGCACCAGCGTCTTGCACAGCCGCGACACGGTGGGCCGGCTGAGGCTCAGGCGCCGGGCGATCTCGGCATTGCCAAGCGCGCCGCCGCCGGAATCGAAGCATTGCAGGATCTCGATCCCGCGCATCAGGGTGGAAGACAGGGACGCGTCCTGGACCTCCGCGCCCTTCGGATCCGAAGGGTCGGAAGCGGAGTGGCCAGAGGGCGACGATGTGGCCGGCAATACAGGTTGCGGCTCGCCGACGTCTTTTCGTCGCCTCTTCATATGGTGCCTTTGGCCCGGTACTGCTCTATTTCGGCATCGTCGAGGCCGACAAGCTCTCTATAGATATAGTCATTGTCGGCAGCAAGGCGCTTCGCCGCCCAGCGGATCCGGCCGGGGCGGTGGCGGAACCGCGGCACGACGCCCTGCATCCGAACGGTGCCGAAATCCTCGTCTGCCACCTCGGCGATGGCCTTCCGGGCGACGACCTGCGGATCGGCATAGATCTGGTCGATGCTGTAGATCGGCGCCAGGGTGCCCTGCGCCGCCCGGAACGCCGCGACCGCCTCTTCCTGGCTGTGCGCCGCCAGCCAGCTGCCGAAGATGCGGTCCAGCTCGGCGGCGTTTTCGACCCGTGCGGCATTGCTGGCGAAGCGCGGATCGTCCGGCAGTTCGGGCCGGCCGATCGCGCGGGCATTGTTCGCGAAGGTGCGGTTGGTGCTGCCGGCCAGCGAGACATAGCGCTTGTCGGCGGTCAGGTAGACGTCCGACGGCGCAGAATACAGGTTGCGGTTGCCGCTGCGCTGACGGACGGTGCCGAGCTGGTCGTACTCGATCGCCAGCACCTCCAGGATGCGGAAGGTCGCCTCAGTCAGCGACAGGTCGATCTCCTCGCCCCTGAGCTGGTCCTCGCCGCCGTCTTGCCCGTCGGCGCCGCCGCTCCGCCTGTCCTGCGCCAGCCGCCAGAGCGCGGCCATCACCGCGAAGGCGCCGAACAGGCCGCCGATCGGATCGCCGATCGGATAGCCGGTATGCATCGGCGGCTGGTCCTCGCTCCCGGAGATCGCGGTCAGGCCGCCCATCGCCTCGAAGATGCGGGCGAAGCCGGAGAGGCCGGCATTCGGCCCGTCCTGCCCGAAGCCGGTGAGGCGCAGCACCACCAGCCGCGGATTCGCCGCCCACAATGTCTCGATATCCAGGCCCCAGCGCTCCAGGGTGCCGGGGCGGAAATTCTCGATGACGACATCGCTCTTCGCCACCATGCGCAGGAACAGCCGGCGGCCGTCCTCGGTGCGCAGGTCGAGGGTGCCGAACAGCTTGCCGCGGTTCGTCACCTTCCACCAGAGCGACTTTCCCTCGCGGAACGGCGGGAAGCCGCGCAGGCCGTCGCCGAGGCCCGGCAGTTCCAGCTTCACCACCTCGGCGCCGAAATCGGCCATCAGGGTCCCGGCCATCGGACCGGCGATGATCGTCGCGATATCCAGCACGCGCAGCCCCGCCAGCGGGCCCTGGCCTTCCTCTCGATCCATCACGTCCCTCCCGTATTGCGGAACGTGGTTAGCATGTTATTCCAATAATTCAAATGAATGGACGATATGTAAGCATTTTTGGCATAGTCCCGGTCGATGGTTCGCAATGCCGGACCGGAACCGAGCCGGGAGGAACAGAGGTGACGGAACAGGATGGGGAGCCGGCGGCCGCGGCGCGGACTCGCGTGCAGGTCGAGGATGCGGGGGCGGTGCGCCTGCTGACCCTCGACGGCCCGCGCAGCCGCAATGCGGTCGGTCCGGAGGTCTATCGCGAGGTCCAGGCCCGGATCGTCGATGCCGGGACCGATCCGGCGGTGCGCGCGATCGTGCTGACCGGGGCTGGAGGTTTCTTTTCCTCCGGTGGCAATGTCCTGGCCCTGCGCGACAGCGCCGAGGGCACCCTGGCGCAGGCGACCGCGAAGACCGATGGGCTGAACGCGATGATCAAGGCGATCGTCGACGGGCCGGTGCCGGTGATCGCCGCGGTGGAAGGCGGTGCGGCCGGCGCAGGGGCTTCCCTGGCTCTGGCCTGCGACCTGATCGTCGCCGCGGAGGGCGCGACCTTCACCGCGGCCTATGTGCGGGTGGGCCTGAGTCCCGACGGCGGCATCACGCATTTCCTGCGCGACGCGCTGCCGCGGCAGCTGGTGATGGAGATGTGCCTGCTGGGCCGGCCGATGCCAGCGGCGCGCCTGGCGCAGGCGGGGGTGGTGAACCTGCTGGCGGCAGACGGCGCGGTCCTGCAGGCGGCCATGGAGCTGGCGGGAACCCTTGCGTCGGGGCCGCCGAACGCCATCCGCCGCATCAGGGAGCTGGTCAATGCCGCACCACGCAACGGATTGGCCGACCATCAGGAGGCGGAGGCGCGCGCGATCAACCTGGCCCGCTTCGGTGCCGAGGCAAAGGAGGGGCTGTCCGCCTTCCTGGACAAGCGCCGGCCCGACTTCTCCGGCCTGTAGGGGCGCTCCGGCATCCTCAGCCGGCAGGCTTCTCCAGGTGCAGGGTATAGGCGATCCGGTTGCCGAAGAACGCCCGCTCGCGAAAGCCGGCGGCCGCGGCGAGGCGGGCGACCTTGGCGCGGCCCTGGAAATGCGGGTCGAAGACGATTTCGGTCACCGACAGGATGCCGCCCGGCTTGAGGGCGCCGTGGATTGCCCGCAGGGCGGCCCCCTGGTCCGGGATCTCGCCCAGCACGGTCACAAGCAGGGCGCGGTCGAAAGATGCCGGGTCAAGCTCCGCCTGCGTACAATCGCCCTGGACGAAGCGGATATTGCCGACCCCGGTCGCCTGCGCCCGCTCGCCGGCCCGCGCCAGCATGCCTTCCTGCAGGTCCAGCGCCACCACTATGCCGTCCGGCGCCACCGCCCGGGCTGCCGGCAGGGCGAGCCGGCCTGGGCCGCAGCCGACATCAAGGATGGACATGCCGGGGCGCAGGTCCAGATGCGCCAGGATTTCCGCGGCGCGGTTGGTTCGCGTGAAAGGATTGTCCAGCTCTACCATCCAGTGCAGCCAGGCGGGGCAGGGCAGGGCCCGACGCCGGGATCCCAGCCGCCAGGCCGCCCAGACGGTTGCGGCCAGCGCCGCCAGGCAGAGCGCGATGACGACAGTCCAGGTCACCGGCCGGCGGCGGGATCCGTCCAGCGGGCGGCGGCCGCATCATCCTCCGACTTGGCCGCGACCCAGGCGCGCTGGCCACCGGTCTCCTCCAGCTTCCAGAACGGGGCCTTCGTCTTCAGCCAGTCGATCAGGAAGGCGCAGGCTTCGAACGCCGCCTGCCGGTGGGGGGATGCGGTGCCGACGAAGACGATCCGCTCGCCGGCGGCCAGGCGGCCATGGCGATGCACGATGCGGCTGGCCTGCAGCGGCCAGCGGGCCTGTGCCTGTGCCTCGATCTCCGCCAGCAGCTTTTCCGTCATGCCGGGATAATGCTCCAGGGTCATGTGGCTGACCCCGCCATCCTCCGCCATGTCCCGGACCAGACCGGTGAAGGTGACGACGGCGCCGATATCGTGCCGGCCGGCGGTCAGCAGCAGGCTCTCGCGTCCGGGATCGAAGTCGTGACGCTGCACGCTGACGGTCATCGTCTTAGTCCATGCCGCCGGTCATCGGCGGGAAGAAGGCGATCTCGTCGCCGGGCCCGATGGCGGTGTCGAGGGCGGCATGCTCCTGGTTCACCGCCGCGCGGATCACGCTGCGATCGGCGAAGGCCGCCTCGTAGTTCTCGCCGCGACCGGCCAGCCAGTCGATCAGTGCCGCCACGGTGGCGATCTCCGGCGGGGGTTCGGCCTGCTCCTGGGCATGGCCGACCCGTTCGCGGAGCCAGGCGAAGTAGAGGATCTTCATCGATATCGGGTCCCGGCTGTCGGTTGCATGCAGCGAACCTGCGTCCTGCGGACGCCACAATCAAGCGGCCCTCATCGAAGGTGCGGCAGCCCCTTGGCGAGGTAGTCGGCCCCGGACCAGGCGGTCAGCGCCGCGGCGATCCACAGCAGGACGAGCGCGGCGGGCTGCAGGACGGCACCGGCCGCGGTCATCGCCAGCAGCAGCAGGACGATGGCCACCAGCTGCGCCGCGGTCTTCCACTTCGCGACCCCGGTCACGGCGACCACCACCTGCTTCTGGCCCAGGAATTCGCGCAGGCCGGAAATCAGGATCTCCCGGCCCAGGATGATGATCACCGCGATGGCGCTGGCCATGCCCAGCTGTCCCTTCGCCAGCAGCATCGTCAGGGCGGCGGCGACCAGCAGCTTGTCGGCGATCGGGTCCAGCCAGCGGCCGAAATCGGATTGCGCCTGCCAGCGCCGCGCCAGCCAGCCGTCGAACCAGTCGGTGACGGCGGCGGCGGCGAACAGGACCAGGGCGGTCCAGCCGGCGGCCGGGTCCGGCAGCCAGAAGGCGGCACAGAACGGTACCACCGCCAGCACGCGTGCCAGGGTCAGCAGGTTCGGGATGTGACGGCGCAACGATCGCTCCTCAGCTGCCGTGGAAATGGTCGTATATGCGCTGCGCCACCGTGCGGCTGATTCCCTCCACCGCCTCAAGGTCGGCCAGGCCGGCCTTGGCGATGTCGCGGCCGGAGCCGAAATGCAGCATCAGCGCCCGCTTGCGCTTCGGCCCGATGCCCGGGATCTCGTCGATCGGCGAGCGCAGATTGCCTTTCGCCCGCCGGGCGCGATGTGCGCCGATGGCGAAGCGGTGGGCCTCGTCCCGCAGGCGCTGGAGGAAATAGAGCAGCGGGTCCCGGGGTTCCAGCATGATGGTCCGGCCGTCGGCCAGGTGGAACTGTTCCCGCCCCGCCTCGCGCTCCGGGCCCTTGGAGATGGCCACCAGCGGCAGGTCGTCCAGCTGCAGTTCCGCCATCACCGTCTTTGCCGACGACAGCTGCCCCTTGCCGCCGTCGATCAGCAGAAGGTCCGGCCAGTCCGGTTCGGCGGCGCCGACCATCTCGCCGCCCGCATCCGTGTTCTCCCCGGCATCCGCCGTCTCGTCGTGGCCGGCGGCTTCCGGGTCCGGGCGCTGGCGCGGGCCTGCCTCTTTCAGCAGGCGGCCGAAACGCCGGGTCAGCACCTCGCGCAGCATGCCGAAATCGTCGCCGGGGGCCAGATCCTCCTGCTTGATGTTGAACTTGCGATAGGCGTTCTTGCGGAAGCCCTCCGGCCCCGCGACGATCATGCCGCCGACCGAGGCCGCGCCCTGGATGTGGGAATTGTCGTAGACCTCGATCCGCTGCGGCGTCTCGGGCAGGCCGAACGCCTCCGCCACCCGCTCCAGCAGGCCGCGCTGGGCTGCGGTTTCCGCCAGGCGCTGGCCCAGGGCCTCGCGCGCGTTCTGCACCGCGCGTTCGACCAGCTGCCGCTTCAGGCCGCGCTGCGGCACCGTCACCTGCACCTTGTGGCCGGCCCGCACCCCCAGCGCCTCGGCCAGCCAGGCGGCGTTCTCCACGTCGTGGCTGACCAGCACCTGCTTCGGTGCCGGCCGTTCCTCGTAGAACTGGCCGATGAAGGCGGCCAGCACCTCCGACATCGGCACCTCGCCGGCATGGGCGGGATAGTAGGGCCGGTTGCCGAAGTTCTGCCCGGCGCGAAAGAAGAACACCTGGATGCAGGTCTGGCCGTTCTCCGCCCAGGCGGCGATGACATCTGCCTCGCCCAGGCTGGCGACGTTGATGTCCTGGTGGGCGGTCACATGGGCCAGCGCCCGCAGGCGGTCGCGGTACATCGCCGCCGCCTCGTAGTTCATCTCCGCCGCGGCTTCCTCCATCCGCGCGCCCAGGCGCTGCTGCAGGTCGGTGTTGCGCCCGGCCAGGAAGTCGCGCGCCTCGCCCACCAGCGCGGCATAGCCGGCCTCGTCGATGCGGCCGACGCAGGGGGCGGTGCAGCGCTTGATCTGGTACTGCAGGCAGGGGCGGGTGCGGGTGGCGAAATCGCCGTCGCTGCAACTGCGCAAGGGGAAGACCCGGGCCAGGGCAGCCAGGGTGCGATTCACCGAGCCGGCGGACGCAAAGGGGCCGAAATAGTCGCCTTTCACCGTCTTGGCGCCGCGATACTTGGTGATCCGCGGATAGGGATGGTCGTCGCGGATCAGGATGTAGGGGAAGCTCTTGTCGTCCCGCAGGATGACATTGTAGTGCGGCTTCAGGCGCTTGATCAGGTTCGCTTCGAGAAGCAGCGCCTCGGTCTCGGTATGGGTGGTGACGATCTCCAGCGCGCGGGTCGCCTCCACCATCCGCATGATGCGCGCGGTCAGGCGCGGTGCCTGCGCGTAGGAGCCGACCCGGTTGCGCAGGATCCGCGCCTTGCCGACATAGAGCACCTTCCCGTCGGCCCCCAGCATGCGGTAGACGCCGGGCCGCTGCGGCAGCCGGCGGGCGACGCGGCGCAGGAAGCCGAAGCCGTCCTCGCCCTCGCGGCGGGCGATCGTCGCCTCGCTGTCGGCTGCCATCGCCGTACTGGGCAGGGGCGCCGCGGGCGCGGTTACTCCGGGCGCGGTTACTCCGGGCGCGGCGGCCGGCGCTGGCGATACCGGGACGCGGGCATCGTCGGCGGCACCGGACGCCCGGTCCGCCCGTGGATGACTGCCTTGTTGGGTCATGATCCGTGCAATGTCGGCTCCGGGCCCTGCCGGGTCAACGCTTCCGGTCCGGATCGCTGCGCACTCCGAGATGGGGCCGCCCGCGGCGGTGCGGAAGAGAAACCGCTTACGGTTCAGTGACCTGTCACAGGAGTGAGATATTCATCCACCATTCCTGTGGATAACTTTGTGCAGAAATGTCGGACGGCCGGCGGAGTCGCGCATGAATCCTTGATTCCGTCCGCTTTGCTGCATTATTGGGCAGATCCCATAAGCAGTTGATTTCATTGATTTTTATGTAAAGCCGTGGTTCGCTGTCCGCGAGAAGGGGGAAGAAAACAGGAACCCCGCACCGGCTGTCGGAGATGGTTGCCCGCATGTGAACAATTGTCGCGTGCGATCGCGGCGGCGGACCGGCGCAGGCGCGGTCCGTCAACCCGATTTCTTTAACCGACACGAAATAATGCCCCTTGACTCGGTGCGGCCCCGATTGGAGGCAGCGCGGGCACGACCGGAGCGCGACGCGTCCCGGGCCACCTGCCCCGGACCATGGTCATTGACTGCGGGCCGTCGGCCTGGGGCCTGGACCGCAAGCTGCTGACCGCAAGCTACTGGCGCCTGCCGGCTTCCGGTCCGCAGCTCCGCGTCACAGCATCCGCGGCACACGAAGTCCCCCTGGGACCGGAATCCGCGGAACTTCGCACAGACTGTCATGCCAGTGCAACCATCACGCGTCGCGATGAAATGCTGCGACGCAAAAAATGGCGCTCCGTCAAGCGGTTGTGTATGGTCGGGCCGGTTCCCACTCTTCCGCGCGCCGCCGCCCGAGTCTCACGACCGCCCGAGTTCCACGACCGATGTCCGATCCCGTCGCCCCGGCCGCCGACCACGCAAACAGCGCCGTGGCGCAAGCCGGCGCTGCCATCGGTCATGAGACGGTCGCCGGGGGGCATGAGGCCCATGGCGGCTTCGACTTCCTGCCGGAGGTGATGCTGCTGCTGCTGGTGGCGGTGCTGGTGGCGCCGATCTTCCAGCGGATCAAGCTGACCCCCGTGCTGGGCTATCTGGTTGCCGGCGTGATCGTCGGTCCGGAGGTCCTGGGCCTGATGCGCGACGAGCAGATCGTGGTAGCGCTGGCCGAGCTGGGCGTGGTCTTCCTGCTGTTCACCATCGGCCTGGAGCTGTCGCTGGAGCGGTTGATGGTGATGCGGCGCCTGGTCTTCGGCCTGGGCGGATTGCAGGTGGTGCTCACCGGCTCGCTGTTCTCGCTGATCGGTACCGGTGTCGGGCTGGCGCCACCGGTGGCGCTGATCCTCGGCTTCGCGCTGTCGCTCTCCTCCACGGCGGTCGTCCTGCAGCTGCTCACCGAGCGGCACGAGACGGGCAGCCGCCACGGCCGGGTCAGCTTCTCCATACTGCTGCTGCAGGACCTGGCCGTGGTGCCGCTGCTGGTGCTGGTGGAACTGATGGCCAGCCCCGACGGCTCGGTGACCTGGGTGGTGGCAGAAGCCCTGGCCAAGGCCGCCGTGGTGGTGGGGGCGATCGTCGTTCTGGGGCGCCTGCTGATCCGGCCGCTGTTCCGGGTCGTGGCCGGTGCCCGCAGCCCCGAGGCATTCACCGCCCTTGCCCTGCTGGCGGTCCTGGCCACGGCATCCGGCACTTGGGCGGCCGGCCTGTCGATGGCACTGGGCGCATTCCTGGCGGGCCTGCTGATGGCGGGCAGCGAATACCGCCATCAGGTCGAGGCGGATATCCAGCCGGTGAAGGGCCTGTTCCTCGGGCTGTTCTTCGTATCCGTCGGCATCAGCCTGGACGTGAAGCCGGTGGTGGACCAGCCCGGGCTGGTGGCGGCGATCCTGTTCGGCATGATCGGGATCAAGGCGGTGGTGATCACCGCCCTGACTCTGGCCTTCCGCAGGCCCCCGGCGATCGCCCTGCGCAGCGGCCTGCTGCTGGCGCAGGGGGGCGAGTTCGCCTTCGTCCTGATCGGCCTGGCGGTGGGGCAGGGCGTGGTGGCCGATGCGGTGGCCCAGCCGGTCCTGGCCGCGGTGGGCGTCAGCATCGCCGTGACGCCGCTGCTCGAACTGGCAGGGCGCAGGATTGCCGCGGCGCTGGAGCGACACGGACAGGAGGTGCCCGCCGCCGGCCTGGCGGTGGAGACGGAGCATCTCGCCGGCCACGTCCTGGTGGCGGGTTATGGCCGGGTCGGGCAGACCGTCGCCCGCATCGTGGCCAACCAGAACATTCCCTGGCTGGCGCTGGACCTGGACGCCAGCCACGTCGCCGAGGCGCGCCAGCACGACCTGCCGGTCTATTACGGCGATGCCAGCCGGCAGGAGGTGCTGAAGGCGGCCGGCATCGACCGGGCGCGGATCGTCTGCGTCACCCTGAACGACCCGCATGCGGCGGCCGGTGCGGTGCGCGCGATCCGGACCATGTCGCGGGACATCGGCATCTATGTCCGCGCCCATGACCTGGCCCATTCCGACGCGTTGCGCCGCCTGGGCGCGACGGAGGTGGTGCCGGAGACCCTGGAGGCCAGCCTGCAGCTGGCCGGCCGGGTGCTGCAGGCTGCCGACGTGCCGCAGCAGGCCGCGCAGATCATTGTGGAGGATTTCCGCCGCGACCGGTATGCAGGTCTCTACGGTGTCGAGGATGCAGAGGGGTCGGCGGCGGACCGGGAGCAGGCGGCCGCGCTGGAACGGCTCCGGCAGCCGGCCGCGAACGCAGCGGACGGTGCCGCCGGCCGGGGCCAGGCGCTGCCGCCGCAGGACAGGGAAGGCAGTGCCTAGCGATGTTCACCATCTACCTGCCGATCGCGGAGATCTCGGTGAACCTGTTCCTGCTGCTCGGCCTCGGCATGGGCGTGGGCTTCCTGTCCGGCCTGTTCGGGGTCGGCGGCGGCTTCCTGATGACGCCGCTGCTGATCTTCGTCGGCATCCCGCCGGTGGTCGCGGTGTCGACCCAGCTGATCCAGGTGCTGGCCTCCTCCTTCACCGGTTTCCTGACCTACTGGCGGCGCGACAATGTCGACCTGCGGATGGGCAGCACCCTGGTCAGCGGCGGCCTGCTGGGGGCGGTCGTCGGCGTCGTGGTGTTCGCGGTGCTGCGCAGCCTGGGCCAGATCGACTTCGCGATCAGCGTCACCTACGTGGTGCTGCTCGGCTCCGTCGGCCTGCTCACCCTCAGCGAGGCGGTGCGCAGCCTGCTGCGCGGCAAGGCCGGCCGCCGGCGGCGCAAGCTGCACGACCATAACTGGCTGCAGCGGCTGCCGTTCAAGCTGCGGTACCGGCGCTCCCGCCTGTATATCAGCATCGTGCCGCCGGTCCTGATCGGCGCCTTCGTCGGCCTGCTGGCGGCGATCATGGGCGTCGGCGGCGGCTTCGTGCTGGTGCCGGCGATGGTCTTCCTGCTCGGCATGCCGACGGTAATGGCGATCGGCACCTCGCTGTTCCAGATCATCTTCGTCACCGGCGTGGTGGCGATCCTGCACGCCTATGAGAATGCCACCGTCGACGCGGTGATGGCCCTGCTGCTGGCCGTCGGCGGCGTGATCGGCGCGCGCTGGGGGGCGCAGATGGGCCTGGGCATGCGGGCGGAATATCTGCGGCTCGGCTTCGGCGCGATCGTCCTGGCGGTTGCCGTCCAGGTCGCCTACCGGCTGGTCGCGCGACCGGAGGAGCTCTACTCCCTCACCGAGATCGCGGGCTGACCGTCAGCGCCCCTCGAAGATCGGGCCGCGTTTCTCCAGGAAGGCGTCGATCCCTTCGCGGATATCGGCTGTCGCGGCCATGCGGGCGAACTGCGCCGCCTCGACCGCCAGCCCCTCGTCGATCGGCAGGTTCAGGCCGCGGGTGACGCTGGTCAGGCAGGCGGCGACGGCGAGCGGCGACATCGCGGCGATGCGCAGGGCCAGGTCGCGGGCCGCCGGCAGCAGTGTCTCGTGCGGCACCACCCGGTTCACCAGGCCGATCGCCTGCGCCTGTGCGGCGCCGATCGGCTCCGCGGTCAGCAGCATCTCCAGCGCGCGCTTGCGGCCGACCAGGCGCGGCAGCCGCTGCGTGCCGCCATAGGGCGGCGCGAAGCCGAGGCGGATCTCCGACTTGGCGAAGCTGGCCCGGTCGCTGGCGATCGCCAGCGGCGCGGCCTCGGTGATCTCGCAGCCGCCGCCGAAGGCCAGGCCGTTCACCGCGACGATCACCGGCTTGGGGAAGCTCTCGATGCGGGCGGTCAGCGCCTGGCCGCGGCGGACGAAGTCGCGCAGCGCCGCTTCCGGCCCGGCGCGGACGATCGGCGCGAAATCGTGGATATCGGCGCCGGCGCAGAAGGCTCGGTCGCCGGCGCCGGTCAGGATCGCGACCCGCAGGGCCGGCTCGCGCTCGATTTCCTCCAGGGCCGCCTGCAGCCGGTCGATGGTGGCGAAGTCGATGGCGTTCAGGTGGTGCGGTCGGTCGAGGGTGAGGAGCGCGATCGCCCCGTCCCGATCGAAGCGCAGTCCGTCGGTCATGTCTGTCTCCCGTATGTCGGTTCGGGGACAGAGATGCCGCCGCCCGCTTTCCCCGGCAAACGAGGAATCCTGGCGCGCGGATGAGCCGGGATCACCCGGTCGCGCTCAGCCTTCCGCGGCCGCGGCGGGTTCCGCCGCAATGTCCAGGCGGATCCAGTTCAGGAAGGCCCGGACCTCCGGCCGCCGCGCCGCCTCCGGCTGCCACAGCAGCCAGTAGCCGCTGCCGGCCGCAACCGGCGGTCCCAGCACCGCTGTCAGGCGGCCGGCCTCCAGCTCCGGGTCGACGACCGGGCGCCGGCCGAGCGCGACCCCCAGGCCCTGCGCCGCGGCGTCGAGGGCCAGCTGCACCGTGTCGAACCGCATCGGCGCCGGTGCATCTGGCGGCAGGGCGACCTCCCGCGCCGCCAGCCACCACGACCAGTCCGTCGCGATGTTCGCCACATGCAGCAGCGGCACGTCCGCCAGGTCGTCCGGCACCTGCAGCCGGGACGCCAGGAAGGGCGCGCAGACCGGCACCAGTTCCTCCGCCGCCAGCTGCTGTGCCTCAACCCCCGGCCAGGGCGGGCTGCCCATGCGGATCGCCAGGTCGACCTCGTCGCGGGGCAGGTCGACCTGGCGGTGCGCCGCGTCCAGCAGGATCTCGATCCGCGGATGCTCCGCGCGGAAGCGGGCGAGGCGGGGCATCAGCCAGGTGCGGGTGAAGGTCGGCGCACCGCTGAGATGCAGGCGGGCCGGACCGTGGCGGCCGGGCACGGCATCGGTGGCGGCGGCCAGCTGGTCGAGCGCCTGCCGCACCTGGCCCGCATAGGCCGCACCCGCGTCGGTCAGCGCAATGCTGCGATTGCCGCGGAGGAACAGCGGCGCGCCCAGCCAGTCCTCAAGCACCTGGATCGACCGGCTGACCGCGCTGGGCGTGAGAAGCAGCTCTTCCGCCGCAGCCTTGAAGCTGCCCAGCCGTGCGGCCGCGTCGAAGGCGCGCAGGCAGGAGAGCGGCGGCAGGCGGCGTGCCATGACAATGCCGTCAGGCGGCCCGGTCCGGTCGGCCGGGCAGGCAGATCATCGTCGCCTGCATCAGCGCGATCGCCTTCTCCGTGCCCGCCGCGTCGGCCACGAAGGCTTCCGATTGCACGACGCTGAGCTGCCGTCCGGGACGCACCACCGCCGCGCGGGCGATCAACAGGCGGCCCGCTGCCGGCGCCAGGAGGTTCTGCTTGAATTCCACCGTCAGCACCGAGCTGTCCTCGGGCATCAGGCTGTAGGCGGCATAGCCGGCGGCGGAATCCGCCACCGTCGTGACAATGCCGGCATGCAGGAAGCCGTGCTGCTGGGTGAAGGCCGGTGCGAAAGGCATCTGCAGCTCGCAGCGGCCCGGCGTCAGGGCCGCCATCGCCACGCCGAGGGTGCGCATCACCTGCTGCCGCGCGAAGCTGTCGCGCACCCGGGTCTCGAAACCGGGATCGGCAGGGCCGAAGGTGTCGGGACTCATGCGCGGCTCCGAGATGCGTCGGCGGTGCGGGAAAAACGGCGGCGAAGCTTCCGCGCCCCGACCGCCCGCGGCAAGTGAGGAATTCTCACCCGCGCATGAGTCTGGCGCATCCGGTCAGCGGGCGCCGAAGCGGCCCGCCCGGCGTTCCGCGACCGCACGGATGCCTTCCTGGTGGTCCTCGGTGCGGGCCAGCCAGGCCTGTTCAGCACCCTCCCGGTCGGTCTGATCGCGCACCGCCGCGGCCAGATGCCGGCGCAGGGTCAGGCGGGTCGACTGCACCGCCAGCGGTGCGCCCTCGGCGATCTCCGCCGCCAGCGCCATCGCCGTGCCCCGCAGCTCCGCCTGCGGCACCAGCTGGTCGACCAGGCCCCATGCGGCCGCCTCTTCGCCGCCGATCCGGCGGCCGGTCAGGAACATTAGCGCGGCGCGCTGCTGGCCGATCGCCTGCGGCAGGGTGTGGGTCAGGCCGAAGCCCGGATGGATGCCGAGCCGCACGAAGTTGGCGGCGAAGCGGGCTTCCGGGCAGGCGACCCGGAAATCGGCGACCAGCGCCAGGCCCAGCCCGCCGCCGATCGCCGCGCCCTGCACGGCGGCGACCACCGGCTTCACGCCGGAGAACAGCCGCACCGCCTCGTCGTAGAGCGGGTTGCGGCCGCGGCTCTCGGCGGCCTCGAAGATCCGGTCGCCGGCGAAGTCCGCGCCGGCGCAGAACGCCTTACCTTCGGAACAGAGCAGGATCGACCGGCACTCCACCTCGCCGTCCAGCTCCGCGAAGGCATCGGCCAGGTCGCGGATCAGGGCATGGCTGAAGAAGTTGTGCGGCGGGCGGCGGATCTCGACCACGGCGACATGGTTCTCCAGGGTGACGGCGATATCGCCGCGGTGCGCCTCGGGCATGGTCGTTCCTCCTGCTTGGTCGCTGCCGCATGGCCTGCGGCGGCGTGCATGATGGTGCAGCCGCACGGCTTCGGCCAGACTTCGCGCAGGGCAAGTTTCGGGAGGGAGAGGATGAACCTGGCGAACCTGCTGGTCCGTGCCGGGCGCAGCTTCGGCGACCGGCCGGCGCTGCTGCGGGGCGAGGCGGTTCTGGCCGACTATGCCGGGCTGGCGGGCCGGGTCGCGCGCCTGGCCGGCGGCCTGCTGGGCCATGGCCTGGCGCGCGGCGATCGGATCGCGCTGATCATGAAGAACCGGGCGGACTATGTGGAGCTGCTGTTCGCCTGCTGGCAGGCCGGGCTGGTCGCGGTGCCGGTGAACGCGAAGCTGCACCCGCGGGAATTCGCCCATATCCTCGCCGACTCGGGCGCCCGCGCTGCCTTCGTCAGCCCCGACCTGGAGACGGCGGTGACCGAAGCGGCCGCCCTGGCGCCGGAGCTGGCCTGGATCGAGACCGCCGGCGGCCATGGTCATGACCGGATGGCCCATGCCGACCCGATCGCCCCGGCGGCGGTTGCGGCCGATGACATCGCCTGGCTGTTCTACACCTCCGGCACCACCGGCCGGCCGAAGGGCGCCATGCTCAGCCACCGCAACCTGATGGCGATGAGCCTGTCTTATTTCGCCGATGTCGATACGATCGGGCCCGGCGACTGCATCATCCACGCCGCGCCGATGAGCCATGGCTCCGGCCTCTACATCCTGCCGCATGTCGCGGCGGCCGCGAGCCAGGTGGTGCCGGAAAGCGGCGGCTTCGATCCGGCGGAACTGCTGCGCCTGTTCGGCCGGCTGCGCGGCGCCACCCTGTTCGCCGCGCCGACCATGGTGACCCGGCTGCTGGCGCATCCGGGACTGGGCTATGCGGACCCGGCGGGCCTGAAGACCATCGTCTATGGCGGCGGGCCGATGTACCTGGAGGATTGCCGCCGCGCGATCGATGCCTTCGGGCCGCACCGGCTGGTGCAGATCTACGGCCAGGGCGAGAGCCCGATGACGATCACCGTGGCCGGCAAGCCGGTCTTCGCGGATGCCGGACATCCGCGCCGCGACGCGCGGCTCGCCTCCGTCGGCATCGCCTTCGCCGGCCTGGACGTGATGGTGGCGGATGGTGTGGACCGGCCGCTGCCGGCGGGGGAGACCGGCGAGATCCTGGTCCGCGGCGATACGGTGATGCGCGGCTACTGGAACAACCCTGCCGCCACCGCCGACGCCCTGCGCGACGGCTGGCTGCATACCGGCGACCTGGGCGCCTTCGACGAAGATGGCTTCCTGACCCTGAAGGACCGGTCGAAGGACATGATCATCTCCGGCGGCACCAACATCTACCCGCGCGAGGTGGAGGAGGCGCTGCTGCACGACCCCCGCCTGGCCGAGGTCGCCGTGGTCGGCCGCCCGCATGCCGACTGGGGCGAGGAGGTCGTCGCCTTCGTCGTGGCGCGGGAGGGGGAGGCGGTCACCGCGGCCGAACTCGACACGCTCTGCCAGGCGCGCATCGCCCGCTTCAAGCGGCCGAAGGACTACCGTTTTGTCGATGCCCTGCCGAAGAACAACTACGGCAAGGTGCTGAAGACGGAGCTGCGCGCGGTGCTGGCGGACTGAGGCCGTTACCGCCGGTCGAAACGGCCCGGGTGGAACGGCGCCATGTCGATGTTCGGTCTGGCGCCGGCGATCAGGTCGGCCAGCAGGCGGCCGGCCTTGGCGCCGGAGGCCATGCCGACATGCTGGCCGCCGAAGCCGAACAGGATCTGCGGCGCCGACGGCGCCGGGCCGATATGCGGCAGGCTGTCGGCGGTGGTCGGGCGATGGCCCTGCCAGTATGTGCGGTCGGTGAAGGTGAAGTCCGGGTAGAGCCGCCTGATCATCCGGTCCAGCAGGGCATGCGGCGCAGCGCTCGGGCCGGCCTCCAGGCCGCCGAACTCGACCAGGCCGGCGGCGCGCACCGCGCCCGCCATCGGGGTCACCACGAACTTCAGGTCGGCCAGCGAATAGGGCGCCGGCGGCACCGGGCTGCCGCCCTGGAAGGCGATGTGATAGCCGCGCTCGCTCTCCAGCATCGTCCGATGGCCGAGGCTTTCGGCCAGCCGCGCCGACCAGGCGCCGCCGGCGATCACCGCGCGGTCGGCGTGGATCACCTCGGTCCCGGCGTCGATCTGCACGCCGTCGCCGATGCCGCTGCCCAGCGGCCGCAGGTCGTGCACCTCCGCCTTCAGGAAGCGGCCGCCCTGGCCGACGAACCAGTCGGCCAGCGCGGTGACATAGCCGGCCGGGTCGGTCAGCCAGGCATGGTTGTGCGCGGCATAGGCCAGGCGATAGTGCGGGCCCAGGTTCGGGTCGTAGGCGGCCAGTTCCGCGCCTTCCATCAGGGCGCCGCGGGTGCCGTGGTGGTGGCGCAGCTCCCAGGCGAGGTGATCGGCCTCGAATGCCGCCCGGTCGGGATACAGGTAGACGAAGTCGCCGGTGGTCAGGAAGGCTTCCGCCGGCGTGCCGCGCGCCAGCGACAGGTGCTGCTCGACAGCGTCGGTCAGCAGGTCGGCCAGGGCGGCGGCGATCTGCGCCACCTTCTCCGGCCGGCGGTTGCGCAGGTAGGGGCGCAGCCAGGGCAGCAGGACCGGCAGGTAGGACCAGCGCAGGAACAGCGGCCCGTCCGCCGACAGCAGCATCTTCGGCACCTTCGACAGCAGGCCCGGCATCGGCACCGGCACCACCGATGAGGTGGAGATGATGCCGGCATTGCCGAACGAGGTGCCGCCGGCCGGCCCGGCCCGGTCGATCAGGATCACGTCATGGCCGCCGCGCCGCAGCCATTCGGCGGCCGCGGTGCCGTACATGCCGGCGCCGATCACGGCGACGGTCAGGCGGTGGTCGCTCACGGTCCCGACCGCTTCTTGCCGCGGCTCTTGCGGGCGCCCGGCCGGCCGGCGGTGGACCGCCCCTGCGTGGAGCGGCCGCGGCCGGCGGCATAGCCGGCCTGGCGGGGGGCGGCCA
>NZ_JBHRTR010000034.1:151869-218273 GCF_042646425.1 Marinibaculum pumilum
CAGGCGCTTGATCTCGTCGCGCAGGCGGGCGGCCTCCTCGAATTCCAGGTTCGCCGCCGCGTCCTTCATCCGGCTCTCCATGTCGGCCAGATGGGCCTCCAGGTTGTGGCCGACCAGGTGGCTGACCTCGTCGTCGCCGGTATCGACGGTGTAGTGGTCGGTCTCGTAGACCGAATGCAGGATGTCGCCGATCGCCTTCTTCACGCTGGCCGGCGTGATGCCGTGCTCGAGGTTGTAGGCGAGCTGCTTCTCGCGCCGGCGCTCGGTCTCGTTCAGCGCCTGCTGCAGGCTGCCGGTCACCGTGTCGGCATAGAGGATCACCCGCCCCTCCACGTTGCGGGCGGCGCGGCCGATGGTCTGGATCAAGGAGCGCTCGGAGCGCAGGAAGCCCTCCTTGTCGGCGTCCAGGATCGCCACCAGCGCGCATTCCGGGATGTCCAGCCCCTCGCGCAGCAGGTTGATGCCGACCAGCACGTCGAAGCTGCCGAGCCGCAGGTCGCGGATGATCTCGATCCGCTCCAGGGTGTCGATGTCGGAATGCAGGTAGCGCACCCGCACGCCGTTCTCGCCCAGATATTCGGTCAGGTCCTCCGCCATCTTCTTGGTCAGGGTGGTGACCAGGGTGCGGAAGCCCTTCGCGGCGACCGCCTTGCATTCCGCCAGCAGGTCGTCGACCTGGTTCTCCACCGGGCGGATGTCGCAGACCGGGTCGATCAGGCCGGTGGGGCGGATCACCTGCTCCACGAACACGCCGCCGGTCTGCTCCAGCTCCCAGTCGCCGGGGGTGGCGGAGACATAGACCGTCTGCGGCCGCATCGCGTCCCATTCCTGGAAGCGCAGAGGGCGGTTGTCGATGCAGGAGGGCAGGCGGAAGCCGTATTCCGCCAGGGTCGCCTTGCGCCGGAAGTCGCCGCGGAACATGCCGCCGATCTGCGGCACGGTCACATGGCTCTCGTCGACGATCAGGATCGCCTCGTCCGGCAGGTATTCGAACAGGGTCGGCGGCGGCGCGCCGGGGGGCCGGCCGGTCAGGTAGCGGGAATAGTTCTCGATCCCGGCGCAGGAGCCTGTCGCCGCCATCATCTCCAGGTCGAAGGTGGTGCGCTGCTCCAGCCGCTGCGCCTCCAAGAGGCGGCCCTGGCCGGTCAGCTCCTCCAGCCGGATCTTCAGGTCCCGCTTGATCTGGTTCATCGCCTGCAACAGGGTCGGCTTCGGCGTGACATAGTGGCTGTTGGCGTAGAGGCGGATCTCCTTCGCGTCGCCGGTCTTCTGGCCGGTCAGCGGGTCGAACTCCACGATGCTCTCCAGCTCGTCGCCGAACAGGGAGAGCCGCCAGGCGCGGTCCTCCAGGTGGGAGGGGAAGACCTCGATCGTGTCGCCCTTGGCGCGGAAATTGCCGCGCACGAAGTTCGCCTCGTTGCGGCGGTACTGGATCTCCACCAGCCGGCGCAGCAGGTCGTCGCGCGACAGCCGCTGCCCCGCCTTCAGCGGCAGGGTCATCTCCGAATAGGTCTCCACCGAGCCGATGCCGTAGATGCAGGAGACCGAGGCGACGATGATCACGTCGTCGCGCTCCAGCAGCGCCCGGGTGGCGGAATGGCGCATCCGGTCGATCTGCTCGTTGATCGACGAATCCTTCTCGATATAGGTGTCGGTGCGGGGGACGTAGGCTTCCGGCTGGTAGTAGTCGTAGTAGGAGACGAAGTATTCCACCGCATTGTCGGGGAAGAAGGACTTCATCTCGCCGTACAGCTGCGCCGCCAGGGTCTTGTTCGGCGCCAGCACCAGCGCCGGGCGGCCGAGCTTGGCCACCACATGCGCCATGGTGAAGGTCTTGCCCGACCCGGTGACCCCCAGCAGCACCTGGTCGCGCTCGCCGTTCGCCAGCCCGTCCTGCAGTTCCGCGATCGCCTGCGGCTGGTCGCCGGCGGGCTGGTAGTCGGACTGCAGGGCGAAGGCGATGCCGCCCTCGCTCTTCTCCGGCCGTTCCGGCCGGTGCGGCGCGAAGACCGGGTATTGCGAGATGAAGCTGTCGGGATCCGGGATCGCCCGGTCGCTGGGGAGTCCCTTCATGGCTGCCGCTCGGGCTGCCGCCCCGGCTGCCTCTCTGGCGGCCGGACGGCGGACATGTCAGCGCTGGGCGAGATCGACGAGATCGGCACGGACCACATAGCGGAAGGCGGAGGGTGTCAGGTCGTTCAGCGGATAGGGTGCGACGAGGGTCAGTTCCGGGCGGCCGTCGATCAGGTCCGGATTGACCAGCTCGTCGGCCTTCAGCGACAGCGCCACCCGGCTGCCCGTCACCTTGTACACATAGACCTGACCGTCCACCCCTTCCAGTTCCAGTTCGTCGCCGGGCCGCAGGTCGGGCAGGAAGCGCAGAGAGCGGCCGGCCCTGTCGATGATCACCGTGTCGCTGACCCCCCGGGAATGGATCGGGGCATGCATCGGGGCATGAGGCGGGGCCGCGGCGCTGTCGGCCAGAGGATCGCCGTCCGCCGGAGTATCGGATGGCGCCATCAGCCGTTCGGGTGCACCGCCACCGGCGGATGCCACCGCATCGGGCGGCGGCACCAGTTCGTGGTGGAAGGAGACCGACGGGGCGACCAGCAGAAAGTCGATGATGCCGCCAGGGCCGTGCCGTTCCTCGCCGACGATTACCGCCGTGCTGCCAAGGCGTGGCGCGGAGAGCCGCGCCACGGGCCGTGCTGCGGTGAGCTGCCAGCTGTCGGGCGTCGCCCCGTCTTCCGGCGTTTCCGGCAGTTCCGCCGCGGCCGCCGGTCGGCTGCCGCGCGGTCCCAGGGCGCCCACACCGCCACGCGCATGGTCCCAGGCCTGCGAGAAGACGATGCTGGTCGCCAGCGCTTCCGCGCGGACGATGACGTAGGGCACGCCCTTGACCAGAAGGAAGAGGGCGATCGCCGCTGCGAAAAGGACCAGGGCAGGGCGCATCGGCTGGATTGAGGCTCCGTTTCGGATTCAGGCCGCCAAGTTTCCGTCATGGCGGCCCCGGCCGACAAGCCGCAAGCGGGCCGTCGGCGCGGACACCGGGAATCTGGTCGGCGAATGCGGCGACAATGCGGCCCCTGCCGCGGGTCGGGGTGCGTCGCGGGCCACGCCCGCGCAGGCGTTGCCATTTGGTCGCAGCACGGCCGCACGGCAGAAGCCGCCGCCTGGGATATTGCGCGGCGCGCGACCTGGGCGTAGCTTCCGCCCGCATTTCCAGGAGACCTGCCATGACCTTCTTTTCCGCCGCCATCGGCCGCATCCAGCCCTCTGCCACTCTGGCCGTCACCCAGAAGGCCCGTGAGCTGAAGGCCGCGGGGAAAGACGTGATCGGGCTGGGCGCGGGCGAGCCGGACTTCGACACCCCGGAATCGATTCGCGAGGCGGCGAAGGCGGCGATCGACTCCGGCGACACCCGCTATACCAACGTCGACGGGACGCCGGCGCTGAAGGCGGCGATCGTCGACAAGTTCAAGCGCGAGAACGGCCTGACCTACACCGCGGAGCAGATTTCCGTCTCCGGCGGCGGCAAGCAGTGCATCTTCAACGCCTTCCTGGTGACGGTCGACCCGGGCGACGAGGTCATCATCCCCACCCCGTACTGGGTCAGCTATCCGGACATCGTGCATTTCGCCGGCGGCACGCCGGTCTTCGTCCCCGCCGGGATCGAGCAGAACTTCAAGCTGAAGCCTGCCGACCTGGAGGCCGCGATCACCCCGAAGACGAAGTGGCTGATCCTGAACTCGCCGTCCAACCCGTCCGGCGCTGCCTATACCGCGGATGAGCTGCGCGGCCTGACCGAGGTGCTGAAGCGTCACCCGCATGTCTGGGTGATGACCGACGACATGTACGAGCATCTGGTCTACGACAATTTCGTCTTCGCCACCCCTGCACAGGTGGAGCCGGAACTGTACGACCGCACCCTGACCCTGAACGGGGTCAGCAAGGCCTATTGCATGACCGGCTGGCGGATCGGCTATGCCGGCGGCCCGGCGCCCCTGATCAAGGCGATGGGCAAACTGCAGTCGCAGTCGACCTCCAACCCCTGCTCGATCAGCCAGGCCGCCGCGGTGGCGGCGCTGACCGGCGACCAGGACTTCATCCCGGCGCATAACCGCATCTTCAAGGAGCGGCGCGATCTGGTGGTGAACATGCTGAACGAGGCCGACGGCATCACCTGCCCGAAGCCGGAGGGCGCGTTCTACGTCTATCCGTCCTGCGCGGGCACGATCGGCAAGACCTCGCCCGGCGGCCGGAAGATCGAGAGCGACCTGGACTTCGCCTCCGCCCTGCTGGAGGAGGCGGTGGTCGCCGTGGTGCACGGCGAGGCGTTCGGCCTGGCGCCGCATTTCCGGATCTCCTATGCCACCAGCACGGAGACCCTGCGCGAGGCCTGCACCCGCATCCAGGAGTTCTGCGGCAAGCTGCGCTGACGATCGAAGGGGGGCCGGACATGCGGATCGCGGTCTACGGGGCCGGCGGGGTCGGCGGCTATTTCGGCGCCCGCCTGGCGGCCGCGGGCAATGACGTCGTGTTCATCGCCCGCGGCGCCCATGGCGCGGCGATGGCGGCGCAGGGCCTGCAGCTGAAGAGCCAGCTCGGCGACCTGCACCTGGAGAAGGTGACGGTCAGCGAGCGGCCGATGGACCTGGCGCCGATCGACCTGGTCATGCTCTGCGTCAAGCTCTACGACCTGGACGAGGCCGCCGCGGCACTGCGCCCGGCGCTGTCGAAGGACGCGCTGGTGATCCCGTTCCAGAACGGCGTCGATTCCGAGGAGCGGCTCTCCGACGTGCTGGGCGCCGACCGGGTGGCGGCCGGGATCGCCTATATCTCCGCCACGGTCGCGGAGCCGGGGGTGATTGCGCACCACAACACCAGCTGCACCCTGGTCGTCGGGCCCCAGGCGGACGGGCAGGCGGGCGGCCAGGCGGAGCGGCTGCAGGCCTTCGTCGCTGCCGGCAAGGCCGCCGGTTTCAGCGCCGTCTACCGCGAGGACATGAACCGCGCCCTGTGGGAGAAGTTCGTCCTGCTGGCGCCCTTCGCGACCGTCACAGCGCTGAGCCGGCAGCCAGCCGGGGTGATCCGCGAGGATGCCGACATGCTGGCGCTGTTCGCCGCCGCGGTGCAGGAGGCCGTCGATGTCGGCCGCGCTGCCGCGGTCGACCTGGACGACGAGATCGCGGAGCGCTGCGTCTCCGGCATGCAGGCGCTGCCGCCGCATATGAAGGCGTCGATGTGCCACGACCTGGAGGCGGGCCGCCGGCTGGAGCTGGAGGGGCTGACCGGCGCCGTGATGCGCCTGGGGGAACGCCACGGCGTCGACACCCCGGTGCATCGCACCGCCTATGCCGCACTGAAGCCGTATCGCGACGGCGCCTGACGCTGCGCCGGCGCCACCCGTGGCCCGGCCATCCCGTTTCTTCCCGTCTTCGGCATCGTCACGGCATCTTGCCCGTCCGGTCCTGCTATCCTGTAGCTGCCGGTCGTTGCGCGTCCCCCGGTTCATCGCCGGACCGGCTGTACGGCACGCGGCGAACGGGGCGACAGGGAGGGGCGGATGAGATTGCCGACAGGCTGGGGCAACATCCTGGCCATTCTGGTGCCGGGCTTCGTGGCATTCCTCGGGCTCGGCTACGTTTCCGAATATTTTGCCGGGCTGATTGCCTGGTCGTTCGGCACGGAACTGGGCCTTGGGCTCGTGATCGCCGTGTTGCTGCTCTCGCTGGCGCTGGGGGTGGTCCTGGGCGCTGTCCGGGACCTTGTGCTGGATCGCCTCATCAACCGCCGGCGGCAGCCCTTCTGGTCGGCACCGCCCGATCCCGCGGTGCCGGGCGCCGCGGCGCAGCTGCAGGGCAATCTGTGCCTGGCGGTGGCCTTCAGCGTGGCGATGAAGGTGATTGGCGCACCATTCCGTGCCGATGACCCGCTTCTGGTATTGGCGGGCATTGCGGCCTGCCTGGCGCTGGCCCTGGCCTACCGCGCCAGCCTGCGCGCAGCGCAGGATCCCGAGCGCGGCTGACCCGGCCGCCGCGCAGTGCGGGCCAGGCATCACGGCGCCTTGATACACGCAGGCTTGATTGGCCGGATCGCTGACCGCCTTTCACGCTGGCCCCATGTGAAAGCAGGCAATCGAAACCGGCGAGGGCAGACATGCTGATCAAGCGCAGGCGCGGCTGGGAGATCCCGGAGCGGGAGGCGGTAGCGGAATCCGTGTTCGCCGGACGCCGCACCATCCTCAAGGCGATGGGCTTCGCCGGCATGGCCGGCTTGATGGCCGGCGCCGCCGGCGGACCACTCGGCCGGGTCCTGGCGGCAGAGACGGCGGCGGCTGCCGATCCCACCGCCAGCCTCTATCCGGCGCCGCGGAACCCGGCCTACACGGTGAACCGGGCGGTGACCCCGGTGGAGGATGTCACCACCTACAACAATTTCTACGAGTTCGGCTCCCACAAGAACATCTGGCAGGCCGCGCAGGAGCTGCCGATCCGGCCCTGGACGGTGAAGATCGACGGCATGGTCGAGCAGGAGATCGAGACCGAGTTCGACGACCTGGTGCGGAAGATGCCGCTCGAGGAACGGCTCTATCGCTTCCGCTGCGTGGAGGCCTGGGCGATGACCGTGCCCTGGACCGGCTTCCCGCTGAAGGCGCTGGTCGACATGGCGCGGCCGCTGGGATCGGCCAGGTACCTGAAGATGCAGACCTTCATGAATCCGGAGGTTGCACCCGGACAGCGGGAGTTCTGGTATCCCTGGCCCTATACGGAGGGGCTGACGATGGCGGAGGCGACGAACGAGCTCGCGTTCATCGTCACCGGTGTCTTCGGCAAGCCGCTGCCGCCGCAGAACGGCGCGCCGCTGCGCCTGATCGTGCCCTGGAAGTACGGCTTCAAGAACATCAAGTCGATCGTGAAGTTCACCTTCACCGACGAACGGCCGGAGACCTTCTGGGAGGCGATCGGCCCGTCCGAATACGGCTTCTGGGCGAACGTGAACCCCGCCGTGCCGCATCCGCGCTGGAGCCAGGCGAGCGAACGGCTGCTGGGCTCGGGCGAGCGGGTGCCGACCCTGATCTACAACGGCTACGAGGAATATGTCGCCGGCCTCTATGCCGGCATGCAGGACCAGAAGCTGTTCATGTAGCCCGGACTCCGTTCGTGTAGCAGCGGCCGGCACGGCCATAGACCTGCGGTGGCGCGGGTCGCGTGAGGGGTGGTAGGACACGGCTCCTCTCCGCCCCGCAGGCGCCCCTCAGCCGGATACCCGCCGCCATGACCGATCGCCTACCCGATGCGCCCTTCGCACTGGGCATTTTCGACCTCGACGGCACCCTGGTGGATTCCGAGCCGCTGGCAAACCGCCTGTTCGCGGAGCACCTGACCGCCTGCGGCGTGCCGATGGGCGCTGCGGAGGCGGCGCGGCTGTTCACCGGCCTGCGCATGCCGGACTGCTATGCCCTGGTGCAGCGCGACTTCGGCGTGCGCCTGCCGGCGGATTTCCACGACCGCCTGCAGGCGGCGACCTTCGACGCCCTGCGCCGCGACCTGCTGCCCGTGTCCGGCGCGGCGGAGATGCTGGCTTCGCTGAACCTGCCGAAGGTCGTGGCCTCGTCCAGCGAACCGGAAAAGATCGACCTCAGCCTGCGGGCCACCGGCCTGGCTGAGCATTTCCTGCGCTGCTTCTCCGCGACCCAGGTGGCACGCGGGAAGCCGGCGCCGGATCTGTTCCTTCTGGCCGCATCGGAGATGGGAGCAGCGGCGGAGCGCTGCTTCGTGGTCGAGGATTCCGATCCCGGGGTGCAGGCCGGCCTCGCCGCCGGCATGCCGACCTTCGCCCTGGTGCCGCCGGACGGCCACGACGCCGAACGGCGCCGGCACCGCCTTGCCGCGGCCGGCGCCCTGGTCGTCGCAGGACTGGACGAGATTCCCCGCCTTCTGTCCGGCCGCCTCGGCGCCGGATAGCGGCAGGGTCGGTCGAGCTGCGGAACGATCGAAGGCGCGCTTCGGGACGGCGTGCGGATCTCGGGCCGGTTACTCCGCCATCGGCACGCGGATGGCCGTAGAATCCGGATCGGCCGCCGCGGTGGTCAACACCGACGTTCCGGTGCTTTTCATGGTGTCGAGATTGCCAGGCGGGACATCGCCGGCGAAGGGGAGCGTCTCCGGCCCGGCATCCGCCGACATGCCCCTCGGAGCCCGACGGGCGGAGGAGAGATTGTCCACGCCTGACTTCACGACCGGCATGTCCTCGGCCCAGGCAGTGGAGCCCAGCGGGGCGGCAAGCAGCCAGACAGCAATGGCGGGTGTGGCCAGGGCGGCATTTGCAAGGGCGCGTCGCATCGGGATTCTCCTCGGATCGCCGTCTGCGACCGGCCGCTTCCGACGCGAGACAGGGCATCGGGAACACCGCATTGTGCGGACAGTTCCGGAGACACGGCAGAATGAGCGGCTTTCGCTCCGGCGCAGGATCGCAACCCGGCAGGGTCTGCCGGCGCGGTCGGTGGACACGCCAAGCGCGATCCGCCTGTCCGGCATGGCCTTCGTTCTGTCCATCCGGGCCTCCGGGAGATCGCTTTTGGTTTGGCGATCAGGGCTTTTTCCCGAAGACCCGGGTGGACAATGTCACCGGCATCGACAGCTTGGGCGTCTTCCGGTTCAGTTGGCGCTGGCGCCTGCGCTGCCGCCGGCACCGACCGCGGCACTACCGCCGGCGGAGCCGCTCAGGCCGCCCGCGGCGCCGGAGGCGGTGTTCAGGACCGAGGTTCCGGTGGACTGCATGGTATCCAGCCCGCTCTGGACGGTGCCGGTCGCCGCGCTGGTGGCACCGGACACGGCATCGCCGGTCGCTTTGCCGCCGGCGGAGCCTCCGGCGCCTGCCCCGGCACCCACCCCGACACTTGCTGAACCGCCGGCACCGGCACTGCCGCCGGTGGTTGTGGAACTGCTGCCGGCCGAGGCGCCGGCGTTGATTCCGACTCCGATATTGGCGCCGGCACCCGCATCGGCGGAGCCGGCGATGGCGGCCGGACTGGCGAGCAGCAGGCCGGCAAGGGCGGTGGCTGCAAGTGAGCGTCGCATGGGTCCTCTCCTTTTTCTTGTTCGTCCCGGCGGCCCGGTGGGGGCGCAGGACGTTACGGAAACAAGAACGGAGGTGAGCGGAGGACGGTTCCCGGCAGCGCCGCGGCTGTGACGGCGGACACGACCCGACGTCCTCGCTGCGGGGCAGGCGGCACAGGTGCAGGCAAGGCAAAAAAAAGCCGGCCCCAAAAGGGCCGGCAAGTCTAACAGGGAGGCTTCACGTCTGGGAGACGTAAAGTCGGCGTCCGAAGACACCGACAGCCCGGATGGGACCGGGCTGGGTGACGCTGCAGCGCAGCATCACCTGATCGGGAATATAAGCATCGGGATTCGGCGGAAAATGCCCAACGACGTAGATCTGATATGCGACTGACGCATGTCTCCAGACACGAAAGCGTCACGTTACGCGGGGCAGGGGTGTGCGATGCAGCAGGCTCGCCCAGGCCGCCCGCCGGCGCACAACGTCGGTTGGGCTCGCAGGGTGAAGGTAAAGTTAGCCATATCGGAAAGTTTTCCATCGACTGACCGGGCGCGCGCCGTATATACTTTCCGGAATGGCTAAGTTTTCAATCGATCTGGACCGCGCATTCTCCGCGCTCGCCGACCCGACCAGGCGGGCGATCGTCGCTCGCCTCTGCGAGGGACCTCAGTCCGTGACCGAGCTGTCCGCGCCGTTCGACCTGGCCCTCCCGTCGCTGCTGAAGCATGTGCATGTCCTGGAGCAGAGCGGGCTCGTCCGGTCCGAGAAGATCGGCCGCGTCCGTACCTGCAAGGTGGAGCCGCAAGCCCTGCAGGCGGCCGAAGCCTGGATACGCGAGCATGTTTCGGCCTGGGAGGCGCGCCTCGATCGTATGGAAGCCCATGTCGAACGCATGAAGACCGAGAGTTGAGACAATGAACGATCCGATGAATACCCCCCCGTCCCCCTGGCGGGACTGGCCCCTCGACCGTGAGATCGTCATCAGCCGGGTGATCGATGCGCCGCGCCACCTCGTCTATGCCGCGTGGACGGATCCGGAGCAGATCCAGATGTGGTTCGGGCCCGACGGCATGGCGATCGAAACCAAGGAGATCGACCTGCGCCCCGGTGGCGTCTGGCGGTTCGACATGACTGCCCCCGACGGCACGCGCTACGACAACCGGATGGTGTTTCTCCGCCTGCAGGCGCCGGGCCTCATCGAGGTCGAGCACGGTGCCGATCGGGACAGCGACCCTGGACGCTTCAGGATGCTCGTCACGTTCGACGCGCAGGGCGACGGCAAGACGGTGCTCACATTGCGGCAGATGCACCCGTCCAGGGCGCGCCGGGAAGGGGCGATCGGCTTCGGCGCGGTGGAATATGGCGGGCAGACGCTGGCGAAGCTTGCCCTTCATCTCGCGCAGCTGGCCGATCGGTGAACTGCAGCGCGGCCTCTGTCCGGCTTGGCGCCCGGCCCTAGAATTCCGTATCCGTCACCGCACCGATCAGGAAGTCGCGGAAGACCTGGATCTTCTTGCTGTTCCGGAGCTCCTCCGGATAGACGAAGTAGGTCTCAAAGGTCGGGCCGTCGATTTCCGGCAGGACGCGCACGATGTCCGGCCGATCGCGGGAGATGTAGTCCGGGATGCCGGCGATGCCCAGCCCGCTGGAGACCGCCTGCACCAGCCCGTAGATGTTGTTGATCCGCAGCACGGCCTCCCGCGGGCGGCCCGGCGGGCGCCCCAGATCGGCCAGCCAGTTCACCCCCGACAGGGTCTCCGGCGCATTGTCGCCGTAGATGATCAGCCGGTGCCGGTCGAGATCGTCGATGGTGCGCGGCATGCCGTGCGCGGCGACATAGTCGCGCGACGCGCAGGCATGGATATGCACCGACATCAGCCGGCGCTGCACCAGGTCGGGCTGCTTCGGCTTGTGCAGGCGCACCGCGACATCGGCCTCGCGCATGCCCAGGTCGAGTTCCCGGTCGTCCAGCAGCACGCGCACGTTGATCTGCGGATAGGCTTCCACGAAGTTGCGGATCCGCGCCGCCAGCCAGAACGAGCCGAAGGCGACGGTCGCCGTAACCTTCAGCACCCCCTGCGGGCTGTCGCGGGCGTCCTGCAGGATCGCCTCCGCCATCGACAGCTTGCCGAACACCTCGTGCACGGTGTTGTACAGGAACTCGCCATGCTCGGTCAGGATCAGGCCGCGCGCATGGCGGTGGAAGAGCGGCGTGTTGAGGCTCTCCTCCAGCGCGGAGATCTGCCGGCTCACGGCCGACTGGCTGAGGTTCAGAAGGGTGCCGGCGCGGGTGAAGCTGCGGGCTTCGGCGACGGTGTGGAAGATGCGGAGCTTGTCCCAGTCCAGTGGCATGGCCTCCCCGTCAGAGATGGCAGGTCCCGGTCAGCCCCGGCAGGGGACAGCCCGGGATCGTGCAGCGGGAGCGGATCGCCGCGGCGCTGCGGCGGGACTCCAGTCCGGTGTCGGATGCGGTCATTCGGCCGCGATCTGGGCGTCTTCCTCGGCAGCGACGAACTTCTCTGCCTGCAGGGCGGCCATGCAGCCTGTGCCGGCGGCGGTCACCGCCTGGCGGTAGATCTTGTCCTGCACGTCGCCGCAGGCGAATACGCCGGGAATGCTGGTGGCGGTGGAATCGGCGGCGGTGACGATATAGCCCTCGTCATCCATCTCCAGCTTGCCCTCGAACAGCCCGGTGTTCGGCTTGTGGCCGATGGCCACGAACAGGCCGTCGGTCTTCAACGCCCGTTCCGCGCCGGTCTGCGTGTTGCGCAGGCGCAGGCCGGTCACGCCGGGCGGCTGGCTGTCGCCCAGGATCTCCTCCACCACATGGTCCCAGATCACCTCCACCTTCGGGTTCCGGAACAGCCGGTCCTGCAGGATCTTCTCCGCCCGCAGCTGGTCGCGGCGGTGGATCAGGGCGACCTTGCTGGCATGGTTGGTCAGGTACAGCGCCTCTTCCACCGCGGTGTTGCCGCCGCCGACCACCGCGACCTCGCGGCCGCGGTAGAAGAAGCCGTCGCAGGTGGCGCAGGCGGAGACGCCGAAGCCCTGGAAGGTGGTCTCGCCCTCCAGCCCCAGCCATTTCGCCTGTGCACCGGTGGCGATCACCAGCGTATCGCCCAGATAGACCTCGCCCGAATCGCCGGTCGCGCGGAACGGCCGGCTCGTCAGGTCCACGTCGACGATCACGTCATGGACGATCCGCGTGCCGACATGCTTCGCCTGCGCCTCCATCTGCTCCATCAGCCAGGGACCCTGGATCACGTCGGCGAAACCGGGATAGTTCTCCACGTCGGTGGTGATGGTGAGCTGGCCGCCCGGCTGCAGTCCGTGCACCAGCAGCGGCTCCATCGCCGCGCGGGCGGCATAGATCGCCGCCGTGAGCCCGGCAGGCCCGGAGCCCAGGATCAGCACCTTGGTCCGGTGGGTCGGCTTCTCTGTCTCGCTCATCTCGAACTGCTCCCGAAATCACGGACGTGGATGCGGGCTGGCGGCCCGCCCCGCTGTCGCGCCCGCCGCTGCGCCGGGCCGGCAGTCCGGCCGTCGCGGCAGCAGAGCCATGCGAATGGTGCATGCCTCCAGCCTTCGCTACTTACAGGTGCCGTGCTGGCGGGGCAAGGAAGCGATCGGACGGGCAGGCAGCCGGCGCCCGGTTCGGTTTGATCTAGGCGCCGCATATGCGGATGCAAGTCGGGGCGGACGGGGGCAATTCCCGCGTGGAGAAGCGCTTGCTTGACCGTCTCCGGGACCCGTGATTTTATTCGTACACAAACGATCTTGGGAGACGGTCGATGGCAAGCTACCTGTCGCCCGACACGGTCGAGGAGGGGCTCTCGGCGCTCGCCTCCGGCCGGTTCCGGCTGGTTGCCGGGGGCACGGATGTCTATCCCGCCCTGCGCGACCGCCCGCTGCAGGACGACATGATCGATCTGCACCGGATTGCGTCGCTGCGCGGCATTGCCGCCTGCGCGCAGCCCGCCGCCGGCTGGCGCATCGGTGCACTGGCCACCTGGACCGACCTTCTGAAGCAGGACCTGCCGCCGCTGTTCGACGGCCTGAAGGCTGCCGCGCGCGAGGTCGGCTCGGTCCAGATCCAGAACGCCGCCACCATCGTCGGCAATATCTGCAACGCCTCGCCGGCCGCCGACGGCGTGCCGCCGCTGCTCGCCCTGGATGCGGAGGTCGAGATCGCCGCCCTGTCGGGCAGCCGGCGCCTGCCGCTCGGCGACTTCATCCTGGGCCCGCGCCGCACAGCGCTCGCCGCCGACGAAATGGTGACCGGCCTGTTCCTGCCCGACCCGGGAGCGGCTGCGCGATCCGCTTTCGGCAAACTGGGCGCGCGCCGCTACCTCGTGATCTCCATCGCGATGGTTGCCGTCACCCTCGTCCCCGATGCCGGCGGCCGGATCGGCGAGGCCCGCGTGGCGGTCGGTTCCTGTTCGCCCGTCGCGCGCCGCCTGCCGGCGCTGGAGGCGGCGCTGCGCGGCCAGCCGGCGCGGGCCTCTGAGCTGGCGGCGATGGTGGAGGCCACGCATCTGGCGCCGCTCGACCCGATCGGCGATGTCCGCGGCACGGCCGACTATCGCCGGCACGCTGCGCTGGAGCTGGTGCGGCGCGCCCTGGCCGAATGCGCGACCCTGTTGGAGATGCCGGCATGACCGCTCCGCCCGCCGACCTTGCCGCTGCCGTCGACAACCGGCCGGGCCCCGCAGGCGCGGGAGGATCGATCACCTTCGACCTGAACGGGCAGCCCGTCACCGTGGCGGCGCCACCGGCGGAGCGGCTGTCGCAGGCCCTGCGTGAGCGGCTGGGCGCGCGCGACGTGAAAGTCGGCTGCAATGCCGGCGATTGCGGTGCCTGCACGGTCCTGGTGGATGGCGCCGCGGTCTGCGCCTGCATGATGCCGGTCAACCAGGCCGCCGGCCGCCGGGTGGAGACCCTCTCCGGACTGGCGCGGCACGACGCGCAGGCGCAGGCGCTCGCCGACGCCTTCCTGCAGCATGGCGCCGCGCAATGCGGGATCTGCACACCCGGGATGATGGTCGCCGCCACCGCGTTGCTGCGCGCCTGTCCGGCGCCGGATGCCGGCGCAGTGCAGGAGGCGCTGGGCGGCGTGCTCTGCCGCTGCACTGGCTATCGCAAGATCATCGACGCGGTCGTCGCCGCCGGCGCCGGCCTGGCGGAGGCCGAGGCCGCCCCGCAGGCCGGACCGGCGGTCGGCCGCAAGCTGGTGCGGGTCGACGGCGCCGAGCGGGTGGCCGGCACGGCGGGCTTCGGCGACGATGTCGCGCCGCCGGATGCGCTGGCCCTGCGGGTCCTGCGCTCCCCCCATGACCATGCCGCCTTCCGTTTCGGCGACCTGGAGGGCTGGGCCGCGGCGCAGCCCGGGGTCGCGCTGGTGCTGACCGTGGCGGACATCCCGGGCCGCAACGCCTTCGGCGTGATCCAGGGCTTCGAGGACCAGCCGGTGTTCGCCGACGGTGTCGCGCGCTTCCGCGGCGAGGCGGTCGCCGCAGTGGTCGGCGACCCGGCGGCGATCGCTGCGCTGGACCTGGACAGCCTGCCGGTCGCCTGGGAGGAGCTGCCGGCGCTTCGCGACCCGGCCGAGGCGGTCGCCGACGGCGCCGCGCCGGTGCAGGCCGGTAAGCCCGACAACATCCTGTGCCGCGGCTTCGTGCAGCGCGGCGATGCCGATGCGGCGCTGGCGCGGGCCGCCGTCACGGTCGAGGGCCGCTTCGAGACCGGCTTCATCGAGCATGCCTATATCGAGCCGGAGGCCGGCTTCGCCCGCCGGGTGGGCGACCGGCTGGAACTGCATGTCTGCACCCAGGCGCCCTACATGAACCGCGACAGCGTCGCCGCGGTGATGGGCCTGCCCGGCGATGCGGTGCGCATCGTGCCGACCGCGGTGGGCGGCGGCTTCGGCTCCAAGCTCGACCTGTCGCTGCACCCCTATCTGGCATTGGCCGCCTGGAAGCTGGGCCGGCCGGTGCGCGGCACCTACAGCCGCATCGAATCGATGCAGTCGACCACCAAGCGCCACCCCGCGCGCATCGACCTGCGGATCGGCGCCGATGCCGATGGCCGGCTCTGCGGCCTGGCCTTCGACGGCGACTTCAACACCGGCGCCTATGCCTCCTGGGGCCCGACGGTGGCGAACCGGGTGCCGGTCCATGCCTCCGGCCCCTACCGGGTCGATGATTATCGGGCACGCACCCGCGCGATCCATACCCACCGCATGCCGTCCGGCGCCTTCCGTGGCTTCGGCGTGCCGCAATCGGCGATCGCGCAGGAAAGCCTGTTCGACGAACTGGCCGACCGGCTGGGCATCGACCGGCTGGAATTCCGCCTGCGCAACGCCCTGCGCGACGGCGAGCCCACCGTCTGCGGCCAGGTGTTCGACAGCGGGGTCGGCATCGCCGACTGCCTGGAGGCGCTGCGTCCCGGCTGGGCCGCGGCGCGTGAGGCTTGTGCCGAATTCAACGCGGAAGCGGAACGCAGCGGCAGCCCGCTGCGGCGCGGCGTCGGCCTGGCCAGCGGCTGGTACGGCTGCGGCAATACCTCGCTGCCGAACCCGTCGACCATCAAGGCCGGCATCCGCGCGGACGGCCGCATCGTGCTGCACCAGGGTGCGGTGGATATCGGCCAGGGGTCGAACACGGTGATCTCGCAGATCTTCGCCGATGCGCTGGGCGTGCCGGTGGAAATGGTCACCCGGGTCGGCGGCGATACTGACGCGACGCCGGACGCCGGCAAGACCTCGGCCTCGCGACAGACCTTCGTTTCCGGCAATGCGGCGAAGCGGGCGGGCGAGGCGCTGCGCGCCCTGCTGCTGCGCCACGGCAATGTGGCGGAGGATGCCGGCATCGCGCTGACGGACGGCCGGCTGGCGCTGGTCGACGGCGGCACGCGGCGGGCGCTCGACCTGGCCGGCCTGCCGGTCGATGCCGACGGCTATGTCTTTGCCGCCGAAGGCGTCTACGACCCGCCGACGGTGGCGCTGGACGGCAACGGGCAGGGCAGCCCCTATGCCCAGTTCGGCTATGCCGCCCACATGGTGCAGGCGGAGGTCGACCTGGGCCTCGGCACGGTGCGCCTGCTCCGGATCGAGGCGGCGCACGATGTCGGCCGGGCGGTCAACCCGGTGCTGGTGGAGGGGCAGGTGCAGGGTGGCGTCGCGCAGGGCATCGGCCTGGCGCTGATGGAGGAATACCTGCCGGGCCGCACCGAGAACCTGCACGACTACCTGATCCCGACGATCGGCGACGTGCCGCCGATCCTCACCCACATCGTCGAGGTGCCGGACCCGAACGGGCCCTATGGCGCCAAGGGTCTGGGCGAGCATGCGCTGATTCCCACGGCGCCGGCGGTGCTGAACGCGATCCGCGATGCCGCCGGGATCTCGATCCGCCGCCTGCCGGCGACCCCGGACCGGGTGCTGGCCGCGCTGCAGGCGCTGGCGGCCGGCGCGACGCAGGGCTGAGGAGGGCCCGCCATGGTCAAGCAGCAGACATCGAGCGTGGTCGACGGGCGCATCCGCTGCGATGCCTGCCCGGTGATGTGCTACATCGCCGACGGCAAGACCGGCGCCTGCGACCGCTATGCCAACGAGGGCGGCGACCTGGTGCGGGTCGACCCCTTCACCATCATCGAGAACACCGTCTCCGAGGGCGGCAAGGTGGTGCCCTTCCTGTCGCAGGAGGGGGAGACCTGGGACGGCGACATCGTCCAGGCGAACCGCTCCTTCGTCACCGCCGTCGGTGCCGGCACCACCTATCCCGACTACAAGCCCGCGCCCTTCATCGTCTCGCAGCAGGTCGAAGGCGTCGACATGGTCACCGTGGTGACCGAGGGGATCTTCAGCTATTGCGGCGTGAAGGTGAAGATCGACACCGACCGCCATATCGGCCGCGAATGCGAGCCGGTGCGGGTCGCCGGCGAAGTGGTCGGCCATGTCACCACCGGCGAATACGGCTCGCAGATGATGGCGCTGGGCGGGGTGAAGCACCTGACCGGCGGCAGCAAGAAGGAGGGCCGGGTCACCTGCGACGCCATGCTGAAGCTGTGCAACGGCGAGGCGGTGGAGATGCAGGTCGACGGCGGCGCGAACCTGGTGGTGCAGGCCGCCAAGCCGCCGGTGATCAACGGCGCCCTTGAGGAACGCATGCGGGTCGGCTGCGGCTCCGCCACCATCGGCATGTTCGCCAAGCAATGGTACGGCCATGTGGACGAGGTGGTGGTGGTCGACGACCACATCACCGGCATCCTGTCGGAGCATCAGGCCGGCAAGCTGCTGGACGTTCAGCCGACAGGGATCAAGATCCGCGGCCGCCGCTCCACGCCCGGGCGCTATTTCCAGGTGGCGGAGCCAGGCACCGGCTGGGGCGGCACCGACATCACCGACCCGCTGTCGATCCTGGAGCCGTTCGATCCGAAGGTCGCGAAGCCGGGCCTGACCATGCTGATGGTCTCCACCACCGGCGACCAGTACGGCTACTATGTCCTGGACGGCGAGCTGAAGCCGCAGCCTGCCGAGCTGCCGGAGGCGCTGCACGAATCCGTCGACCGCATCGCCGAGAACTGCGAGCCGGCGCTCTGTTCCGTCCTCTTCATGGGCGGGGCGGGCGGTTCGCTGCGCGCCGGGGTGACGGAGAACCCGGTGCGGCTGACCCGGTCGGTGAAGGATGCCTTGACCCATGTCTCCTGCGGCGGCGTGCCGGTCTATGTCTGGCCGGGCGGCGGTATCACGGTGATGGTCGACGTCTCGCTGATGCCGTCGCAGTCCTTCGGCTATGTGCCGACGCCGGCGCTGGTGGCGCCGATCGAGTTCACCATGCGGCTGGCCGATTACGAGCAGCTGGGCGGCCATATGAGCGCGGTGCAGCCGATCGATGCAGTGCAGGGCCAGGCGGGTCGCCGCCTGCGCGGCCGCGACGACGTGCCCTGGCCCACCGACGAAAGCCATTTCCGCTGGAAGGACCGTACCGGTGCTGCGCCGCCGGCGACCAAGGAGAAGACCTGACGATGCCCGATGTCGTGATCCGCAAGACCCTGTCGGTGGTGGAGGAGATCTTCCACGAAGGCGGCCCGCCGGCGGAGGTGCCGCTGCGCCGCGCCGCCGCGGTGTCGGTGATCGCGAACCCCTTCGCCGGCCGCTATGTCGAAGAGATCGCCGGCTTCATGGAGGACCTGAAGCCGCTGGGTCTGCAGATGGCGAAGCTCCTGATCGACCGGCTGGGCGGTGACCCGAAGGCGGTCGAGGGCTATGGCAAGGGCGCCATCGTCGGCACCGCGGGGGAACTGGAGCATGGCGCGCTGTGGCACGTGCCGGGCGGCTACGCCATGCGCGAGGCGCTGGGCAATGCCGCCGCGATCGTGCCTTCGACGAAGAAGGTCGGCGCCCCGGGCACAAGGCTCGACGTGCCGGTGACGCATATCAACGCGTCCTATGTGCGCAGCCATTTCGACGCGATGGAGGTCAGCATGGCCGACGCGCCGCGGGCGGACGAGATGGCGCTGATCCTGGTGATGACCACCGGCCAGCGCATCCATGCCCGGGTCGGCGGGCTGAAGGCATCCGAGGTGAAGGGGGAGGACGGGCTGCGATGAAGGCCGAGATCCGCAAGATTGCCGTGCTGGTGGAGGAAACCCATCGAGAGATGGGGCGGGAGATCGTGCCGCCGACCCGCAAGGCGGCCGCGGTGGCGGTGATCGCCAATCCTTTCGCCGGCAAGTATGTCGACGACCTGGAGTTGCTGATGCAGATCGGCGAGGAGCTGGGCGGCCTGCTGGGCCGCCGCTGCGTCGAGGCACTGGGCATCGCGCCGGGCCAGGCGGAAAGCTACGGTAAGGCTGCAATGGTCGGCGAGAACGGCGAGCTGGAGCATGCCGCCGCGATCCTGCATCCGCGCATGGGCAAGCCGCTGCGCGCGGAGGTGGAGAAGGGCGCCGCCCTGGTGCCCTCGTCGAAGAAGATCGGCGGGCCGGGCCAACGCCTGGATATCCCGCTGGGCCACAAGCACGCCGCCTATGTCCGGTCGCATTTCGACGGGATGGAGGTCTGCCTGAACGATGCGCCGCGGGCGAACGAGATCATGGTCGCGATCGCGGTCACCGATTCCGGCCGGCCGCTGCCGCGGGTCGGCGGCCTGACGGTCGACGAGATCAAGGGCGAGGACGGCCTGCGATAGGATTCAACCGCCGCGCAGACGGCGGGTGGAAAGCGGGGGAACGCCGGTGCACCGGCGTTGCCGGGGCCTGCCGATGGCAGGCCCTGCAGAGAGGCGACAGGTCAGCATGTCGTGACGGGGTCCGACGGACCGAAGTCCAGAACGGGAGATGGAAGAATGGGGATGATGACGAAACTGGCGACCGGGGTGGCCGCCGCCGCATTCGCCGCGGTGACGGCGTTCGCGCCGGGCGCACAGGCCGCCGACCCGGTCAAGATCGGCGATTTCAACAGCTATTCGCGGATGGCGGCCTTCGCGGTGCCGGCGCGCTACGGTGCCGAACTGGCGGTGGAGCAGATCAACGCTGCCGGCGGCGTGCTTGGCGGCCGGCCGATCGAGTTCATCACCCGCGACGACAAGGGCGATCCGGGCGAGGCGGTGAAGATCGCCGAGGAGCTGTTCGACCGCGAGAACGTGGTGATGCTGACCGGCGGCTTCCTGTCCCATGTCGGCCTGGCGGTCGCGTCCTATGCCGACCAGAAGAAGAAGCTGTTCCTGGCCTCCGAGCCGCTGGCCGATTCCATGGTCTGGGAAAGCGGCAATCCCTACACCTTCCGGCTGCGGGCCTCGACGTACATGCAGTCGGCCATGCTGGCCGATATCGCCGCGAAGAGCGGCGCCAAGCGCTGGGCGACGATCGCGCCGAACTATGCCTACGGCAAGGAGGCGGTCGCGTCCTTCAAGCAGCTGCTGAAGGAGGCGAACCCGGAGGTGGAGTTCGTCGCCGAGCAGTGGCCGGGCCTGTTCAAGATCGACGCCACCGCCGAGGTGCAGGCGCTGAACGCCGCCAATGTCGACGGCATCTTCAACGTCACCTTCGGCCCCGACCTGGCCAAGTTCGTGCGCGAGGGCACGATCCGCGGCCTGTTCGAGGACAAGACCGTGGTCAGCCTGCTGACCGGCGAGCCGGACTACCTGCTGCCGCTGAAGGACGAGGCGCCGGAAGGCTGGCTGGTGACCGGCTATCCCTGGTACGACATCAAGGACCCGGCGCATGACGCCTTCGTCAAGGCGTACCAGGAGCGCTGGGGCGAGGATCCGCGGATCGGTTCGATCGTCGGCTACAACACCATGCTGGCGGTGCAGGCGGCGCTGGAAAAGGCCGGCTCCACCGACACCGAGGCCCTGCGCCAGGCGATGGAAGGCCTGACCTTCGACAGCCCGATGGGCCCGATCACCTTCCGCGAGATCGACAACCAGTCGACGATGGGCGCCTGGGTCGGCAAGACGAAGCTCGTCGACGGCAGCGGCATCATGGTCGATTGGGAGTATTTCGACGGCGCCGACTACCTGCCGTCGGACGAGGTGGTGAAGCAGCGCCGCCCGGCGGAGTGAGCCTCCGTTCCGTCTGATCCGTCTTCCCCCGCGGCCCTGGCGGCCGCGGGGGAGGGCAGCCTGCCGCGTCGCACCGGGCCGCAGCCCGGCGCGAGGGGCGGGCGCAACCCGGGGCCGGCCGCCCTGCCCGGACGGCCCATCGCGGAGGTGATTGCGGTATGGGGTTCTTCATCGCCCAGATCCTGGGGGGACTGGGCAATGCCGCGGCGCTGTTCCTGGTGGCGGCCGGCCTGTCGCTGATCTTCGGCGTGACCCGCGTGGTGAATTTCGCTCACGGGTCGCTCTACATGCTCGGCGCCTATTTCGCCTATTTCATCGTCCTGGCGATGGAGAATGCCGGTTTCGACGGCATCTTCGGCTTCTGGTTCTCCGTCCTCGTCGCCGCGATCGGCGTCGCGATCGTCGGCCTGGTGATCGAGATCCTGGTGCTGCGCCCGGTGTATCGCGCGCCGGAGCTGTTCCAGCTGGTCGCGACCTTCGGCGTGATCCTGGTGATCCAGGACCTGGCGCTGATGGTGTTCGGGCCGGAGGACCTGCTGGGCCCGCGTGCGCCGGGCCTGAAGGGGATCATCCGCATCGGCGACGGCATCGTCACCGAATATGACGTGGCGCTGATCGTGGTCGCGCTGCTGGTCCTGGTCGGCCTGGGTCTGCTGATGCAGCGCACCCGGATCGGCGTGCTGGTGCGCGCGGCAACCCAGGACCGGGAGATGGTCGGCGCGCTGGGGGTCAACCAGTCCTGGCTGTTCACCGGCATCTTCATGCTGGGTTCCGCGCTGGCGGGCCTGGGCGGCGCGCTGCAGCTGCCGAAGGGCGGCGCAGACCTGCTGATGGACTTCAACATCCTGGCGGCGATCTTCGTCGTGGTCGTGATCGGCGGCATGGGCAGCCTCAAGGGCGCCTTCGTCGCCGCGGCGATCATCTCGGTCGTGAACGTGTTCGGCGTGCGCTACCTGCCTTCCAGCACCCTTGTCCTGATGTTCGTGGTGATGGCGATCGTCCTGATCACCCGGCCCTACGGCCTGTTCGGGCGCGAGGAGCGGCCGGGGGAGCATGGCCAGCAGGGTTCGCCGCAACGGCCGATCCGCCCGGCCGGCACCACGGGCAAGCTGCTCTGGGGCCTGCTGCTGGTGGCCCTGGCGGTGCTGCCGTTTCTCGGCGACCGCTACCTGCTGGTGCTGATGATCGACATCGTCGTGCTCAGCCTGTTCGCCGCCAGCCTGCATTTCATCCTGTCGACCGGCGGCCTTGTCTCCTTCGGCCATGCCGCCTTCTACGGCGGCGGCGTCTATGCCGGCGCGCTGCTGGTCACCTATGCCCAGGCGCCGATGGAACTCGCGCTCTTGCTGGCGCCGCTTCTGGCGGGCCTGCTGGCGATCATCATCGGCTGGTTCTGCATTCGCCTGACCGGCGTCTATTTCGCGATGCTGACCCTGGCCTTCTCGCAACTGCTCTGGTCGATCGCCTTCCAGTGGACGGAGGTGACCCGCGGCGATGACGGCCTGCTGAACATCTGGCCGTCGGACTGGGCCTCCTCCACCTTCGTCTACTACTATCTGGTCCTGGTGCTGGGGGCGGGCGGCATCATCCTGCTGCGCCATGTCACCCATTCGCCCTTCGGCTATGCATTGCGCGGCACCAGGGATTCGGAGCTGCGGGCGGAGGCCACCGGCATCAACGCCCGCCATGTCCGCTGGGCGGCCTTCACCTTCGCCGGCGTGATGGCCGGCCTGGCCGGCACGCTGTTCGTCTTCTCCAAGGGCAGCGCCTTTCCCACCGAGCTGGAGATCGCGCGTTCCTTCGATGCCATCATCATGGTGTTCTTCGGCGGCGTGCAGAACCTGTCCGGACCGTTCGTCGGCGCCGGTGCCTTCACCCTGCTGGAGGACTGGCTGTCGCGGTTCGAATATTGGCGTCTGTGCCTGGGCCTGGCGATCATCGCCGTGGTGGTGATCGCGCCGGAGGGTATTGCCGGCGGGCTGGAACGGCTGGCCATGCGCCTCGGCCTGCGCGGACGGGAGGAACGGGCATGACCGAGGCGGTACTGGAGGTCAGCAACCTTTCCAAGTCGTTCGGCGGCGTCGATGCGGTGCGCGACGTCTCCTTCGCCCTCGCGCCGGGCGAGCTGCTGGCGATGATCGGCCCGAACGGCGCCGGCAAGACCACCTGCTTCAACATGATCAGCGGCCAGCTGTCGCCGAACCGCGGCTCGATCGCCTTCCGTGGCGCCGACGGCGAGCGGCGGGAACTGGTCGGGCTGCGGCCGCGGGAGATCTGGCGCCTGGGGGTCGGGCGCACTTTCCAGATCACCGCCACCTATCCGTCGATGACGGTGGCGGAGAATGTGCAGATGGCGCTGATCTCCCACAACCGCCGCATCTTCAACCCGACGCGGCTGGCCCGCGCGCTGTACCGCGACCGGGCGCTGGAACTGCTGGAGACGGTGGGCATGGCGGAGCAGGCCGACCGCGCCGCCAGCATCCTGGCCTATGGCGACCTGAAGCGGATGGAGCTGGCGATTGCGCTGGCGAACGAGCCGCGGCTGCTGCTGATGGACGAACCCACCGCCGGCATGGCGCCGCAGGAGCGGATCGAGCTGATGAAGCTGACGGCGGGGATCGTCCGCGACCAGGGGGTCAGCGTGCTGTTCACCGAGCATGATGTCGATGTCGTCTTTGCCCATTCCCACCGGGTGATGGTGCTGGCCCGCGGCCAGCTGATCGCGCAGGGCACGGCGGAGGAAGTTCGCGCAGACCCGCATGTCCAGGAGGTCTATCTGGGCGGCGGCACGACCTTCGGGCATGGCGCGGGGGAGGCGGAGCATGTCTGAGCCGGGGACCATGCCTGGGGGCGGGAACATGCTTGAGGTCCGGGGTATCAACGCCTTCTACGGCCGCGCGCATATCCTCTACGACGTCTCCCTGAACGTGCGGCCGGGCGAGGTGGTGGCGCTGCTGGGGCGCAACGGCGCGGGCAAGTCGACGACCATCAAGTCGATCATGCGCCTGGTCCGCTGCGACAGTGGCAGCGTGCATTTCGAGGGCCGCGATATCTCCCGCGCGCCGCCGCACCGGATCGCCCGCTCCGGCCTGGGCTATGTGCCGGAGGAACGGCGGATCTTCGGCGACCTGACGATCATGGAAAATCTGGAGGTCGGCCGGCAGCGGGCGCGCGACGGCGCGCCGCAATGGACCACGGAGAAGCTGTTCGAGCTGTTCCCCAACCTGCGGGAGCGGGCGCAGAACCTGGGCCGGCAGATGAGCGGCGGCGAACAGCAGATGCTGACCATCGCCCGCACCCTGATGGGCAATCCGCGGCTGGTGCTGCTGGACGAGCCGTCGGAGGGGATCGCGCCGGTGATCGTGGAGCAGATGGCGAAGGCGATCACCACCCTGAAGCGGGAGGGCCTGTCGGTCCTGGTGTCCGAACAGAACCTGCATTTCGCGAAGCTGGTCTGCGACCGCGCCTATATCATCGAGAAGGGCCATGTGATGTACGAAGGCACCTTCGACGACCTGGAGGCGCATCCCGAGGTGCGGCAGAAATACCTTGCCCTCTGAGCCTGCAGCGGCGCTGCCGCGGCGCCCGCCGCCGGAGGCCGACGATGGGCCGGGCTACCGCCTCGACCTCCAGGTCGGCTTCCTGCTGCGCAAGGCGCATCAACGGCACACGGCCATTTTCGCCCAGACCATTCCGCTCGGTCTGACGCCGACCCAGTTCTCCGCCCTGGTGAAGCTGGCGGAAGCCGGTCCCTGCTCGCAGAACTTCCTGGGCCGCCTGATCGCCGTGGACGTCGCCACCATCAAGGGTGTGGTCGACCGGCTCAAGGCCCGCGGCCTGGTGACAGCCACCACCGACCCTGAGGACCGCCGCCGCACCCTGCTGAGCCTGGCGCCGGAGGCGGAGGCCATGGTGTCGGCCCTGCACACGGCCGGCCGCGAGATCACCGAGAAGACCCTGGCACCGCTCTCGCCCGCGGAACGCCGCCAGCTCTGCGCCCTGCTGGAGAAGCTGTCGGAGTAGGGGGCCGGCTTTCGGTGTCGCCAATGACGCGGCATCGGTCTCCTTCGTTTTTCGAAATCGTCACCCGCGGACTTGATCCGCGGGTCCATGGTTCCGCTGCCCAACGGCCTGGGGGGCTTGCCTGCACGATCGAGGCTGGCCGAGCGATGGACTGCCGGAACAAGTCCGGCAGTGACGACGGTTGGAGCCCCCCCTTCGAGCCGGCGTTTTCTCGCAACTCTTGTCCGAAATCAGCCATGCCCAATCGGAGCCCAGGGCGACAAGCCCGACGGTGACGAGCGGTGTGGAAACTGCGCCCTCTACCGGTACAGGTCCGCCCGGGTCGGCGGCAGGCCCTGGCCGCCCTTCGCGCGGTGCTTGCTGGCGACCACCTGGTAGATCCGCAAGCTGCCATCCTGGAAGCCGATGGCGACGCCGGCCAGGTAGGCGATCCACATGCGGTACTTCTCCCGTCCCACCAGGGCGACGGCCGCTTCCTCGTTCTCGCCCAGGCGCTTGTGCCAGTGGCGCAGGGTCATGGCGTAATGCTCCCGCCAGCCCTCCACGTCGTGGACCTCGAAGCCGCGGGCCTCCATCGATTCCAGGGTATGGCCGATATGGTCGAGCTCGGAGCCGGGGAAGATGTACTTGCGGATCAGCCGGTTCTCCGGCCGGATCTTCCGGAAGCGGCGCGCGCTCGCCTTGGCGCGGCGGGTGATGCCGTGGTTCAGCAGCAGGCCGCGGTCGCGCAGGAGGCCGTTCAGCTTGCCGAAATAGGCCGGGTAGTTGGCAATGCCGACATGCTCGTACATGCCGATGGAGGCGATCTTGTCATATTCGCCCTCCAGCGCCTCGTAGGGCTTCAGCTCGATGGTCACCCGGTCGGCCAGGCCCAGCCGCGCCACCTTGGCGCGCGCGAAATCGGCCTGCGCCTGCGACAGGGTGACGCCATGCGCCTGCACCCCGTAGTTTTGGGCGGCATGGCAGAGCAGGCCGCCCCAGCCGCAGCCGATGTCAAGGAAACGCTCGCCCGGCTGGAGCCGCAGCTTGCGGCAGATCATGTCCAGCTTGTCGGCCTGCGCCTGCGCGATGTCGTTCTCCCAGGCGGTGAAATAGCCGCAGGAATACTGCATCTCCGGGTCGAGGAAGAGGGCGTAGAAGTCGTTGCCGGCATCGTAGTGGAACTGGATGAAGGCCTTCTCGTCGCGCCGCGACAGGTCGCGGCCGGTCTCGTCGCCGGCGAAGCTGTGGTCGGGCCGTGCCGCCGGCGCCGGCGCCGTCAGCAGCGGCAGGGCGCGCCGCAGCAGCCAGAAGGCGCGCAGGTCGCGCAGCTTCAGCCGCACCTTCTTCGCGCGCGCCGCCTCGATCAGGGTGATCAGGTCGGCGCCGCGGAAATCGATCCGGCCAGTGGCGTAGAGCCGCGCCAGGGTCTCCATGCTCGGCCGCCGCAGCAGCGCGCCCAGGGTGCCCGGATCGTCGATCACGATCCGGTAGCGGCCGTCGGCGGAGGGGCCGAGCGGCACCAGGCTGCCATCCCACAATTGTACGCTGAACGGGGTATCGATCTTGCCCGCAAGATGGGACAGAATCGCCGTGGCGGCGGCGATCCGCCGGCTGTCGCGTGCGCCGGTCACCGGTCCGGCCGTGCGTCTTCGGAGTAGATGGCGGGATGCGGCGCCGCCAAGACGGTCAGTGCATGAACATCGAAGAGATCGGCATCGCCGAGATACATCCAGCTTCCTTCCAGACCCTGCTCGCGGCCTGGTACCGTCAGAAGGGCGCGCGCGACTATCCCCCGGCAGCCGCTCTCGACCCGTTCCTGGCACCGACCCTGCTGCCCAATGCTATCCTCCTGGAGGTCGATGGCGATAGGTTCATCTACCGTCTGATCGGGGATGCGATCCGGCAGCTGGTCGGGCAGGACCTGCGCGGCAAGTCCGTGCAGGAATTCATGGGCGATACCGACTATGCGCGCCTGATCGAGGAGCAGTTCCGCCGGACCATTGCCGATCGGGCACCGCTCTATTCGGTGCACGATTTCCGTCGCCCGGAGGACGGGCTGACCCTTTCCGCGCGGCGCATCGTGATGCCCTATGCCGATGGTGGGAGGGTCACCCGTCTCCTGGCCTATCAGGTCGCGGAAGGGCTGGAACCGGTCGGCGGCGTGACGATCCTGGAGCCGCAGCTGCTGTCGCGGACCGTGTTCCGGGTCAGGGCGCCGCAGGCGGAGAGTGAGAAGACAGCCGGCACCGGGCCGGATGGGGCTGTTCTACGCTGAACGGCGTATCGATCCGGCCGTCGCAATCGCGCAGATTGCGGCTCGCGCCCGACCCTGTCCTGGCAGCCGGCGCAAGGTGCACGACGCCGGGCAGAAGTGCATTCCGCAACAGACAGCAAGACATGAGCCTCGAAGAAGTCGCGATCGGCGAGGTCCAGCCGGACCTGGTGCAGCCGCTCCTGAAGGCCTGGTTCAGCGGCGGCAGCGACGGCGGCTGTCCGTCCGTGAGTGCCATCAAACCGTTCCTCGTCCCGGCGCTGGTGCCCAACATCATGCTCCTGGAGCCGGCTGGCGACAGCTTCGTCTACCGCGTGGTCGGCGAGGATCTGCAGCAGCTGGCGGGGCGGAACCTGCGCGGCCTGACCGTGCGCGACCTGTACGGCGAAACCGACTATGGCCGCATGATCGAGGCCCACTACCGGCAGGCTGTCGCCGACCGGCGGCCGATCCATCTGGAGGACCGGTACCGCCGGCCGCAGGACGGCCTGACCCTGGCGACCTGGCGGGTGGTCATGCCCTACGCCACGGACGGCGCCGTGACCCGCCTGCTGGCGGTGCAGACCTTCGAGGACGGCACCGAACCTGACAGCCTGCCCGTGCTGCCGGAGGCGGCGGCTGTGCGCCGCATGTGCCGGGTCGCCGCGCCCTGAAGGTCCGGCAGCCGCCCGTCCCGGGCGGATCTGCTAGAGCGTTCCCAACCTGGGTGGAAGCGGTGACGCGACCACCATCGTCATCCCGGCCTTGAGCCGGGATCCATTCCGCCAGCCTTGCGGCTTCAGAGCGGTTGGCGGAATGGGTTCTCGGGTCAAGCCCGAGAACGACGGCTTTCCAACAAACCTGGGAATGGCCTAGGGGGCGGAAACGATCTCCGGAAGGGTGGTCGCCGGCGGCGTGTTGCGGCTGCGCTCGCTGCGGATGACGCCGTCGATCACCGTCATGCCGACGCCGGGCAGGTTCCCCTGCTCGATGGACTCCAGCATCGTCTTTCCGGGTGCGTGCTGGGCGGTGTCCAGCAGCACGAAGTCGGCCGACTTGCCGACCTCCAGGAGCCCGCAGTCCAGGTCGCGCATGCGGGCGGTGTTGCCGGTGGCGAAGCAGAACGCGGTCTCCGCCTTCACCTCGCCCAGGGAGGAAAGCAGCGCGATCATCCGCAGGATGCCCAGCGGCTGCACGCCTGAACCGGCGGGGCCGTCGGTGCCCAGGATCACGCGTTCGAGCTGGTTCAGCTCCTTCGCCGTGCGCAGGGCCAGCAGCGCGGACCGCTCGTTGCCGTTATGGACCAGCTCGATGCCGCGGCTGCACTGCTCGCAGAGGCAGACGATCTGGTCGTCGGGCAGCGCGGTATGGCCGCCGTTGATATGGCCGATGATGTCGGCATCGGCCTCCAGCACGACGTCCTTGTCGATCAGGCCGGAGCCCGGGATCGACGGCCCGCCGGTATGGATGGTGGAGCGGATGCCGTGCTTGCGCGCCCAGGCGACCATCTCCTTGGCGGTGTCGCCGGCCTTCACCGAGCCCAGTCCGATCTCCCCCAGAAGGGTCACGCCGGCCTCGGCCAGTTCCTTGAAGTCGCTTTCCACCATGCCCTGCTCGATCACCGGAGCGCCGGCATGCACCTTCACGCCGGAGGGGCGGAAATTCTCGTACCAGCGCTGCGAGGCGATCGCGAGCGCCTTCAGCCCGACAATGTCCTTCGGCCGGCCGGGCAGGTGCACCTCGCCGGCGGAGATCATCGTGGTGACGCCGCCATGCAGGCAGGAATCGATCCAGCTGAGCTGCTGCTGCCGCGGGGTATAGTCGCCGATCACCGGATGCACATGACTGTCGATCAGGCCGGGCGCCAGCGCGATGCCCTTGGCGTCGACGATGGTGCCGGCGCCTTCGGCATCGACGTCCTTCTCCCGCCCGATCGCGGCGATCCTGCCGTCGACGGCCAGGATGCAGTCGGCGTCCAGGATCGGCTGTTCCAGCCGGCCAGAGAGCATCAGCCCGATATTTCGCACCAGCAGCTTGGTCTTGTCCGCCATCTTCATCCCCCGCGATCCGTTCCGGCCGGCTCGGCCCAGCCTGACCATTTCGTTCGTATACTAACACAACTGCGCCAGCGGATTCAGTGCAACGGCACGGGGTCGACAGGCCGTCCGCGGTACCTTAGGACCGTCGCTCAAATGGGCGGCTGCGCAACCTGTGGGAGATCCCATGTCGGAACGCCTGAACAGGCCGCTGCTCGGGGTGAACTTCTTCGCCGGCGACGTCACCGCCGGCTTCGGTCCCTATCTCGCCATCTACCTGCTCGCGCAGCTGCACTGGGAGCCTCAGAACATCGGTTTCGCGCTGGCGCTGGGCACCATCGTGACCGTCATCATGCAGACCCCGGCCGGGGCGTTGATCGACTGGACCCGGCACAAGCGGACCTTGATGGTGGCCTGCGTGTCGGCCGTCGGCCTGGCCGCCCTGGTGCTGCCGCTGAGCGACAACACTACCGTGATCTTCGCCGCCCAGGGCACGATGGGCGCGGCACTGGCGTTCCTCGGCCCGCTGATCGCGGCGATCACCCTGGGTGTTGTGGGGCGCGAGATGTTCACCCGGCAGACCGGCGCCAACCAGGCCTGGAACCATGCCGGCAACGTCATCGCGGCCGGCATTGCGGCAGGCCTCGCCCTCTGGGGCTTCGTCGACGGCGTGTTCTTCCTGATCGCGCTGATGGCGATCGGCATGATCGTCTCGGTGCTCTGCATCCGGCCGTCGCAGATCGACGACAACCTGGCCCGCGGCGGTGTAGCGGCGGGACCGGCCGCGGAGCAGCGCAAGAGCCCGGGCGGCTTCCGGACCGTTATCGGCGACCGCCGCCTGCTGGTCTTCGCGGTGTCGATCTTCCTGTTCCATTTCGCCAATGCGGCGATGCTGCCGCTGGTCAGCCAGAATCTGTCGGCGGGCAGCGATACCGGCACCGGCATCGCCTTCACCTCCGCCTGCATCATCGCCGCGCAGTTCGTCATGATCGGCATGGCCGTGCTGTGCGGGAGGACCGCCGACCGCTGGGGACGCAAGCCGCTGTTCCTGGCCGCCTTCGCGATCCTGCCGGTGCGCGCCCTGCTCTACACCACCACCGACCAGCCCGAGCTTCTGGTGGCGATCCAGGCGCTGGACGGGGTCGCCAACGGCATCTTTGCGGTGCTCTTCCTGCTGATCGTGTCCGACGCCACCAAGGGCAGCGGCCATTTCAATGTCGCACAGGGGGCGCTGGCGACCCTGGTGGGGATCGGCGCCTCGCTCTCCAACCTGATCGCGGAGGAGATCGTGCAGCTCGCCTCCTACGATACGGCATTCTATTTCCTTGCTGCCGTGGCGCTGGCGGGTGCCGCGATCTTCGCCGTCGCGATGCCGGAAACGGCGGAACATGCCCTGAAAGGCTTGGGGAAGGACCGGCAGAACGGTCGGTCCTCGGCGGCCTGAGGCGGGCCTTCGGCAATGTCCGTCGCCCTGGCGATATCGCTGGCAATCTTCGCCGTCATCGCGGTCCGCGAATGGCTGCCGCCGGCAATCCGCATCTGGCATGTCATGGCCCTGGGGGCCGTGGCGATGCTGGCCACCGGCCAGATCTCGCCGCGCGACGCCTTCGACGCGATCGACTGGAACATCATCCTGTACCTGTTCGGCGTGTTCGCGATCGGCCATGCGCTGTTCACCAGCGGCGTCTCGCAGCGGATCGCGGAACGGCTTGCACTGCTGCGCTCGCCCACCGCATCGATGGCGGCCTTCGTCCTGATCTTCGCGCTGCTTTCCGCCGTGGTCACCAACGATGCGGCGGCGATCATCGGCACGCCGATCGCCTTCGTCCTGGCGCACCAGACCCGGACCGATGCAAGGGTGTTCCTGATCGCCCTCTGCGTGACGGTGACGGTTGGCAGCATGACGACGCCGATCGGCAATCCGCAGAACCTGCTGATCGCCGCCAGCGGGCAGGTGCCGGCTCCGGTGCTGACCTTCCTGCTCTGGCTGCTGGTGCCGACCATCGTCTCGCTGGCGATCGCCGTCTGGTGGCTGTCGCGCGGTCTGACGCCGCCTGATTCCGACGCGGCGGCGGAGCCGCCGTCGGGCCCCGCGGCCCTGGCGGCGGGGGAGGGCGGCCGGATCTGGCCGCCGGTGCTCGCGGTGGTGCTGCTGGCGGTGCTGGTGGTGGGGGAGAGCCTGGCCTCCGCCATCGCGCCCGACTACGGCTTCCCGCTGGGCTATGCCGCCGCGATCGCCTGCCTGCCGGTGTTCCTGTTCGGGCGGGGGCGGCGGCAGACCTTCCTGCACCTGGACTGGGCGACCCTGGTCTTCTTCGTGGCGATGTTCGTGGTCACCGGGGCGCTGGTGCAGTCGGGATCGCTGCAGGCGCTGCTGGGCGACCTGCGCGACCGGATGACGGAGCCGCCGGTGACCGCGGCGATCGCCTTCGCCGGCTCCCAGGTCTTCTCCAACGTGCCCCTGGTCGACATGTACCTGAAGCTGCTGACGGGCTTCTCCACCGCCAACCTGATGATGCTGGCGGCCGTGTCCACCCTGGCGGGGAATGTCTTCATCATCTCCGCCGCCAGCAACGTGATCGTGCTGCAGATGGCGGAGCGGCTGCGCGGCCCGTCGATCGGCTTCAGCCGCTTCACCCTGGCGGTGCTGCCGATCGGCATCGTCTCCACCCTGCTGACGGCGGGCTGGATCCTGCTGCTCGACGGGCCGGTACGCGACGCCCTGGGCTGAGGCGCCTCAGAAGCCGAACATATGGTCCAGGCAGAAGCTGGTATCGCCGTTCTGCAGGCCATGGAAACCGAACAGGCGGCAGGTCGCATCGCGCACCTGCACCCAGGCGGCGGGCCCGGCGGCCGCCAGTTCCTGCGCGGTGAAGACCTCGTCCACATACCAGAACAGTGAGCCGTTGCAGGCGATCCGCACCTCGTGGCTGGCCATGTGCCTGCCGCCGCCGTCGACCAGGGTCAGCTGCGTGCGCGACAGCGGGTGCCAGGGGGTGGAGGCCGGATAGATCAGGTGGCAGAGGGTGCGCATCGGCGCCGGCCCCAGCCGCAGGAACAGCCGGGTGGTCAGCCCCGGCGGCCGGTGGCTGTAGCTCTGCGGCTCGTCGCGATAGACCGCGACCGTGTTGTAGATATGCGCGCCGAAGATGGTCTCCGCCGCATGGCCGCTGTCCGCCTGGGTATAGCGGCCGAGCGCATGCAGCCAGCCGTCGCCGGCGCCGCCGTCGCGGAAGTCGTAGCGGAACTCCACATGGCCCCATGCGGTGTCTGCGCCATCGGCCAGCTCCGCCAGCCAGGCACCGGCCTCCACCGTGGCGGAGCTGTCGCGCGGGATCCGGCCCAGGAAGCGTTCGTCAAGCACCCGCCCGTCCGGCGCGTGCAGCGCCGCCGTCACCGGCAGGTCGGCCTGGCAGGTCGCCATCGGCGTCGGCAGCAGGCTGGAGGCGAAGGCGGCATGCGGCAGCACCGGCAGCGGCAGGATGAAGCCCTTGCCCATCACGGGGGCGAGCCCCGGCAGGTCGGGATCGTCCTCCAGGTCGGTGCGCTCCACATTGGCATGGGCGATGCGCACCCGCGCATTGCCGGTCACCGTCTCGTAGCGCGGGCGGACGAAGTAGCGGCCGGCATGGATCTCGATCTGCTGCGGATAGCGGGCCTCCGGCAGCAGGGCGCCGAGGTCCAGCTCGGCCGTGCCGAAGGGCGGCACCCCGGCCGGGTGCCAGGCCACCGCGTCGCTGCCCATCAGGCTGGCGCCGACCGCGCCGGGTGGGATCGCCACCGGATGGCTGTTCTGCACCAGCAGGGTCAGGCGCTCGCCATCCTCGGGCGCCGGCACCCCGGCATAGAGGTCCGCCGGCCAGGCATTGGCGTCGTGGGTGCAGCTGAGCTGGCTGCCATCGGCGCTCATCACGTCCAGCGCGTATTTCACCACGTCGTGGCCCGCCACCCGCAGGGCATGCAGGAACAGGCTGCCGGTGAAGGGCGGAAGCCCGAAGCGGGACCGGATCTCCCGGCTGTCCAGGGTGAAGGCGGCGCCCGGGGCAGGCAGGGCCTCCTCCCATTCCGCCAGGCAGCTGCCGTCGGCGTCGAAGGCGGCGCACCACAGCGCGGCATTGCCGGCGCCGTACAGGCCCCAGTAGTTGGCACCGGTCAGGCGGGTGAATCGGCCGCCCTCGTCGCGGATCAGGGCGAAATTGGTCGCGAAGTTGAGCGGGTCCAGATAGCGCCGGTCGTTGCTCAGCCAGGCATCGGGCAGCCGCATCCCGTCCAGGGTGAGGATCGGCAGATCCTCGCCCACCAGGGCGCGCAGCTGGCGTTCATGCGCCGCCGCGTCGAACGCGGTGACCAGGATGCCGTCGACGCCGGCGGCCGCCAGGTCGGTCACCGGCCGTGCCGCATGGCCCAGCCGGCGGTCGCCGACATCTTCCAGCCGCTGCACGAAGACGCCGGCAATGTCGCATGACGCCAGGTCGAAGAAGGCGTCGACATGGGCCGCGGCCGGCTGCGGCTCCGGATCGTAGACCGCGATGCACCCCAGGCCGCGCAGCTGCGCCACCAGGGCGCGTCCCGCCGCCGCCGTCTTCGGATGGCCCAGAGCCTTGAACAGGGTGCTGCCGCCGAAATTGTTGCCGGGGCGCCAGCCCTGGCGGAGGTTGGGGTTGCTGTAGGTCTCGATGGCGAGGGTCATCGCGCGGGTCGCCGAAGATTGGGAAAGGGGCGGCCGTCCGGCCGGATCGATTCCGGCGTAACACCCGGCGCCGCGGGTGTCCATGGGCAAGGCGCCGCGGGCCTCGGGCCGCGGCGGCCTGCCCGTCAGCGCGGCACCGTCACCCTGCCGCTGTCGCCGATCGCCAGCTTCCAATCCTCGATGGCGGTGCCGTCCAGGTTGGCATGGCCGGCCAGGAAATAGAGCCGGTCGCGGTCGGCGCCCGTGGCGGTACAGAACCGGTCCTGCAGGTAGTAGGACGGGGTCGCCTGGTAGTACAGCCGCGCCCGGACCGTCGCCGGCACGCCCGCCAGGGCCGACATCGGCACGTCATAGACGATCCGGTCGCGGCCCTGGCCGTCGCCGTAGTCGGGATCGTCGCCCACCCCGACGGGGTCCAGCGCGGCCGCCAGGTCGGGACCGGCGCCCAAAGCCGCGGCGATGGCGGCCCGCTGCGCTTTCGGAAGCAGGCCGTGCGGCGGCAGGCGGTTGTCCTTCACCGTGGCGCAGAGCGACAGGAAGCTGGTGGTCAGCGGCCCGGCCGGCACCACCCCCTCGCCGCATTGCGGTGCGGCGCCCTGCTGACCCGCGGTCCGGGGCGGCGCGGCCGACAGGTCCTGGTAGACCTGGGCCTGGTCCTGGCGGTCGATGCTCTGGAAATGCGGCTGGTGCAGGCGCGCCTCCGGTTGGGTCCGGGCGCTGCGATCGTCGGTCCACCAGACCTCGCCCTCCAGCGGGCGGTCGGCGGCATCGACCAGCCGCCCGGCGGCATCCGTCCGGCCCGAGGCCCAGAGCAGCGCGCCGTTCTGGTCCAGGACCTCGAAGGACAGGAAGGCGCGGCGGAAGCCGACGCCGGAAGGCAGGCTGTGGCCCGCCAGGTTGCTGACCTGCACCTCCGTCCGCAGGCGGCCGTCCTGTACCGTCGGCGGCGCGACCGTGACCTTCGACGTGGCGTCCGCCGCCTGCTGCAGCATCGCCTTCTCCGTCACCAGCAGCGGCGCGATGGCATGGTCGCCGACCGTGGTGTCGAAGCTGCGCAGGCCCAGGATCTCCGGGAACTGCTGCGCGAGGGTGGTCAGGAACAGGTTGACGCCGACCAGGCTGTGCTTCGCGAAGCCGTCGCGCGCCGGCAGGTCGATCTCCTCCGGCGCGGCAATGAAGGCGGTCGCGGGGTAGGAGGAATATTCCTGGATGCTGGCGATCTTGGTCCGCAGCTTCCGCCCCGCCTCGTCGGTGTCCGGCATGTGGCAGCCCTGGCAGCTCCGGGCGCGCGGCCCGGCCCCTTCCGGCAGCGGCCCGTCGGGCGAGGTGCCGGTGCGGTAGCCGCTGAACGCCCATTCCGCATAGGTCGTCTGCTCGTAGACATGCGCCAGGGTCCTGCCTTCATGCAGCACCGGCAGGTGGATGGTGTGGCAGGTGCCGCAGACCTCGGATTCCCGGATATTGGGGTCGTGCACCGGGGTGATGCCCAGCGCCTTCTGCATCGGCCAGGTCTTCGGCGCCGCGTAGGGGCCGGCCAGGCGGTCGGCCGGGCCCAGCAGGAAGCTGCCGGTGAAGGTGGCGGCGAAGCCGGTCATGCCGGGATTGAGCTGCGCCCGCCGCGCCTGCACGCAGGCATTGCGCGGGGCGTCCGCCTGGGCTTCCGCCATCGCGGCCAGCGGGTTGTCGGCAGGCCAGGGGGCGGCGTCCACAAGGTGGCGGCCGAAGCTGCCGCAATCCTCGCCCCGCAGCATCCGGTCGATGGCATGCTGGCGCTGTCCCATCACCCCGTGGCAGCCCAGGCAGGTGTCTGCCACCAGCGCCGCCTCTTCCGGGTGGAAGCTCTGCGTTTCGCTGGCCAGCTGGGCGAAGAAGAACGGGTCGCGCCCGGCCAGGCCCATGGGGGAGGAAACCCAGGTGCCGTAGGGGGAGATGTCGATGAAGCGCGATCCCTCTCCCGACGGCAGGGTCATGGCGTATTGCCGCCAGGTGGCGCCGCCGGAATGGCAGCCCAGGCACTGCGTGGAGGTCAGGAACTGGCCATGGCCGTCCGGTGGGCCGGCCGGCATCCAGACATTGTCGTAGCTGCTGGACGGCATGCGGGGCACATTGTCCCAGCCCGGCGCCGCACCGCCCAGCAGGCTGTGCGGGAAGGCATCGAGGAAGGCACCGGAATAGCCCGTGTGCGGCATGCCCAGGCGCTACTCGCGCTCCTTCGGCAGGGCGGGCAGGGCATGGCGGACGTCCGGGACCTGCTGCTGCGACGCCTCGACATACTGGATCAGGTAGCTCTGCAGCCGCCCCTTCTCGCCCTGCATGTTGCGGCGGGCCGCAAAGGTCATGTTGTCACGGGCCGAAGCGTGGCAGTTCAGGCAGTACGGCCCGAAGCCCATGTTCTGCGGCGGGTTGGTGGCCTGGTCGGCCGGGTAGTCGGGCGACCAGCCGTCCCAGCCGAACCAGCCCCAGTACCAGCCGTCTTGCACCGCGGAGTTGTCGCGCACCATCAATGCGCTACCGCCGAGCGGCATCAGGTGAAGCGGGTCGTTGCCGGCGCAGCGCACGGCCGGCGCGGGATACATCTCCTTCACCAGCATGGCGCCGTCGGGAACCGGCGGCGAGGGGATGTCCGATTCCTCTTCTGCCATGCCGCGATGGCCGCGCACCCATTCCGCCGCTTCCGGCGAGTACCAGATCACCACCGGCGCATGGGTGCTGAGGTCGTGGCTGGTCCACGACAGGCCGTCCAGGGTGGTGAAGAAGGGACCGGTATCGCACTGTCTTGTCGCGCACCCAACCGGCATCCGTGTCGCGGTGGCAGAAATTGCGGATGAAGCCTGCGATCGCCTCCTGCGCCTCCAGCGGCGGCAGGTCGCCGGGGCGGCGCGCCGTCACCCCCAGCCGGCGGCACAGTTCAGGATCCGTGGGCGTCATCGGCAGGGGACGCCAGGCCGGGCAGGCCGCGATCCGCGCATCCGGGTTGCCGGCATCCCGCGCGCCGGTGTCCTGCGTGATTGCGTCCTGCGCGATTGCGGGGAGGGCCGCCGCCAGGCCGGCCGTGATCACCAGACCGGCGATCACCCGCCCGACTGCAATGCCCATGCCGATCATCCAGCCTCCGGTATCCAAGCGATGCCCTGGCCGATGCCACACCTCGCCTCGGATGCAATCATCATTTCCCTGGACCATCCCGCGACATAATATTATTCAAAGGCGAAATTATATTTCACAGTTGCCGGGCGGCGGTGCAGCGGCAGGGAGCTTCAGGACGATCCATGCAGCGCGTGAAGCTTGACGATATCGACAGGCAGATCCTGGCCCATCTGCAGGCGGACGGGCGGATGACCAATGTCGAACTGGCTCGCCGGGTCGGCATCTCCGCGCCGCCCTGCCTGCGCCGGGTGCGGGCGCTGGAGGAGGCCGGCTTCATCCGCGGCTATCATGCTGACCTGAACGCGGAGATGCTGGGCTATGGCGTTACCGTGTTCGCCATGGTCGGCCTGACCAGCCAGGCGGAACAGGACCTGGTGGCGTTCGAGAAGCGGGTCGCCGGTTGGCCGCTGGTGCGGGAATGCTACATGCTCGCCGGCGAGGTCGACTTCATCCTGAAGATCGTGGCCGAGGACTGGGACGCCTACCAGACCTTCCTGACCAAGTCCCTGACCGCGGCGCCGAACGTGGCGCATGTCCGCACCTCGCTGGCGATCCGCACCAGCAAGGCCGATCCCGGCGTGCCGATGCCGGAGGACGACGCGGAAGGGGCGTGAGGGCAGGCGGCCGGGACCGGACAGCTTCGCCGTCGTTACCGCACATTCGTCGACGCGCCCTCACTGCCGCCGTCGTTCTTGGGCCTGACCCAAGGACCGTAACGGTACGGCGAAGGCGCGCGGCGGCACGGTCCCGGTCGCGGCGCTCGGGTCAGGCCCCTCGGCATTCACACATCTCGTCAGCGGAACCAGATCAGCCCTGCGGTCCTACCTTATTGCCGTCATCCTCGGCCCCCGAGCCGAGGATCGTGGCAAGACGGCGAAGTTGCGCAGCGTCCCTGTCCCGTCATGCCCCTCGGGTCAAGCCCGAGGGCGACGGCAGCAGGGAGGCGCGTCGAAGAGAAGAGATATGTGAATCGCGTAGGGGCTAGCCCGAGGGCGACGGCAATGCTGACCGTCGGCCCGCTACCTGTAGCTGACCGAGACGATCTCGTAGGCCTTGGTCCCGCCGGGGGTGTTCACCTCGACGGAATCGCCGACGGTCTTGCCGATCAGGGCACGGGCCAGGGGCGCGGTGATCGACAGCCGGCCCGACTTGATGTCGGACTCGTCGGCGCCGACGATCTGGTACTCGCTCTCCTCGTCGGTATCCTCGTCCGCCAGCAGCACGGTGGCGCCGAACTTCACGGAATCGCCGGACAGCACGCTGACGTCGATGACGTCGGCACGGGCGAGCTTGTCCTCAAGCTCCACGACCCGCGTCTCGATCCAGCCCTGCCGCTCCTTGGCGGCGTGATACTCGGCATTCTCCGACAGGTCGCCATGTTCGCGGGCCTCGGAGATCGCCTGGATCACGGCCGGTCGCTCGACCGACTTCAGGGTCTTCAATTCGCTCTGTAGCCGCTCGTACCCGCTCGCGGTCATCGGGATCTTTTCCATCGGTCCACCAACTGCGTAGACAAATCGTACCGGCGCCGGCTGATACAGGCTGTCCGGGCCATGGGTCCGGCATGCTGCAAAGGCTTCGGGGGAACGACCCGGAAGGCCGAGCCGGGGACGGCCGCCGGTGCCCGACCGTCCGGAAGGGTTTCCCCCGCCGTCCGCACGTGCTCCCGGCTGAACACAGGTTACGGCGCGGAAGCGCCGCTCACGAAGCTTCAAAAATAGGATTGCAGCGGGTTGACTTCAAGCTGGCTCTCGTTGGTCGCCGCAATGGCCTGCACCGCGGCCCGTGCACCCGCCACCGTGGTGAAGTAGGGAATGCGGTTCATCAGCGCCGTGCGGCGCAGGGTGAAGCTGTCCGCGATCGCCTGCGCACCCTCGGAGGTGTTGATCACCAGCACCACATCCTCGTTCTTCATCAGGTCGACGATATGGGGGCGTCCCTCCATCACCTTGTTGACCTGCTCGATCTGCAGGCCCTGCTGGCGCAGGAAGCGTGCCGTGCCGCCGGTGGCGACCACCGCGAAGCCAAGCTCCACCAAGGTTGCGGCCGAGTCGGCGATCGCCCGCTTGTCGGCGTCCTTCACCGAGATGAAGACCTTGCGCGGCCGGCCGCCGCCTTCCGGGGCCCGCGGCAGGATCGTGCCGGCCGCCAGCTGTGCCTTGGCGAAGGCCCGTGCGAAGTCGCGGTCCAGGCCCATCACCTCGCCGGTCGACTTCATCTCCGGCCCCAGGATGATGTCGACCCCGGGAAAGCGGGCGAAGGGGAAGACTGCCTCCTTCACCGCCACATGGTCGGGCTTGCGGATGTCCGGCGCCAGCTCGGTCAGCCGCTCGCCGGCCATCACGCGGGCGGCGATCTTGGCGATCGGCTGGCCGACCGCCTTCGCCACGAACGGTACCGTGCGGGAGGCCCGGGGATTGACCTCCAGGATGTAGATATCCTCGCCCTGCACCGCGTACTGCACGTTCATCAGGCCGCAGACCTGCAGCGCCTTCGCCAGCGCCTCGGACTGCTCGACGATGCCGGCGACGACATGCTCGGGCAGCGAATAGGGCGGCAGGGAGCAGGCGCTGTCGCCGGAATGGATGCCCGCCTCCTCGATATGCTCCATCACGCCGGCGACGATGGTGTCGGTACCGTCGGCCAGGCAGTCGACATCGACCTCGATGGCGTCGGAGAGATAGCCGTCCAGCAGCACCGGCGAGGTGCCGGAGACCAGCACCGCCTGGGTCATGTAGCGCTCCAGATGGGCGGGGTCGCGGACGATCTCCATGGCGCGGCCGCCCAGCACGTAGGACGGCCGGATCACCAGCGGATAGCCGATCCGCTCCGCCACCCGGTAGGCCTCTTCCTGCGAGCGCGCGATGCCGTTCGGCGGCTGCTTCAGGTCCAGTTCCGCCAGCAGGCGCTGGAATCGCTCGCGGTCCTCCGCCAGGTCGATGGCATCCGGGCTGGTGCCCAGGATCGGCACGCCGGCCTCCGCCAGGCCGCGCGCGATCTTCAGCGGCGTCTGGCCGCCGAACTGCACGATCAGGCCCAGCAGGGTGCCGGCCTTCTGCTCCTCGGCGACGATCTCCAGCACATCCTCCAGGGTCAGCGGCTCGAAATACAGCCGGTCGGAGGTGTCGTAGTCTGTGGAGACGGTCTCCGGATTGCAGTTGACCATGATCGTCTCATAGCCGGCATCGCGCAGCGCATAGACGGCATGGACACAGCAATAGTCGAACTCGATGCCCTGGCCGATCCGGTTCGGGCCGCCGCCCAGGATGATGATCTTCCTGCGGTCGCTGACCTCCGCCTCCGATTCCGGCGGGCCGGAGATCGCGTTCTCGTAGCAGGAATAGAGATAAGGGGTGTCGGACGCGAACTCCGCGGCGCAGGTGTCGATGCGCTTGAACACCGGCCGCACGCCCAGCGCCCGGCGGTCGGCGGCAATCCGTGCTTCGTCGGAACCGGTCAGTTTCGCCAGGCGGGCGTCGGAAAAGCCCATCGCCTTGATCGCGCGCAGCGCCCCCGGCTCGGTCGGCAGGCCGTCGGCGCGCAGCCCGGTCTCCACCTCCACGATCGCGGCGATCTGGCGGATGAACCAGGGCTCGTACTTGCAGGCCGCCGCCACCTGGTCCTCCGGCAGGCCCAGGCGCAGGGCCTGCGCGATGGTGAGGATGCGGTCCGGGGTCGGCCGCGCCAGGGCGGCGATCACCGCCTCGCGGTCGTCATCGGTCAGCGGCGCCGCAGGGTCGGCGTTCACCACGCCGGGGATCTCGACCTCGTCGAGGCCGGACAGGCCGGTCTCCATCGACCGCAGCGCCTTCTGCAGGCTCTCAGCGAAGGTGCGGCCGATCGACATCGCCTCGCCCACCGACTTCATCGCGGTGGTCAGCAGCGGCTCGGCGCCGGGAAACTTCTCGAAGGTGAAGCGCGGGATCTTGGTGACGACATAGTCGATCGTCGGCTCGAAGGAGGCCGGCGTGACCCCGGTGATGTCGTTCTGCAGCTCGTCCAGGGTGTAGCCGACCGCCAGCCGGGCGGCGACCTTGGCGATCGGGAAGCCGGTCGCCTTCGACGCCAGGGCGGAGGAGCGCGACACCCGCGGGTTCATCTCGATGACCACCAGCTGGCCGTCTTCCGGGTTCACCGCGAACTGCACGTTGGAGCCGCCGGTCTCCACCCCGATCTCGCGCAGCACCGCGATCGAGGCGTCGCGCATCACCTGGTATTCCTTGTCGGTCAGGGTCAGCGCCGGGGCGACCGTCACGGAATCGCCGGTATGGACGCCCATCGGGTCCACGTTCTCGATCGAGCAGATGATGATGCAGTTGTCGTTTTTGTCGCGCACCACCTCCATCTCGTACTCCTTCCAGCCCAGCACGGACTGGTCCAGGAGCACCTCGTTGACGGGGGAGGCTTCCAGGCCGCGGGCGACGGTGGCGTCGAATTCCTCGCGGTTATAGGCGATGCCGCCGCCGGTGCCGCCCAGGGTGTAGGACGGCCGGATCACCGCCGGCAGGCCGACGAAGTCCAGCGCCTCGCGCGCCTCCTCCATCGAATGGACGATGGTGGCGCGCGGCATGGCGAGGCCGATCCGCTCCATCGCCTGGCGGAACAGGTCGCGGTCCTCCGCCATCTCGATCGCCGCCTTGCTGGCGCCGATCAGTTCCACCCCCAGCCGCTGCAGCACGCCGTCATTGTGCAGCGCCATCGCGGTGTTCAGCGCGGTCTGCCCGCCCATCGTCGGCAGCAGCGCGTCGGGGCGCTCCTTCTCCAGGATGCGGGTGACGATCTCCGGCGTGATCGGCTCGATATAGGTGGCGTCGGCGATCTCCGGGTCGGTCATGATCGTCGCCGGGTTGGAGTTCACCAGGATGATCCGGTAGCCCTCCTCCCGCAGCGCCTTGCAGGCCTGGGTGCCGGAATAATCGAACTCGCAGGCCTGGCCGATGACGATCGGGCCTGCGCCGATCACCATGATCGACTTGATATCGGTACGACGCGGCATCGGCTCAGGCTCCGCCCTTCTTCTTTCTTTCGCTCATCGCGTCGACGAAACGCTCGAACAGGTAGTGGCTGTCCCGCGGACCCGGGGATGCTTCGGGGTGGTACTGCACGGAGAAGACCGGCCGGCCCTCCACCCGCAGCCCCTCGTTGCTGCCGTCGAACAGCGAGACATGGCTGGGCACGATCCCCGCCGGCAGGCTCTTCTCGTCCACCACGAAGCCGTGGTTCTGGCTGGTGATTTCCACCCGGCCGGTGAGCAGGTCCTTCACCGGATGGTTCGCGCCGTGATGGCCGTGATGCATCTTGGCCGTCCGGGCGCCCAGCGCGAGCGCCAGCATCTGGTGGCCCAGGCAGATGCCGAACAGCGGCAGGTCGGGCTTGTCCAGCAGCGCCTTCAGGGTGGGGATGGCGTAGGCCCCGGTGGCCTCCGGATCGCCCGGGCCGTTGGACAGGAACACCCCGTCCGGCTCGTGGCGCAGGATATCCTCCGCCGAGGCATCGGCCGGCACCACCGTCACCGCGCAGTTCAGGTTGGTCAGGTTGCGCAGGATGTTGCGCTTGATGCCGAAATCCATGGCGACGACCCGGAAGGCGGGCGCATCCGTCTGCGGGCGGCCGCCATAGCCCTGTCCGTTCGGCTGGCCGGGGCGCCAGACGCCTTCCTCCCAGCCATAGGACTGCCGGCAGGTGACCTCCTTCGCCAGGTCCATGCCGACCAGGCCCGGCCAGTCCGCCGCCTTGCGGCGCAGCGCCTCGACGTCGAAGGCGCCGTCGGCGCGATGGGCGATGACGCCGTTGGGTGCGCCGGCGTCGCGGATCCGCCGGGTCAGGGCGCGGGTGTCCAGGCCGCTGATGCCGACCAGGTTGTAGCTTCGCAGCCAGGCATCCAGATGGCGGCTGGCGCGGTAGTTCGCCGGCTCGGTGATGTCGGCGCGGATCACAAGGCCGCGCGCCGCCGGGGTGGCGGTCTCGATATCCTCTTCGTTCGTCCCCACATTGCCGATATGCGGGAAGGTGAAGGTGATGATCTGTCCCGCATAGGAGGGGTCCGTGAGGATCTCCTGATAGCCGGTCATGGCGGTGTTGAAGACGATCTCGCCGACGGCTTCGCCCTCGGCGCCGACGCCGTAGCCGCGAAAGACCGTGCCATCGGCAAGGACCAGGATGCCATCCGGTTCCCTGGTCTTGGTGGCGGTGGGCTGGACTGGCATCTGATGGTTCCTGTGGCGTTTGGCGTGGCGGCGCCCGGTCCCGGCCGGAGCGCAGGCCGTCCCGATGCCGCGGCAGCACCGTTCCCGCTTGGCTGTGGCCGTCGACCCGGACGGGTCGGGCCGGCGCGCTCGCGCCGGCGGCCGGTCATCGTGTCGCGATGCGGCCGGCAATGGCGCGGGGCGCACCGGTTGTGAAGACCGGGTTATGAAGACTGGGCCTGCCGGATCGGGGCGCCGTCCGGGCGCGGCGCGTGTCATCGGACTGCGGCCGACCGGCGGCAATCGGCGACGAACCTGCGCTGCGAAGGTGAACGGATACAGTCGGCCCGGCGGCCGAAACGGCCGGGACCATAGCAAAAGGCAACCGGCCGTCAAGCCGCATGACGGTGAACGGTCCGGGGAATCAAAGGCTTAGATTTATTGCGTCGGAACCGCGACAGAAATGTGCAATCGTGCGCATTGCCGGGCCTGCGAAGGTCCGCTATACGGCCGGCCGCTTTGGCACTGGAGAAGGTGACAGAATGCTTCGTGAAAGCCTCCGTGACGCGCTTAAGGACGCGATGCGCGCCAAGCAGTCGTGCAAGGTGGACACGCTCAGGCTGATCCTGGCAGCCCTGAAGGACCGGGACATCGCCGCGCGCGGCGAGGGCAAGCCGGCGATCTCCGAGGAGGAGATCCAGGCGATGCTTCAGAAGATGGTCCGTCAGCGTCAGGACTCGATCAGGATGTACGAGGAGGCCGGCCGGATCGACCTCGTCGAGCGTGAGCAGGAGGAGATGGCGATCGTGCGCGCCTTCCTGCCGGAGCCGATGAGCGAGGCTGAGATCCGGGAGGCCTCCGAGTCGGTCATGAACGAGCTTGGCGCCAACGGCATCAAGGATATGGGCCGGATGATGTCCGCGATGAAGGAACGCTATGCCGGCCGCATGGATTTCGGCCGGGCTGCCTGCGTCGTGAAGGGCCTGCTGACCTAGCGGGCCGGCGCGCTTGGCCGCCGCTGTCCGCGCGGGCATCATGACCTGATCCGGTTTCCGCGAGGCCGGTGCCACCGCCGTAGCGTTCCCCCGCCGCCCCGACCGGGTGTTCCCGCCCTGGCCGGGCGCGCAGCCGAGGCCTGCCCGCCATGATCGACGCGGCGTTTCTGCAGACCCTGAAGGACCGGGTTTCCCTGCCCGACCTGATCGGCCGCCGGGTGCGCCTGGTGAAGCGTGGCCGCGAGCATACCGGCCTCTGCCCCTTCCATACCGAGAAGTCGCCATCCTTCACAGTCAACGAGCAGAAGGGCTTCTACCACTGCTTCGGCTGCGGCGCGCATGGCAGCGCGGTCGACTTCGTGATGGCGACGGAGAACCTGTCCTTCCCCGAGGCGGTCGAGCGGCTGGCCGCCGAGGCGGGGCTGCGCATGCCGACACCCGACCCGGGCGCCGCCCGGGCGGAGCGGAAGCGGGCCGGCCTGCAGGAGGCGGTGGAGGCGGCTGCCAGCTGGTTCACCGCCCAGCTGCAGGGTGGCGGCGGTACCGCGGCGCGTGCCTATCTGGAGCGCCGCGGCGTGACCCCGGAGACGGCGGCGCGGTTCCGCCTGGGCCTGGCGCCCGACAGCCGCACCGCCCTGCGGGACGCGCTGATCGCCCGCGACCTGCCGGAATCGCTGCTGGTGGAGGCGGGGCTGCTGATCCGGCCGGAGGATGGCAGCGCCCCCTACGACCGCTTCCGCAACCGGCTGATCTTCCCGATCGGCGACCGGCGCGGCCGGCCGATCGCGTTCGGCGGCCGGGCGCTGGGGGAGGCACGGGCCAAGTACCTGAACTCGCCGGAGACGTCGCTCTTTCACAAGGGCGCCACCCTCTACAACTTCGCCAATGCCCGCCAGGCGGCGGGCGAGGGCGGTCGGGTGATCGTGGTCGAAGGCTATATGGATGTCATTGCCCTGGCCCAGGCCGGCTTCCCGGAAGCGGTGGCGCCGCTGGGCACCGCCCTGACCGAGGAGCAGATGCAGCTCCTGTGGCGCTCCGCGCCGAACCCGCTGCTCTGTTTCGACGGCGATGCGGCCGGCGAGCGCGCTGCCGCCCGTGCGCTGGAGCGCGCGCTGCCGCTGATGACGCCACAGCGCACCCTGGGCTTCGTGGCGCTGCCGGAAGGACAGGATCCCGACGACCTGATCGCGGCCGAAGGGCGGGAGGCGATGGAGCGGCTGCTGGACCGCGCCCTGGGCAGCAGCGAGATGATCTGGCGGCTGACCTGCAGCGAGCATCCGCCCCAGACGCCCGAGGATGCGGCCCGGCGCGACGAGGCGGCGCTGTCGATGGTCGGCCGGATCGGCGACCAGGTGCTGCAGCGCAGCCTGCGCGACGCGATCTGGGAACGGATCCGCGAGGAGCGGGCGGCGCGACGCAGCCAGCGCGGTGGCGGTCGCCGCGGCGGCAAGGGGGCAGGGCTGCCGGCAGGCCGCGGCGGTGTCGGCCTGCCGCAGATCCCGATGGCCGCGGCGAATCGGGCCCGGCCGGAGGCACGGTTGCTGGCGCTCGGCCTGGCGCATCCGGAGCTTGTCCTGCGCGACCTCGAGCGGCTGGCGGCCGCGGAGTTCAGCGACAGGGAACTTGACAGCTTGAAGTCAGCCCTCATAGATGCGACAAGCCGGCAGGCGGCGCCTGATGCGGTGCTTGACTCTGGGGCGCTGCGCGCCCACCTGAGCGCAGCAGGTCACAACGCCGTTCTCTGCCGACTCGACGAGATGAAGATCTGGGGACCGGGAGTCTCGAGCGATGCTGAAAGGCACGATGTCGAGAGGGACTGGCAGGAGATTCTGGCGCGCCTGTCGTCGCGCTCGGCGGCGCGGGCCGTGCCCGAACAGGTCGCCGCGCTGCGGCGGCCGGCTGGCGCCGGGTCGTGACGCGATCGGAAACCGGCACGTTGCCAGCTGAAGACAGCCGGCCGGGACCGTGCTGCATGTGTCCGCCGGGGGGATGACACATATTGTAGGCAAAGATCATAGACGCCTGGGCGTCCCGTGCGGGGAAGGCAGGGGCCGGCCGCCGGCCGATGAAGGCATCGATGGCGGTACCGCCGGCATGCCGGCCAGGATGTCTGCCTTGCCGGTAGCGGCGCGCCAGGAGCGCATCCCCCGGATGCGCCGACCGGCGGCAGCCGGGTAACAGATCGGACCGGGTCGCCGAGTACGACCGGGTCGGCCGGGCAGTCAGCGCCCCGGCGGGTGACAAATGAGGAAGGGTCGGTCCGCATGGCCAAGCAAGAGACAGCCGAAGCCGTCGAAAGCAGCGACAAGTCCGAAGAGAATGCCGACGGACCGCTGATCGACGCCTCGCAGGCTGCGGTCAAGAAGATGCTGGCCCGCGCCAAGGAGCGCGGCTTCGTCACCTATGACGAACTGAATGCGGTCCTGCCCCCCGACCAGATGTCCTCCGAGCAGATCGAGGACACGATGACCCTCCTGTCGGAGATGGGCATCACCGTGGTCGAGGCGGACGAGCAGGAAGAGCAGTCCGACGACAGCCAGGGCGAGCAGGCGGAGACCGAGCAGGCCGCGACCACCACCCAGGCCGCGCCGGAACTCGACCGCACGGACGATCCGGTCCGCATGTACCTGCGGGAGATGGGCTCGGTGGAGCTGCTGTCCCGCGAGGGCGAGATCGCCATCGCGAAGCGGATCGAGGCCGGCCGCGAGAAGATGATCGGCGCGATATGCGAAAGCCCGCTGACCATCAAGGCGATCCTGGAATGGCGCGACGCGCTGGTCGACGGCCGCATGCTGCTGCGCGACTTCATCGACCTGGAAGCCACGATGGCGGTGTTGAACGCCGATGACAGCGGCGACAGCGACAGCAGCGCCGGCGCTTCGGGTGGCAACGGCGCCGGCAGCACCGGCGCGGGCGGCAACGGCGCCGCCGGCGGCACCGCCGCGTCCGGCGGCAACGGTGCCGCAGCGCGGGGCGAGGAAGAGGAAAGCGACGACGACAGCGACAGCGACGACGACGATTACGAGAACAACCTGTCGCTCGCCGCCATGGAAGCCCAGCTGAAGCCGCGGGTCCTGGATATCCTCGACGAGCTGGCCAAGCAGAACAAGAAGATGCGCCGCGCCCAGGATGCCCGTCTGAATGCCGCCATGGCGGGCGAGGCTGTCAGCATGAGCGCCGACAAGCGCTATCAGAAGCTGCAGGGCGAGCAGCGCCAGCTGATGACCGGCATCCTCCTCAACAATGCCCGGATCGAGGGGCTGATGGAGGATCTCTACGCCGTCCACAAGGAGCTGCTGGGCCATGAAGGCCAGCTCCTGCGGCTGGCGGAGAAGCACAAGGTCGAGCGCGACGACTTCCTGAAGAACTATCTGGGCCAGGAACTGTCGCCGGACTGGCTGGAACGGATGGGCCAGTCGAAGGCGAAGGGCTGGGCGAAGTTCTCCGCCGACGGCCGCGACGAGGCGCTGCTGATCCGCGAGCGGATCGGTGCGGTCGCCACCGAGGTCGGCCAGCCGATCACCGAGTTCAAGCGGATCTGCCAGCTGGTGAAGGAGGGCGAGAAGGAAGCCGCCGTCGCCAAGAAGGAGATGGTGGAGGCCAACCTCCGCCTGGTGATCTCCATCGCGAAGAAATACACCAACCGCGGCCTGCAGTTCCTGGACCTGATCCAGGAGGGCAATATCGGCCTGATGAAGGCGGTGGATAAGTTCGAGTATCGCCGCGGCTACAAGTTCTCCACCTACGCCACCTGGTGGATCCGGCAGGCGATCACCCGCTCGATCGCCGACCAGGCGCGCACCATCCGCATCCCGGTGCATATGATCGAGACGATCAACAAGCTGGTCCGCACCGGCCGCCAGATGCTGCACGAGATCGGCCGCGAGCCGACCCCGGAGGAGCTTGCCGCGAAGCTCGGCATGCCGCTGGAGAAGGTGCGCAAGGTGATGAAGATCGCCAAGGAGCCGATCAGCCTGGAGACGCCGATCGGCGACGAGGAAGACAGCCATCTGGGCGACTTCATCGAGGACAAGAACGCCGTCCTGCCGCTGGACGCCGCGATCAACTCCAACCTGCGGGAGACGACGACCCGGGTGCTGGCGACCCTGACCCCGCGCGAGGAGCGGGTGCTGCGGATGCGCTTCGGCATCGGCATGAACACCGATCACACCCTGGAGGAGGTCGGCCAGCAGTTCTCCGTCACCCGCGAGCGCATCCGCCAGATCGAGGCGAAGGCGCTGCGCAAGCTGAAGCATCCCAGCCGCTCGCGGAAGCTGCGCTCCTTCCTCGACAACTGACCCCGCTGCGCTATCCTCGCCGCTTCCCTCCCGCGCCGGCGCGCCCAGCGCCGGCCATTGCGGGCCTGTAGCTCAATTGGTTAGAGCCGGCCGCTCATAACGGTCTGGTTGCAGGTTCGAGCCCTGCCGGGCCCACCACCCTTCGCCCTCCGGGCTTCGGGTGGCAGGCCACCCGGAACCGGACCTTGGGCGAAGGAGTGCCGCCCGAAGCCTTGGCGAAGGGGGGCTGCCGCAAAATCACTCTCGGATGGGTTTCGCCCTCCGGGCTTCGGGTGGCAGGCCACCCGGAACCGGCCAGAGAGGCTGCCTCTGGGGGCGAAGGAGTGCCGCCCGAAGCCTTGGCGAAGGGGGGCTGCCGTGGCAACACTGTTCGTCAGGGTCACCTTGGACGGGCAGCGGATGCACTATGTCTATCTACTCCGAAGCGTGAGCCATCCGGATCAAAGCTATGTCGGCCAAACAGCCGACCTTAAGCGGCGCATGGATTCCCACAACGCAGGGCGGTCGCCGCATACGGCGAAGTACCGTCCATGGCGGCTCGTTACCTATCTGGCCTTTGACACGCAAGAAAAGGCCCTGGCATTTGAACGCTATCTGAAGTCGGGCTCCGGCCAGACCTTCGCGCGCCGCCGCCTGTGGTAGCGCCGCGGCCGTTCATGGTCCGGCCGGGATATCCCCGGCTACTCTGCTGCCCGCGATCCACCGCACGACATGGGATCCTGTTGCCGGGGAGGTCGGTGTGATGAAGTCAGGGACGGGGCGGGTGGTGTGAGCGACCCGGTGGGACAGGCCCGCTGGGCCCTCGCCGCGATGAGCCTGGTGCTGGGTCTCGTGGTCCTGGACGAGACGGTAGTCGGCGTCGCCCTGCCGCGGATCCAGGCGGAGCTGGGCTTCACCCCGACCGCCGCGCACTGGGTCGTCAATGCCTACCTGTTGACCTTTACCTGCTTCGTCGCCCTGGCGGGACGGGTGGCGGACCTGGTCGGCCGCGGCCCGTCCTTCCTGGCCGGGCTGGCCCTGTTCGCCGGCGGCTCGCTGGCGGCGGCGCTCGCGGCGGACGGCACCATGCTGATCGCCGCGCGGGCGCTGCAGGGCTGCGGCGCGGCGATCCTGTTCCCGGCCGGCTTCGCCGTCCTGACCGCGATCTTCCCGCCGGACCGGCGCGGCGCCGCGCTGGGCCTGCAGACCACCGTCGGCGGGCTGTTCATGGCCTCCGGCCCGCTGCTGGGCGGGGCGCTGGCGGAGCATCTGTCCTGGCGCTGGATCTTCTGGCTGAACCTGCCGCTGCTGGCGGCGATCCTGGCGGCCTTCCTGGTCGCCTGGCCGCTGGTCGCAGCGACCGGTCCGAAGCCTGCCGGCGGCGGAGGGCAGGGGGCCGGCCCGCGAATCGACTGGCCGGGCCTGGCCTTGCTGCTGGCGGGCCTCACCGCACTGACCCTCGGCTTGATGGAAAGCGGATCCTGGGGCTGGGGCTCCCTGCCCGTATTGCTGCTTCTCGCTGCCGGCGCGGCAAGCCTGGCGGCCTTCCTCTGGCTCGAGGTGCGCCGCCGGCAGCCGCTGCTGCATGTCGACCTGCTGCGGATCCCGACCTTCGCCGGCGGCGTGATCGTCTTCTTCATGTTCCAGTTCGACAAGATCACCGTCTTCATCTTCGTGCCGCTCTACCTGCAGCAGGTGCTGGGCCTGTCGCCGGTCGATGCCGGCCTGCCGATCCTGGCCGCGGTGCTGCCCAGCCTGGTCACCTCGCTGCTGGCCGGCCGCGCCGCCGACCGGCTGGGATCGCGCCTGCCGGCGACGATCGGTCTGGCCGCGAACGGCGTCGCGCTGCTGCTGGTCGGCCTGGCCACCGCGCTGGACAGCCTGCCGCTGATCGTTGCCGCGCTGCTGCTCTGGGGCGCCGTGCTGCCGGTGATCGCGGTGCCAAGCCGGCGGGCGCTGATGAGCGCGGTGCCGCCGGACCATCAGGGGCAGGCCAGCGGGGTCAACCTGACGGTGCAGATGATGGGCGGCACCCTGGGCCTGGCGCTCTGTACCTCGATCCTGGCGGCGACCGGCAGCTTCCCGCCGGTCTTCCTGCTGACCGGCCTGCTGGTGCTGGCCTGCCTGGGCGCGGTCTGGGGCATGATGGAACGGCCCGGCAGGCGGGCATCCGACGCAACGGAGCGGCGACAATGAGCGACAGCATCCTGGTCTTCTACGGCTCCTACCGCCGCGACCGGATGGGGATCCGGCTGGCGGACTTCATCGTGAAGGGGATGGCGGCCCGCGGCGCGGCGGCGGAACTGGTCGACGCGAAGGCCGTCGACCTGCCGATGCTCGACCGTATGTACAAGGAATACGCGGCCGGCGAGGCGCCGGCGGCGATGGAGCGGCTGGCCGCGAAGATCCGCGGCGCCGATGCCTTCGTCTTCGTCACCGGCGAATACAACTGGGGCCCGCAGCCGGGCCTGAAGAACCTGACCGACCACTACCTGGAGGAATGGTTCTGGCGGCCTGCCGCCATCGCCAGCTATTCCGCCGGCCGCCTGTCCGGCGTGCGGTCTGCCACCGTCTGGCACGGCATCCTGTCGGAAATGGGCTTGGCGGTGATCTCCTCGACCCTTGCCGTCGGCCCGATCGCGAAGACTCTGGACAAAGAGGGCGCGCCGACCGGGGATGCCGGGGCGGCCCTGGAGCGGGCGTTCGAGCGGTTCGCCGACGACCTGGCCTGGTGGACCGAGGCCGCAAAGGCGCAGCGCGAACGGCAGGCCCCGCCGTACTGACCCGGCCGGCCGCAGCGCCTAGCGCATGGCGAAACCGCCGGAGACGGTGATCAGCTGCCCGGTGACCTGACGGGCGGCGCGGTCGGAGGCGAGGAACAGCACCGCATTGGCGATATCCTCCGCCTTTGTCAGCCGGCGCAGCGGGGTCTTGCGGGCGACATAGTCGACCTGCGCGTCGTTCATGATCGCCGCCCGGTCCTGCCACAGGGAGTTGGCGCCCATCGTGTCCGGCTCCTCGGGCAATGTCAGGCCCGGTGCCACCAGGTTGGCGCGGACGCCGTGGCGGCCATATTCCTGCGCGATCGTCCGGATGAAGGCGACGACGCCGGCCTTGGCGGCGGCATAGACACCCTGCCGCGGTTCGCCGAAGGCGGCGGTGGAGGCGGTGGCGATGATCGCGCCATGGCCCTGATCGACCATTTCCGGCAGCACCGCGCGCACGGCCGACATGCAGGCTGTCAGGTTCACGTGCAGCAGCTGGTCCCAGTCTTCCGGCGGCGTGTCCAGGAAGAAGGCCGGGCGGTTCCAACCGACATTGGCCACCAGGACGTCGATCCCGCCCAGCCGCTCCAGCGCGGTGGCGCAGGCGGTCGCGGCGGCCGCATGGTCGGCAAGGTCGGCGGGAATGACCGCGGCCATGGCAGCGCCACGGTCCATCGCCTCGGCCGCCGTGCGTTCGGCCTGCGCCGCGTCCCTGTCGAGGATGGCGAGACCGGCGCCCTCGGCCGCCAGGGCCAGCACGATCGCCCGCCCGATATGCGAGGCGCCGCCGGTCACCGCGACCCGCGCGCCCGTCAGTCCGAGGTCCATGTCCGGTCCGATCCCGGCTCTGCTGCCGTCAGTCCTCGGCCAGCAGCCGGTCGATGCACTGGTGCAGGTCGATCAGGCCCGTTTCCATGGCGCCATAGACCACCTCCGGCACCAGGCCGGAGGCGAGATTGGCATGGATCCGCTCCATGGTCGGGAAATCCTCCGTCCCGGTCACGTTGAGCAGGATGTCCAGGCTGCGGCTCCATCGGTTGCGGGCCTTCTCCGTCTCCGGCGGGGTGGGGGCGTAGAGGCTGGTATGCACCCGGGTGCGGTCGACCGACAGCGGTTCCACCCGCCACATCTGGACATGGTCCAGCTGATGCACCAGCAGCGCGTTGGGCAGGATGAAATACTGGATCGTGGCATGCGGCAGCAGGGTCCAGTCCGCTTCCGCCGGCTTGTCGAACTCCGCATAGACGGTCTTGCGCAGGCCGATGGTGCGCGGGTTCAGCCCGAACCGGTCGTTGATCATGTGCCGGAAGACGAAGTCCGGGGCGATCGTGTCCTTGTGCAGCCAGGGGATGTGATAGGCCTCGGTAAAGGTGTCGAGGATCAGTTTCCAGTTGCAGTTCCAGACATGGCTGCGGGTCTCGAAATGGCTGTAGCCGCCCAGGCCGTAGTCCGACAGCTCCGTCTGCGCGCCCTGCAGGGCGTCGTCGACGTCGATCGCGTCCTCGCCGACCAGGCGGGCGAAGACCATGCCGTAGGCCTCCGCCACCGCCACCCGGTGCAGGCTGCAGTCGCGCATCGGCACGTCGTCGAAGGCGGTGCCGGTGCCCGGCCGGGCAATCAGCGCGCCGTCCTGGTCGTAGGTCCAGGCGTGATAGCCGCACTGGATCGTCTGCATGCCGGCGCCCCGTCCGGCCAGCAGCGGCGCGGCGCGGTGCCGGCAGGCATTGACGAAGCCGCGCAAGGCCCCGTCCCGGGCGCGCAGCACGACGATCGGCACGCCGCCCGGCTCGGCGGTGACATAGTCGCCCGGCGCGGCCAGGTCGCCGCTCAGGCAGACCAGCACCGGCCGACGGCGGAACAGCCGCTCGCGCTCGCGCTCGTAGCGGGCCGGGTCGGTATAGGCGGCGGCCGGGTTGCGCATGCTGGCCGGCGCCACCGGCCCAGGCTGGCGCCGGTCGAAGCCCTGCAGCCGTTTCAGCAGTTCCACCTGTCGCTCGTGGCGCATCGCCGACCTCCCTCTGTCTCGCTCTGCGGGGGCGGGCGCCCCGGTTATTGTTTGTGGACGCTCGCCGCCCGCCGCCTGCCACTTGGGGCTACGGCACCAGCACCAGGCGCCCCGCCACCTTTCGGTCCTCCAGCGCGGCGAGCGCGTCGGGGATCTCCGCCAGGCCGAGGGTCCGGTTGAGCGCCGGGCGGATCGCGCCTTCGGCATAGAGCCGCAGCAGATCCTTGTGCGCGTCGGCAATGACCTCGGGCATGTGCCGGGAGTATTGCGACCAGTGCACGCCGATCACCGAATAGTTCTTCACCAGGATGTGGTTCGCCGGAAAGCTGGGGATCTCGCCGTCGGCGAAGCCGATCACCAGGTAGCGGCCCTCCCAGGCCATGCGCCGGCGGACGATGTCCGCGGCGGCACCGCCGACGGGGTCGAAGGCGACGTCGACGCCATGACCGTCCGTGATCTCGGCCAGACGTGCGGCAAGATCCTCGTTGCGATGGTCGATCACCACGTCCGCGCCCATCTGGCGGCAGAATGCGATCTTTTCCGGCGACCCGGCGGTGGCGATCACCTTCGCCCCGGCCGCGCGCCCCAGCTGGATCGCCGCGGAGCCGACGCCGCCGGCGCCGCCCAGCACCAGCAGCCAGTCGCCGGCGGCGAGCCGCCCGGAATGATGCAGGCCGACATGGGCCGTCTGGTAGGTGGTGTAGAGCAGGGTGACCTGCGGGAAGGGGATCTCCGGCGGAAAGACCAGAGCGGAATTGGCCCGGATCAGCGCCAGTTCCGCATAGCCGCCGGCCGGCAGCGCCGACATGCCCGCGGCATGGTCGCCGATCGCCAGCGTGACGCCGGGGCCGACCGCCTCGACCACGCCGGCTGTCTCCAGCCCGGGGGTGAAGGGCAGGGGCGGCCGGTCCTGGTAGATCCCCTGGCAGAGCAGGATGTCGGCGAAATTGACCGTGCCGGCGCGGACCCGCACCAGCGCCTCGCCCGGGCCCGGTTCGGGTGACGGCAGGCCGTCTTCCAGCGCGAGTGCCGTCGAGGGATGGCCCTTCTCCCGCACCAGCCAGCCCTTCATCGCCGGGCCTCCGCGCTTCCGGTCACGGCAGCCGGGTCTTTTATCAACATGTCCTTCACGACACAGTCCTTCAGCATGCAATGTTCCAAGAACCCGATGCCTCCCAGGCCGGTCTCCTCCTGCTTCCGCTTCTTCTGGGGGCCGGTCATTCCGCATCGCCGGCCCTCCCGGTTTCCCGAGCTTCGGCGCCCGCTACGCCGCGTCGCGGCCGAGCCGCGCCTGCGCCTGGCGGATCAGCTCGAACTTCTGCACCTTGCCGGTGGGCGTCTTCGGCAATTCCTCGGCGGTCGTGAACAGCACGTGGCGGGGCCATTTGAACTTCGCCAGCCGCGCCTGGCTCCATTCGATCAGGTCCGCCTCGCTGACCGGCCTCTTGCCCGACGGCACGATCCAGGCGGCGCCGATCTCGCCCCAGCGGTCGTCCGGCAGGCCGATCACATAGGCCTGGGCGACCCCTTCGTGGGCGAGCAGCACCTCCTCCACCTCCTTCGGCGCCACCAGCTCGCCGCCGGTCTTGTAGAGCTCCTTCGACCGGCCGGTGACCTGCACGAAGCCGTCGGCGCGCACCCGGCCCAGATCGCCGGAGCGCAGCCAGCCGTCGGCCAGGAACAGTTCCGCGGTGCGCTCCGGCAGCGCGAAATAGCCGCTGGTGGCCAGCGGGCTGCGGCAGATCAGCTCGCCCTCCTCGCCGTCGGGCAGCAGCGCGCCGGTAAAGGGGTCGCAGGTTCGGTACTCTGCGACCAGGCCGCCCAGTTCGGCGATGCCGGCGACGCCGCCATCGACCACCCGGCCGACGACCTGCTCCATGAAGTCGAGCGGGCCGTCCGGATCCGTCAGGCAGGTGGCGGCGGACAGCTCCGTCATGCCGTAGCCGGTGATCAGCTCGGTCAGGCCCAGCCCCTCGGCCATGCGCCGCCAGACCCAGGCCGGTGTCGCGGCGGCGCCGGACAGGCAGGCATAGAGGGAGGAGAGGTCGTAGCGCCCGACCTCCGGATGCTCGATCACCGCCATCGCCATGGTCGGCACGAACATCGCGTCATGCACCCGGTGGCGCTCGACCGCCTTCAGGGTCTCCAGCGGGTCGAAGGCGAGTTGCGGCACGACGGCGCCGCCGACCCAGATCACCGACAGGACGCCCATCACCAGGCCGAAGGCGTGGTAGAGCGGCAGCGCGAAGATCACCCGCCTGCCATCCTCGAAGCCGCGGTGCAGGGCGGAGGCGTAGCTGCAGCGCAGCAGGTTGTCGTGGCTTTGCAGCACGCCTTTCGGCAGGCCGGTGGTGCCGGAGGTGTACATCACCACAGCCGGATCGTCGGGCCCGGCGGGATTCTCCGCCAGCGGCGCCGCATCCGCCCGGCCCTCCGCCAGCAGCTCGTCCACCGTCGCGACCCCGGCCCGGTCGCCGCCGAAGCGGATCACCGCGTCCAGGCCGGGGAAGCGGGCATGGGCATCGCGTTCCCAGCCGGGCGCCAGTTCGTCCAGCATGGCCAGGTAGTCCAGGCCCCGGAACGCGGCCATGGTGATCAGCACCTTGCAGTGCGACTGTTCCAGGACATAGCCGAGTTCTTTGGCCCGGAAGGCGTAGTTCACCGGGATCAGCGCCGCGCCGAGGCGCCAGACCGCCAGTGCCAGCGGCACGAAGGCGGGATAGTTCGCCATCACCAGCGCGACCCGGTCGCCCTGGCCGACACCCCGCGCGCGCAGGCCCTTCGCATAGGCCTCCGCCTGTGCCTGCACCTCCGCATAGCTCAGGGTCGCGTCGTCGCCGATGACGTAGGCGCGGTCCGGGAACGCCGCCGCCGTGCGGGCGATGCTGCGGTCCAGGGTCTCCTGCTGCCAGCGCGGGTGCCGCGCGGCGAGCAGCTTTCGTCGTTCCGCCAGGCTCGGTCGTGGTGCGGCTGCGACGGTGTCTGCACTTCCTTCGGACTGGGACATGGAGCGCCTCCCTCGGCTTCGCCGTTTTGCCGGCGTTTGCATTTTTATAATCTTCGTTCGATTTTAGTGTCAATGCGACGCAGGAATGGTCTGGAAGTATCGCTTGCTGCGTTGCCGGTCGCTTTGAAATCTAATAGTCTGTAGAAAATAAAGCGGGCGCATGGCAGGCCCGCCTCGGGGAGGGACAAGGCATGCATGTCGGCCTGGGACTCACATTCCAGAACCTGATCGCGGGGCGCAGCGACACCGACGTCTATCGCGAGGAACTGCAGCTCGCCGCCGAGGCGGAACCGCTGGGCTACGATTCCATCTGGACGCCGGAGCATCACTTCACCGACTACATGATGACGCCGAACGTCACCCAGTTCCTGTCCTGGGTGGCCGGCCGGACGAGCCGCATCCGGCTGGGCAGTATGGTCACCGTGCTGCCCTGGCACGACCCGATGCGGGTGGCGGAGAATTTCGCGCTGCTGGACCAGCTGTCGGAAGGCCGGGCGATCCTGGGCATCGGCCGCGGCCTGGGCCGGCTGGAGTTCGACGGCTTCCGCGCCGAGATGGGCGAGAGCCGGCGCCGCTTCACCGAATATACCGAGGCGATCGTGGCGGGGCTGGAAAGCGGCGTCATGGAATATGACGGCGCCTTCTACAAGCAGCCGCGGATGCCGATCCGGCCCGCGCCCTATGCCAGCTTCCGCGGCCGGACCTACGCCTCCGCAATCTCGCCGGACTCCGTCACCCTGATGGCGCGGCTGGGGATCGGCCTGATGGTGATCGCGCAGAAGCCCTGGGACACGGTCAAGGCGGACCTGGACGGCTATCGCGACACTTATCGCGAGGTGAACGGGGAGGAGGCGCCGAAGCCGATCCTGGCGATGTTCGTCGCCTGCCACGAAGACGCAGCCGAGGCGCAGCGGATGCGCGAGACCTACCTGCAGGCCTATGCCCGCTCCACCGTGGTGAACTACGAGTTCGACAATGCGAAGTTCGCCGAGATCGAGGGCTACGAGTATTACGGCGGGCTGTCGCGCAACATCGCCAAGCACGGGCTGGAGAAGTTCAACGGCTTCCTGGCGGACCTGCAGGTCTGGGGCACGCCGGAAGAGGTGACGGCACGCCTGATCGACCGGGCTTCGTTCCTGGATGTCGGCGGGCTGCTGCTGCTGCCGGTCTATGGCGGCATGCCGGCGGCTGTGGCACGGGCCAATTTCGACCTGGTGGCGCGGAAGGTCCTGCCGGCGCTGAAGGCACATGATGTCGGTGGCGATCTGGGGGTGCGCTATGCCGCGCCTGCCGGTCCGATGCGGCGGACCGCCTGAATGGCGGTGTCGGCAGAAGAGGGCGGGGCCGGGCGCTCGCCGAGCGAGGTCGTCCGCACCTACCTGGACATCCTCTACAATCAGCGGCGCCTGGATCTGATCCCGGAACTGATCGCCGATCCGACCTGGCGGCACGCGCCCGGGGAGGTGAAATGCCTGACCCTGGCGGAAACGATCGAACGGCTGGAGGGATTGCTCGCGCTGTGCCCCGTCCTGCGCTTCGAATCCTCGGTCACGGTGGCCGAGGGCGACAAGGTGGCGGTGGCCTGGAACGGCTGGAGCACGCAGACCAGCGGCAAATCCTACCAGCTGAGCGGCATCGAGATCTTCCGCGTCCGCGACGGCAGGATCGTCGAGATCTGGAATTCGCGGGAGGCGCGCGGCCTCTGGCAGGAGCCGAAGATCGCCTGATGGGCCGGCCATGACCGACCTGCTGAGCAAGCCCGATCTGCTGGGTGGCAAAGGCGCGACGGCACGCCTGGCCTGCTGGCTGCGGCAGGAGGCAGGCGTCGCGGTCGCCGATCCGGCCGCGATCGCGGTCGAGGTGCCGGCCGGCGGCTGGTCGAACGAGACGGCCATCCTGCGGGTCGGCGAACGACGGCCGGTGCTCCGGACGGTACCTTCGCGCCTGTCGATGTTCCCGACCTACGACCTGGGCCGCGAGGTCGCCGTGCTGGCGGCGCTGGGCCGCTGCGACAGGCCGCCGGTGCCGCGCCTGCTGGGCCACGATCCGGAGGGACGGGTCCTGGGCCGGCCGTTCTTCGCCATGGATTTCGTCGCCGGGCAGGTGCCCTCCGACAGCAAGCCGGGCTATGCGGAAGCCGGCTGGCTGGCCGAGGCACCGTTGGCGGCGCAGGGACGCTTCTGGGCGGATTTCGTCGACTGCCTCGCCGCGGTACATCGTTGCGACTGGCGCGGTGAGGGCCTGTCGGTGCTGGCGCCGCCGGCCGGGAGATCGTCGCTGGACGCGCAGCTGGACTGGCTGGAAGGGCTGTATGCCTGGAGCGCCGCGCCGCAGCCGGAGATCGACGCCGGCCTGGCGGCGGTCCGCGCAGCCCGCCCGAGGGCGCCGGGGCCGGACCGGCTGCTGTGGGGCGATGCGCGGCCGGCCAATGTCCTGGTCGCCGACTTTCACGTCGCGGCCCTGCTGGACTGGGAGATGGCCGCGATCGGCCCGGCGGAAATGGATGTCGCCTGGCTGCTGGAGATGCACCGGCTGCGGACCGCGGGCGCCGGCATCGTTGCGCCGGCAGGCTTTCCCGACGAGGAAGGGATCGTGTCGCTGTATGAGACCGCGAGCGGCCGGCGGCTGCAGGACCTGACCTGGTACCGCCTGTTCGCGGCGGTGAAGGTCGCGGTCCTGATGTACCGCCACCTTGTGGTGGCGATCGACCGCGACATGCTGACACCCGGGCACAGGCTGCTGCGCGAGAACGTGGCGACCCGGCGGATCGCCGCGCTGCTGGCGGCGCAGGACAGGAGGCAGAATGAAGCCATTCCCCGATAGCGGCACGGCATTCGTCAGCGGTGGCAGCGGCGGCATCGGCGCCGCCATCGCCGCCCGGCTTGCGGCGGAAGGCAGCCGGGTGGTGATCAGCTACAACCGCAACCGCGACGCGGCCGAACGGACCCTGGCGGCGGTGCGCGCCGCCGGCGGGGACGGTGAGGCGGTGCAGCTGGACCTGCGCGATGCGGATGCCGTAAGGGCGGCGGTGGACGGCGCGGCGTCCCGTCACGACGGCCTGCACACCGTCGTCAGCGCGCACGGGCCCTTCATCACCATGCGGCATATCAGCCGGCTGGAACCCGCCCTGTTCGCCGAGACGATGCAGGCCGACACCTTCGCCGCCTACAACCTGATCCATGCGGCGATCCCGCATCTGCGGGCCAGCCGCGGCGCGCTGGTGGCGATGGCCACCCCGGCGATCCGGCGCTATGCGGTGAAGGACATCCTCTCAGCCGCCCCGAAGGCGGCGGTGGAGGCGGTTGTGAAGGGGGTCGCCGCGGAGGAGGGCCGGAACGGCGTGCGCGCGAACTGCGTCGGGGTCGGCGTCCTGAGCGACGGCATGTACCATGCGCTGGTGGCGGACGGCGCCTTCGACGATCGCTTCCTGGAGGCATCGCGGAACAATATCGCGCTGCGCCGCCTGGGCAGCGCGGCAGAAGTGGCGGAGGCCGCGGTGTTCCTGGCCTCGGCCCGGGCGGCCTATGTGACGGGACAGACCCTGATGGTGGATGGCGGCTATGCGCTCTGACGAGCTGGCAGGGGCGGCCGGAGCGGCGGCCGAGCGTCCGCCCGGCGACAGCAAGTCGGAGCGGACCCGGCGGCGGATCCTCGATGCCGCCGCCCTGGTGCTGCGGCGCAAGGGCTATGCCGGCACCCGCCTGTCCGACATCGCCAAGGTCGCCGGCATGCAGGCGGGCAGCCTGTATTACCATTTCAGTTCCCGCGAGGCGCTGGTGGCGGAGGTGATGGGCACCGGCGTTGCCGTGGTGCAGGCGCAGATGCAGGCCGCCCTGGCGGCCCTGCCGCCGGAGGCCAGCCATCGCAACAGGCTGGCGGCCGCGATCGAGATCCACCTGATCGCGGTGCTGGAGCAGAGCGACTATGCCTCCGCCACCATCAAGCTGCTGGGCCAGGTGCCGAAGGATATCCAGAAACAGCAGCTCGCCAACGAACGCGCCTATGGCAAGCTGTGGCGGCAACTGCTGCGCGACGCCCGCGAGGCAGGCGAGATCCGCGGCGACCTGAACCTCTCCGCCATGCGGATGATGATCGTCGGCGCGCTGAACTGGGCCGTGGAATGGTACCACCCCGAGGACGGCCCGGCGGAACAGATCGCCCGCGACTTCGTGGAGATGGTGCTGCACGGGCTGGTGCCGCGCCGCTGACCCGATCGGGTGTCCGCCCGGATTGCGCCACACTGGCGCCACCCATCGACATCCATCCTCGCCTCCTGCGCCACCGACAGTCCCGACATCGGCTCTGTTGCAATGCCTCACATGGAGTTGACGGCGATGATCATGCACCAGGGACAGCCCGACGATTTCCGGGCCATCTTCAAAGAGACCGAGGCTGCGGCCGAACGCGCCCTGGCGCGGCCGGCGACCTTTGCCCGCTATCGCGAGGCGCTCCTGCGCCAGGTGCGCAGCGAAAGCGACCTGCTGGCCGCCAGCGACGTCCAGCCCCTGCCGCTGGCGGTTCCCGACCTGCACCGGCAGCGCCTGGCCGGTCTGACGCGCCCGCTGTTCGATGCCATCGACGGCGTTGTGCAGGCCTATGTCGATGGCGATCCCGAGCTGGACGGCTTCTTTGCGCGCTACAATGCGCTGCGCCCGATGATGATCCGCCAGCGCGCCACCTGGCAGGGTTTCGGCCGCTACGACTTCATGGTCGACCGGCGGGGCCGGCCGCAGTTCATCGAGACCAATGCGGCGATGGCCAGCGGCTATCTGTCGATGCAGTGCCTGCGGCAGGACTTCCTGGCCACTGCGCCGGACTTCCTTCAGGTGCCGGGCATGCACGACGACGGCGGCCCGCGCGGCCGCGCCTTCGGCCAGGCGATCCGGGAGATGGTGCGCGACTTCACCGCCGCCGACGGCGTGGTTGCGATCCTGCTCGACGAGAATAACAAGGTCCGCGAGGTCGGCCTGATTGTCGCCGCGCTGCGGACCGCCGGCCTGCAGGTGGTGGTCGGCGAGGCCGCCGACATGGTGTTCGAGGGCGGCGCCTACCGCCTGACCCCGGGCGGACCGCCGATCGTCGCCACCTTCAACAAGCTGCGGCTGTTCGGCGCCCGGGACCATTGGGCGCCCGGCGCCGAGGACCGCTATGCGACCTTCCTTCAGGGGGTGCGGGACAACGCTTTCCTGATGATCAACAACTTCGCCTGCATGACCGTCGCGGAGGACAAGGGCATCTTCGCTGCCCTGCGCCTGCCCGGCGTGCAGCGCCGGCTGACTGCCGCGCAGCGGCGGGTGGTGGCCGGCCATACCCCCGATTCCTACCTGCTGGCGCCGGAGGTGCGGACGGTCGACGGCGCCCGCCTGGTCGCGGATATCAAGGCGGCCCGCGGCGAGTGGGTGCTGAAGCCGCGCAACGACTATCAGGGCTCCGGCGTCCATAGCGGCCGCGACGCCTCCGCCGCCGACTGGGCGGCGCTTGTCGACGACCTGCTGGCAGGCGGGGTCCCCTATCTGGCGCAGCGGCGGGTGGATGCCTACATGGCGCCCCTGGCGGTGGCCGAGGGCGATGCCGTGATCCCGGGCGAAATGCGGCTGCTGGGCGGCATATACTTCGCCAACCGGCATTTCCCGGCCCTGCTGGCACGGGTTTCGCCCAGTGAGGTGGCGAATGTCAACTCCGGCAAGGCCTATGTCCTGCCGCAGGTGCTGCAGCGGATGCCGGCCGTTCTGCCCGAGGCGGTCGCTGCCTGAGCGGCAGCGGGAGAAAGCACCGTATGCGGAGGCGGGACGCCGTCGCCGGAAGGTGGCGGCGCCCGGCCGCGCGGCCTTCAGAGGGAGAGCGCGCCATGTCCGATGCTGCCGCCTCCGGTTCTGCCGCCGCGGGTCGGACGGCCGTTGCCGCCGACTGGTGGCTGGTCCTGGCGATGACCGCCGCCTCGGCCATGGCGCTGTTCGACGTCACCGCCTTCGGCGTGGCGCTGCCCAGCCTTCGCGAAGGGCTGGGACTTTCGGCAGGCACCGCCTCTTGGGTCGTGAATGCCTATATCGTCGCTGTCACCGCGCTGACCGCGCTGGGCGGCCGGCTGGCCGACCGGCTGAACGGCCTGACGGTGTTCCAGTGCGGCGCGGCGCTGTTCGCCATCGCCTCGCTCGCCTGCGGCCTGGCGCCGACGGCGCCGGAGATCGCCGGGCCCTGGCTGATCGCCTTTCGTGCGCTGCAGGGCGCTGGCGGTGCGCTGATGCTGCCGGCGGCGCTGGCTGCGGTGGTCGCCGCCGTCCCGGCGGACCGCCGCGGCCGTGCGGTGTCGCTCTATATCGGGGCCGGGCAGGTGCTGTTCATCCTCGGGCCGATCGCTGGCGGCCTGCTGACCCAGGAACTGTCCTGGCGCGCGATATTCCTGGTCGCCGTGCCGCTGTCGGCAGCGGCGATCGCGATGACCCGTCTGCGCGGCAGGCGGATTGCCGGCGCCGCCGCCCGCCCGGCCGAGGGTCCGCTGCTGCGCTGGACCGCATTGCCGCTGATCGCCGGCCTCGCCCTGATTGCGCTGGCGCTGGAGCGCGGCGGCGACTGGGGCTGGCTGTCCTGGCAGAGCCTCGCCGCGTTCGGCTTCGGCACCACCGCGCTGGCAGTGGCGGTCCGGCAGGAATGGCGGGCACCGGACCCGATGGTGCAGCTGCACCTGCTGCGACAGCGCCACTTCTCGCTGCACCTCGCGACCCTTTGCCTGCTGCAGACGGTCACCATCGGGGTGCTGACATTCGCGCCGATCTACTTCCAGAAGATGCTCGGCCTGTCGCCATCGGACGCCGGGTTGGTGATGCTCGCCTTCGTCGCGGGCTGGGCCGGCATGGTGCCCATGGCGGGCTGGCTGCACGACCGTCTCGGGCCCGCACGGCCCAAGCTGGCCGGGGCCGTCCTGGCCCTGGCCGGCATGGCCTGGTGGTGGTGGAGCCTGCCGCATCTCGGCCCGGCCGCGCAGCTGCCGGCGATGGCGCTGGCGGGGGTCGGGGTCGGTTTGTCGATCCTGCCGTCCAACACGGCGGCGATCGGCGCCGCGCCACCGCAGGGTCGTGCCGCGGCGGTCGGCCTGATCCAGACGGTGCGGCAGAGCGGCGGCATGATCGCCGTCGCCCTGCTGGGCGGGCTGTTCCTCGACACCGCGGGCGGTGCAGGGTCATCCGCCGCCGCACTCGATGCTGCGCAGCTGGGCTTCGCTGTCCTGTTGACGGCGACCGCTGTGAACCTGCCGGTGGCGCTGCTGGGCCTGCGCGGCGCACCGCCGGAACGGGGGCCCGCGGCGCCGCAGCGATAGCCCGGCGCTCCGATCGCAGGGAGGCCTGCACCTGCCGCGCTTGTGCCGCATTCGCGCGCGCCTTCGACACCGGCCGGGTCCCTGCGCGGCGCTATCCCTGCCGACATAACTGCTTTGGCAATGTCCGGTGCGGTGTGCCGCCCGGCCCTCATTCACTGGAGATTTCGGGCATGGAGATCGCGGCGAGGGAGATGCCGTCCGCCACGGTGCGACCGGGCGACATGCGCATCCTGCTGGCGGAGACCGAGGCGGCGGCGGACCGCGCGCTGCGCCGGCCGGCAGACTATCTGAGGTATCGCGACGCGCTCAGCCATGCAGCGGCCGCGTTCAGCCGCCCGTTGGCCGGCTGTGACGTCCAGCCGCTGCCGATGGCGGTGCCGGACCTCCAGCGCGAGCGGTTGGCCGGGCTGGCCCGCCAGGTCTTCGCCGCGATCGAAACCGTCGTCCAGCTGTTCGTCGATGGCGAACCGGAGGTTGCCGCCCTGTTCGCACGGTATGACGGCCTGCGCCCGCTGATGATCCGGCAGGGGCGCTACTGGCAGGGCATCGGCCGCTACGACTTTACCATCGACAGGAAGGGGGATCCGCAGTTCCTCTCCGCCAGGGCGGCACGGGCGCCCAATTACTGCGCGGTGCGCGAGCTGCGCCGGTGGTTCATGGCGACAGCGCCGGATTTCCTTCAGGCAGCGGGCATTCACGAGGATTGCAGCCATGAAAGCCATGGCCTGGGATCCAGTATTGCCGACCTGATCCGCCGGTCCCGTCCGGGTGACGGCAGCGTGGCGGTGCTGCTGGACCGGACCCAGGACAGGTGCGAGGTGGCGCAGGCGATTGCCGCGCTGGAGCGCGAAGGACTGACGGCCGCGATCGGAAGGGCCGAGGACCTGGTCTTCGACGACGGCTATCGGATGGCGCGGGGCGGGCCGCGGGTCGCCGCCGTGCTGGACCTTCAGCCGATGCTGGGCCCTGGCGGAGGCTGGCCCCCCGGCGCGGAGGTGAGGTTCGCCAGCTACCTGCGGGGTGTGCGCGACAATGCCTTTCTGATGGTCAACACCTTCGCCGCCATGACGGTGGCGGAGGATGAAGCGGTCTTCGCCGCCCTGACCCGGCCCGCGGTCCGGGCGCGCCTGACGCAGGCCCAGCGACGGGTGGTCCAGCGGCACCTGCCCGACAGCTATTTGCTGGGCCGCGGCACCCGGACCTTGGAAGGCGTTCCGCTGGCGCGGGAGCTGAAGGCGAACCGCGGCGACTGGGAGATCCGCCGCTGCCGCCCCACGGCCGGGGCCGGCTCTCTGGCAGGGCGCGACACCGCCGCTGAGGACTGGTCGGCACTGGTCGACGGTCTGCTGGACGGCGATGTGCCCCATCTGGCGCAGCGCCGGGTGGAGCCGCATCTGGCCCGTCTCGCCACCGGCGGGCCGGACGGCCTGAGCGTCCGCAGGATGCAGTTCATCGGCGGCGTCTACTTCAACGACCGCCACCTGCCTGCGCTGCTGGCGCGGGTGGTGCCGGCGGCGACCGCACGATCGGCGGCGGGTGGGGCCAGCATCCTGCCGCAGATGCTGAAGCGCGACGGGTCCCAGGCCCTGCTCCGGCAGCCGAAGCTCCCGCCGGAGCCTCTCGGGCGAAAGCAGGCGGCGCGCGCGACGGCCTGCTAGGCCGGCATCGGAACCGCACCGCAAAGGGAGAAGGGCATGCCGGACGGAGCACGTGCCGCCGCCGGGCGGCAGTCGGCCGACTGGTGGCTGGTGATCGCGCTGACCGCGGCGTCGGCGCTGGTGCTGTTCGACGTGACCGCCTTCGGCGTCGCACTGCCCAGCCTGCGGGCGGAGCTGGGCCTGGGCCCGGCCGTCGCGGGCTGGGCGGTCAACGCCTATATCGTGGCGGTCACCGCCCTGACCGCACTGGGCGGGCGGCTGGCGGACCGTCTGGACCGGGTGCGGGTGTTCCAGGCCGGTGCCGCCGTCTTCGCGCTCGCCTCGCTCGCCTGCGGCCTGACCCCGGACCTGCCGGGCCTGGCTGCGCCCTGGCTGATCGCCTTCCGCGCCCTCCAGGGCGCAGGCGGTGCCGTCATGCTGCCGGCCGCGATGGCGGCGGTTGTGGCGGCAGTCCCGGCGGATATGCGCGGCCGCGCGATCTCCGTCTTTATCGGCGCCGGACAGGTTTTCTTCATCCTGGGCCCCGTGCTGGGCGGGCTGATGACCGAGCAGCTGTCGTGGCGGATGATCTTCCTGGTGGCCTTGCCCTTGGCCGCGGCCGCGATTGCGATGACCCGGGCGCGGGCCGCGTCGCGGTCCGTCCGCACGGAGGGCGGGGGCGGGCCGCTGCTGCGCTGGACCGCGATCCCGCTGATCCTGGGCCTGGCGCTGCTGGTGCTGGGGCTGGAGCGCGGCGCGGACTGGGGCTGGCTGTCGCCGGCCACCCTGGGCACGGTGGCGCTGGGCTTGGCGTCCCTGGCGGTGATGGTCTGGCGCGAATGGGGGGTCGCGGATCCGCTGGTCCAGCTGCACCTGCTGCGGCGGCGCGACTTCGCGATGCAGATGCCCACCCTGTGGCTGCTGCAGACCGTCACTATCGGCATCCTGACCTTCGCACCGATCTATTTCGAACGGCTGATGGGCCTGTCGCCCGGAACGACCGGCTTCGTGATGCTGGCCTTCGTCGGCGGCTGGGCGGGCATGGTGCCGGTGGCGGGCTGGCTCTACGACCGGATCGGCCCGGCCTGGCCGAAGCTGGCGGGCGCCGTCCTGGCGCTGGCCGGGCTGGCCTGGTGGGGCTGGAGCCTGCCGGGGATGGACCTGGCGGTGCAGCTGCCGGCGATGCTGCTGTCGGGGATCGGGGTCGGCCTGTCGCTGCTGCCGGCGGGCACCGCGGCGATCAGCGCCGCGCCGGCTGACGGCCATGCCGCCACCGTCGGGCTGATCCAGACGGTGCGGCAGAGCGGCGGCATCTTTGCGGTCGCCCTGCTGGGCGGGCTGTTCCTGGCGCATGGCGCCGACAGCGGCACGGCGGTGGCTGCGGCGCAGACCGGCTTCGCGATCATGATCGCGGCGGCGGCGCTGAACCTTCCGGTGGCGCTGGCCGGGCTGCGCGGCCGCC
>NZ_JBHRTR010000034.1:218415-220099 GCF_042646425.1 Marinibaculum pumilum
GCAGTGTGCCGGCGGCAAGGGCGCCAGCCGGCGATGTCCCGGTAGTCAGGAAGGTCGCGACCGGCAGCAGCACCAGCAGCAGCCCCAGCAGGCGGGTCAGGTCGCGGGCTGCCGCCGTCGTGCCGCGCCACCACGGCCAGGCCAGACCGGCTACCAGTAGCGTCAGGAAGAGCCAGGGCAGCCAGCCGGCGGCGGGCTCCGCCGCACGGCCCACCAGGCGCTCGGCCAGGAACAGGCCGGCGATCGCAAACGGGAGGCCATGCACCATGCCGCCGGTGAGGCGCCGGACGAGAAGGGCGCTGCCGCCGGCGCCGACATGGCGGCTGTTCCATATATGCAGGCCTGACGCGACGAGCAGGCAGGTGCCGATGCCCAGCAGGGCGTAGAGGAGCTTCAGGCCGAGCCCGCCATAGCTGCCATAATGCAGCGGGGTGACGGCGGCATAGACCTGCCGCCCGATGCTGCCGCTGCTCCAGTCGGCGATGGACAGGACCCGCCCGGTGGCGGCTTCCAGCACCACATAGGGCAGATAGACCAGCCGGCCCGGCAGGCGGCCCATCACCGTCGCGGTCGCACCGGCATCGCCGGCCTCGCGGATCTCCATCCGGTCCGGCACCAGGCCGGGCAGGGCGGCCGTCGCATGGTCCAGCAATCTGCTGGCCGGCAGCGGGGCGGCGTCGCGGCCGGTCGCAGCCGCAGGCGGATCGCCGATCGCGGCAAAGGCCGCAGCCAGATCGCCGTCGAAGGCGGTTGCGGCGGCCAGGGTCAGGGCCGGGGCCGCAAAGCCCAGCATCGCACCGGTCAGCGCCATCATCAGGTGGAAGGGCAGGCCCCACAGACCCAGCGACCGGTGGCTGTCGGACCAGGCCAGCCGCAGGCTGCGCCCCAGGCGCAGGGTGAACAGGTCGGACAGGATCCGGCGGTGCAGCAGGATGCCGGAGAGAAGCGAGACCAGCATCGCCGCGCCCAGGCCGCCGACCAGGTAGCGGCCGAGCGGCGAGGGCAGCAGCAGGTCGGTGTGAAGCCGCGTCACGATCTCCGCCGCTATGCTGCCGCCGGCGGGCGCCGGGCGGCCATCGGTGGCGTCGACCGCGATCCGCTGCGGCGGCCCGTCGCCATGCGGCTGCATCGCGATCTCGGCATGGTCGCGCCAGCCGTCGGGAAGGTGCACGAAGATGCTCGCGGCACGGCCGCCGGCTTCGCCGAGCAGGCGGTCGAGCTGCCGGTCGAGGCCGGTCAGGTTGTCCGGGGCGGCAGCAGGGCCGGTCGCCGTCGCGGCCATGCCGGCCCGCGCCCAGGGCGCCAGTTCCGCGGTGAACAGCGCCACGGTGCCGGAGACGCAGACCAGGTAGAGCAGCAGGCCCAGCCCCAGCCCGAGCCAGCGGTGCAGGCCGTACAATGCCTTCAGGAAGGGCTGTCCCATCGGCGGCTACCCTGTCTGGACGGCCAGCAGGGCGAGGCCGCCCAGGACTGCCGCGAACGCCCAGTCCCGCCAGGGGCGTCGGGCGGCACCGAGAAGCAGGGCGCCGACCGCCCAGAGCAATGGCCAGAGCACCACCGACAGCAGCGCCCGGTCCACCGGCGGCAGCGGCAGGTGCCGGCTCAATGCCAGGCCGATCGCGACCGACAGGGCCAGGCCGCCGGCCAGCGCGGCGGCCGTCGTGGCGGCCGGGCGCAGCGCGCC
>NZ_JBHRTR010000034.1:220235-241213 GCF_042646425.1 Marinibaculum pumilum
GAAGCGCCGCCAGCAATCCCGCCAGGCCGAGCAGGCCCAGCCAGGCCGGCACCCCGATCCCCCAGCCGACGGCGAAGCCCAGCAGGGCGAGCGCGGCCGCGGCAAGGGCCAGGCCGCCGGCGACGGGCAGGGGCCGGCCGGCGCGTAGCAGGCCGCTGGCCGCGAGCAGCGCCGCTGCGGCGAGCGCAACCGCCAGCCAGTCCGGCAGGCCGTCCTGCAGCAGGGGCACCGGCGCCTGCCGCCGCTCAGAAGCGCGCGGTGACCGTGGCGCCGAACACGCGGCGCGGGCCCAGGGTTGCGGCGATGCCCTGGTCGGCGGCGTTCAGCGCCTCGTAGGTGAAATAGTCATTGTCGAACAGGTTCTCCGCCCACAGGGTCAGGTCCCAACCCTCGCCGCGATAGCCGGCCTGCATGTTGGCGACGATATAGGCGTCCAGATATTCGAACGGGGCGCCGTCCAGCCGCGACAGGTAGGAGGAGAGATATTTCGCGTCGGCGCCGATGAAGAGGCCGTTCGGCGCCTCCCAGGTGCCGCCGACGGCGATGTTCCACTTCGGCGCCTCGGGGAAGGAGAGGCCGGACAGGTCGCCCAGATTGGCGTCGACGAATTCGCGGAACTGGGTGTCGACATAGCCGATCGAGGCGAAGGTGGTGAGCTGGTCGTTGACCGTGAAGCGGCTGTCCAGTTCGAAGCCCTTCACCGTGGAACTGGCCGCGTTGGTGATGATGTTGGAGTTGAAGTTGCCGGCGATCTGCTGCACCTCGACCTGCTGGTCGCTCCAGTCCATGTAGAAGACGTTCGCAGCCACCTGCAGGCGGTCCGCCAGGAAGCTGCCGCGATAGGATGCCTCGTAGTTCCAGGCATACTCGGGCTTGTAAGTGAAGGTCTGGCCCGTCACCCCATTGGCGCCGGCACCGCCGGTGCGGAACGCCCGCTGCACCGTGAAGCCCAGGCTGTGGCCCGGCGCCAGCTCCTTGATCAGGCCGAGCTTCGGCAGCGGCACCAGGTCGGTATTGCTGGTGTCGGTGTCGGTTACCACCGCGCCGTTGGTCGTGGAATAGGTGCTGTTCCGGCGGTCGACATAGTCCAGGCGGCCCCCCGCCACGACCTTCCAGGTCGGGATCACCTCGTAGACCGCCTCGCCGAAGGCGGCGGCGTTGAACAGGTCCTCGCTGCCTTCCAGGTGGGTGGTGCGCCCGAAATAGTTGGGGCGGTCGCGCGTGTTCTTCGACGTCTCCTGCGCCAGGTAGATGCCCGCGACGGCGGTCAGGCGGACGCCGTCATAATTGGCGCGGAACTCCTGGCTGGCGATGCTTTCCTTGAAATAGCCCTCGGTGACATTGGTTTCGCCTGCCGTGCCTTCGTTGATCGACGGGCGCTGCAGGTCGGTGAAGCTGTAGCTTGTCAGCGAGGTCAGGGTGACCGGCGCCTCCAGGTCGTGCTGGATCTCCAGCGAGGCATTGTGGGTGTCGGAGGACCGCACCTCGGTGAAGACCGGCAGATTGAAGTCGCCGCGGCGGTCGTCATAGGAGAAGCCCAGGCCCGGCCCGGCGATATCGTCGATGGTGGGCGCGTCATGGGCGAAGGAATAGGTCAGCAGCGCGCTGGTATCGGGCAGCGCGTTGGGCAGGAACAGGGCCTTGCCGCGCACCTGGTAGTAGGTGTCGTGGACGAAATCGTCATAGCGGTCGAACGCCTCGTAGGTCGGGTAGTGGAGGTCGCTCTTCGACTGCTCGTATTCGGCCGACAGGCGCAGCGCGACCTGGTCCTTCAACACCGGCGCATTCACCGTCGCCGCACCGCCATAGGTGTGCAGGGTGCCGACGGTGGCCTGCGCCTTGCTCTCCCAGTCGAACACAGGGTCCTTCGTTTTCACGTAGACCGCGCCGGCCAGCGCGGCCCGGCCCGACAGGGTCGATTGCGGGCCGCGATAGACCTCCACCTGCTCCACGTCCCAGAGCCCGCTGGCACCGCGCCGGGCGCCCTGCACCGTCTGCTGCGTGCCGTCGACATAGATGCTGGCCAGGGGCTGGCCGCCGGGGGTGAGCCCTTCGGAGTTGATGCCGCGGATGACGAAGCCGGCATCGTTCCAGTCGCCGTCCAGGACATTGCCCATCATGCGGAAGGTGCTGTCCAGGTCGCGCAGCTCGTGCCGCTCGATCTCCTCTGCCGTCACCACCGCGACGCTGGCGGTGGAATCCCCCAGCACCGTGCTGTTCTTTGCACCATAGACGGTGATCGGCTTCAGGAAGCTGGTCTGCGACGGGGCCGGCCCGCCGGCGCGCTCGATCGTCAGCGCCCCGGTCGGGGTGGTGCGCCAGGCCAGGCCGGAGCCGTCCAGCAGGCGTCCCATCGCTTCGCCCGCGGTGAAGCTGCCCGACAGCGCCGGCGCCTGGTGGTCGTAGGTCGCCGCCTCGGTATACAGCACCTGCATGCCGGTGATGGCGGAGAAGTCGGCGATCGCCTGCGGCAGCGGCTTGGCCGGGATGTCGAACCGCCAGGTGCGGGACGCCGTACTGCCGGTCCCGCTTTCCTGCGACTGGGCGCGGGCCGGCGGGGCGATCGCCGCCGTGGCCGCCAGGCAGGCCAGCAGCGCGATGCCCGCCGTCAGCAGCCGCGCCGTCGGTGCTGTCGGCCCCGCCCGCTCGCTGCGCCACGCTATTCCACGGCCCGCCGGATTGCCCGCCATTCCTCTGCCCCCTCGCTCACAGAACATGAAATGCGTCTACGAAGCATTCGCATTTTGATCTGTGACGATGGCAGTGGCTGGAATCCCCCATCCCGCGTTCGAAGAATTTTCGGCGCGTGGCAAAAGCTGGCGGTCAGCGCAGGACCACCAGCAGGTCCGTCAGGCGGGTGACCTCGACCGGCAGGGTTTCGGCGATGACCCGCAGCGCCTCTTCCGGGCGGTCGATGCGGAACACGCCGCTGACCCGCAGGTCCTCCAGCCCCTCGTCGAGGATGAGGATGCGGCCGGTGCGGTACCGGTTCAGTTCGCCCACCACCCGGGCCAGCGGCGCGTCGTAGAAGACGAACTGGCCGCGCAGCCAGGCGGTGACCTGTGCCCCGTCGAACGGGCGCGCCGGCCCGGGGCCGTCGGGACCGATCTCCGCCTGCTGCCCCGACGACAGCTGCATCGCCGCGGCGGCGGACGCGCCGCTACCGGACAGCGCCACCCGGCCATGCAGCAGGCTGACCACCGCGCCGTCATCCGCCAGCCGGACATCGAAGCGGGTGCCGGTGACCCGGATCTCGCCCTGCGGCGTGCCCACCACGAAAGGCCGTGCCGGGTCCGGCGCCACGTCGAACATCGCCTGGCCCCGCAGCAGGGTCACCTGCCGCTGCGCCCCGGCAAGGTCGACGGCGATCGCCGTGTCGGTGTTCAGGTCGATGCGGCTGCCATCGGCCAGGCTGATCGAGGCAAGCTCGCCCACCGCGGTGGCATGGTCGCTCGCCAGCCTGTCGAGCCCGCCGACCCGCCAGAACAGGATCCCGGCCACCACCAGAGCCAGGCAGGCGGCCAGGGCGGTGAGCTGCGGGGCGCGGCCGCGGCGCCCGCGATGCCGCGGCGGCGGCAGGCGCGAGGCGAGGTCGGGCAGGGCCGGCAGGGGCGGCTGCTCCGCAAGGACCCTGCCGGCCGGAACCTCCAGCGCCGCCCACAATTCGCTCGCCTGCGCATAGGCGTCGGCATGGCGCGGATCGGCGTCCAGCCAGTCGGCGAAGGCCGCCTCCCGTGCCGCCGCTTCGCGCGGATTGGCTGGCGGCTCCCGGCGGCGTGCCAGCCAGGCCGCGGCCGTCTCCAGCATCGCATCGGGGACCGGCGCGTCGTTATTGCCCGGTTCTGCGCCTGTCGGCGGGTTCACGGCCGGCCCGCCGGCTGTGGCGACCGGTCCTTGCGGATCGCTATGCGACTGCACTGCTTCATGCACCTATGACCGTCGCGCGGCACCGTTTCCCCCATTTGCCGGCGCGGTTCCTTTGCATCGGTCCGGCCGCGGCTCATACCTGGCGCCTTGCGGCCTGCAGCCGGGCTCGGCAATGCACCATCGCCCGGGCGATATGCTTTTCCACCGTCTTCTCCGAGATCTGCAACCGGGCGGCGATCTCCCGCATCGTCAGGCCCTGGCCGCGATAGAGCAGGAAGACGATGCGGCATTTCTCCGGCAGTTCCCGCACCGCTTCGGCCAGGATCGCCAGTTCTTCCCGCGCGCCCACGACCGCATCCGGACCCGGCTCAGGACTGACCAGCGACTGTTCCGGGACCGTCCCGTCCGAGTTCCCGTCCAACGGCGTGTCCTGCGGCCGGCCGCGGCGCAAATGGTCGACGGCCAGGTTGCCGGCCATGCGGAACAGATAGGCGCGCGGATTGTCAGGCATCGCCACACCGGCGGTGCTGGCGCGGATCCAGGTCTCCTGGATCACGTCATCGGCCATGCTGGCCGACCCGGTGCGGCGCGCGACGAAGCGGTGCAGCTCCGCATAATGGCTCTCGACCGCCTGGGCGAGGGAGCGGAAGGCGCGCGGCCGGGTTGTCCGTCGGGTCATGGCAGGCGCCGGTTCCGGCAGGGCCGCATCGCAACCGGCGGCCATCGCAGCGCCGGACGGCCGGGTGCGATCAGGGCGATGGCGGGCGCATGCTACGAGTATTGAGAATCAGTCGCAATACGTGATCGCCGGACTTCGACCTTGGAGGCTCAACCTTCCGCCAGCAGCAGCGCGGCGGCGATGGCCCACATCACGAGGGCGATCAGCGCGTCCAGCACACGCCAGGTGACCGGCCGCGCGAACAGCGGCGAGAGCAGGCGCGCGCCGAAGCCGAGAGCGGTGAAGAACACCAGCGAGGCGGCGGTCGCACCGATGCCGAAGGCCAGCCGGTTCTGCGCCTGCGCGGCGACCGAGCCCAGCAGCACGACGGTGTCCAGATAGACATGCGGGTTCAGCCAGGTCAGCGCCAGGCAGGTCGCGAGGGTCGGCCCCAGCCGCTGCCGGCCGCCGGCGGCCGGGTCCAGCGCCTCGCCGCCCCGCCAGGCCGACCAGGCGGCGCGGGCGCCGTAGAACAGCAGGAAGGCGGCGGCGCCATAGCGGAACAGCGGCGCGATCCAGGCGGCGCGTTCCACCAGGATGCCGAAGCCCGCCACCCCGGCGGCGATCAGCGCCGCGTCCGACAGGGCGCAGGCGGCGACCACGGCGCCGACATGCTCCCGCCGCAGGCCCTGGCGCAGCACGAAGGCGTTCTGCGCGCCGATCGCCATGATCAGGCCGAAACCCAGCGAAAAGCCGGCGGCGAGGTCGAGGGCCCAGCCTGGCATTCAGGTTGGCTGCATCCGGGGGCGAAGGGCCGCGGCGGTCACGCGCTGCGGGCGGGGTAGCTGACCCCCATCCCCTCGCGCACGTCCTGCTGGATGCCGTATTGCGGGAAGGGATAGCGGAAGCCGTTCTTCGCCAGCGCGTGCATGCCGGCGATCGCCTGGTCCAGCTGGTCGGGCGGCAGGGCCATCAGCATCTCGTCATCCAGCACGCCGCCATAGCGGCGCTCCGCGAAGCAGGGGATCGACAGGCTGGGCTCCCGCGTCTTCAGCGCCCGGCCCCAGGAATCGGCGCAGGCGCTTTCGCCCACCACGCCCCAGTCGAACTTCCGGTAGCCCGACCATTGCAGCCCGTTGATGAAGTACATCATCGCTCCCGGCGTGGCGTAGAACAGCGCGATGTCCGGCGGGTCCAGCCGGCCCGAGGCCAGCGGCGCCAGGGCCAGCGCCTCGTACTGGCCGTCGGCCACGCAATGCATCGCAGCCTGGTGCTCGGTGGCATCCGCCTCGGTCTCGAACCAGACGCCGACCATGTGCCGGCCCGACCGCCAGGCCGGGTCCTTGGCATGGCCCAGGCCGACCACCGCGCGGCACTGCGCGCCGACCAGGTCGTCCGCGGTGATCCCCACCGTCCAGCCCAGCCGCGCCGCCTGGCCCACCGCCTGGTCCAGGGTGTGGATCTTCTGCGGCCGCCGGATCTTCGGGATCGCCTCCATCTCCGCCCGGTCGGCAAAGAGCTTCATCCCGAACGGAATGCTGCGCACCTTCAGCAGCCGCTCCAGTTCCGCCGACAGGGCCGCCCAGTCCCTCGCCATCGCCATTTCCTCCGCCGATCCATGTCCGTTTCTCCGGTCATCCTGCCAGCAATGGCTGCGCAACCCCAATGGCATGGCATCCCGGGGCCACGGAATCTCAGGCGGGAGCGATGGCATCGCGGATCAGGACCTGTATCGGCTGCAGGTCTCCGTAACGGTTGCTTGCGATGGCGGCTGTCATCCAGCCCTCGCGCGAGATCTGGCGGATGTCGATCCGGTGACCCGCTTCCAGTCTCATACGCCAGATCAGGGCGCGCTGGACGCGCCCATTGCCTTCCCGGAAGGCGTGGATGGCGGTGCAGCTTCCTGTAGCCGGCAAAGGTCAGCGCGATTCTGGGCAGATCCTGCATCCGGATTGCGCTGAAATAGGTCTCGCGCCGCTCGAGTTCGCCTGGGTCCGTCAGGCCCCAGACGTTGACAAGGGTCTTCCCGTCCGCCGACAGGAAGGGATCGCTCACTGCCTCCCGACGCGCCGGCCGCGGAGCGGGTTCGCTTCAAAATGCGCGGTCATCGCGGTGGCCTGCTCCTCCACGCTCAGACCCTTTTCGATCAGGCTCCGGGCGAAGAGTTCGTCGCTGGGATCCAGGTGCTGCCCTTCGACCGCGGCATTCGCCAAACCCTGCTCGAACAGTTCCAGGCGGCGGGCGATTTCTTCAGGTGTCGGCATCATCGCCTCCTTCAGAGTCCAGCCATCCTATCACGGTCGGCCGCGAAAGATGCCTGTCGGTGGCTATCTGCCCAGCCCCGCCAGAAATGTCTCCGCCACCATCCCCGCATAGGCCTCCGGCCCCACCGGCCCGGCCGGGTCGTACCAGACATAGGTGTAGTTGATCATGCCGATCAGCATCATGGTCTGGGCGGGGCGGGCGGCGGGCGGGGTGCGGCCGGCGTCGAGGTCGCCGACCAGGCCGCCGATCACCGCCAGGATGGCGCGCTGCTTCGCCACGATGGCGGCGCGGTCCTCGTCGCCCAGGTTCTGCAGGTCGTGCAGCAGGACCACCTGCAGGTCCTGGGAGCCGGCATTGATGACGCACATGCGGGCGACGGCGCCGCGGAAGCGGGCCTCCAGGCTGTCGCCGTCCTGCGCGGCGTCCCGCAGTTCCGCCAGCATCATGTCGAGATGCTCGTGCAGCATCTCCGACAGGATCGCCTCCTTCGACGCGAAGTAGTGATAGAGCAGGCCGCGCGACATGCCGTTGGCGGCGGCCAGGTCGGCGATGGTGGCGTTGGGATAGCCGCGGGCGGCGAACAGCGCGGCGGAGCGGCGCAGGATCTCCTTCCGGATTTCCGGATAGTTCTCCGCCTGGGTGCGCGCCATCTTCTCGCCCTGTCGTGGGTTCCGTCCCGTCGCGATCCGTTACTTGCGGACCTGCACCCGCTGCGCCTTCGCCTCGTAGCGGGGCAGGGTGCCTTCCGGGTGGCATTCCACCGGCACCTTCAGGCCCAGCCGGCTCTGCAGCGCGCGGCCGACCGTGCCGGCCAGGTCGTCGGCGCTGCCGTTGTAGCTGCGCTCATGCTCGATGGCGACGACCATCTCCTTGGGCGAGACCTCCAGGCTGTCGACATAGATCTGCCAGGCCTCCTTCACCGTGCCCGGCGTACCGGCGACGACATCCTCGATCTGCGACGGATAGACCAGCACCCCGCGCACCTTCAGCATGTCGTCCGACCGGCCGATGATGCGGCCGATCTTCGCCATGCCCTTGCGCCCGCAGGGGCAGTCCCAGGGCTGGTCGGAGATCCGCACCAGGTCGCGGGTGCGCCAGCGCACCACCGGCGAGGCCTGCTTGTCCAGGGTGGTGACGACGATCTCGCCGATCTCCCCCGGGCCGACGGGCTTGAAGGTATCGGGGTCGAGGATCTCGGTCAGCACGCTGTCCTCGTTGATCAGGTGCATCTCGTCGTTTTCGTGGCTGTGCGGGCAGGCGACGGAGACGATCGGCCCGCCGGCCTCAGTGGTGCCGTAGGTGTTGAAGCTCTTGAAGCCGTCCGGCAGCTCCGCCTCCAGCTCGTCGCGGAAGGCGCGGCTGACCGACTGGCCGCCGATCACCGCGAAGCGCAGGCGCCATTCGGTCTTCGGGTCGATCCCCTTCTCCCGTGCCGCACGGATCAGGGAGGCGAGGAAGACCGGCGAGACCGTGGCCAGGTCCCACTGCATGTCGCGCATCCATTCCGCCACCAGGTCCGACCGGCCCGGCCCGACGGGAAAGTTGATCACCCCCAGCTCCGCCATCCCCAGGTCGTAGGCCAGGCCGCCGACCCAGAGCCCGAAGCCGAAGCCGTTATAGCCGCGATGGCCGGGCCGCAGGCCATGGGCGTAGAGCTGCCGCGCGACCTGCTTCGCCAGCAGGCCCTTCATGTCCCAGTCGGTATAGCCGAAAAGCACCGGCAGCCCGGTGGTGCCGGAAGTGGCGCAGAAGCGGGTGACCCTGCCCACATCCTCGGTCAGCATCGGGAAGGGGTAGCGTTCGCGCAGCTGGCTCTTGTCCAGGAACGGCACCGACGCCAGGGCCTGCGGGTCGGCCAGGTCCTTCGGATGCACGCCGCCCTTGGCGAACTGCGCCACCCATTCCGGCGCCGCCGCCAGCCGGGCGCCCAGCTTCGCCAGCTTGGCATGCTGGATCGCCTGCAAATCGTCGCGGTCCAGCGCTTCCATTTCCGGATGCAGCATGGTGGCGTTGGGCTGGCCCATCTTGGCGTCTCTCCCGATCCTCGTTGGCTGTGCAGGCTTGCACATTTTGTCGCAGCGTATTATAAACCGGACAACCGGTCAATTAATTGACCAGACCAGTGACGGATCCGGGAGGGCGACATGAACCTGGCCTTGCACGACACCGGCCTGACAGCGGCGGCGGCAGTGCCGGACCTCGGCCGGCTGATCCGCGACGACCATGTCCACGGCTCGCTCTACAGCGATGCGGCGGTCTTCCAGGCGGAGCTGGAGCGGATCTGGTACCGCACCTGGGTCTATGTCGGCCATGAGAGCGAGGTGCCCAACCCCGACGACTTCGTTCTGAAGTCGATCGGCCCGCAGCCCGTCATCATGACCCGCGATCGCGACCGGCGGATCCACCTGCTGCAGAACCGCTGCCCGCATCGCGGCAACCAGGTCTGCATGCAGGCGAAGGGCAATGCGCGCACCTTCACCTGCCCGTTCCACAAATGGACCTTCGCCAATACCGGCAAGCTGACCGCCTTCGCCTTCCCCGACGGCTATGAGGGACAGGACATGGAGGCGCTGGGCCTGGGCCTGGGCCGGGTGCCGCGGGTGGCGAGCTACCGGGGCTTCGTCTTCGGCTCCTTCGCGACCGAAGGGCCCAGCCTGATCGAGTATCTGGGCGGCGCCGCGCAGACCCTGGACCGGGTCTGCGATATGTCGCCGGAGGGCGAGGTGGAACTGACCGCCGGCTTCCTGCAGCACCGGGTGAAGGCGAACTGGAAGTTCGTGCTGGAGAACGAGACCGACGGCTATCACCCCGCCTTCGTCCATGCCTCGATCTTCTCCGCGGTGCAATCCGGCATCGGCGCGCTGTATGGGCCACGCTCCACGGCGCTGACCCGCGACTTCGGCAACGGCCATACCGAGCTGGACCTGCGCCCCGAATTCCGCCGGCTTGACAAGCCGATGGGCTGGTTCGGCACCTCCACCGACCGGCTGCCCGACTATGCCGCGAAGATGGAAGCCGCCTATGGAGCGGAGCGGGCGCGCCAGATCATGATCGACGGCGTGCCGCATGTGATGATCTTCCCCAATCTGTTCATTGCGGAGATCCAGGTCTTCGTGCTGCAGGCGCGCGCCGTCGACGATACGGTGCAGCATGTCACCGCGCTGCAGTTCAAGGGCGCACCCGACCTGAACCGCCGCCTGCGCCAGCAGACCATGGGTTCGGTCGGCCCGGCCGGCTTCCTGCTGGCCGACGATTCCGAGATGTACGAGCGCACCCATCGCGGCGTGCAGAGCCTGCAGCCGGAATGGCTCTACCTCGGCCGCGGCCGCCATCGCGAGCGCCGCGACGAGGACGGCCATATGGTCGCCCATGCCACCGACGAGGTGCCCAGCCGCGGCATCTGGCAGCACTGGCGCAGCCTGATGGAGGCGGCATGATGTCCGCCGCCGCCGCGCTCGCCGACCCGCCGCTGCAGGCGGATGCCGACCTGCAGCGCCGGGTGGAAGCCTTCATCTATCGCGAGGCCCGTCTTCAGGACGAACATGAATACGAGGCCTGGGAAGCGCTCTGGACCGACGACGCGATCTACTGGGTGCCGGCCAATGCCGACGACATCGACCCGGACCGGGAGATGTCGATCATCTACGACAACCGGTCGCGCATCGGCGTGCGGGTGCGGCAGCTGCTGTCGGGCAAGCGCTATACCCAGGAGCCGGCCTCCCGCCTGCGCCACATGGTGACCAATGTCGAGATCCTCTCCGTCGATGGGGCTGAGATCGCGGCCGGCTGCAACGTGCTGGTTTATGAATCCAACAATCGCGGCGAAACCCTCTGGGCGGCGCGCACTGACTACAGCCTGCGCCAGACCCCGGAGGGCCTGCGCATGGTGCGCAAGAAGGTCGCCCTGGTGAACCTGGACAAGCCGCTCTTCACCCTGTCCTTCCTCATCTGACCGCCATTCTGAATTGCAGCCGGCCGGGACCGCCCGGCCGCGGGAGACTTCCGTGACCCAGACACGCACCCTGATCGCCGACGGCCTCGTCCTGCTCGACCTTGCCGACGGCGTGGCGCATCTGCGCCTGAACCGCCCCGACGCCGCGAACGGCATGAGCGTCGACCTGCTGAAGGCGCTGTACGACGCGATCATGCTCTGCCATGGCGAGCCGGACGTGCGCGTCCTGCTGCTGACCGGGGAGGGCAAGAACTTCTGCGCCGGCGGCGACGTGCAGGCCTTCCATGCCCGCGGCGAGGCGCTGCCGGACTATGTGCGCCAGGCGACCGCCTATCTGCAGGACGCGGTGCTGTCGCTGTCGCGGCTGCAGGCGCCGGTGGTGATCGCGGTGCAGGGCTTTGCCGCCGGCGGCGGCGGTTTCGGCCTGGTCTGCGCCGCCGACATGGTGGTCGCGGGCGAGGGCGCGAAGTTCCTGGCCGGCGCCACCCGGGTGGCGATGGCCCCGGATGCCGGGACCTCGGTCAACCTGCCGCGGCTGGTCGGCATGCGGAAGGCGACGGAGATCCTGCTGACCAACCCGGTGATCGACGCCGACGAGGCGCTGCGGCTGGGCATCGTCACCCGCGTGGTGCCGGATGCGGAGCTGATGTCCGCGGCGAAGGCCCTGGCCGCCGAGCTGGCGGCCGGCGCACCGAAGGCGCTGGCGGCGACCAAGCGCCTGCTGCGCTCCGGCATGGGCCTGGGCATGGAGGCCTGCCTGTCGGAGGAGGCGCGCACCGTCTCCGAACTCTCCGGCACCGCCGATGCGCGGGAAGGGCTGGCCGCGGTGATCGAGCGGCGCAAGCCGGCCTTCACCGGCCGCTGATGGCCGCCCTGCAGGGGCGCCGCGCCTTGGTCACCGGCGCGGCAAAGGGCATCGGCGCGGCGATTGCGCGCCGGCTCGCCGCCGACGGCGCGGCGGTGATCCTGGCGGACCTGGATGGCGACGGCGCCGCTGCGCTGGCAGACGAAATCGGCGGCACGGCCGTGACCCTGGACGTCACCGACAACGCGGCGGTGCAGGCGGCGATCGCCGCCGCCGGCACCCTGGACATCCTGGTGAACAATGCCGGGGTCGATCAGCACGCCTTCTTTACCGCGACGGCACCGCAGGACTGGCAGCGCCTGCTGGCGGTCAACCTGCTGTCGGTGCTCGCCACCTGCCATGCGGCGCTGCCGGCGATGCAGGCGGCGGGCCATGGCCGCATCGTCAATATCGCCTCGGAGGCCGGGCGCCAGGGCAGCCGGGGCGGATCGATCTATGCCGCGGCCAAGGGCGGCGTGATCGCCTTCACGAAGTCGATCGCGCGCGAGAATGCCCGCTACGGCATCACCGCGAACTGCGTCGCGCCCGGCCCGGTGGACACGCCGCTGGTCCGGGCCGGCATCGCCGCCAGCGGCGAGAAGCTGCTGAAGGCCATGCAGGGCCTGACCCTGGTCGGCCGGCTGGGCCGGCCGGAGGAGGTCGCCGCTGCCGTTGCCTACCTCTCCTCCGACGACGCGGCCTTCGTCACCGGCGAGGTGCTGGGCGTGTCCGGCGGCATGGGGATGGGCGGCTGAGCGGGACATCGCCGCTGGAACCTTAAACCGGCACCGGCGGTTGCGCGGGGGAAACCAGCCAGGAGCCCCGTGATGTCGCAGAAGCAGCCGCCGCAGGAACAAGCCCATCAACCCGGCCGGGAAGCGGAGATGGTGCCGCCGCCCGACCCGATGCCGCGTCATCCCGGCAGCGGCCGCCTGACGGGGAAGACCGTCCTGATCAGCGGCGGCGACAGCGGCATCGGCCGTGCCGTCAGCATCCTGTTCGCCCGGGAGGGCGCCCGGCTCGGCATCCTCTATCTCGACGAAGACGCGGATGCCGCCCGTACGCAGGAACTTGTCGCTGCAGAAGGCGGCGAATGTCTGCTGCTGCGCGGCGATGTCGGCGACCCGCAGGTCTGCCGCGATGCCGTGGCGCGGACGGTGGACCGCTTCGGCGGGCTGAACGTGCTGATCAACCACGCGGCCGAGCAGCATCACGAGACCGAGGTGACGGAGATCCCGCCGGAACGGCTGGAGCGCACCTTCCGCACCAACCTGTTTGGCTATGTCTACATGGTGCAGGCGGCGCGGCCGCACCTGTCGGCCGGCGACACCATCATCAATACCTGTTCCGTCACCGCCTATCGCGGCAGCAGCCACCTGCTGGACTATGCCGCGACCCGCGGCGCCGCGGTGGCGCTGACCCGCACCCTCTCCAACAACCTCCTGGGGGAGGGGATCAGGGTGAACGGCGTGGCGCCGGGCCCGGTCTGGACGCCGCTGATACCGGCTTCCATGCCGGCGGAGAAGGTCGCGGAGTTCGGCGCCTCCACGCCGATGGGCCGCCCCGGCCAGCCCTGGGAGATCGCGCCCTGCTACCTGTTCCTGGCCTGCAGCGATGGCAGCTTCATGAGCGGCCAGGTGCTGCATCCCAATGGCGGCGAGATGATCGGCAGCTGACCCGGCGCAGGCCCTACCGTTCGGTATAATGGCGTTCGGCGCGTGCCGACCTAGACTGGCGGTGAAACCGGTTCGCCGCCCGCATCCCGCCGGCGGGCCGACCGGGTCACCCGACCAGCGGAGGCTTGCATCGAGACGCGCGGCACCATCCGGAAGGGCGGCTTCGAGCCGCCGGATGCAGGCGAAAGGGGATCGATCCAGATCGACACGGCGCTGCAGTACCGCGAATCGCAGCTCGGTGTCCTGCTGGACTATTGGCGTGCGAAAAGCGGGCCGCGCACCATGCCGGCGCGTGGCGATATCCGCCCGGCGGACCTGCCCGGCCTGCTGCCGTACATGTTCCTGATCGACATCGAGACGGAGCCGCTGCGCCTGCGCTACCGCCTTCTGGGAACCGCCCTGACGGAGGCCGTTGGCCGCGACAGCACCGGCCGCTATTGCGACGAGATCTGTCCACCGCCGGCGATGGCCCGGATCGAGGCGGGCTATCGATGGATGATGGCCGCGCGGGCGCCGGTCCGAACCCACGGCCGGGCGATCCATCACGTGGTCGGCTTCTACGACTACGAGATGCTGCACCTGCCGCTGTCGCCGGACAACGACCGGGTGACGATGGTCGTGGGCGGCCTGTTCTTCGAGATTCCGGAAACGCTGTGAAGGACCCGCGGATGCCGATTGCCGGAGCTGCGGGACGGTGACGATGGCCAGCGGCCCCGGCGATCTGCCGGACGCCCCGCCGCGCGGTCCGGTCGGCGTGGATCCGGTCCTGCGGTTCGAGGATCCGCGGCTCGGCGAGCTTCTGGCCTATTGGCGGAGGAAGCGCGGCGAACGCGAGCTGCCGTCCCGTTCCGACATCCGGCCGGCGGACCTGCTGCGCCACCTGCCCAACCTGGTACTGATCGACGTCCAGGCGGAACCGTTGCGGCTGCGCTATCGTCTGCTCGGCACGGCGATCGTGCAGGCCATGCAGCGCGACAATACCGGCGCCTGGTACGACGAACTCTACGGGCCGGACCTGCTGGAAGAGATCTATGCCGGCTTCCGCTGGATCCTGGCGCACCGCGCGCCGCTGCGGACCTATGGCCGCGCCTTCTATCCGGACCGGCGCTTCTACCGCTATGAGATCCTGAACCTGCCGCTTTCGAGCGATGGCGCGCGGGTCGACATGGTGTTGGGCGAACTGCTGTTCACCCTGGATTCCGAGGTCTGAGCCGGCGCATCCCCTGGTATTTCGCCGCCGGGTCGATAGACTGCGTCGCTTCCGGCACGGAGGCCGGTGGCTCCTGCCTGCCCCCGATAATCCTGCTATCCGGCAATCCGGCGATCGGGCAATCCGGCGATCTGGCGACACGCGATGGCGGCAACGACACCGAACCTGGCCATGAGGCCGCAGGCCGGACCGGAACTGGCGGTCGATCCCGATCTGCGGCTGCAGCATCCGCGCCTGGTCGATCTGCTCGCCTTCTGGCAGGGCAAGTGCCGAGACGGCTGGCTGCCGGCGCGGGCGGACTTCCGGCCGGACGAACTGGTGAAGCATCTGCCCTATCTCGTCCTGACGGAGATCCGGGGCGATCCCCTGCGGATGCGCTATCGCCTGATCGGCACGGCGATCACCAAGGCGATGGGCCGGGACCGCACCGGAATGGACTTCCACGACCTCTATCCGCCAAAGTTCCTGACCCCGATGAAGGCCGGATTCCGCTGGCTGCTGGAAAACCGCCGGCCGCTGCGCGGCCATGGCCGCATCTTCCAGCCCGACCGGCGGCTCTACGACTTCGAGATCCTTAACCTGCCGCTGGCAGCCGACGGCGAGCAGGTCGACATGGTGCTGCACGAGCTGATCCTGTCCCGCGCCGACAAGCCGGGTGGCTCTGCCTACCGGCCCCGCGGGACCGACTAGCAGGCCCGCGCAGGTCGGTTCCGCGATCCGGACTGGCCTGGGTTGCACGCGGCGCCTGTTCCAAGCCGCCGGTTCCTCCGCTATATGGCGCTCTCGATAAACAGGGGGAACGCCGCCGTCATGGTCTGGCGATTGCCGTCGTGCGCCGGCAATCGCGGACAGGGGGGCCGTTTCCGTGCGGGACGACACCCATGAGCGAACGGACGGCAACGGCCGGCGCGGCCGCGCAGCAGGGCCGCTACGACATCGACGGACGCTATGCCTGGCAGCGGCTTTGCCTGTCGCTGGCGCTGGCGACGGTGGGCGGCATCGGGCTCTGGTCGGTGGTCGTCGCCCTGCCGGCGGTGGAGGCCGAGTTCGGCGTCGACCGCAGCGATGCGTCGCTGCCCTATACCGCCACCATGCTGGCCTTCGCCGTCGGCGGCGTGCTGATGGGGCGGCTCGCCGATCGCTTCGGCATCCGGGTGCCGATGATTCTGGCCGCCCTGCTGATGGGTGCCGGCTATGTCCTGGTGTCCTTCGCCGGCAATCTGTGGGAGTTCGTCGCCGCCCAGGCGCTGTTGATCGGCATCGGCGCCTCCGCCAGCTTCGGCGCCCTGGTGGCCGATGTCTCGCTCTGGTTCCGCCGCCGCAGGGGCATCGCCGTGGCGATCGTGGCCAGCGGCAACTACCTGGCCGGCACCCTCTGGCCCTCGCTGCTGCAATACGGCATCGACACGATCGGCTGGCGCAGTTCCCATGTGGTGATCGGCATCGCCTGCGTCGTGCTGATGGTGCCGCTGGCGCTCGCCCTGCGCCGCCGCCCGCCGGTGGAGGAGGTGGCCGCGGGCGGCAGTGTCATCCGCTCCGCCCACGACCGGGTGGATACGCCGCATCTGTCGCCCCGAGCCCTGCAGGTCCTGCTGGTGGTCGCCGGCCTGGCCTGCTGCATCGCCATGTCGATGCCGCAGGTCCATCTGGTCGCCTATTGCGTCGACCTGGGCTACGGCCCGGCGCGGGGGGCGGAGATGCTGGCGGCCATGCTGGGCCTGGGCATCGTCAGCCGGCTGGCCTGCGGCGTGCTGGCGGACCGGATCGGCGGGGTCGGCATCCTGCTGCTCTCCTCCAGCCTGCAATGCCTGGCCTTGTTCTTCTACCTGCCGTTCGACGGGCTGATGTCGCTCTACGTGATCTCCGCCCTGTTCGGCCTGTCGCAGGGCGGCATCGTGCCCAGCTATGCCCTGATCGTGCGGCAGTACTTCCCGGCATCGGAAGCTGGCTTCCGGATCAGCCTGGTGGTGATGGCGACGATCGTCGGCATGGCCATCGGCGGCTGGCTGTCGGGCCTGATCTACGACCTGACCGGCTCCTACCAGGTGGCGTTCATGAACGGCATCGCCTTCAACCTGCTGAACATGTCGCTCGCCGCCTGGCTGCTGCTGGGCGGCCGCTTCCGCCGCGCCGGCACCGCCTGAGGACGGTTGCGACCGGAGATCTGCCCGCCACCGTACCGTCGCGCCATCATGCGATATGATGATGATGGCGGCACGGATGCAGGGAGGGCGCGATGAGCGACCGCTTCGCAGGATTCCGGGACTTCGTGACGAACGAGGCGGAGCTGGAGGCGGTGATCCCGCCGCCGCTGCCGCAGATTGCGGGCAAGGTGGTCGACCGGCTGGACGAGGTCTGTCGCGGCTTCATCGCCCGCTCGCCGTTCTGCGTGCTCGCCTCCGCCAATCCGGACGGCCATATCGACCTGTCGCCGAAGGGCGATCCGGCGGGTTTCGTGAAGGTCCTGGACGACAGCCACCTGGCCATCCCCGACCGGCCGGGCAACCGCCGCGCCGACACCTTCCGCAACCTGCTGCGCGACCCGCGCCTGGGCATGATCTTCCTGATCCCGGGCAAGACGGAGACCCTGCGCATCAGCGGCGAGGCGCGCATCGTCCGCGACCGCGACCTGCGGGAAAGCATGGCGATCGACGGCAGGGTGCCGGCGCTGGCCATCGTCCTGCATGTCGAGCGCGCCTTCATCCACTGCCCGAAATGCATGATCCGCAGCGGATTGTGGGAGCCGGAGCGCTGGCCCGGCAGCACCGACCTGCCCGACATCGGCAAGGCGATGATCGCCCAGGCGAAGCTCGACATGACAGAGGACGAGCTGTTCGACCTGGTCACGCGGGAGGGGCTGACGACGCTCTACTGAAGGCCGCTTCAGGCCACCTCCAACCAGCGCTGCCGGATCTCCTGATTGTCGCGGATCTCCGCCGGCGGGCCGCTGTGCACGACCTGGCCATGGCCGACCACATGGATGATGTCGCAGATCTTCAGGGCGATGGTCAGCTTCTGCTCGACCAGCACCACGGCAACGCCCTGGCGGCGGATATCCTCGATCACCTCCACCACCCGCGCGACGATGTGCGGCGCCAGGCCTTCCGTCGGTTCGTCGATCAGGATCACCTTCGGCGCGCCGAGCAGGGAGCGGCAGATGGTCAGCATCTGCTGCTCGCCGCCCGACAGGTTGCCGGCCCGGGTGTTGCGCCGTTCCTTCAGGCGCGGGAAATAGTCGTACATCTGGGCCGCGGACCAGGCGACACGGTCGCCGCCGGGATCCTGGCGGCCGAGCACCAGGTTCTCCTCGACCGTCAGGTTCTCGAACACCTGCCGGTCCTCCGGCACATAGGCGATGCCGGCACGGATGATCTCATGCGCCTTGCGGCCGGCCAGCTCGCGATCGCCGAGCCGCACCGAGCCGGCCTGCGGCGGCACCAGTCCGACGATCGCCTTCAGGGTGGTGGAGCGGCCGGAACCGTTGCGGCCGACGATGCCGGCGATCTGCCGCGGCGCCACCGCGAAGCTGACGCCCTGCAGGATATGGCCCTGCCCGTAGCCGGCATGCAGCCCTTCGATCGCCAGGCTCATGCCGCCACCTCGCTGCCCAGATAGGCCTCCTGCACGCGGGCATCGGCGCGGATCGCCTCCGGCGTGCCGGAGGCGATGATCTGTCCGTAGACCAGCACCGAGACCCGGTCGCAGAGCCGGAACACGACATCCATGTCATGCTCGATGATCAGCAGGGTGCGGTCGCGGGTGACGTCGCGGATCAGCGCCACCACATGGTCGGCCTCGTCGCGGGACATGCCCGCCGTCGGCTCGTCCAGCAGGATCACCTCCGGCGCGGTGGTCAGCGCCAGGCCCAGCTCCAGCGCACGCTGCTCCGAATAGGTCAGTTCGCCGGCCGGCGCGTCGGCGCGACCGCCGAGCCGGATCGTCGCCAGCATCTCGCGGGTCTCCCGCGCCACCGCCTCGTAGCTGTCGGCGAGGCGGAAGGCGCCGAAGCGGATGCCGTGCCGCGCCATGATGCCGAGCCGCAGATTCTCCATCACCGACAGCCGCGGGAAGATCCGCGTGATCTGGAACGACCGGGCGAGGCCCAGCCGGTTGATCCGCTCCGGCGACAGCCCGTCGATGCGGCGGCCGTTCAGCAGCACCCGTCCGCCGCTGGGCCGCAGCAGGCCGGAGATCAGGCCGACCAGGGTGGACTTGCCGGCGCCGTTGGGGCCGATCAGGGCGTGGCGCTCGCCGGCCTGCACGTCCAGTTCGACGCCGCGGATGATCTCCAGCGCGCCGAACGACTTGCGCAGGCCGTCCAGGCGGATCACCGGCCGGCTCTGCTCCGCTGCGGCGCTCATGAGCTGCGCCTCAGCTCGGCCAGCGCGGCGTTCAGGGCCTCGATGCCGCCGACAGCCAGCGCGGCAAGCAGCACGAACAGCAGGGTCCGGGCGGCATCGCGGAACAGCACGCGCCGGCCTTCGGGCGCTCGCCATCGTCGCCAGCGCGACAGTACCAGCGGGGTCAGGCCCTGCGGCACGAACAGCATCACGCCGACGAAGATCAGCCCCTGGTAGAGCAGCCAGAGCCGGGTTGTGTCGGCCAGCAGCGCGCCCAGCAGGGTCAGGCCGGCAGCGCCGAAGACCGGGCCCAGGAACAGCCCGGAGCCGCCGACGAAGGTGTGCAGCACCGCAGCCGCGGAAACGGTGCCGCTGAAGATCGTGTAGTTCACATTCTCGGTGACGAAGGCCAGCAGCCCGCCCGCCAGGCCGGCATAGGTGGCGGAGACGACGAAGACGATGGTCTTGGTCAGCCGCGCATTGTAGCCCAGGAAGCGGACCCGGGTTTCGTCGTCGCCCAGCGCGAAGGCGACCCGGCCCAGCGGCGTCAGCCCGAACAGGTACAGCGAGGCGATCGCCGGCAGGGTCCAGGCGAGCACCAGCCAGTAGATCTGCGCGATCGGCCCCATGCTGAGCCCGGCCCAGGGCATCCGCATCGACGACATCCCCATCTCGCCGCCGAACAGCGGCTCCAGCTGCGGGCCGAGGGCGTACATCAGCTCCGCGATCGCCAGGGTGATCATGGCGAAGTAGGTGCCGGTGCGCACCGTGGCGAACCAGCCTGCCGCGGCACCCAGCAGCATGCCGCCCAGCGCGCCGGCGAACGGGATCAGCGGTGCGGGCAGGGCGATCGCACCGCCCTCCACCGCCCGCATCAGGTGGATGGTGGCGAACATGCCGATGCCGAAATAGGCGGCATGGCCGAAGGACAGCAGCCGCGCATGTCGCCACAGCAGGTTGAACGACAGCGCGAACAGCGCACCGACCAGCATCTGGATCAGGGTGAAGAGGAAGCGGTCGCCGATCGCCAGCGGCATCGTCGCCAGCAGCACGATGACGGCCGCGATCGCCAGGAACATCGCGCGCCGCCGGCGACTCGCACCGGGCGCGGCTGCCGGAAGTGTGGGGGCCATGCTGTCTGCCTTGCCGCTCATGCCTTCTCTCCCATCAGTCCGGCGGGCCGCAGCAGCAGCACCAGCAGCATCACCGCGAAGGGGATGGCGCCCGCCAGGGTGGACAGCTTGGTCGTCAGCACGCCGCCCGCGCCCAGCGCCCAGTCGCCAAGGCCGACAAGCGCCAGCCCGTCGGCCGCGGACCAGTCGAGGCCGACGGCGAAGCTGGAGAACACGCCGATCAGCAGGGAGGCGAGCAGGGCCCCCTCCAGCGAGCCGAGGCCGCCGACCACCACCACCACGAAGACGATCACGCCGAGCTCGTGCGCCATGGTCGGGCCGGTCGGGTAGAACACCCCGGCGACCGTGCCCGCGAGCCCGGCCAGGGCCGCGCCGCCGGCGAACACGCCGAGGAACACCTTCGGCACGTCATGGCCCAGCGCCTCCACCATGTCGGGACGCCGCACCGCGGCCCGCACCACCAGGCCGATCCGGGTGAAGCGGGAGAGCAGGAAGACGGCGGTGAACATCACCACGGCGACCAGCGCGATGAAGACTCGGTAGAAGGGGTAGTTGAGGTCGAACAGCTCGAAGGCGCTGAAGCCCAGCGCCGCCGGCATCGGGTTCTCCAGCGAGTAGTGGCCGTAGAACATCTTCACCAGCTCCTCGATGATGAAGACGAGGCCGAAGGTCAGCAGCAGCTCGTGCGCATGGCCGTGCCGGTGCACCCGGCGCAGCATGTACTTCTCGATCAGGCCGCCCAGCACGGCCACCGCCAGCGGCGCCAGCAGCAGCGCCAGCCAGAAATCGCTGAAGCGGGCGATGCTGTAGCCGAAATAGGCGCCCAGCATGTAGAACGAGCTGTGCGCGAAGTTCAGCACGCCCATCATGCCGAAGATCAGGGTCAGGCCGGCTGAGACCATGAACAGCAGCAGCCCGTAGCTGACCCCGTTGAGCAGCGAGATGGTGACGAATTCCATCGTTCGGATCCGTTCGGCCCTGGTTTGCGGGGTGGCGGCGGCTCCGGGCGGGGGGAGGTCGCCCGCCCGGAGCC
>NZ_JBHRTR010000034.1:241324-246020 GCF_042646425.1 Marinibaculum pumilum
TGCGGTCCCGGCACCACCTCCACCGGGGTGAAGCCCATGTCGGTGCCGTCCACCTTGACCTGCGCATCCTTGGAGACCCTGGAGACGACGAGCGGCACCACCGCCTGGTGGTCGTCCCGGCGCATGGCGATGCCGCCGATCGGGGTCTCCGCCTGCGCCTGCTCAAGGGCCAGCGCGATCTCCGTCACGTCGACCTCGTCGCCGGGCTGCAGCCGGGCCAGCGCATCGCGCAGGTTGGCCAGCAGGAACAGCGACTTCACCTCGCTGGTGGAGGGCATCGTGCCGCTGCGGGCGCGGTAGTCGGCGAACAGCTCCTGCGCGCCGGCGCCGCCGGCCTCGGGCAGGTAGAAGTCGGCGGTGTAGTAGCCCAGCGCCGCGTCGCCGGCGCTGGACAGGGTGCCCGGCAGTTCCAGGAACGGGCCGCCGAAGCTGACCTCCAGCCCGGCGGCGGCGATCTCCTTCAGCAGCAGGATCAGGTCGCTGCCCCAGTTGCCGGAGATCACCGTGTCCGCGCCGGAGGCCTTGATGCGGGCGACATAGGGGCCGAAGTCCTGGATCTTGTTGACGTCGTGCAGGACGGAATCGACCACCTCGTAGCCGCCGGCATCGGCATAGCGCTTGATCGCGGCGTCCATGTCCTTGCCCCAGGAATAGTTCTGGTTGATCGAGAACACCTTGTCGCCGAGCGCATCGGCCGCCTTCATCGCGGTGACCAGCGCCTTCACCCGGATCTCCGCGTTCATCGCGTACTTGAAGCTGTAGAAGTTGCACTTCGCGCCGGTCAGCTCGGTCGCCTCCGCGCCGACGTTCATGAAGATCACTGGCGCGTCCGGGTTGCGCAGGTTGTGCTTGCGGACATCCTCGATGATCTGGCCGGCGATGGCGGAGGAACCGCCGGTAACGATGATATGGGCACCGTCGCCGATCGCGGCGCGCACCTTCTCCGCCGCGACCGAGGTGGTGCCCTGGCTGTCATATTCGGCATGCGCGATCGGCGTGCCACCCCAGCCGCCATCTTCGTTCGCCATGTCGATGGCGTGTTTCAGGCCGATGGCATAGAGGCGGTTGGTGTTCGAGCCCGGGCCGCTCAGGGTCTCGATGACGGCGATCTTGAGGGGTTCCGCCGCGATGGCGGGCGAGGCCAGCGCGGCCAGGCCGGCAAGGGCCGCCGCGAGGCAGGTGAGGATTGCGCGACGCATGGGTCTGGCTCCCTGTCAGACAAGTGATATAACAAATAACACGTTGACCGCGCGAATGCGGCCTGTCAACAGCCTCCGGCTTGAGGGATCATGCCGGACCCGTGCCCAAGCAGTGAGGAAGCCGCCCGTGACAGGCGCCGAAATCCAGACCGTCGACCGGGTCGACACCCTGACGGAGCGCACCTATGCGCAGCTGCGCCGCGCCTTGATGGGCGGCGCTTTCCTGCCGGGGCAGAAGATCACCATCCGCACCATCGCCGCCGCGCTCGGGGTCAGCCCGACGCCGGCGCGCGACGCGCTGAACCGGCTGGTGGCGGAACGCGCGCTGGAACTGGGCGCGAACCGGACCGTGTTCGTGCCGAAGCTCACCCGCGCGCGGATCAGGGAGATCTACCGCATCCGCCTGGCGCTGGAGGCGATGGCCGCGGAGGCGGCGGTGCCGCATATCGGGCCGGATACGCTGGCGGAACTGGAAGATCTGCAGCTGCGGATCGTCGGCGCCATGGACCGCAAGGACTACAAGTCGGTGCTGCGGGAGAACGAGCGCTTCCACTTCACCGTCTACCAGGCCGCGCAGCAGCCCATCCTGTGCCAGATCATCGAGAGCCTGTGGCTGCAGATCGGGCCGGCGTTCAATTTCCTCTACCCGGAATTCGACCAGACCCGGAAAGGCGTGAACGCGCATCTGGCGCTGATGAACGCGCTGCGCAGCCGGGACCCCGCGGCAACCCGTGCGGCGATCGAGCTGGACCTGCATGGCGGCGAGGAACGGCTGCTGCGCTTCATCGAATCGAACCCGGAAGCCGGCGCGGGCAAGGGCGCGGAACGCGGCCGGAGCCGCTGAACGGGGCAAGCGACCCGGATTTCTGCTTGAAGTGTTATAACAAACATCACTATGCTCCGGGCTGAAGCAACGACCCGCCCTTCACCCGGACCCTTTCCCGCGATGCAAGAGATCCTGCCCAACCCCGGCCCGCTGCAGGCCGCCCCGTTAAAGGCCCCCCCGTTGAAGGCCCCGTGGCGCATCGGCGTCGATATCGGCGGCACCTTCACCGACCTGGTGCTGGTCGACGCCGCCGGTGCCGTGCGCACCGCGAAGAGCCCTTCCGTGCCGGCGGATCCCGCTGCCGGCGTGATGCAGGCGGTCGCCCTGGCGGCGGCGCAGCTCGGGCTCGACCGTGCCGAACTGCTGTCGCAGTGCGAGCTGTTCATCCACGGCTCCACCATCGCCACCAACACGATGCTGGAAGGCAGGGGCGCGAAGCTCGGCCTGCTGGCGACCGAAGGCTTCCGCGACACCCTGGAGATCCGCCGCGGCCTGCGGGACGACCCGTTCGACCACCGCGCGCCCTGGCCGGAGGTGCTGGTACCGCGCAGCCGCCGCAGCACCGTTGCGGAGCGGATCGATCGCGACGGTGCGGTGGAACGGCCGCTGGCGCCGGCGGCGCTCGATGCCGCCATCGAGGAGCTGCGCGGGAAGGGCTGCGCGGCGGTCGCAATCTGCCTGCTGAACAGCTTCCTGAACGACACGCATGAGCAGGCCTGCGAGGCGCGGATCCGTGCCCTCTGGCCGGAGGTCTGGATCAGCCGCTCGACGGCGGTGGCGCCGGTGATCGGCGAATATGCCCGCAGCGCCACCACCGCCGCCGATGCCTATGTCGGGCCGCTGGTGGTGCCCTACCTGCAGGCGCTGGATGCCGAGCTGCGCGCGTCCGGCCTGCCCGGCCGGCTCTCCCTGGTGCAGAGCAATGGCGGCATCCTGTCGGTGGCGCAGGTCGCCGCGCGGCCGATCTCGCTCGTTCTCTCGGGGCCGGCGGCAGGTGTCGGCGCCCTGAAATACCTGCGCCGCGCGATCGGCAGCGGCGACCTGATCTGCATCGAGATCGGCGGCACCAGCTGCGACGTCACCCTGATGCAGGACGGCACGGTGGCGATGACCGACGGGCTTTCCGTCGCCGGCCAGCATCTGAGCGTGCCGTCGGTGGAGATCCACACCGTCGGCGCCGGCGGCGGCACGATCGCGCATTGCGATGCGGGCGGCATGCTGCAGGTCGGTCCGCGCGGCGCCGGCGCCCGGCCCGGACCCGCCTGCTATGGCCTGGGCGGCGAGGCGGCGACGGTCACCGACGCCCAGCTGGTGCTCGGCCGCCTGCGCTCCGGCCGCTATGCCGGCGGGCTGATCGACCTGGATCCGGATCTCGCCCGCGCCGCGGTGGACCGCCTGGCCCGGCCGCTGGGCATCGACACGATCGCCGCGGCCGCCGGCATCGTCCGCCTGATGGAGCAGAAGGTCCGCCACGCCGTCGAACAGGTGAGCATCGAGCGTGGCTACGACCCGCGCCGCTTCACCGTGGTTGCCGGCGGCGGCGCCGGCGCCATGCACGCCGCCGCGGTGGCGCGGGCACTGGGCTGCCGCGGCGTCTATGTGCCCCGCCTGGCGGGCCTGTTCTGCGCCTTCGGCATGTGCCACGCCGACATGCGGCACGATTTCCAGCGGACATGGCTGCGCGACCTCGACCGGGTCTCCGCGGCGGAGGTCGACGCAGCCTTCGCCGGGCTGGAGGCGCAGGGGCGCGCGCTGCTGGACGCCGACGGCCTGCCGCCGGAACGGATACGGCTGCAGCGGGCCTTCGGCCTGCGCTACCAGGGCCAGCAATGGGCGCTGCCGGTGGAGACCGGCGCAGCCTTCGCCGCGGCCGGGCTGCGTGCCGGCTTCGAGGCGGCGCACGAACGGCTCTACGGCCATGTCCAGCCCGACGGCCGGATCGAAATCGTCGACCTGCGCCTCGCCGCCACCGGACTGATGCCGAAGCCGGAGATGCCCGCGGCCGAGCCGGACGATGCAGCCCCGCAGCCGGCGGAGATCCGCGAGGTCTATGTCGCCGAGGCCGGCGGCCTGCAATCGGTGCCCGTCTTCGACGGCGCCGCGCTGCGCTGCGGCCAGCGCCTCGCCGGCCCGGCCCTGATCGAGGAGACCAGCACCACCCTGGTGCTCGGCGCCGGCGACCGGCTCGAGGTCGATCCTTTCGGCAATTACGCCATCCGCTTTCCGGAGGTCCCGTCCGCATGACCGCCCCCCAGATGATTGCCCCTCAGACGTCGGACGATCCCGTCCTGCTGGCGCTGGTGCAGAAGCAGCTCGACCATATCGCCCGGCAGATGGGCTGGGTGATGACCCGCACCGCGCGCAGCCCGGTGTTCAGCCAGAGCCACGACTTCTCCTGCTTCATCGGCACCGCCGACGGCGCGATCGCCTCCCAGGCGGACGGGCTGCCGATCCATACCGGCGGCGGCGGCTTCGCGATGCGCGCCCTGCTGGACACCTTTGGCGGACGGATGGCGCCGGGCGACGTCTTCCTGCTGAGCGACCCCTACGAAGCGGGCAACAACCACCTGCCGGACTGGACCGTGCTGCGCCCGGTCTTCGTCGACGGCGAACCCTGCGCCTTCGCCTGCAACCGGGCCCACCAGTCCGATATCGGCGGCGGTGCCGCCGA
>NZ_JBHRTR010000034.1:246147-275261 GCF_042646425.1 Marinibaculum pumilum
CAGGCTGCGGGAGGATCTCTGGCAGCTGCTGCTGCTGAATTCGCGCTGCCCCCACCTGCTGGACGGCGATCTCCGCGCCATGCTCGGTTCGACCCGGATCGGCGCCGAGCGGATCGCCGCCCTGGTCGCCGACCTGGGTGTCGCGCAGGGCCGGCGCTACCTGGCCGCGATCCTGGAGCATGCCGAGCGGATGATGCGGGCGGAGCTGGCGCGCCTGCCCGACGGCCGCTGGCAGGGCGAGGATGGCAGCGACACCGACTGCTTCGATGCGGTGGAGGTGCGGGTGCGGGTGACGGTGCGGATCGAGGGCGACGCCATCCTGTTCGACTTCGCCGGCACCGACCCGCAGACCCGCGGCTTCAAGAACAGCTCGCTCGCCAATACCTGCTCCTCGGTCTACATGGCGCTGGGCGCCTTCCTGGACGCCGACCTGCCGCGCAACGAGGGGGCCTGCCGGGCGGTGACCATCCGCGCGCCGGAAGGCAGCGTGGTCAACGCGCGCTTTCCCGCCGCGATGACGATGAACACCGTCTATCCGGCCGGGGAGATCGTGCATGCCTGCTGGCAGGCCCTGGCGCAGGTCGATCCCGACCGCGCCTGCGCCGGCTGGGGCAAGGTGGCCTATTGCATCACCTCCGGCCCCGACCGGCAGGGCCAGCCCTATGTCATGTACCATTGGCACGGCTCTTCCGGCGGCGGCGCGGTGCGCGGCAGGGACGGCTTCAACACCATCGGCCAGCTGACCACCCTCGGCGGCATGTCGCTGCCCGATGTCGAAGTCTTCGAACAGCTCTATCCGGTCGCCATCCGCCGCCAGGAATTCCGCTGCGACGGCGGCGGCGCCGGCCGCTTCCGCGGCGGCACCGGGGTTACGTACGAGGCCGATATCCTGGAGCCGGCGCAGTTCGCCTTCCGCGGCGAAGGCATCCGCCGCCCCTCCGGCTTCGGCACGGTCGGCGGCGGGACTGGCGCGGTCGGCAGCATGAGCCTGGCACCGGCAGCGGGACCGCCTGTCGAGGCACCGCAATACGGCGTGCGGCCGCTGCCGCCGCTGCGCTTGGCGATCGCCTCGCCCGGCGGCGGCGGCTGGGGCGACCCGAGGCGCCGCGATCCGGCGGCGGTGCTGCGCGACGTGGCGGACGGGGTGGTCAGCCCGGAAGCGGCGCGGTCGGTCTACGGCGTGGCGCTGACCGCGGACGGGGCGGCGGTCGACCACGCGGCCACCCGGCGGCTGCGGGGCGCCGCCGCCGGACCGGCAGCCTCCGCATGAGCGGCGCACCGCAGGCCGGCGGCGCGGCCGGCGCCCGTTCCCGCGACGCCTATGCCCGCGCGCGGCAGGTGCTGCCCGGCGGCACCACCCGTGTCACCGTGGAGCGCGACCCGGTGCCGCGCTATGTCAGCCACGGCGCCGGCGCCTGGCTGCACGACCTGGACGGGCGGCGCTACCTGGACCTGAACAACAACTACACCGCACTGATCCACGGCCATGCCTTCGCGCCGGTGACCGAGGCGCTGCAGCGCCAGCTTCGCGACGGCACCGCCTTCGCCAACCCGACCGAGCACGAGATCGCGCTGGCGGAGCTGCTCTGCGGCCGGGTGCCGGGGCTGGACCGGCTGCGGTTCTGCAATTCCGGGACCGAGGCGGTGCTGTTCGCGGTGAAGGCGGCGCGCGCCTTCACCGGCCGGCCGGCGATCGCCAAGGTGGAGGGCGCCTATCACGGCGCCTATGACTGGGTGGAGGTCAGCCAGGCCAGCGAACCCGGGACCTGGGGGCCTGCCGAGGCGCCGTCGGCGGTGCCCTACTATCGCGGCATGCCGGAGGCGGTGCTGGGCGATGTCGTCACCCTGCGCTTCAACGATGCGGAAGGTGCGGCGCGGCTGATCGGCGCCCACGCCGACCGGCTGGCGGCCGTGGTGCTGGACCCGATGCCGAGCCGCGCCGGCCTGGTGGCGCCGGAGCCGGACTTCCTGGCGGCGGTCGAGGCGGCGGCACGGCGGCACGGCATCCTGCTGATCAGCGACGAGGTGCTGAACCTGCGCCAGGGCCATGGCGGGGCGGCGGCGCGCTACGGGCTGCAGGCCGACCTGTTCGCGCTGGCCAAGATCATCGGCGGCGGCCTGCCGATCGGCGCGGTCGGCGGACGGGCCGAGGTGATGCGGGTGTTCGATTCCAGCAGCGGCCGCCCGGCCCTGCCGCAGGGCGGCACCTTCGCCGCCAACCCGCTGTCGATGGTGGCGGGCCGTGCGGCGATGCAGGCACTCGACCAGGCTGCGCTGCAGCGGCTGGAGGGGCTGGGCGACGACCTGCGCCGGCGGCTGGCGGCCGCCAGCATGGCCCGCCAGGCGCCGTTCACCATCACCGGCGCGGCCTCCCTGTTCCGCATCCACCCGAAGCGGCGGCCGCCGCGCGAGCATCGCGACGCGCATTGTTCCCCGGCGGAGATGGCGGTGCTGGCGGAGCTCAGCCGCTTCTGCGCCGGCCACGGCATCCTGCTGCCCCGGGGCACTTCCGGCTGCCTCTCCACGCCGATGGGGCCGGCGGAGGTCGACCTGGTGGTGCAGGTCTTCGAGCGCTTCCTGGAGGAACGCGCCGATTGCTACATGGAGCTGCCGTGATGGCTGCGGACGGACAGGAGACGGTCGCCCGGCGGATCGCCGCGGCGCTGCGGCGGCACGGGGTGGCGATGATCTTCGGCCAGAGCCTGCCCTCGGCGGTGGTGCTGGCCTGCGAGGCGATCGGCATCCGGCAGATCGCCTACCGGCAGGAGAATATGGGCGGCGCGATGGCCGACGGCTTTGCCCGCCGTGCCGGCCGGACCGCCGTGGTCTGCGCCCAGAACGGTCCGGCCGCGACCCTGCTGGTGCCGCCGCTGGCGGAGGCGCTGAAGGCTTCGGTGCCGGTCGTCGCCCTGGTGCAGGAGGTGGAACGGGCGCAGGCCGACCGCAACGCCTTCCAGGAGCTGGACCATATCGCCCTGTTCCAGCCCTGCACGAAGTGGGTGCGGCGGATCCAGACCGCGGACCGGGTCGACGATTATGTCGACCAGGCCTTCCTCGCCGCCGCGTCCGGCCGGCCGGGGCCGGCCGCGCTGCTGCTGCCGGCCGACCTGCTGCGCGAAGCGGCACCCGCGGATCCGGTGCCGCGGACCGCGGACTACGGCGCCTGGCCGCTGGACCGGCCCTGCCCGGACCTGCAGGCCGTGGGGGCGGCCGCACGGCTGATCGCGACGGCCCGGCAGCCGGTGGTGCTGGCCGGCGGCGGGGCGCTGGCGACAGGCGCACCGCAGGCGCTGGCCGCCCTGCAGGAGGCGGCGCATCTGCCGGTCTTCACCACCAACATGGGCAAGGGCGCGGTCGACGAGCATCACCCGCTGTCGGCCGGCGTGCTGGGGGCGCTGACCGGACCGCGCTCGCTGGGCCGGCACAGCCGGCCGCTGCTGGTGGCCGCCGATGTCGTGCTGCTGGTCGGCACCCGCACCAACCAGAACGGCACCGACAGCTGGCGGCTGCTGCCGCCGGGCGCCCGGCTGATCCATCTCGACATCGACCCGCAGGAGATCGGCCGCAACCACGAGGCGCTGCGCCTCGTCGGCGACGCGGCGGCAGGCCTGCAGGCGCTGGCGGCGGCGCTGGCGGCGCTCGACCTGCGGCAGCGTGCGGCCGCGCGGCCGAACCTGGAGACGCGCATCGCCACCGCCTGGTCGGCGTTCGCCGAGGACCTGCGGCCGCTGCTGCAGGCCAATGCCGGCCCGATCCGGCCGGAGCAGGTGATGGCGGAGCTGCAGCCGCTGCTGACGCCGCGCAGCACGGTGGTCGGCGATGCCAGCTATGCCTCGATGTGGGTGGTGGGGCAGCTGCGCGGCCTCGCCGCCGGCATGCGCTTCCTGACCCCACGCGGCCTGGCCGGCCTGGGCTGGGGCCTGCCGCTGGCGATCGGTGCGAAGCTCGCCGCACCCGACGCTCCGGTCGTGGCGCTGGCCGGCGATGGCGGCTTCGCCCATGCCTGGGCGGAGCTGGAGACCCTGGCGCGGCACCGCATCGCGCTGCCGGTGGTCGTCCTGAACAACGGCGTGCTGGGCTTCCAGAAGGATGCCGAGACGGTGAAGTTCGGCGCCTATACCACGGCCTGCCATTTCGGCCCCGTCGACCATGCCGCCATCGCCCGCGCCTGCGGCTGCGAGGGGCTCAGGATCGCGGCGGCCGGGGAGGTCGGGCCGGCGCTGCGCCATGCGCTCGCCGCCGACGGCCCGGTGCTGCTGGAGGTGATGACCGACCCGGACGCGCACCCGCCATTGTCGCTGTTCGACGGGACCCTGGACCGGTCGGAGGTGTAGGGCGGGCCGGGGGGCGTCACCCCGGATGGCGCAGGATGCCGCCTTCCACCCGCAGCGCGGCGCCGGTGGTGGCGGAGGCCTGTTCGGAACAGGCATAGACCACCATGTTGGCGACCTCCTCGACCGTCGCCAGGCGGCGGATCAGCGAACTGGGGCGAAGCTCCTTCACGAAGCGCTCCGCCACCGTGTCGGCCGGCACGCCCGTCGCCTCGGCGCGGCGCGCCATCGCCTTGCGCACGCCTTCGCTGTCGGTCGGTCCCGGCAGGACGGAATTCACCGTCACCCCGGTGCCGGCGACGCTTTCCGCCAGGCCGCGGGCGATGGCGATCTGGGCGGCCTTGGAGAAGCCGTACTGCACCATCTCCGGCGGGATGTTGAGCCCGGATTCCGAGGAGATGAAGACGACCCGGCCCCAGCCGCGGTCCACCATCGGTCCCAGGTAGGCGCGGGTCATGCGCACGCCGGACATCACGTTGACGTCGAAATAAAGCTGCCAGTCCGCATCGCTCAGCTTTGCGAAGGGGGCGGTGCCGAAGATGCCCAGGTTGTTGACCAGGATGTCCGTCTCCGGCGCGGCATTCAGGAAGGCCTTGCAGCCCTCCGCCGTGCCCAGGTCGGCGGCGATGCCGGCCGCCTGGGCGCCCGGCACCGTGTCGGCAAGCTGCTGCAATGCGGCGTCCACCCGGTCCTGGGTGCGGCCGTTCAGCAGCACCGCGGCGCCGGCTGCGGCCAGGCCCTGCACGATGCCGAAGCCGATGCCCGCGGTGGAGCCGGTGACCACGGCACGCCGGCCGGTCAGGTCGATTTTCATCCCGTCCTCCTGTGGCCTGTCCCACTGATATCGGGACCCGTCGCCCTCGGCCACCGAGCCGAGGGCCCATTCCGCCAGCCCGGCCGGTCGGCTCGCGGAATGGATTCCAGGCTCAAGGCCTGGAATGACGTCAAGAGACCTGCTGTCATTTCAGGTCCGGCCGGGCCCGCCGGAATCGCCGCTGGATGCCGGCGGCACGGGCTCGCCATCGCGCAGCCGGATCGGCCGCGCCACCACGATCTCGCCCTCGTCGTCCTGCCCCTCGGGCTTGAAGCCGAGGCCGGCGAAGAAGCTCTTCGGCGCCTGCGGACCCGGCGCGTAGGTGGCCAGGATGCGCTCCACGCCATCCTCCTGGCGGTAGCGCTCCAGCACCCGCTGCACCGCCTGCTGGCCATAGCCGCGGCCCTGGCATTCGCGGTCGATCATCAGCCGCCAGAGCAGGATGTCGCCGGGATGCATGATCGGATCGGGCTCCGCGTCGGGATCGCGCGGGTCGAACACCACCACCAGGCCGACCGGGCGGTCGGCCTGATAGACCGCACGGATCCAGGCGCCGGGCTCGTAATGGGCCTGCGCCAGCGATACCGCGGCGCTGGCCACCACCTGGGCCTGTCGCGGTGCCACGGTCAGCTGCAGGATCGCATCCACGTTGAAGCGGTCGACGGGGCGAAGCTCGATATCGGCATGGGTGGCATTCACGCCGGCACCTCGGGGGCGGTGAAGCCGTCGGCGCGGTCGGCCTCCGCCAGGGCCGGCGGCCGGTCCTGCGGCGGCCCGTAGCCGGCGCCGCCGCCGGTGGTCATCACCAGCCGGTCGCCGGCGCGCAGGGCGAAGCTCTGCTTGGAGGCCAGCGGGATCCGCTCGTTGCCGCGCTCGACCAATGTCTGCGCGCAGGCCCCCGGCGCACCGCCGAACAGCCCTTCAGGCGGCAGGCGGAAGCGGTCGCCATAGGTGGCGAAGGTGACCTCCTCGTCCAGGATCTCGTAGGTGCGGCGAAAGCCCAGCCCGCCGCGATGGCGGCCGCTGCCGGCGGAGCCGGGGACCAGGGCATATTCCGCCACCCGGAAGAACGGATAGGTCATGTCCAGGCTTTCCACCGGGATGTTGCTGCAGTTCGACAGCGGGCTGTCAACGGCGTCGCAGCCGTCGTTATGCGGCCCGGCGCCATAGCCGCCGCCGAAGATCTCCAGGTAGATCGAATAGCCCTCCGGCCCCAGATGGCTGAGGCAGGAGGCGATGGTGGTGTCGTAGCCCGACGCGATCACCTTCTCCGGCAGGGCCTGGGCCAGGGCCCGCATCACCGCGTCGAACACCCGGTAGGTCGGCAGCAGGCGCGCCCGCACCGGAGCCGGCGGCTTCGGGTTCAGCAGGCTGCCATAGGGCGCGGTCACCGTGATCGGCCGCACCGCCCCCGAATTGTAGGGGATGTCGGCACTGGTCATCACCGACTTCACGCAGGACACCGCCGCGGCGACCGTCGAGGCGAAGGGCGAGTTCATGTTGCTCTTCACCTGGTCGGAGCTGCCGGCGAAGTCGATCGCCACGTCGGAACCGCTGACGGTAACGGTGGCGCGCACCTTCACCGGGCCGGAGCCCAGCCCGTCATCGTCCATCGCGTCCTCGCCCACATAGACGCCGTCGGGGCAGGCGGCGATGGCGGCGCGGATGCGGCGCTCCGAATAGTCCAGGACCTCCGACATCGCTGCCTGCACCTTGGCCGGCCCGTGCTTGCGGCAGAGTTCCGTCAGCCGGGTCGCGCCGATGGCGTTGGCCGCGAACTGGGCGTCCAGGTCGCCGATTGTGGCGTCGGGCATGCGGACATTGGCGCGGATGAAGCGTTCCAACGGCCCGCCCTGCCAGTCGCGGGCGAGGTTGTAGCGGCTGGGCGGGAAGATGATGCCTTCCTGGTGCACGTCGGAGGCTTCCGGGTTCAGCCCCGGCTTGCCGCCGCCCAGGTCGATGTGATGCGCGACCGTGGCGCTGAAGCCGATCAGGATGCCGTCCAGGAAGATCGGCGTGAACAGGAAGATGTCGGGGACGTGCTGGCCACCGTGATAGGGGTCGTTGGAGATGTAGAAATCGCCCTCCACCAGTTCTTCCGGCGGCGTCGCGGCGGCACAGGGGCCGAAGGTGTGGCTGATCGAGCCGAGCTGCATCGGGATCAGCTCCGCCTGCGCCACCACATTGCCGGCCGGGTCCAGCAGCGCGGCGGAACAGTCGGCCGCCTCCCGCACGATCGGCGAATGGGCGGAGCGGATCAGCTTCGCGCCCATCTCCCGGGTCGCGGCCACCAGCGCCTGGATGATGACGGCCCTGTCGACGGTCGAGAGGCCGTCCTCCTGCGGGATCGAGTCGGTCATCGGCTGCTGTCCTCTTGATTGTCCTGTGCCCGGCGCATGACCAGGCAATGGGCTTCGCCGACGGCCGCCGTCCAGCCGTCCGGCACATAGATCGTGCTGGTCCCGTCCTCGACCAGAAGGGGACCGGGCCGCGGCGGGTCGCCGGCGGCCAGCGCGCTCCGCGGCAGCAGGGTGCAGGCCTTGCGCCGGCCGCGCTCGAAGATTTCGATCGGCCGCGGCGGCGTCGCCGCCTCCGCGTCCTGTGCCAGGTCGGGCAGCGCCGCCGGCGCCACCGCGGCGCCGACCCGGAAGGAGACGATCTCCGCCGCGCCGCCGCCCTTGGAGAATTCGAACACCTGGTGGTGCGCGCGGTCAAAAGCGGCCGACAATGCAGCCGCATCCATCGCCAGCAGTGCGGCCAGCTCCGCCTCCACCGGGATCTCGAAAGCCTGCCCCAGATAGCGCATCTCCAGGGTCGCTGTCAGCCGCGGCGGGTCGGTCAGGCCCAGGTCGCGCAGATAGGCCTGCACTTCCGCCGACAGGGATTCGAGCGTGGCGCGGATCTCCGGCAGCGAGTCCGGCGCCACCGGCAGCCGGCGGGTCTGCGCCGCATAATGGACGAAATCGCTGGCCAGCAGGCCCCAGGCCGACAGCACGCCGGCATGCGGCGGTACCAGCACGGTCCGCAGGCCCAGATCCTCGGCGATCCTTGCGGCCTGCATCGGGCCGGCGCCGCCGAAGGCGAGCAGTGCATAGTCGCGCGGATCCTTGCCGCGCTCGGTGGAGATCCGCTGGATCGCCTGCGTGATGTTCGCATCCGCGATCTGGATCGCCGCATCGGCGGCCTGCACCGGCTCCAGCCCCAGCTTCCCCGCCTGTTCGCGCAGCGCGACGGCGGCGGCCTCCATGTCCAGCGCCATGCGCCCGCCCAGGAAGCTTTCGCCGCGGATCGTGCCGCGCACCAGATGGGCATCGGTCACGGTCGCCGCTTTGCCGCCGCGGCCGTAGCAGGCGGGGCCGGGATCGGCGCCGGCGGAATGCGGGCCGACCCGCGTCAGCCCGCCGTCGTCGATCCAGATCAGGGAGCCGCCGCCGGCACCCACCGTGGCGATGTCGATCACCGGGGTTTTGATCGGCAGGCCGTCGATCTCCGTCTCGCCGATCAGTGAGGGCCGGCCGCCCTCCACCAGGCAGACATCGGTGGAGGTGCCGCCCATGTCCAGGGTGATCACCTCCGCGAAGCCGGCGCGGGCGGCCATCCGGGCGGCGCCGATCACCCCTGCGGCCGGGCCGGAGAACAGGGAGGTGATGGCGTTGCGACCCATCGCGTCGGCGGGCAGGCGGCCGCCGTTGGACTGCATCACGCTGAACCGGCCGGCATGGCCGCCGGCCTTCAGGGCGGCGGCGAAGCGGTTCAGGTAGCGTTCGATCACCGGCTGTACATAGGCGGCGAGGGTGGTGGTCGAGCTGCGCTCATATTCGCGGAACTCGCGGCAGACATCGTGGCTGCAGGTGACGTTCAGCTCGGGGCGCAGCCGCCGCACGATCTCCGCCACGGCCGCCTCGTGCGCCGGGTCGGCATAGGCGTTCAGGAAGCAGATCGCGACCGCCTCGTAATCGCCGCCGGCAAGGGCGGTACGGATCGCGGCCTCGGCCGTGGCCGGGTCGAGGGCGCGCACCGCGCGGCCGTCCGACCCCATCCGCTCCTGGATTTCGAAGATGTCGCGGCGATGCAGCACCGGTTCGGGCTTGCGGTAGAACAGGTCGTAAATCCGGCGCCGGCTGTGGCGCTGCAGGAACAGCACGTCACGGAAGCCGGCGGTGGTGAACAGGCAGATGCGGGCGCCCTTGCGCTCCAGGATCGCGTTGGTCGCCACGGTGGAGCCGTGCACCAGGTCGTCCACCGCGGACAGGTCGACCGACGCCGCGTCGATCGCCGCAAGCGCGCCCTCGTCCGGCCGTGCCGGGGTCGAGGGCACCTTGGTCACCCGGATCCGCCCGTCCGTCACCATCACCAGGTCGGTGAATGTCCCGCCCACCTCGACGCCGACCCGCATGCGCTGCCGCCTCCCCCGCTGAACGCCTGTCCGAATACGGCGCTACTGTAGGCGGTGCCGGGTATGGGGCAAACCATCTGCCTTCCTGTACCCTGCCCGGGCAATCAAGGGGGAGCAGCGATGCCTGCGGCCGAACCGCCGGAATATGTCCGCCACTGCCTGGACCGCCTGGCGCCGTTGGGCCCGATCGAATGCCGCCGCTTCTTCGGCGGCTGGCAGTTCCGCATCGGCGGCGAGCAGTTCGCCGCGGTGCTGCGGAAGGAGTTCTACCTGCGCGCCGCCGGGCCGCTGCAGGCGGAGATCGCGGCGGCCGGCGGGCGGCCGTTCCGCTACAGCCGGCGGGACCGGGAGGTGGAGGTGCCGGGCTATATCACCCCGCCGGAAGAATGCCTGGACGATGACGAGGCGTTCTGCGACTGGGCCCGCCGCGCGCTGGAGCAGGCGCTGGCGAACCCGAAGCCGAAACGCAGCCGCGGCGCGGCGCGGAAACGGAGGCAGGGAAAGGCGGATTCCGGCGGCTGACGGCGTGGGGCGCGGCCGGCGACATGCCGGTCCCTGGCCCTTTGCGGCGAACCCCGTCATGGTCCGCGGCGTGAACGCGTGCGGAAGGGGGACGGGATGGCGGACGCATGGACCTGGATGTCGCTGGAGGAGCTGATCCACGCCTACCGGCAGAGGGCGCTGTCGCCGGTGGAGGTCGTGGAAGGCCAGCTCGACCGGATCGAGCAGGTGAACCCCCGGGTCAATGCGGTCTACCATGTCGATCGGGAAGCCGCCCTGGCGGCCGCTGCGCTGTCCGACAGGCGCTGGCGCGACGGCGCCCCGGCCGGCCCGCTGGACGGCGTCCCGATGACCATCAAGGATGCCCTGGCGACGAAGGGCCTGCCGGGATATCGCGGCTCGGCTGCGGAACCGGAACGGGTGGCCGACCATGACCATCCGACGGTCGCCCGGGTGCGGGAAGCCGGCGCGGTGATCCTGGGCAAGAACGCGATGTGCGACTACGGCATCCTGGCCTCCAGCGTCAGTTCCCGCCACGGCACCACCTGCAATCCGCGCAACCTGTCGCGCACCGCCGGCGCATCCTCCTCCGGCGCGGCGGCATCGGTGGCCGCCGGGATCGAGCCGGTAGCCATCGGCACCGATATCGTCGGTTCGATCCGGGTGCCGGCATCCTGGTGCGGCCTGGCCGGGCTGAAGCCGTCGCAGGGCCGGGTGCCGTACTGGTTCCAGCCCAGCCCGGCCCTGGTCGCCGGCCCGCTGGCCCGCCACGTCCGCGACGCGGCGCTGCTGCTGAACGTGCTGGCGCAGCCGGACGGCCGCGACTTCACGGCGCTGCCGCCGTCGGGCGAGGATTATCACGCCGATCTGGAGGCCTTCGAACCGTCCGGCCTGCGCATTGTGGTGGTGCCCGACCTCGGCACGGGGCCGGCGCCGGACCGCGCCGTGCTGCATGCCCTTGACCGGGTCGAGGCGCTGCTGGCCGGCGCCGGCGCGGAGGTGGAGCGCCTGTCGCCGCCGTTCGAGGCGGCGGACCTCGACCCGGTGGAGCGCCATTATCTGGTGCGCTGCCTGGCCGAACTCTCCAAGCGCCCGGAGGAGGAGGCCCGCCTGTCGCCGGCGATCTGGGACTGGACCCGGGCGGGGGAGGCGATGAGCGCGGTCGAGCTCTACGACGGCCTGAACGCGATGCAGCGCCTGCGCGAGCGTGCCGTGCGGCTGGTCGACGGCGCGGAATTCCTGATCCTGCCCAGCACCCCGGTGACCGCCTTCGCCGCCGGCACCTTGGCGCCGGACGGCGTGCGGCCCTTCTCCCTCTGGGGCAATACCTGCCTGTTCAACCTGACGGAACAGCCCGCCGCCAGCCTGCCCTTCGGCACCGATCCCGACGGGCTGCCGGTCGGCATCCAGATCGTCGGCCACCGCTTCGACGATGCCGGTGTGCTGCGGCTCGCCCGCTATCTGGAACGCCACGCCCCGCCGCTGGCGCCGCCCGACCTCGACTGACCCCGGAAAGGCCTTCGCCGGCGGCGCGGGCGGCGGCCTATGCGGCCGGCGCGTTCGGTAGCCGCACGGCGGACGGGCCCTCCGCGGCGCGCCGGCGATAGGCATCCAGGGTCAGTTCCGTGTCGATCGCGGCGCGGATGGCGTCGACCGCGCCCTGCCGCAGGCGGTGCTTGACCACCGCGTGGGAGGGCAGGTGGATGCCGGCAAGGGCCCGGGTCACCGCATCGGCGCGGGCCGGCAGTTCCGCTTCCGGCACCAGTTCGTCCAGGAAGCCGGCCGCGACGGCCTCGTCGAAGCCGAACATGCTGCCGGTGACCGCGGTGCGGTTCAGCGCCGCCGGGGTCAGCCGCTGGCGCGCCAGTTCCAGCGCGAAGCCTGGCGCCGGGATGCCGATCGCCACCTCGTTGAGGCCGATCCGGTAAGGCCCGGCACCGCCGATGCGGATGTCGGAGGCCAGGGTCAGGAAGGCGCCCATCGGATAGGCATGGCCGGCGATCGCGGCGACCACCGGCAGCGGGTGGCAGAGGATCTGGAGCGCCAGGTCCGCGCCCGCCCGCACCATCGCCAGGCTGGCCTCCGGGTCGTTGGCGGCGAGCACCTTCAGGTCGAAGCCTGCGGAGAAGATGCCGGGCCGGCCGGACGTGAGCAACGCCGGCACACCCTCGGCGGCAGCGCGATCGAAGGCGCCGGCAATGTCCTGCAGCATCGCCGGCGACATCACGTTCAGCTTGCCGTCATCCATCACGATGCGGGCGATGCCGTCCTGGATCTCGTAGCGCAGGCGTTCGCTCATCGGGTCGTCCTCCCTGGTGGCCGATCGGGACGAAGTCTGCACGAAATTATATAGACCGGTCAATATAATTTCGTCTTGCGAGATGTTCTCTGCCGGGTGCGCATGCCAGGATGCGGATCCCGCCCTCATTTGTCCCCGGAACCAGATGCCGCCTCCGCCGAAGCACCGCCAGGCCATTGTCGACGCCGCCGTCACCCTGTTCCGTCGCCAGGGCTATGCCGCCACCGGGCTGGCGGAGATCACCGCCGTCAGCGGCGCGCCGAAGGGCTCGCTGTACCACTACTTCCCGGCGGGCAAGGCGGCGATCGCCGAAGCCGCGGTGCAGGAGGCCGGGCGCCGCGTGGCGGAGACGGTGGCGGACCTGGCGCGGGCGGCCCCCAGCGCCGGCGCGCTGGTGAAGGCGCATGCCGGGCTGCTGGCCGGCTGGATGGCGAAGTCGGACTATCGGGACGGCAGCCCGATGACCACGGTGCTGCTGGAGAATGCGCCGGCGGATGCGGCGATCACCGAAGCCGGCCGCATCGCGCATGCGGCCTGGCGCGGTCTGCTGGCGAAACGCCTGGCGGCCGACGGCTTCCCGCAGGCCCGCGCCGAGCGGTTGGCCGTGCTCGCGGTGGCCGCGCTGGAAGGGGCGCTGCTGCAGGCCCGGGTGGAGCAGAGCGGTGCGCCGCTGCTGGCGGCGGCGGAGGAATTCGACCTGCTGCTGCGCAGCGGCGCGGGCGGCTGAGCCGTCAGGCGCCGAACAGGGCCTTCATGTCGACATTCTTCGTCGCCTCGGGCTCCGCCTCGAACAGCGGCTTCGCGCCGAAGCCGAAAGGCTTCGCGACCAGCATGTCGGGAAACTGCTCGCGCCGGATGTTGTTGATGTTCACCGCCTCGTTATAGAACTCGCGCCGGTCGGAGATCGATTCCTCCAGGGCGGAGATCCGCCCCAGCAGCTGGCGGAAGCTCTCCGCCGCCTTCAGGTCGGGATAGGCCTCCGCCCGTGCCAGCAGGCCGGTGACGGCCAGGCCGAGCGCGCCCTCGGTTCGGTTGACCTCGCCCACATCGCCGTCGCGGCGGGCGGTCTCCGCCTCGTTGCGCAGGGCGGTGACCTTCTCCAGCACCTCCTGCTCGTAGGACATGTACTGCTTGCAGGTCTCCACCAGCTTCGGCAGTTCCTCGTAGCGCTGCTTCAGCAGCACGTCGATGTTCGACCAGGCCTCGTCGACATTGTGCTTCAGGGCGACCAGGCGGTTGTAGATGCTGATCCCGTAGACGAGGATCAGCGCGACGACGACCAGGATGACGATGGTTGTGATGTCCAACGGGGCTCACTCCTTCGGTTGCGGCGGCAGGCCGAACCGCGCCAGCAGCGCCTGCACGGTCTCCGGATGCTGCTGCGCCAGGATCACCGCCAGGACCGCCGCGACCGCCAGGGCGATCGCGAGACAGGCGGCGGCCATCAGCCGGTAGTGCCGGATCAGGCGGCGCTCCGGCCTGTCGGAAACGACCAGCGGGCGGTTGCGGCCGCTTCGCCAGTCGGCGCTGAGGACATGCGCCATCGCGGTGCCGCCCAGCGGCGCATCCGGGCCGATCCCCTCCAGCCGCCGCATCTCCTGCCACCAGCGTGCGGTTGCCGCGGCCCGGGCCTCGGCCGACCTGTCCAGCGCGATCTGCGCCAGGTTGCGCAGCACGGCCGGCGCGCGTTCGTCCATGCCGGCCAGGCGGTGGGCCCAGCTGTCGTCGAACGGCTGCTCGTTGGAGCGGTAGCTGGTGAAGCGACCCATGGCATAGAGGTCGCGGTCGGCAGGCAGCCGCGTCTCGACCAGGCGCCACGCGCCGTCCCGGGACAGCAGCCGCTGCTGAGCGGCCGGGAACAGATGGGCGACGGCCTGCCGCTCCGCATCGTCAGCCGCGCGCGTCGTGCCTTCGCCGGCATGCACCTCCGCCTCAGCGATCGCCACCCAGCAGGTGGCGGTCCCGTCGCTGAGCGGCAGCAGGTCCGGCGGCATCCGTGCCGAGGCCTGGGTACGCCATTCGCTGCGGCCCTTCGGCCGCTTCACCCGGCGCTGCGCCTCGAGCTTCCAGTAGCAACAGGGGCTGTCGGAGAGCGGCGCGCGGATCGCCGCGCCGTCCTGGTCGACGGCGCTGCCGCGCGCCACGATCTCGACATGGCCCTGTGCGGCGGAGCGGATCTTCGATGTCGGGGTGTCCGCGATCTCGCGGGCCTGCCGCAGGGCCGCGCGCGCGCCCCACAATCCACCCAGGACGAACAGGCCGAGCAGCGCATAGGCGAAGAAGAGACCCAGAATCGCCGGGATCAGGAACAGGGCGGCGGTCAGGAGCCAGCGGAACCGCCGACGATTCCCGTGATCTGGCCGGCGCCCGCCATGCGGACGGCCTGCCCCTGCCGTGCCGGCCTGCGGCCCGCCCTGTGCCCCGCTCACACCTTCGCCCCGCTTCCCGCCTGCCGTCGCGGCGTGGCCGGCGGCATCGGTCCATCCTGCCCGACCGCTGCTTTCGGTGCCAACCGGGATGAGGACCTCTTGCGGGCGGGCGGACATCACGGCGTGGCTCCCTGCGCCTAGTTTGCCGGCAGCCACAGGCTGGCCACCAGGCCCCACATCATGTCCGGATAATCGTCGAACAGGATGGCGACCAGGATCGCCGTGGCGATGAGCGACATCACCACGGCCGCGATCGCCAGGATCCGCAGGTTGCGCACCATCCCGCGCTCAGAGGTGGCGCCGACGATCAGGTCGCGCCGTTCGTCCCAGTCCGCGCTCAGCACATGCGCCACCACGCTGCCCGACAGGGGTGCGTCGGGGGCGATGCCTTCCAGGCGCCGCATCTCTGCCCGCCATCGTGCGTCGGCCGCCTCGCGGGACGGCGCACGCTTGTTCTGCAGGCTGCGGGCCATGCCGCGCAGGTCGATCGGGATCCCTTCGTCCGCGCCGGCCATGCGCTCTGCCCAGCTGTCGTCGAACGGCAGTTCGTTGGAGCGATAGCTGGTGAAGCGGCCGAGGGCGTAGAGCTCGGTGTCCGCCGGCAGCGCGGTCTCCTTCAGGCGCCAGCGCCCGCTGCGGCCCAGGCGGGCACGCTGATGTTCCGGGAACAGATGCGCCACCGCCGCGCGCTCGGCCTCGCCGGCGCTGCGCTCCTCCGGCACGATCGCATGGAAATCGGCCTCTGCCACGGCCAGGTAGCAGGTGCCGGTCCCATCGCCGATCGGCAGCAGTTCCGGTACCGATCGCGCGAAGGCCTCCGTCTGCCATTCCTCCTCATCGCCGCGCTTGACCCGCCGCTGTGCATCGAGATGCCAGTAGCAGCAGGGCTTGCCCGACAGGGGGCCGGTGATCGGATTGCCCTCGGCATCGGTGGCGCTGCCGCGCAGCACCAGTTCGACATAGCCCTGGGTGGCGGAGCGGATCTTCGAGGTCGGCGTATCCTGGATCTCACGGGCCTGCCGCAGCGCCGCCAGCGCGCCGAAGATGCCGGCCAGGATGAAGAGGCTGAGGATCCCGTAGAAGAAGCTGACGAACGCCAGCGCCGCCGGGCCCGCGAGGAAGGCGCCGAACAGCAGCCAGCGCGACCGCCGCCGGCTGCCACGCCGCCGGCTGCCGTCGCTCCGCTCGCTCTTTCTGCGACTGTTGCCGGCCGCCGTCCGACTCACGCGTCCATCACTCACGCGTCCATCCCGGATATCCGCTCCACCGGTGCGGCGTGGCCGGCGCCGCGGCAAGATGATGCCCGACCGCTGCGTTTCCGCCAAATGCTTCGTGCGAGAGGCAGGCCCGGCCGCTGCCGGGACGCAGGTTCAGGGCCGCATGGTCACCAGGCGGATCGCCGTCAGCGTATCCTGCACCGACGGGGTCGGCGCGAAGAGGATCAGGAGAAACGTGACGGAAGCCGTGGCGAGGCCCAGGAACAGGGCGGTCCGGGCGTGGCGCAGGCGCTGCCGGATCTGCCGGTGCTCCGGCGAGAGCGACAGGATCAGCGGCCAGTTCCGCCCCAGCATCCGCTCCGGCCCCAGCAGGTGCACCATGACGGTGCCGCCGGGCAGGGCGTCGGGCGGGATCCCCTCGAGCCGCCGCACCAGCGCCTGCCAGCGCGCGCGGGCCTCCGCCAGCCGTGCGGTGACCGCCTGCGGCGTCACCTCCACCGCATCCAGCTGGCGGAACGCCGTGCCGCGGTCCGCCGCCACGGCCCGCCGCGCCCAGTCCCTGTCCAACGGGCCACTGTCGAACGGATCGTTGTTCGATGGCAGGCTGCGGAAGCGGCCTACGGCATAGAGATCGGTGCCGGCGGGCAGCCGCATCTCGCGGAACCGCCAGGTGCCGGGCTGCGCCAGGGCGGGGCGCATCGCTTCCGGGAACAGATGCGCCATGTCCTGCAGCTCGGCCTGCGTGGCGGGGCGGATCTCGACCTCGCCGGCCTCGATCTCCGCCTCCGCCAGGTTCATCAGGCAGGTGCCGGTGCCGTCGGACAGCGGCAGCAGGTCGGGCGTCGACCGTGCCAGGGCAAGGATCCACCAGCGGCCGACATTGCCGCGGTCATGCTCCCGTTCCGCGGTCAGCTGCCAGTAGCAGCAGGGCTGGCCGGAGAGGGGGCCGCGGATCGGGCGCCCCTCTTCGTCCATGTCGCTGCCCTGGGCCACCAGTTCGACATAGCCCTGCGCGGCGGAGCGGATCTTCGATGTCGGCGTGTCGGCGAATTCCCGCGACTGCATCCAGGATTCGTAGGCGGTCCAGAACAGGCCGACGGCCGCCAGGCCGAACAGGGCGTAGAGGCCGACGAAGAAGGTCAGGCCGAAGGGCAGCAGCAGGGAGACCGCCAGGACGGCGCGGGCGATGCGCCGTCGCCGGTGGCGGCGATCCCGCAATGCCTCCTCCGCCGCCTCCGCCGCTTCCGTCCGTCGATCCCGCGCCACTGTGCCGCCCCGTTTCCCGCCACCCGACTATGCCACAGGCGGCCGGCGGTGCGCAGGACAGGCCGCCTTGCCTGCCGACAACGCCCCGGCTAGCGTCGCCGCGACGTCTGATGCGGCGGGAGCGGGTGATGGGACAGGAACTGCCGCGGCAGGCGGAAGTGGTGATCGTCGGGGGCGGCGTGGTCGGCTGCTCGCTGGCCTACCATCTGGTGAAGCTCGGTATCCGCGACGTGGTGCTGCTGGAGCGGCGGCAGCTGACCTGCGGCACCACCTGGCATGCCGCCGGCCTGGTGGGGCAGCTGCGCGCCACCGAGAACCTGACCCGCCTGGCGCAATACACCACCGGTCTCTATGCCGGGCTGGAGGCGGAGACCGGCCAGGCGACCGGCTTCCGCCAGAACGGCAGCCTGGCTTTGGCCACCGGGGCGGAGCGGCTGGAGGAACTGCGCCGCGGCGCCGCCATGGCGCGCAGCTTCGGCCTGGAGGTGGAGGAGGTCGGGCCGGCGGAGGCGCGCGACCTGCACCCGCTGATCGAGGCCGGCGACGTTGTCGGCGGCGTCTGGCTGCCGAAGGACGGCCAGACCAATCCGGTCGACACCACCCTGGCGCTGGCGAAGGGTGCGCGCGCCGGCGGCGCCACGATCCTGGAAGGGGTGACGGTCACCGGCATCCTGACCCGCGGCGGCCGTGCGGCGGGCGTGCGCACGGCAGGTCCCGACGGCACACCGGGAGAGGTGGCCGCCCGCATCGTGGTCAACTGCGCCGGCATGTGGGGGCGGGAACTCGGCCGCATGGCCGGGGTCGCGGTGCCCCTGCAGGCCTGCGAGCATTACTACGTGGTGACGGAGGAGATCCCCGGCCTGCCGCGCGACCTGCCGGTGCTGCGCGACCCCGACAATTGCGCCTATGTGAAGGAGGATGCCGGCAAGCTGCTGGTCGGCGCCTTCGAGCGCAACGCCCGCGCCTGGGCGGTGGACGGCATCCCGGCCGATTTCTGCTTCGACGAGCTGCCGGAGGACTGGGACCATTTCCTGCCGGTGCTGGAAGGGCAGATGCGCCGCCTGCCGGTGCTGGAGACGGCGGGCATCCGCACCTTCTTCTGCGGCCCGGAAAGCTTCACCCCCGATGTCCGCTACCTGCTGGGGGAGGCGCCGGAACTGCCCGGCTTCTTCCTGGCCTGCGGCTTCAACTCCATCGGCATCCAGTCCGCCGGCGGTGCCGGCCGGGTGCTGGCGGAATGGATCCGCGACGGCCATGCGCCGATGGACCTGTGGGATGTCGACATTCGCCGGCTGCTGCCGTTCCAGGCATCGCGCAGCTATATCGCCGCTCGTGCGCCGGAGAGCCTGGGACTGCTGTATGCCATGCACTGGCCGCACCTGCAGCCGCAGACCGCGCGCAACCTCAGGCTTTCGCCGCTGCACGACCGGATGGCGGCGGCGGGCGCCTGCTTCGGCGAGACGGCCGGCTGGGAGCGCCCGCTCTGGTTCGCCGCGGAGGGCGAGGCGCCCGTGCCGGCCTACAGCTATGGCCGGCAGAACTGGTTCGATCGCACCGCGGCGGAATGCCGTGCGGTGCGCCAGGCGGTCGCCCTGTTCGACCAGACGCCGTTCGCGAAGTTCGCGGTGCAGGGCCGGGACGCCGAGGCGGTGCTGCAGCGCATCTGCGCCAACGATGTCGCGGTGCCGCCGGGGCGCATTGTCTATACCCCCTGGCTGAACGAGCGCGGCGGCATCGAGGCGGACCTCACGGTCGCGCGGATCTCCCACGACGTCTTCTGGGTCGTCACCGGCGCGGCGGTGGCGCGCCGCGACTGGACCTGGCTCACCCGCCATGTCCCTGGTGACGCGCATTGCTTCGTCACCGATATCGGGTCCGCCTGGGCGGTGCTGGGCGTGACCGGGCCGGCGGCGCGGGCATTGCTGCAGGCAGTGGTGGAAGATCCGGCGCAGCTGTCGCCGGAAGCCTGCCCGTTCGGCCATTGGGTGGACCTGAACATCGGCCCGGTCCCGGTGCGGGCGATGCGGCTGAGCTATGCCGGGGAACTGGGCTGGGAGCTCTATGTGCCGACGGAGTTCGCCGTCGCGCTGCACGACCTGGTCGTCGCGGCGGGGGCGGATCATGGCCTCCGCCGGGCCGGCCTGCACGCGCTGGACTGCTGCCGGCTGGAAAAGGGCTTCCGCCACTGGGGCCATGACATCACCGACGAGGACACGCCGCTGGAGGCAGGCCTCGGATTCGCCGTCGCGCTGGATGGCAAGCCGGACTTCATCGGCCGCGACGCGCTGCTGCGGCAGCGGCATGCCGGGGTGACGAAGCGGCTGGTGCAGTTCCGGTTGCAGGAGCCGGAGCCGCTCCTGTACCACAACGAGCCGGTCTGGCGGGACGGGCGCATCGTCGGCCGGCTCACCTCCGGCGCCTATGGCCATAGCCTCGGGTCCGCCATCGGCATGGGTTATGTCGAGGATGGCGGCGCGCCGGTCACGGCCGGTTTCGTCGCCGCCGGCGGCTTCGAGATCGAGGTGGCGGGACGCCGGGTGGCGGCGCAGGCCGGCCTGGCGCCGTTCCACGACCCCCAGGGGCGGCGGATGCGGGATTGACCCGGCCGGAACTTGCCAGGGGACAGGGCGCGGAGGCGAGCGACATGGCGGCAGGTCATCATGAGATCGAGAAGCGCGGGCTGCCCGGCCCGCTCTCCTTCCTGCGGGAGGAGGCGGGGTTCGTCGCCGGCGTGGCCGTCACCGTCGTGGCGATGCTGTTCGCCGACGAGGTCCATGCCACCCTGGACAATGTCGCCCTGGGCCTGCCGGCCTTCCTGGTCCTGTTCGGGGTGATGCTCTGGTGCGCCTTCGGCGTGGTGCGCCATGCCGACAGCCTGGCGGTCCTGCTGGGCGAACCCTACGGCACCCTGATCCTGACCCTGGCGGTGATCGGCATCGAGGTGGCGCTGATCGCGGCGCTGATGCTGACCGGCAAGTCGTCGCCGGAGACGGCGCGCGACACCATGATGTCGGTGCTGATGATCGTGCTCTGCGGCATGGTCGGCCTGACCCTGCTGCTGGGCGGCTGGCGGCATATCGAACAGAGCCACAACCTGCAGGGCGCGACCGCCTTCCTGTCGGTGCTGGTGCCGCTGGCGGTGCTGAGCCTGATCCTGCCGCGCTACACCACCACGACCGCGGAGCCCACCTTCTCCGCCGCCCAGGCGATCTACTTCAGCCTCGCCTCGATCTTCCTCTACGGCATCTTCCTGGCGATGCAGACCGTCCGCCACGGCGATTTCTTCCGGCCGCCGGCGGCGCCCTTCAGCAGCGCCACCCGGCACGGCGAGGAAGCGGCGGAGGAAAGCAGCGTCTCCCACGACCATGGCGACCTGGTGCTGCGGCCCACGGCCTGGCATGCGGTGATGCTGCTGGGCACCCTGCTGCCGATCATCCTCTTGTCGAAGACCCTGGCGAAATTCGTCGACTATGGCACCACCGAGCTGGACCTGCCGGCCGCGCTGGGCGGCCTGCTGATCGCGATCCTGGTGCTGACGCCGGAGGGGCTGGGCGCGGTAAAGGCGGCGCTGGGCAACCAGATCCAGCGCAGCGTGAACATCTGCCTGGGCTCCGCCCTCGCAACCATCGGGCTGACCGTTCCGGCGGTGCTGGTGATCGGCCTGGTCACCGCGCAGCCCGTGGTGCTGGGCCTGCCGCCGGCGAAGGAAATCCTGCTGCTCCTGACCCTCGGGGTCAGCATCGTCACCTTCCTGTCGGGGCGCACAAACATGCTGCTGGGCGCCGTTCACCTGGTCATCTTCGCGACCTATATCGTCCTGATCTTCGATTCACCGATCGCGACACCGGACCTGCCGGCGGGCGCGGAGTAGCGGCAGGAGACGCGGTTTCCGGTTCCGGTCCGGAACCGGCGCGCGCGGGAGGGTGGGATGGATTGGCTGCCGGCCTGGCCGCACCTTCAGGTGGCCGTTGTCCTGGCGCTTGTGGTGGTCGTCTTCTTCGGCTTCGTGCGGGAGCGCTGGCCGCCGGACGTGGTCGCCCTGTCGGCGGTGGGGCTGCTGCTGGCGCTGGGCATCCTGTCCACCGACGACGTGCTGGGCGTGTTCTCCAATTCCGCGCCGATCACCGTGGGCGCGATGTTCGTCCTGTCCGCAGCACTGGAGCGCACCGGGGTGATCGACCAGATGGGGCGCCTGGTGTCGCGCGCCGCCGGCTGGTCGCCGGCGGCGGCACTGGCGGCGATGATGGGCGGGGTGATGGTGATCTCCGCCTTCATCAACAACACGCCGGTCGTCGTCATCCTGACGCCGGTGGTGATCGCCCTGGCCGGCACGGTGAAGATCCCCTCCTCGAAGCTGCTGATCCCGCTCTCCTTCGCCAGCATCCTGGGCGGCACCACGACCCTGATCGGCACCTCCACCAACATCCTGGTCGCCGGTGTGGCGGAACAGCAGGGCATGCCGCGCTTCGGCATGTTCGAGATCACCGCCGCCGGCGCGATCATGGGGGCGGTCGGCATCCTCTACCTGCTGCTGGCCGGCCGCTGGGTGCTGCCGTCGCGCGACAGCCTGGCCGACCTGCTGCCGCGCTCGGGCGAACGGCATTTCGTGGCGGAGGTGCTGGTGCCGCTGGATTCGCCGCTGGTGGGCAAGAAGCTCAGCCAGGCCGGCTTCACCCAGGCCCGCGGCTTCCGGGTGATCGACCTGATCCGCGCCGACAGGTCGTTCCGCTGGCAGCTCGACGAGGTGGAGATCGCCGCTGGCGACCGGGTGGTGCTGCGCTCCAACGTGCGCGACATGCTGGGTCTGCGCCAGGCCGGCGATGTTGCCTTCGGCGGACCCGCCGGCCATGCCATCGAGCCGATCGACACCCGCGAGACGGTGCTGATGGAAGGGGTGGTCGGGCCGCAGTCGCGTTTCGCCGGGCGGCGGGTCGCGGACCTGAACTTCCGCCGCATCTATGGCGCCTACATCCTGGCGATCCACCGCCAGGGCGCCAATATCGGCGGCAATTTCGACGAGGTGCGGCTGCAGATGGGCGACACCGTCCTGCTGGAGGGACCGCCGCAGAGCATGCGCCAGCTTTTCGACTATCAGGAGATGGTCAACCTGGTGGAACCGAGCGAGAAGCCGCTGCGCCGCACCAAGGCGCCGATCGCAGTCGCTGCCGTGCTGGCGATGATGGGCCTGGCCGCCTTCGACGTGCTGCCGATCGCCGCCCTGGCGCTGATGGCGGCGACCGCGGTGGTGGCCCTGGGCTGCCTGGAGGCGGAGGAGGCCTATCGCTCGATCCGCTGGAACATCCTGATGCTGATCTTCGGCATGCTGGCGCTGGGCATCGCGATGCAGAACACCGGCGCGGCCGGCCTGATCGTCGGCCTGCTGGCGCAGGCGGTGGCCGGGCTGGGGCCCCTGGCGGTGCTGTCGGCGGTCTACCTGATCACCTCCGCCCTGACGGAGATCATGAGCAACAATGCCGCCGCGATCCTGCTGACCCCGATCGCCATCGGCCTGGCCGACCAGCTCGGCGTGGACGCGCGGCCCTTCGTGGTGGCGGTGATGTTCGCCGCCTCGGCCAGCTTCGCGACCCCGATCGGCTACCAGACCAACACCTTCGTCTACAATGCCGGCGGCTACCGCTTCACCGACTTCGTGAAGGCCGGCCTGCCGCTCAACCTGCTGCTCTGGGCGGTGGCGACCTTCGTGATCCCGCTGTTCTGGCCGTTGTGAGACACGAGGATGGGCGCTGCCGCGCCACCGCCACGGCGAGGGGGGGCGGTATTGGGGCGGCTGAACCGTCACCCCGCCGCCTGCGCCTCCAGCGCGCCGATGATCGCGGCACTGTCGGTGACGAAGCCGAAGCATTTCTTGACGTTCCAGACCGTCGCCTCGGTGCAGAAACCGGGCGAGGTGGTGGCGCAGCAATCCTCCACCAGGATGCAGCCATAGCCCAGGAAGTTGGCGTCGGTCAGGGAGTGCAGCACGCACTGGTCTGTGTTCACCCCGGCGAACAGGAGCGAGCGGATGCCCAGGTTGCGCAGGATGGAATCCAGCGGCGTGTCCCAGAAGCCGGAGATCCGGTGCTTGTCGACCTTGATGTCCTCTGGGGCGATCTCCAGCTCGTCGACCACGGCGGCGGCCCAGGAATCCTTTTGCAGCACGGCCGCGCCGTTGCCGGGCAGGGGGTCGCCCAGGCCGATGCCGACGCCGGTCGGCTTGTAGAGGTGGATCTGGTTCGGCGGCATGTTGGCCAGGTCGGGCCGGTTGCCCCAGTTCACCCAGATCACAGGCACGCCGGCGGCGCGCAGCTTCGGCAGCAGTGCCTGCAGCGGCGCGATCGGCTTGCGGTCCGGCGTGTAGTCCAGGCCCAGATGGTCGACCCAGCCGCCGGGCGCGCAGAAATCGTTCTGCATGTCGATCACCACGATCGCGGTGCGCAGCAGGTCGACGGTGACCGCCTGCAGCGCCGTCGGCAGGCGCAGCCGCACCGGCGCCGGCGCCGCCATCGCCATGTCGATCTCCGCTTCGGTCGCATGCCAGTGATAGGTGCGGCCGACACCGAGTGGGCCGCCCGCCGGCCGCCCCGGCTTCTGCATCGGTGTGCTCATTTTCTGCTCCCTGATCCTGTGTACTCGCCATTTGGCGCGATCGGTTCAGCAAGTTGCTTGCCATTTAGGCAATGAGGGATATCGGGCGTGATATCGCTGTCGATATGAGCGATTGCATTACAATTTGAGCATCACGGTCGCCGGCCTGCCAGGTAAATGACCATTTATCGGTGCTGCAGGCCCGGCGAGACGAGAATAGTTGTTTCAAAACAGTGACTTGATGCGATGGCACGCCGCTTGCCATGCCCCGACCGGCACAGATCCAACAGGGGGCAGGACAGATGACTTTCACCAGACGCGACTTTCTCGGCCGGATGGCCGCCGGCGCCTTCGCCATTGCCGCCTTTGCGGTTCCCGCCGGCGGCCTTCTTGTCGGCGGGCCGGCGCTGGCGGCCGATCCAGTCAAGGTCGGGATCCTGATTCCCGGCTCGAAGTCGGACAAGGGCTGGATGGAGTCCGGCTATGACGGCCTGGTCGCCGCGCAGGAGAAGTACGGCGACAAGATCGAAGTCCAGATGATCGAGAACATCAACTATGCGGACATGGAGCAGGCGCTGACCCAGCTCGCCTCCGGCAACGCGCTGGTGATCGGCGTCGGCGGCCAGACCCAGGCGGCGATCTACAAGGTGGCGCGGCGCTTCCCCGACACGAAATTCTCCATCGTCGGCGGCAACGAGTCCGAGGCGCGCGACAATATCGCCGGCTATGACGTGAAGCAGGCGGAGATCGCCTTCGTCGCCGGCGCGGCGGCGGCGATGCTGTCGAAGACCGGCGGCGTGTCCTATGTCGGCGGGCTGGAAATCCCGTCGATCGTCAATGCCGGAAAGGAATTCGGCAATGGCGCGAAGTACATCAATCCCGAGATCAAGTATTTCGAGAACTATACCGGCGACTTCGACGACGTGGCGAAGTCGAAGGAGGCGACCCTGGCGGCGATCGCCCAGGGCGCGGACATCCACTACCACATCCTGAACCTGGGCCTGCGCGGCATGGAGCAGGCGGCGAAGGAGAAGGGCACCCACATCATCGGCTCCTACACCGACCGCTGCGGCAGCGACCCGCTCTATGTCGCCTATTCGGTGACCGGCGTCGGCTTCCAGGTGCATTACGCTATCGACCAGTACCTGGCCGATACCTGGACCGCCGGCTACGAGCCGTTCGGCCTGAAGAAGGGGCCGATGGCCTCCGACATGATCATCTGCGGCGGTACGCCGGAGCAGAAGGCGAAGCTGAAGGAGATCATGGACAAGATCCTGGCCGGCGAGATCAAGGTGCTGGAAGGCTGAGCCGCGGCGCCGGAGGGCAGGGCCGCGAGGGCCGGTCGTGACGGCGCTGCTTGAATTGGCGGGCGTGGCGAAGCGCTTCGGCGGCTTCACCGCGCTCGCCGACATCGATGCCGGCTTCGCCGCGGGCGAGATCCACTGCCTGCTGGGGGAGAACGGGGCGGGCAAGTCGACCCTGTGCAACCTGGCCTTCGGCATCCACGCCCCGGACGAGGGCGAGCTGCGCATCGACGGCGCGCCCTATCGCCCGGAAGGCCCGCGCGATGCGCTGGCGGCGGGCATCGCGATGGTGCACCAGCATTTCAGCCTGGTGCACGACATGCCGGTGGTCGACAACCTGATGCTGGGCCAGGCGCGCGGCATCCTCGACCGCAAGGGCTTCGCCGCCCGGCTGGAGGCGCTGGGCGCGGAATACGGCCTCTCCCTCTCGCCCTTCGCGCGGGTGGGCGATCTCTCGATCGGCGAACGCCAGCGGGTGGAGATCGTGAAATGCCTGATGCGCGAGCCGCGCCTGCTGATCATGGACGAACCCACCGCGGTGCTGCTGCCCGACGAGATCGGCGCCCTGCTGAAGGTCTGCCGCGCGGTGGCGGAGCGTGGCTGCGGCGTCGTGCTGGTCACCCACAAGCTGGCGGAGATCAAGCAGGTCGCCGATCGGGTGACCGTGCTGCGCGGCGGCCGGGTCGTTGCCCGGTCCGAGGATCCGGCGGGTGAGATCGACAGCCTGGTGCGCGCGATGGTCGGCCGCGAATTCGGCGGGCTGGACAGCCTGGCGATGCGCAACCTGGGCATGGCGGCGGAGGAGGAAGGCAGGGCGCAGCCGGCCGGCGGTGACGGCGCCGATGCCGGCGGCAGGCCGCGCACCCCGGAGGCGGCGCAGTTCGACGGCCTGACGGTGCGGGATGCCGGCGGTGCCACCCGGCTCGACAATTTCACCCTGATCGTCCGCCGCGGCGAGATCGTCGGCGTCGCCGGTGTCGAGGGCAACGGCCAGAGCGAGCTGGGCGACGTGATCGCCGGCCTGGCGCATCCCGATTCCGGTCGCTTCCACGCCGCCGGCCGCGACCTGACCCGGGCCCGGCCGGCGGAGATCACTGCCGCCGGCGTCGGCGTGGTGCCGGAGGATCGCCACCGCGTCGCCGCCATCGTCGAGATGGGCCTGACGGAGAACCTGTTCCTGAACCGGACGAAGGGCTTCACCCGCTTCGGCCTGATGCGCCGCGGCGCCATGCGCGCGGCGGCGGAGGACCAGATGGCCCGCTTCGACGTCCGCGCCGCCGGGCCGGACGTGACCTTCGGCAGCCTGTCCGGCGGCAACCAGCAGAAGGCGGTACTGGCGCGCGAGCTGACCACCCCCGGCCTGACCTTCCTGCTGGCGGCGCAGCCGACCCGCGGGCTGGATGTCGGCGCGGTGGAATCGGTCTACCGCATGATCCGGGAGGCCTGCGGCAACGGTGCCGGGGTGCTGCTGATCTCCTCGGAACTGGACGAGATCCTGGCCGTCGCCGACCGGGTGGTGGTGCTCTATCGCGGCCGCATCGTGGGCGAGCGGCCGGCCCATCCGCGCTACCGGGCGGAGATCGGCGCGATGATGGCGGGCCATGCCGCCGACACCCCGCCGGCAGGACCGGGCGGCGGGGCGGATGTCGATGCGCCGCCCGCGGCCGGAGAAGCGGCATGAGCGAGGCGGCGGCCGGCCGGCCGCTCCTGGCGGGGATGAGCCTCGGCGACCTGCTGCGGGTGCCGGTGGTGCTGCCGGCGCTGGCGGTGCTGGCCGCCTTCCTGGTCGGCTGCCTGCTGGTGGTGGCGATGGGGGTGGCGCCGGGCAAGGCGATCGCCGCTTTCGCCAACGGCGCCTTCGGGTCCGGCTATGCGATCTCGGTCTCGATCAACCGGGCGGTGGTGTTCGCCCTGGTCGGCCTTGGCTTCGTGCTGGCGAACCGCGCCAACCTGACCAATGTCGGTGGCGAGGGGCAGATCGCCGTCGGCGGCATCGTGGCGACCGCCATTGCCCTGTATGGCGGCGTCACCGGCCTGGGCTGGCTCGCCTTCATCATCCCCACCCTGGGCGCGGTGGTTGCGGGCGCCGTCTGGGGCGGCATTGCCGGGGTGCTGAAGGCGCGGGTCGGCACCAACGAGGTGATCTCCACCCTGCTGCTCTCCTTCATCGCGATCTGGCTGGTCTATTGGTGCGTGCAGTCGGAGGCGCTGCTGCGGCAGCCGATGACCACCTCCGCCACCCTGCCGGAATCGGCGGAGATCCCATTCGACACGCAGATCCCGCTGCTGACCGGCGATTATGCGGCGCCGGTGACCATCGGCGCGCTGGTCGCGCTGCTGCTGGCTGGCGTCGTGCACCTCGTGCTGACCCGCTCGCGCTTCGGCTTCCAGCTGCGGGCCGTCGGCCTGAATCCGGTGGCGGCGGCGCGTGCCGGCATCCCGCAGCAGGCGATGGTGGTGCTGGCACTGACCATCGCCGGCGCCTTCGGCGGGCTGGCCGGGGCGATGATGCTGCTGGGCGAGCAATATTCGCTGAAGACCGGCTTCTCCTCCGGCTATGGCTTCGACGGGTTGGTGGTCGGGCTGCTGGCGCGCGGCTCGGTGCCCGGCGTGATCGCCGGGGCGCTGCTGTTCGGCTTCCTGCGCTCCGGCGGCATCAGCATGGAGATGGTGGCCGCGGTGCCGACGGCCCTGGTGATGGTGATCCAGGGCCTGATCGTGGTGGCGATCGCCGGCGCGGCGTTCTGGCTGGACCGGGGGACGGTCGCGCGATGAAGGGAAGGACAGGCCGATGACCTGGGAGATCCTGGCCGTCTTCCTCGGTTCCTCGCTGCGGCTGGCGGTGCCGATCATGCTGGGCATGGTGGGCGAACTGGTCAGCGAACGGGCCGGCGTCCTGAACATGAGCCTGGAAGGCATGATGCTGACCGGCGCCTTTGCCGCCGCTTTGGGCGCTTGGGGCACCGGCAGCCCGGAGATCGGCCTGCTGTTCGCCCTGCTGGCGGTGCTGCCGGTGGCGCTCTTGCAGGCGTTCCTGTCCAACACCCTGCGGGCGAACCAGATCGTCACCGGCCTGGGCATCAACATCCTGGTGCTGGGCGCCACCACCCTGGCCTATCGGGAGATCTTCGGCGCCCGCTCGCGGGAGCAGATCCCCGGCTTCGACAAGTGGAGCCCGCCTCTGCTGGGCGACATCCCGGCCTTCGGCGATGCCGTCTTCACCCAGGTCTGGCTGGTCTACCTGGCGATCGCCCTGGTGCTGGCGACCGGCTGGGTGCTGCGCCACACCGCGCTCGGCATCGCCATCAAGGCGGCGGGGGAGGATCCGCGGGCGCTGGACAAGTCCGGCATCTCGGTGCTGGTGATCCGCTACGGCGTGGTGCTGTTCGCCGGCGCGACCTCCGCCCTGGCGGGCGCCTTCCTGTCGATCGGCGACATCCACACCTTCACCGAGGGCATGACCAACGGCATCGGCTATCTCGCCATCGCCGCGGTGATCTTCGGCAACTGGCGGATGGGTCGTGCGGTGTTCGCCTGCCTGCTGTTCGGCGGCGCCACGGCGCTGCAGTTCCAGCTGCCGACCCTGGGTGTCGACGTGCCGAACGCCTTCCTGATCATGCTGCCCTACCTGCTCGCCTGCCTGGCGGTGGCCGGCATCACCGGCCGCCAGACCTCGCCCACGGTGCTGACGGTGCCGTACCGGCGGCGGTAGGCTGTTCAGGCGATCGTTCGCTTGCTGGTCGGGTTCTGCGCGGTTGCCGTCGTCCCCGGCTCGGGGGCGTACGGAATTCACACAATTGCTCGACGTGCCTATCCGCCACCGCCGTCCTTGGGCTCGACCCAAGGACCGTGACGATACGGCGATGCTGCGCAGCGTCGCGGTCCTGCCGCGGTCCTCGGCTCGGGGGCCTACGGCATTCACACATCTCGTCAGGGAGCCAAATCAGCCCTGCGGTCCTCCCTTTTTGCCGT
>NZ_JBHRTR010000034.1:275431-327769 GCF_042646425.1 Marinibaculum pumilum
CCAGGGACATGCGTCAAAGAGATCTGAGAATGCGCGGTGGGCAGGGAACCGGGTCCGTCGCCCCTGCTCCGGTCAGTCCGCCGCCTCAGTTCGCCTTCAGCGCCTTGCGCAACGCCTCGACCACCCGGTCGACATCCGCATCGGCCAGGTAGGGATGCATCGGCAGGGCCAGCGCCTCGGCGGCCAGGCGTTCGCTGTGCGGCAGCGGGCGGTCGGCGAAGCGGCGATAGGCGGCCTGCTGATGGATCGGCACCGGATAGTAGATGCCGGTGGCGATGCCCTTGTCCTGCAGGGCGGCCCGGACCTTGTCGCGCCGGGCCGGCCCGCCCTCGATCCGCACCGTGTAGACCGACCAGGCGCTTTCCGCATTGGGCGGCACCCATTGCCGTGGCACCAGGTCGGCCAGCCGTTCGCCGTAGCGGGCGGCGAGGCGCCGGCGCGCCGCCAGCTCGTCGTCGAACAAAGCCAGCTTCTCCAGCAGGATCGCCGCCTGCAGGGTGTCCAGGCGGCTGTTCATGCCGATCTCCAGCGCCTCGGTCCGGTCCGGGCCCTGGCCGTGCTGGCGCAGGCGGCGATAGGCGGCGTCGCGTGCCGGGTCGTCGGTAAACAGCGCCCCGGCATCGCCATAGGCGGCCAGCGTCTTGGTCGGGTAGAAGCTGGTGGCGGTGACATGGGCCAGGGAGCCCACCGGCCGGCCGTCCAGGCTGGCGCCCAGGCTCTGTGCCGCGTCGGCCAGCAGGAACAGGCCCGCCTCCTCCGCGATCGGCGCGATCTCGTCATAGCGTGCCGGCAGGCCGAACAGGTCGACGGCGACCACTGCCCGCGGCACCGCGCGGCCGGCGGCCCGCGCGGTGTCGACCACAGCGGCCAGGTCCTCCGGATCCATGGTGAAGGTTTCCGGGTCGATATCGACATAGACCGGCATGGCGCCGCACTGCACCACCGTGCCGGCGGTCGCGACGAAGCTGTAGGCAGGCAGGAAGACGGCGTCGCCGCGGCCGATGCGCTCCCCCAGGAAGGCCGCCAGCAGGGCGTCGGTGCCGCTGGCCAGGCCGACGGCATGGGCGGTGCCGCAGCGGGCGGCCAGCGCCGCCTCCAGCTCCGCCACTTCCGGCCCCAGGACATATTGTCCCGCCTCCAGGACCTTCATCACCCGGTCCCGGATCCGCTTCGCGATGCGGCGGTGCTGCGCCTGCAGGTCGATCAGGGGGATGGTGCCGCGTCTGGCCAATGCCTGCCTCCGGGTTCGCTGTCGAGGTCAGGCGCTGACGCGGTTCGTCGTGCCGGGCACCAGGCCCGTCCGCTCGGCGACGAAGGCGGCATGCCGACGCAGGGACTCGTTCACCGCGATCGCTGCCTCCAGCGCCCGCAAGCCTTCCCGCCCGGTCACTTCGGGGGGCCGCTCGCCTCGCACGGCCGCCAGGAAGGCAGAGAGCTCCTCCGCCAGCAGGTCGGTCTCGGCGAAGTCGTCGAAGCTCACGTCCAGGTCCGGGATCCCGCCCTTGGAGACCGCGCCGGTCCGGCGCACCCGCCGCACCTGGCGGGCGCCGAAGTCGATGGAGGTGTAGCGGTCTGCCTCGAAGACCCGCAGCTTGCGTTCGGTCTTCATGCTGACCCGGCTGGCGGTGATGGTGGCGACGCAGCCATCGGCGAATTTCACCCGGGCATTGGCGATGTCTTCCCGCTCCGATAGGACCGGCGTGCCGACCGCGTCGATATCCGCGATCGGGGCCGGCACGATCGACAGGACAAGGTCCAGGTCGTGGATCATCAGGTCCAGGATCACGTTCACATCGGTGCCGCGCGCCGTCCAGGGCGCGATGCGCACGCATTCGACGTAGAGCGCCTGGCTGATCTCCGCGCGCAGCCGGGCGATCGGCGCGGCAAAGCGGATCAGATGCCCGACCTGCAACACGCGGCCGGAGCGTGCCGCAAGGTCGATCAGTGCCTGTGCCTCCGCCGGCGTCTCGGTGATCGGCTTCTCGATCAGGACATGGCGTCCGGCCTCCAGCGCCGCCGTTGCGACGGCGGCGTGCCGTCGGGTCGGCACCGCGATGCTCACGGCTTCGGCCTGCGACAGCGCTTCGTCGAGGGAGGCGGCGGCGCGGGTGTCGCATTCCTGCGCGACCGCGGCCGCCCGCGCCGGATCGGTGTCATAGACGCAGGCCAGCGCGGCGTACGGGCTGGCGGCCAGTTTCTGGGCATGGAAGCGGCCGAAATGGCCGACGCCGATCACCGCCATGCGGACAGGGCGATGGCCATGCGGTTCTGGGGAGCGGCGATCGGTCAACTCTGCCTCTGTCATGCGGCTGCCTTAGCACGGTGCCAGGGGGCTGTCAGGCGCTTTGCCCGGGGCGGGCCGGGGGTGGTGCGGCGCCCCGTGCCGGTTCCGGCTCCGACGCCCCCCTCCCTGAAACGCCCCCCTGAAACGCCTCCGTTTCAACCCCCCGTCTCGACAGCCCGTTCCGTCCGCCAGCGTCGCAGCGCGTCAGGCCACCTCGTCGCGGCGCGCATCCTCGTTGAACAGCTCCTCCAGTTCCTCCTCCCACTGGCGGGCGCGTTCCGCCATCGCCTCCTGGTCGGTGTAGATCGCCAGATCCTCCCGCAGGCGGCGCTCGTCCAGCTCGCGGAAGGTCTGGATCGCCTGCTGTGCCTGGTAGTCGGCCATGCCGAGCTTCTCCAGCACCAGCTCCGTCAGTTCCAGCGAGGAGGCGAAGGTCTCGCGCACCACATGCTTCACGCCGACCGCCATCAGCCGGTGGGCATGGCCGCGGTTGCGGGCGCGGGCGATGATCTTCAGGTGCGGATAGTGCTGCAGCAGCAGTTCCGCGCAGCGGATCGAGCGCTCGATATCCTCGATCGCGATCACGAAGACATGGGCGGTGTCGGCATGCACAGCCCGCAGGAAGTCGAGCCGGCTGGCATCGCCGTAATAGACCCGGCCGCCGAAATTGCGGACGAAATCGACCTGCTCGTGGCTTGCCTCCAGCGCGGTGAAGGGGATCCGCTTGGCGCGCAGGATGCGGCCGACGATCTGTCCGACCCGGCCGAAGCCGGCGATGATCACCTCGTTCTCCTCGTAGAGGGCGGTCGGCGCTTCCGCCTCCGTCTTCTTTGCGCGGCCGGTGCGGTCGATCAGCAGCAGCAGCAGCGGCGTCATCACCATCGAGATCGTGACGACCAGGGTCAGCGTGTCCGCCAGCTCGCGGTCGATCACCGACGCGGCACCGGCCACGCCGAAGATCACGAAGGCGAACTCGCCGCCCTGGCACAGGGTGGCGGCCAGCCGGATCGCCGGTTTCGTCCCCATGCCGGCGGAGCGGCCGATCAGGAACAGCACTGCCGCCTTGATCGCCAGCAGGCCCGCGACCAGCAGCGCCACGGTGCCGGGATGTTCGGCCACAACGTCGAGGCGGATCGACATCCCCACGCCGATGAAGAACAGCCCCAGCAGCAGGCCTTTGAAGGGGCCGATATCGGCTTCCAGCGCATGCCGGAACTCCGAATCCGCCAGCAGCACGCCGGCCAGGAAGGCGCCCAGCGCCATCGACAGGCCGACCTCCTCCATCATCAGGGCGGTGCCGACCACGATGAACAGGGAGACCGCGGTGAAGGCCTCCGCGATCTTCGACGAGGTGACATAGCGGAATAGCGGCCGCACGGCGTAGCGGCCGCCCAGCACCACCACCGCGACCGCGGCGGCCGCCTTGCCGATGCCCAGCAGCATGTCGGTGTCGAAGGTCAGGGTCTGCAGCCCCATCCGGTCGAGCTCGGCGATGATCGGCACCAGGACGATCAGCGGCACCGCGGCCAGGTCCTGGAACAGCAGGATCGAGAAGCCGGCGCGGCCGTGCCGGGTGGTCAGTTCGCTGCGCTCCGCCATGATCTGCAGCGCGAAGGCGGTCGACGACAGGGCCAGGGACAGGCCGATGATCGCGGCGCTCAGCGGCTGGATCCCCAGCAGCCAGGCCGCCAGCCCGAGGGCGGCGCCGGTGAGCAGGACCTGGCCGCCGCCCAGGCCCAGGATCACCCGCCGCATCGTCCACAGGCGGGTCGGCTGCAGCTCCAGTCCGATCAGGAACAGCAGCATGACCACGCCGAGTTCGGCGATGTGCAGGATTTCGTCCACGTTCTGCACCAGGCCCAGCACCATCGGCCCGATGACGATGCCTGCGGCCAGATAGCCCAGCACCGATCCCAGGCCGATCCGCTTGAACAGCGGCACGGCGAACACCGCCGCGGCAAGGAAGACGACCAGTGTGGGCAGCAGGCTCATGACGAAGGGCTTCCTTTCGCCCTGTTCGGGCGGCTCGGGCGCGGCTTTGCCGCTGCGGCCGCAGGCAGGCGGGCCGCCGGCCGGCGCCAGGGGCGGGACCCGCCGGCACCGGGGCAGTGGGGATCAGCGGACGAGCCGGCGGTCGACATCGCGCCAAAGCACGGTGGCCGACCCCGTGCCGCTGGTTTCGGAGATCACGGTATTGATATAGATCCGCTGTTCGGCCAGGGACATGCGGCCATTGCCGTCCAGGTCGAAGGGCAGGGTCTGCGCCGCGACGGGCTGGCCGGCCAGTCCCAGTTCGGCGAGGTCGAGTTCGCCATCGCCGTTCCGGTCGGCGCGGGCGAAACGCGTTGCCAGGTGATGTGCGATCTCCGCCTCGGAGAGGTGGCCGTCCCCGTCGCTGTCGATTGCCTCGAACGCATTGATCACGGGGGCCGTTCGACCGGAGGTTGCACCCTGCGACGACAGCAGGCTGGGGCCGAGGAACAGGCCCGGCAGCAGCCTGTCGTCGGTTTCCGCCATGCCGACGGGGCGGTCCGCGCCGCTGCAGGCGGCCAGGGCGAGGACGGACAGGGTCGGGACGGCCTGGGCCAGGACGGCCAGGGCGGCGGTGATCAGCGCGGGCACCGCCCGGCGCGCACCGCCGGCGGCGGGGGACAGGGGGCCGGACCTGGGCTTGTCGGCGATGCTGATCCGGTTCCTTACCATCTCCTATCCTTACCATGCCGGGGCCGCGGCGTGGAAACCGGCGGCGTGGCAATTGTCCGGGGGAAGGTGTATTTGCACGGATCATGACAGACCGAGCGTCAGGCAGCGATCCCGACGGGCGTGCCGCGACCCGCAGGCCCGCGGGCGGCGATTCGCCCTGGGGCACGCGGCCGCTGGAGCGGTTCGGCGGCGACTGCATCTGCTTCAACCTGCGCAAGGCCACACGGATCGTCACCCGGTCGTACGAGAATGCGGTGAAGCCGCTGGGCCTGAAGGCCACGCAGTTCTCCATCCTGGCCGCCCTGATGGGCCGGCCGCCGGTGCCGATGGCCCGGCTGGCGGAGGTGATGGGGCTGGAGCGCACCTCGCTGACCCGCAACCTGCGCCCGCTGGAGAGCCATGGCTGGGTGCGGGTTGAGTCGCCTGCGGAAGACCGCCGCGCCCGCCGCATCGCGATCACGGAGGCGGGGGCGGAGGTGGTGCGGCAGGCGGTACCGCTTTGGCGGCACGCCCAGGACGAGGCGGTGGCCCGCCTGCAGCAGGAGTTCGGCGACGATGCCTGGCACGACCTGCGCCGCCGGTTGCAGGTCCTGCACGACCTGCCGGTTGCCGCGGACTAGCCTCTTGCCACGGGCCGGCGGGGGACCGCCGTGGCGGTCGGCCCATCGCGCCGCCGCCGCGGCAGGACGCGCGATTGACTTCGCCGGCCGGACATCGGACACCCTTGCCGGATATCTCTGGCGCGGCAGGGCTTCCCGAGGTGACGGCCCTGCCTGTGCCGGAAACGGCGCGTTCCGCTGCCGCCCGCGGGCTGGCGCGGTACGGCCGAGGATGAAGGCGTAGCTGATGTCTCCCGATACGATGCGCCGGATCGACCGCTGGGTCGGCCGGCCGCTCTGTTTCCTGCTTTCCCTGGCAGCCCGCCGGCGCAGGGGCGAACAGCCCCGGCCGCGGCGGCTGATGTTCATCGCCCTGGCCGAACTGGGCGCCCTGGTGCTGACCTATCCGGCGATGCAGGAGGCGCGGCGCCGTTTCCCTGACGCGGAACACCACTTCCTGACCTTCGCGGCCGGCCGCCAGGTGCTGGAGATCATGGGCGTCCCGCCGGGGAACATCGTCACCATCCGGACCGACGGGCTGTTCCGCTTCGTCTTCGGGACCCTGGCCGCGATCTGGCGCTGCCGCCGGTTGGGCATCGACGCGTCGGTGAACTTCGAGGTCTATGCCCGCTTCAGCACCATCCTGGCCTTCCTGAGCGGCGCGCGCTGGCGCTCCGGCTTTCACCGCTTCCGGGAGGAGGGCCATTATATCGGCGACCTCCTGACCCACCGGGCGGTCTACAGCCCGCACCTGCATGCCGCATCGGCCTATCTGGGCCTGGTCGCCGCCCTCTCCGAGCCGGCGACCGACGAGCCGGTGCCCAAGGCGGTGCTGCCCGATGTGCGGCCGATGCGGTTCCGCTTCGAGCCCGATCCGGCGGAACTTCAGGCCCTGCGGCAGAGGCTCGCAGCGGAGGGGGTGCCGCTGGACGGCAGCCGCAAGCTGATCCTGCTCAACGCCAATGCCAGCGATCTGATTGCGCAGCGCCGCTGGCCGGTGGAACGCTATGCAGAGCTGGCGGCCCGGCTGCTGCGCGACCCCTCGGTGACCCTGGGTCTGACAGGATCGCCGGAGGAACGCCCGCAGGCGGAGCGTCTGGTGCGACAGATCGGCAGCGACCGGGTGGTGAACCTTGCCGGCCGGACCAGCCTGACCGGCCTGCTGCACCTGTTCTGCCTGGCCGACGGCCTGGTGACCAACGATTCCGGGCCGGCCCATTTCGCCTCGGCCACCAACATTCCGACGGTGGTCCTGTACGGGCCGGAGACGCCGCGGATCTTCGGCCCGATCGGCGACCGGCAGCGGGCGATCTGGCTGGGGCTGGCCTGTTCGCCCTGCGTCTCCGTCTACAACCAGAAGAAGTCCGTCTGCGGCGACAATCGCTGCATGACCGGGATCGGCGTGGCACAGGTGCTGACGGCGCTGCAGGCCGCAATGGGGGCGCCGAGGGGGCCGTCCGCGCCAGGCGGAAACCTGGCGCATGCGGCTGCCGGGGACGCCGCCGGACCCGCGAACGGGCGGCGCGCAGCCTCGTGACGGTGCCGGACAGCGCCGGCGGCAGGGGCGTCTGGCAGGGCCGCCTTCGCAAGCTGGCCTCGGCACTGGTCAAGCTGGCGCTGTCCGGCCTGCTGATCTGGTGGGCGGTCGGCCAGGTCGACCTGTCGGCGATCGGTGCGCGGCTGGGCGACCTGTCCTGGCCCTGGCTGCTACCCCTGGCGGCGCTGGTGGTGCTGCAGGCGGCGCTGCTGTGCCTGCGCTTCCACTGGGTGCTGCAGGGCGCCCTGGCCGGTGCGCCCGAACGCTGGCGGTTCTGGCCGGTGGCGCGCACCGTGCTGGCCGGGCTGCTGTTCAACCAGCCCTTCCCCTCGACCCTGGGCGGCGATGTCGCGCGCGTGGTCCTGCTGCGCCGCATGGGCGTCGGGCTCGGCACTGCCTTTTCCGCGGTGGTGGCGGACCGCGGTGCCGCGCTGCTGGCGATGCTGCTGGCGATGCTGGCCGGGCTGCCGCTGCTGGCGCTGGCCGACATCGCGATCGCGCCCGCCGACCGGGCGACCCTGGTGGCGACCGACCTGGTGGCCGGCGTCGTGGCGCTGGCGGTGATCGCCGTGCTGCTGCTGCTGCGTCATCTGCGCTGGCTCGGCCGCTACCACCGGCTGCTGGAGCGGGTGGCCGGGCTCTATGCCGGAATCCGGCAGGCGCTGGTCGCCGCCGGGCGGCTGCCGGCGATCCTCCTGGCGGGCATCGCCGGGCATTTCCTGACCGCCCTGTTCGGCCTCTGCGTGGCCGCCGGGCTGGAGATTCCGCTGTCGCCGGCCGTGGCCCTGCTGCTGATCCCGCCGGTGCTGCTGATCGCCCAGATCCCGATCGCCATCGCCGGCTGGGGCCTGCGGGAAGCGGCGATGGTGACGGCCCTCGGCTTTGCCGGGATCAGCGCCGCCGACGCCTTCCTGGTATCGGTCGGGATCGGCCTGGCCACCCTGGCGCAGGGCCTGGCCGGCGGCCTGGCCTGGTCGCTCAGCGGTGCCGCCCTTTCACGGCGTTCGGCGACGGAAGAAGGGCAGGACATAGCCGCCCCGCTGTAGGCGGCAGGGCAGGCCGCGGCGCACCATCCGTTCGTAGAGCCAGACCGTCAGGGCGATCGACAGGAAGGCGGCGAAGACCACGTCGCCCAGGTAATGCGCGCCCACCACCACCCGGCTGAAGCCGACCAGGACCGCCACGATCAGGTAGAGCGGGCGATGCTGCGGCAGAACCAGCCAGAACACCGTCATCACGGCGAAGATGGTCTGGGTGTGGCCCGACGGGAAGCCGACCATCCCGGTGTCGAAGGTCAGCGGCTGGAAGGCATAGCTGCCATCCTCGAACAGGTAGCGCGGGCGCAGCCGGCCGGTCAGCACCTTGATCGCGATCATGACGATGCCGCTCAGCAGCAGGCTGGCCAGCAGGAACAGGCCGGCATTGCGGACCCGCCGCCACATCAGCGCCCGTGCCACCGACAGGGTGAAACGCTCGCCGCCGGTACCGGCCAGGGCCGTCAGCACGGCCAGGATGTACCATCCCGTGCCCATGCCGATATCGGTGATGGCCTGGAAGAAGCCGTAGACCCAGTGCGTCCGATGCTCATAGAAGAACAGCACGATCTGCCGATCGACCAGCAGGATGCAGGCGAGGCTGGCCAGGGTCGACCAGAGCAGCCAGCGGAGATAGGGATTGCGCGGCCTGAGAAGGCGTCCCGTCCTGGGGCCCAGCAGATCGGTCAGGCGTTGGCGGGCGGAATCAACGGAAGGCATGACCTGGTGACTGAGTTGGAGGCCCATGACGGGTGGTCGGGGCGCGGTATGTCGCAGCGCCGCGCCCGATGGCGCGGCACGGGCCGGATACTACGCGATTTGCGGTCGTGTCGAACCCGGTGCCGGCGCAGGGCGGCATGCCGGTGAACGGCGATCGCGACTGCCGGGAGATCGCCTTCGGCATCCAGGCCAGCCCGGCGCAGCTGGTCTGGGCGGCCCTGCTGCTGGGCGCGGCGGTGCGCCTGGCCGTGGCCGCCGTACTGGGCCTGGGGGTCGACGAATCCTACACCGTCGCCAATGCCCGCTCCCTGCAGTGGAGCTACTACGACCATCCGCCGCTGTCGTTCTGGATCGTCCACGCCACGGTCTGGCTGACCGGGAGCGAGGCGAATCCGGTCGTCCGGCTGCCGTTCATCGCGCTGTTCGTGCTGACCGGCTGGCTGCTCTACCGGCTGGGCAGCGTGCTGTTCTCTCCCTGGGCGGGTGCCTGGGCGGCGGTGCTGGCCAACCTGGCACCGATCTACACCATCGCCTTCGGCGGCTGGATCCTGCCCGACGGGCCGCTGCTGGCGGCGATGCTTGCCAGCGCGCTCTGCCTGGTCGGGCTGCTGCAGGCGGGCAAGGATTGCCGTCCCGCCCGGCGCTGGGCGCTGGCGCTGGGGGCCGGCCTGTTCCTGGGCCTGGCCTGCCTGGCGAAATATCACGGCTTCCTGTTCGGCGCGGGCATCGCCCTGTTCCTGGCGACCTCGCCGCGTCACCGGTACTGGCTTGTGCGGCCGGAGACCTGGGCGGCCGGCCTGGTGGCCCTGGCGGTGTTCTCGCCGGTGCTGATCTGGAACGCCCAGAACGAATGGATCAGCATCGCCTTCCAGGCCGGGCGGGCCGCCGCGCGGGAAGAGCCGAAGCCGCAGCAGGCGCTGGTCGCGGTGCTGGGGCAGATCCTCTATCTGGGCCCCTGGATCTGGCTGCCGCTGGTCTGGGCCGTGGCGCGGTCGGTGGCTGCCGGCCCCCGGGACAATGGCGCCTGGTTCCTGTTCTGGGCCGGCCTGCTGCCGATCCTGATCTTCACCCTGACGCCGCTCTGGGGCAGCCGCGGCCTGCCGCACTGGCAGGCGCCGGGCTATATCTTCTGGCTGCCGCTTTTGGGCCGGGCGATGACCGCATGGTGGCCGGCGGCGCCCGCACCGGCGCGCCGCGGCGCCCGCTGGTGGCTGGGCCTGTCGGCCGCGGCGCTGTTGCTGGCGGTGCCGGTGCTGGCCAGCCATGCCGCCACCGGCTGGGCGGGCCGCGCCTTTCCCGCGCTGTTCGCCAAGGGGGATCCGACCCACGAGGGGCTGGACTGGACCGACCTGCACGACTGGCTGGCGGCGCGCGGCGACCTGGACCGGCCGGACCTGTTCGTCGGCGTCTGGCACTGGATCGATGCCGGCAAGGTCGACGCGGCGCTGGGCGGCCGGCTGCCGGTTGCGGTGCTGACATCCGACCCGCGCAACTTCGCCTTCCAGCACGACCTCTCCGATTTTTCGGGCCGCGACGCGATCCTGGTCGGGCGTGAGCGGACCGAGCGCGGCTGGGTCGACCGCTACCGTCCGCATTTCCGCGAGATCGAGCCGCTGGGGGAGATCTGCGTCGGCCGCGCCGGTCATTGCGAAGTGCCGTTGAAGGCCTATCTGGGCCGCGGCTACATGGGCGATTTCCAGCTGCCGTTCGGGCCCTCCGCCGCCACCGGCTCCAGGTGAACCAGCGGCCCGCCGGCCGCCTCGGCATCGCTGCCGTCATGGGTCACCAGCAGGGTCGGCAGGGCGCGCCGCCGCACGGCATCGAAGACGATGTCCCGGAACCGGCCGCGGGCCGCCGCGTCCAGCCCGGCGAAGGGTTCGTCGAGCAGCAGCGCCCGCGGTTCCGACAGCAGGGTGCGCAACACGGCGATCCGCGCCCGCTGGCCGCCCGACAGGGTCGTGGGGTCGCGCTTCTCGAAGCCGTCCAGGTCCGCGGCCGCCAGCGCCTCCCGCACCCGGGCGGCACGGGCCTGCCGGCCGCGCAGGGCCGGCGGCAGGCCGAACGCCAGGTTGCCGGCGACGCTGAGATGCGGGAACAGCAGCGGCTCCTGGAACAGGATGCCGATCTGGCGTGCCTCGGTGGGCAGGCCGGCCAGGTCCCGCCCATCCAGCAGCACCCGACCCTCCGCCTCGAAGGCCGGGTCCAGCGCGCCGCAGATCAGTGCCAGCAGGGTCGACTTGCCGGTGCCGCTCGGCCCCATCACGGTGGCCACCTGGCCGGGAGCCACCGTCAGCGACAGGGGCGCGAAGAGCCGCCGGCCGTGCAGCCGTGCCGCTACCCCGGACAATGTCAGACCTGCGGTCATTGCGACCCGCCCGGTGGCGCCGCCGAACGCCGGCCGGCGGGGTGCAGCGCCGCTGGCAAGAGGCGCGCCAGGCCGAAGGCGAGGAACGGCACCACCGCCTGCAGCACCGCGAACACCGCCAGCAGGCGCCGGTCCTGGCCGGAGGCGAGGGTCACCGCCTCTGTCGTCAGGGTGCTGACCCGGCCGGCGCCGAGCAGGGCGGTCGGCAGGTAGAGCGCGGTGGACACCGCGATCCCGACCGCAGCGGCGGTCAGCAGCGGCGCCAGCAGCATCGGCAGCTTCACCGCCAGCAGGACCCGCACGGGACCGGCGCCCAGGCCGCGCGCGACCAGACCGAAGCGCCGGTCCCAGGCATGCCAGGGGTCCGCCAGCGACAGGTAGGTATAGGGCAGCACGAACAGCAGCTGCGCCCAGGCGACGGCCAGCAGGCCCGGGACCAGGCCCAGGGCGGCTGCCACCGCCTGCAGGCCGAACAGAAAGCTCATCTGCGGCAGGATCAGCGGCAGGTAGAGCAGCCAGAGCGCCCGGCCCGGCCGCCGCGCGCCGCCGCCGCGGGCCTCGTTCTCCAGGCAGCCGACGGTCAGCAGCAGGGCGAGGCCGCTGGTCGCCAGGGCGAGGCCAAGTGTCGTGAGAACCGCTTCGTGGATCTGCGGCAGATGGGCGGCGAAGCGGGTAAGGGTGAAGCTGTCCGGCAGCGGCTCGGGAAACCGCCAGGGGCCGGCCACCGACCAGATCAGGAGCACCAGCATGGCGCCACCGCCCAGCAGGCTGACCAGCACCGCCGCGGCGACCGCGAGGCGGCGGAGCGGCGCATCGCGCCGCAGCCGCAGGCCCTGCCAGATCCACCAGCGCCAGGCCATGCGGGCCAGCAGGGCCAGCAGCCAGAGCATGGCGGCGCCTGCCGCCGTTGCCGCCAGTAGCACGATGGCGCCGACCGCCGCCGTCGCCCGCATGGTCAGGTCCGGGTCGGTCAGCCAGAGCAGGCAGCGGACCGCCAGCGGCGGCGGCGTGGTCGGTCCCAGGATGACGGCCATGTCGACCGTGGACAGGCCGTAGGCCAGGACGGCGAGGACCGGCAGGCGGAGCTGGCGCAGCAGCTGCGGCGCCACCCCGGCGCACCAGGCCGCGATGCGGCCATAGCCCAGGCTCCGGCCCAGCAGGGTGCGCCGGGCGGCGTCGGTCTGCGGCAGCGCCGCCAGTGTCATCAGGAACAGGAAGGGCACCTCCTTCACCACCAGCCCGGCGGTGAGCGCCAGCCCGGCCGGATCGTGCAGGATCAGGAGGTCGGGCGGACGCTCCAGGCCGGTCGCCCAGGGCGAGGCCAGCCGGAACAGCCAGCCGCTCGGCGCGACCAGGAAGGCCAGGCCGGCGGCCATCGCGGCATGCGGCACCGCCAGCAGCGGCGAGATCGCGTGCGACAGCAGGGCGAACAGGCGGCTGCCCTGGGCGGCGGCGGTGAGGCCCAGCACCAGCAGCAGCGAGATCAGGGTCGCGGCGAGGGCACTGGTCAGGCTGACCCGCAGCGAGGTCCAGATCCCCGGCGCCGCCAAGAACTCGGCCACCGCCTGGCCGAACGGGCGGCTCCAGTCCAGCCGCCCGGCACTACCCGTCAGCAGGTCGAGCCAGCCGAATGGCAGCACGATGCCGGCCGTGCCGACAGCAACCGGCAGGGTCAGAAGGGCGGCGGTGACGAGCGGGGCTGCACGCAGTGCTGCGTGCAGGGCCGGGCCGGCCGGCCGGCGCCGGCCCGCGGTCTTCATGCCGGCCGGCAGCCGTTCAGTCGCCGCCGCCGTAGCGATGCGACCATTGTTCGTCCAGGTACTGGGTCCAGGACGGATGCGGCTCGGCAAGCGGCGTGCCCAGGCTGCCCGCCTTGGGCATGCCCGGCATCTTGTCGAAGGCCGCGAATGCCGACCTCTCCTCCGCCGACAGGAGCGGCAGCGATAGCGCGGTCTGGCTGCCCCAGACGGCAGGATCCTGCTTGCGGGCCTGTGCCGCGGGCGAGAGCAGGAAGTTCGCCAGCACCATGGCGGCTTCCTTGTTGGGCGAGTTCGAGGGGATCGCCAGGAAGCTCGCATTGCCGATCGTGCCGTCGCGGAAGGTGTAGACCGCGGTCGTCTTCGGCAGGGCGCCGGAGGCGATGCCGTTCGCCGCCTCCGCCGGGTCGAAGGAGATCGTGATGTCGATCTCGCCATCCTCGAACAGGTTGCGGGCCGCACCGGTGTTCTGCGGGAAAGCCACGCCGGACCGCCACAGCAGCGGGTGCAGGCGATCCAGGTAGCTCCAGACAGTGACCGCCACATCGTCGGGATCGACCGCGGAGACCGGCTTGAACAGGGCCTCCCGGTCGGCGGTCAGGTCGTACAGGAGCTGCCGCAGGAAGGTGGTCCCCATGAAGTTGGGCGGCTGCGGATAGGTGAAATGCCCCGGATTGGCGACGGCCCAGTCCAGCAGTTCGTAGGCGCCGCGCGGCGGCTCCGGCATGCGCTCGGTATCGTGAAGGAAGACCAGCTGCGCCAGTCCCCAGGGCGCCTCCATGTTGTCCACCGGGATGCCGAAGTCGGTGGCGACGCTGGGCATCGCCTGCGGATCGACATAGCGCATGTTCGGCAGGGCATCGGTCCAGGGCCCGAACAGCATGCCGCGGCGCTGCAGGGCGGCGAAGTTCTCGCCGTTGATCCAGATCAGGTCAACGCTGCCGCTGCCGGTATTGCCGGCCGCCATCTCCGACAGGATGCGCGACACCGCCTCCGCCGTGGTGCCCAGCTTGACGTGGCGGATCGATACGCCGTGCGCCTGTTCCACCTGCTGGCCAGCCCATTCGATGTAGGCATTGATCCGCGGCTCCCCGCCCCAGGCGTTGAAATAGACCTGCTGGTCGCGCGCCTTCTGCAGGACCTCCTGCCAATGCCTGTCCCGGGCCTCCTCTGCGCCGCCGCCCTGCGCGGCGACATCCTGGTCGCCACCTGTGCCGCCGGCACTGGGGCCCTTGGCAGTCGGGGAGGTGGAGGTCGAAGGTACGGCGGCCGTGGTGCCGGGAGTCGCGTTGCCGGTGGCGGAATCCGCGAAGGCCGGCGATCCGCCGGCCAGCAGCAGGGCGAGGCAGCCGGCAAGGGCCGCGGTGGCAAGCAGGCGGTTCAACCGACACACTGGCGTCCTGCGGGCAAGGGGTGCGGTCTCGGGCATCGGGAACTCCCTTCTGGCGGCCGCGGAGCGGCATCTTTCGTTCGCGCGGACCTGACCGTTCTATCCCTTGCGTCGGCGGCCTGTCAGGCCGATAGAAGGCGATTGGCGCATTTGTGACTGCGGGGGCGCCGGAGTGGAGCGATGCACGATCGGATGGTCAGGCTGATTCTGTCACTGCCGGAGCGGCGGCCCGCGCCGGGCCTGTCGCCACAGCTGGACAGCCTGTTCAGCCGGCTGGTCGACGACAGGCTGGGGCATCGCGCCCACGAGGTCGAGGACCTGATCTGGGCCCTGTGGATGGAGCATCCGGCGGCGCCGGCCCGCGCGCGGCTGGGCGAGGCGGTGACCGCGATCGCCAGCAAGAAGCTGGGGGAAGCGGAACTGCTGCTGAACGAGCTGGTCTCCGCCCATCCCGACTTCGCCGAGGCCTGGAACAAGCGGGCCACCCTGTACTTCCTGCAGAACCGCGATGCCGAGAGCATCGAGGATATCGCCCGCGTGCTGGAACTGGAGCCGCGCCATTTCGGCGCCCTGGCCGGCTATGGCCAGATCTGCGAGCGCCGCGGCGACTATGCCGGGGCGCTTACCGCCTACGAGGCGGCGCTGCGGATCAACCCGCATCTGCCCGGCGTGCGCGCCCAGGCGGAAGGCCTGCAGAAGCGCTTCCGTCGCACCCTGCACTGACGCGGCGGCGGCGGACCGGTCGCTGGCGCTACCGGCCCTTCAGCCGCCGGGTGAGGTCCAGCAGCCGGACCTCCGGGTCCGCCAGCTCCGCTTCGGTCGCGTCCTCCGGCACCCGCAGGCCGGCCTCGATCAGCCGCCGGCAGGCGCGCATCTCGCGGATCGTGTTGATCACCGATGCGGCGACCAGGCGCCCGCTGCGCAGATGCAGGACGGTGAAGGCCCGGGCCGCCGGGTCGCCGCGCAGGATCAGCCTGTCGTCCGCCGCGGGGATGCCGGCGATCTGCACGTTCTCGTCATACTGGTCGGACCAGAGCCAGGGCGTTTCCAGGTAGGGGGTGGGCTGGCCGGCCATCGTCTTTGCCGCCGCCACGGCCTGCCCCTGGGCGTTCTGGAAAGCCTCCTGCCGCAGCGAGAGGCCGCTGCCGGGATCCTCCCGCCTGGCGACATCGCCCGCGGCGAAGACAGCTTCGGCAGAGGTGCGGCCCCAGGCATCCACCAGGATCCCGTCGCGGCAGGCGATGCCGGCCGCCTCCGCCAGGCCGGTCTCTGGCTGGATGCCGATGCCGACCACCGCCAGGTCGCAGGGCAGGGCCGCATGGCCGTCCAGTTCCACCGCCGCCACGGCGCGGTCGCCGGCGAATCCGGTCACCCGCCGTCCGGTCAGGATGGTCACCCCCTTCGCCGCATGCAGCGCGGCGATGGCGTCGGAGATCTCCGCCGGGGCGCCGCGGTTCATGATCCTGGGCTCCGCCTCCACGACGGTGACCGCGCAGCCCAGTTCGCGCGCGGCCGCCGCCACCTCCATGCCGATGAAGCCGCCGCCGATCACCGCCACCCGGCCAGCGGCCCGCAATGCCTGGCCCAGGGAATCGGCATCGGTGACGCTGCGCAGGTAGTGGATCCCGGTCAGGTCGGCCCCCGGAACGGAAAGGCGGCGCAGCCGGGCGCCGGTGGCGATCATCGCCGCCTGATAGGAGAGCCGGGTGCCATCGGCCAGGGTCACGGTGCGGGCGTCGGGGTCGATGGCGGTGGCCGGGCAGGACAGGCGGAGGTCGATGCCGGCGGCCGCATAGAAGTCCGGGGCGCGGAACAGGAGGCTGTCGCGGCTCTGCCGGCCCAGCAGATAGCCCTTGGACAGCGGGGGGCGCTCATGCGGCGGCAGCGGCTCGGCCGCCAGCAGGATGCATTCCCTGTCCGGGTCCGCCTTGCGCAGCGTATCGGCGGCCCAGAAGCCGGCCTGTCCGCCGCCGATCACCACATAGGGTGGCGTACTGCCCGCCGCCATCTCCGCATTCCTCCATGCCGCACCGGCTCACGCCTAGCCAGCGGCGCTGCCGAGGTCAAAGGAAACCGGCGGTCGCGCGCAGGCATCCTGCAGCGGGCAGGGCGCAATGGGGGTGCGGGGAGGCGGTCTGCCCCCGGCGGAGGGTCAGCGCAGCCAGCTCAGGTCGCTGGACGGCGCGGTCAGGCTGCTCATCGAGTCGGCACGGCTGCGCACGCGGTTGATCAGGCGCCCGACATCGTTGTCGCTGGGGCAGGGGATCGTGTCGTAGGGGGTGGCGAAGCCGGCGAACTCGTCCATCAGCCGGTGCACGCCCTGGGCGATCGGGTCCTTCGCGGTCACCTGTCCCAGCACATAGTCCGCCACGGCCTGGGGGCCGTAGACCTGTGCGGCGGCGAGCATGCCGGAGATCGTGACCTCCGATGTCGTGCGGCCGATGCCGCGGGAGCGCGGCGGCGGGTCCATGTCGCGGGACAGGCCGACGATGTCGCCCAGGCCGCTCTCCTCCGGCAGCAGGCCGATGATCTTCTGCAGATGCCAGGCGAACGCCTCGCCGATCGCGATCTCCTGCACCCGGGCGGAGCAGAATTCCTTCATGCTGAAGGCGCCGTTGAGGCCGGTGAACAGACCGTCCCACCGGTTCGACACCTTGGCCCAGGCATCCTCCGGCCGGGCGCGGGCGAGTTCCCGCCGCTCCTGCAGGGCGCGGGTGGAGGGCCGGTAGTAGCCGAGGACCTCCAGCAGTTCCTCGCCGAACCGGTAGCCGATGAAGCCGCGCGGATCCACCGCACGATATTGCAGCTGCTCCAGCGTGACCTCGCCATGCTGGTAGGCTTCCATCGCCTCTTCACCGACCCGCAGGCGCAGTTCGGTGGCGGTGATGCGGCCGGGCGCCAGGCCGGTCAGGTAGGCGCGGAGCGCGTTCTTGAAGTCGCGGAAACTGCCCTGCGGCCGGCTGGCGGCCGCCGGCTGTGCGGCGGCCTCTCTGGCCGCAAAGTCACGCCGGACCGGGGCTTCGGCCGGGATCTCCGCCGGCGGAGTCTTCGGGGCCGGGGCGAATTCCGCCTCCAGTGCTGCCGCGGCCTGCGCCGGGCGGCGGTTCCGCGCCGGCAGGCTGTTCACTTCCTCGCGGAACACGTCCTCGTCCTGGCTCTGCGCCTCCTCCTCCAGCGTGCGCTGCAGGTCGCGCAGGGCGCTGCGCTGGCCGCGCTGGTTCTGGGCGGGACGGGACGGCTTCCGGGGCGACAGGGTGAAGGGCATGGGACTCGACTCCAGACCTTGTATGGGGCCGGGCTGGGTGGCGCATTTTTCGCGATCTACCAGCACAGCGACCGGTCCGTGCCCGCCCAGGAGTCCGCAGCCGGGGAGCTTGAACCGATGCCGTTCGGCGAATTGACGACGAAACCGATGCAATTTCATCGGCATGCCTCAGTAATTCGCAATTTTAGTGATCCAAAAGAATATGTAAAGCTGTTGTTATCTGGAACTAATGACTCTTTTCCGATGAATTTAGTACTGATTGCGTAAAATTTTATCGAAAATCTAATCGATAACTGGTCTAAAAGTTGATCGTGTGATTCAGGTACCGACCGCCCTGACCGCCCTGGGCACCCTGTGTCGCTGGCCGACGCGGTTCGGCACGGCCTTCGGTGGAGGCGCTGCGCACCCGCTGCATGATCGCCTCGATTTCCGCATCGCCAGGGCGCGGTACGCCGTCGAATGGCGTCGCATAGCCGGTGAAGCTGCGCAGGGTCCGTTCCACCGCCCGGCTGCCGGTCAGGCTGTCCGGTTCCAGCAGGACCTGGCAGACCGCCGCGGGGCCATGGACCTGCGCGGCTGCCAGAAGCGCCGAGACGGTCAGTCGGTTCTCCGGGCTGTCGTCGAGCATGCGGTCCGAACCGTCGAAGCCGATCGGCCGGCCCAGCCAGCCGGCGAGCACGCGGCCCTGCGGCAGCAGGGCGGAGAGATCGCGGAGATGCTGGACGAACGCCTCGAGAATCAGGCGCTCCTGTGCCGCGGTGCTCATCAGGTCGGCGATCGTGGTGATGCCGCGCCGCCCGGTGAACCGCCCGCACCAGGCCAGCGCCGGGTCCCTGTCGGCGGCAAACGTTCCGGCGCCCGCCTTCCCGTCCGCTCCCCTCTCGCGATCGGCCCCCTGGCCGCCAAGGTCGTTCGCGGCCGCGGGGCGGTGCAGGCGCTGATAGTAGCCGAGATCCTCCAGCTGCGATTCGCCGAACCGGTAGGCGCCCAGGCCGTCCCGGTGCCGGGCACGGTAGGGCAGGTCGGCAAGGGCAAGGTCGCCGCGCAGATGACTGCGCGCCGCGCTGGTGCCGACGATGGCGGCCAGCTCCGACAGATCGGGACCGCTGCCGCCCGTCGGCCGTGGATCGATCCCGGTCAGGTGGCTGCGCAGGGCCTGACGGAAATCGGCGAAGCTGCCGCGCAGGCACGGCACGTCCTGCGCCGCGCCGCGGGCAAGATCGAGAATCTCCGCCTGCATCCGCTGGTCTTCCGGACCCGGTCCGACCGGCCGCAGGGCCGGCCAGAGCCGGCCGCTGGAACCGGCGGCCCCGGCGGCATTCGCCGCCGGCGGGTCGACCGGCGGTCGGCCGGACAGCACCCGGGAGAGATCGCCCACCGGCACGGTGCGCCACAGGGCCCCTGTCCGCTTGTCCTCCGGCACCGGCATGCCGAAACGGTCCAGATCGTCGAGCGAAAAACCGCGTTGCTCCTGGAAGAGCTTCTGGCTGTGCCAGGCCCGGGGGCCTTCCGCCAGCTGTTCCTGCCGCATCGCACTGCTCCTTGCCCAGGGCCGCGGAGCCGCCGCACCGGCCCGTGCCGGTCATGGTGCAGGCAGGTGGCTCCCGCGGGTGAATCAATCCCGGTAACGAGCAGTGTAGGTCAAAGTTCCTAGGCGTAAATACTTTCTTGAATTGCGGATATTATACATTCCGGTTGAATGTATTCGTTACTTTTATTGATTTTTATCGAATTCCCGCTGGCTCGCCCAGTCCGGGCCCCGTTCAGTCTCTGCCATAGGCGTCGGTGAACCGGACGATGTCGTCCTCTCCCAGATAGGCGCCGGACTGCACCTCGATGATCTCCAGCGGGATCCGGCCGGGATTCTCCAGCCGGTGCCGGGTACCGGGCGGAATATAGGTCGACTCGTTTTCCTGCAGCAGCAGTTCCTGGTCGCCGCGCACAACCCGGGCGGTGCCGCGGACCACGATCCAGTGCTCGGCGCGGTGATGGTGCAGCTGCAGCGACATCCGCCCGCCGGGCAGCACGGAGATATGTTTCACCTGGAAGCGGTCGCCGTCGTCGATGCGGCGGAACCAGCCCCAGGGCCGGTAGTCGCGGCTGCCCTGCTCGGCCTCCGGATAGCCGTCCCGGCGCAGGCGCTCGACCAGCAGCTTGATATCCTCGCTGCGGTCCCGCGGTGCCACCGCGACGGCGTCGTCCGTCTCCACCACCAGCAGGTCCTTCAGGCCCAGCGCCGCCACCAGCCGGCCGGTGCTGCGCAGGTGCACGCCCTCGCAATCCTCCGCCACCGCCCGGCCATCGAGCACATTGCCGGCCGGGTCCTTGGGCGCCAGGGTCCAGAAGGTCTCCCAGCCGCCCAGGTCGGACCAGCCCATGGAAACGGGGACCACGCCGGCATGGTCGTGATGCTCCATCAGGGCATGGTCGATGGAGATCGACGGGCTCGCGGCGAAGCCCTCGCGGTCCAGGCGCAGGAAATCCAGGTCGCCCTGCGCCGCCGCCAGCGCCTGCTCGGCTGCCGCCACCACCTGCGGCGCGTGGCGGCACAGCGCCTGCAGCAGCGGCGTGACCGGGAACAGGAACAGGCCGGCATTCCACAGGAAGCGGCCGGAGGCGAGGTAGCGTTCCGCCGTGGCGAGGTCGGGCTTCTCGTGGAAGGCGGCGATCGCGAAGGCGCCGTCCGCCGCCGGCAGGGCATCGCCCAGCTCGATATAGCCATAGGCCGTCTCCGGCCGGTTCGGCTCCACGCCGAAGGTCATCAGCCGGCCGTCGGCGGCGCCCTGCAGGGCGCAGTCCAGGGCCCGGTGCAGGGCCGGAAGGTCGGCGATCACATGGTCGGAGGGCAGCACCAGAACGCAGGCGTCCGGTGCCTCTGCCGCGATGCTCAGCGCGGCCACGGCCACTGCCGGCGCGGTATTGCGCGCCAGGGGTTCCAGGACGATGGCGCGCGGGGCGACATCGGCCTGCCGGGCATGCTCGGCGACCAGGAAGCGATGCTCGTCGTTGCAGACGATGGTCGGGGCTGCGAAGCGGTCGCCGTCGGCGACCCGCCGCAGGGTCTCCGACAGCAGGCTCAGCGCGCCGTTCAGCGGCAGGAACTGCTTCGGATAGGAGCGCCGGGACAGCGGCCAGAGCCGGCTGCCGGCGCCACCGGACAGCACCACCGGATAGACCGGCGGCGCTGCGGCATGGCTCCCGTCCGGACTGGGCGATGGCGGCATGGCGGCTCCCGTGCGATGAGGCACCGACATTGCGGCCCGGCCCGGCTGAGGTCAACTTGACCAAGAGGCTGTGTCGGGCCGCCGTTCTTGAATACGATAGGCGTCAGACGGCGGGTGTCGGTCCGACATCCGGGGAGCAACAGAGAGAGGAGCGGGCGATGGCGAAAGGCAGGGTACTTGTCACGGGCGCGGGCGGGCTGATCGGGCGCACCCTTTGCGAACGCCTGCACGCGGCCGGGCGGCCGATCCTGGCGACGGACGTGGCGCCGCCGGACGGCCAGGTGCCCTGGCCGTGGAAGGTGGCGGACCTGCTGGACGTGCACCGCATCCATGCCCTGATGGCGGAGGATATCGACTGCGTCTTCCACGGCGGTGGCATTTCCGGGCCGATGCTGGCGCGCGACAACCCGGCCAGCATCGCCAGGATCAACATCGACGGCACCCTGAACGTGCTGGAGGCGGCGCGGCTGCACGGCATCCGCCGCACCGTCTACTGCTCCAGCCTGGTGGTCTACTGGCCGGCCGCCGGGGCGGGGGAAACGCTGACGGAGGCCTCGCCGTTCCAGGTCAACGACATGTATGCGGCCAGCAAGGTCTGCGGCGAATGGCTGGCACGCACCTATACCGAGAACGGCTGGACCGACACCCTGTCGTTCCGTATCGGCTGGGTCTACGGGCCGCGGCGGCGGACCGACTGCATCGTGCACACCATGATCTCCGACGCCCTGGCGGGAAGGACGACCCTGCTGCCGCATGCGCCGCATTTCGGCCGGCAGTTCATTCATGTTGAGGATGTGGTCGATGCGGTGGTGACCGCGCTGGACATCGAGGCGCCGCCGGCCCGGGTCTACAACCTGGGCGGCCCGCGCATCGACTATATGCGCCTGCATGCCGCGGTGAAGGCGGCGATCCCGGCGGCCCGGATGGAGGTGCAGGAGGGCGGGCCGCCGCCGGTCGACGGCGCGATCCCGCCGATGGACACCGCAGCCGCGGAGCGGGACCTGGGCTGGACGCCGCGGACCGTGCTGGAGGAAGCTGTGAAATCCTATGCAGAGCATCTGCGCAGCAACCGCTACTGAGTGGCGGACATGAATGGACTGACTTGGAAGGGGGGCCGGCGATGAAGGCCGTGGTGATCCACGAACATGGTGGCGTCGACAAGCTCGACTATGCGGAGGTGGCGACGCCGGAGCCCGGCGCGGGGAAGGTCCGTGTCGCGATCAAGGCGTCCGGCGTCAACCATTTCGACCATGACATCCGCGAAGGGGTGTCCGGCGTGCAGCAGGCCCTGCCGCATGTGCTGGGGGTCGAAGGCGTCGGCGTTGTGGAGGCCCTGGGCCCCGGCGTGGATGGCGGTGCGGAAGCGGTCGCGGTCGGCGACCGGGTCGCCATCTTCATGCCGCAGGGCGATCCGCGCAGCCGGCTCTGGCTGAAAGGGCTGGACGGGCTGGACTTCACCCATGGACGGATCGGCGTCGACCTCTGGGGCACCCATGCGCAGTACTGCATCAGCCGTGCGGACGCGCTGGTGAAACTGCCCGACGGGCTGGATTTCGAGACGGCGGCCGCCTCCATGGTCTGCTTCGGCACCGCCTGGCACATGACCGTGGTGCAAGGCCGGGTCGAGGCCGGCCAGACGGTGCTGGTGAATGCCGCCGGCTCTGGTGTCGGCACCTCCGCGATCCAGGTCGCGAAGCTGCACGGCGCACGGGTGATCGCCTCCGCCGGCTCCGACGCGAAGCTGGAGCGGGCGAAGGAACTGGGCGCCGACGAGGTGGTGAACTACTCAACCCAGAGCCTCCGCGACGTATGCCTGGCGCTGACCGGCGGCGACGGCGTCGACCTGGTGATCGAGTCGGTGGGCGGCGAGGTGCTGCGCCAGAGCATCGACGCAGTCCGGCCCGACGGCCATCTGGTGACCTGCGGCGCCCATGCCGGAGAGATCGTGCCGGTCAACGTCATCGAGCTGTTCCGCAAGCGGATGCACTTCCACGGCAGCCATTTCTGCGGCCGGCGGGAACTGGCCCATGTCTTCGGCCTGGTGGCGCAGAAGCGCCTGCAGCCGGTAATCCATGCGGCGATGCCGATGTCGCAGGTGCGCGAGGCGGCGGCGCGGACCGCCGACCGCAACTTCTTCGGCAAGATGGTGCTGATCCCCGATTGACGTGACGCACCTCCGGCGGGCGGCGGCGGCCGTCGCCGCCCTGCTGGTGCTTGCCGGCTGCGCCGGAGCGAGCGAGCCGCCCGCGCCGCGGCGGGCCGACCCGTCGCGGCTGGCGGCCGCCGCGGAGATTGCCGGCGCCGGCGGTCTGCAGCCGCTGGAGGTGCCGGCGCCGCCGTTCCGCCTGCTGGCCTATGCCCGTGTCGCCGAGCCGCCGCCGCCGGCGCTCGCCGTCTATCTGGAGGGCGATGGCCTGGCCTGGGAAAGCCGCACCCGCCTGTCGGCCGATCCCACGCCGCGCAACCCGCTGGGCCTGCGGCTGGCCGCGGCCGATCCGGCACCGTCGGTCGCCTGGCTGGCGCGGCCCTGCCAGTACCGGCTGCGGCTTGCCGACGGTGCCGCCTGTCCGCCGGCCTACTGGTCCGGCGGGCGCTTCGCGCCGGAGACGGTGGCGGCGATGAACCGGGCGGTCGACCGGCTGAAGGCGAGGGCGGGCACGCCCCTGGTGCAGCTGATCGGCTATTCCGGTGGCGGCGGCCTGGCCGTGCTGATGGCCGCGGCGCGCGACGATGTCGCCGCCCTGGTCACGGTGGCGGGCAATCTTGACCATCGCGCCTGGACGGCCCATCACCGGGTCACGCCGCTGGCGGCATCGCTGAACCCGGCCGATGCCGCGGCGGCGCTGGCGGATGTTCCCCAACTGCACCTGGTCGGTGCCGTCGACGATGTCGTGCCGCGCCTTGTGGCCGACTCCTATCTCGGGCGGCTGCCGGCGGAGGCACCCGGTGCGCTTCTCGTGGTGGCGGGGCAGGGGCATGACTGCTGCTGGGCGGAGACCTGGCCGGCGACAGTCGGGCAGGCCAGGCATGTCCTGGCCGGTCTGCGCGACCGGGTCGGGGCGGACCGACACGGCGGGTCCCGGGATGGCGGGACGATGGAAAGCGAAGGAAGCGAGCGATGGCGTTGAGGCTGTTCTGGGTGCGGCACGGGCCGGTGCTGGGGCGTCAGGCGGGGGTGATCTATCCCAGCGAGGATGTGGAGATCGAGGTGCCGCTGCCGGAGGCGCCGCAGGCGCTGGCGGCGCACCTGCCGCGGGATGCGGACTGGGTGATCAGCCCGATGCACCGCACCCGCATGACGGCGGAGGCGATCCTGGCCTATGCCGACCACCGGCCGGAGCTGAAGATCGTGCCGGAGATCGCGGAGCAGTATTTCGGCAATTATATGGGCCTGACCTACCAGGAGGCGCTGGCCCGCGCCGGCGGGGTCAAGGACAACGACCATTGGCCGATCCCGCTGGGCCACCGCCCGCCGGAGGGCGAATCCTACCAGGATGTCCACGACCGGGTCGGCCGCATCCTCGACCGCTGGGCGAACGAGCATAGCGACCGCGACATCGTGGCCGTGGCCCATGGCGGGCCGATCAAGTCGGCCATCGCCCATGTCCTGCAGATCCCGCTGGGGGCGGTGACCCGGGTGCTGATCGACAATTTCTCAGTCACCCGCATGCACCGCCTGCCGGACGGGCTGTGGCGGGTGGAGGCGGTGAACGTGCTGCCCTGGAATGCCGGCGGCTATCCGGTTCCGGGCTCGCCGCGCTGAGCGGGAATTCCGCCGGCCCTGGGTCGTGACGCCTGATCGCCCCCTTGATTGCGGGGGCCGGCGGCAGGACACTCCGCGCCCGAACGCCATGGCTCATTCGCAGAGATTCCGGGAGGAGAGGATCGTGCAGGAACATCTGGAATTCTATATCGACGGCGGCTGGACCGCCGCCGCCACCGCGCAGAAGCTGGACGTGATCGATCCGTCCACCGAGGAGCCCTTTGCCCGCATCGCGCTGGGCGGCCAGGATGATGTCGACCGCGCGGTCGCGGCGGCCAAGGCGGCCTTCCCGGCCTTCGCGGCGACCAGCAAGGAGCAGCGGCTGGACCTGCTGTCGAAGGTGCTGGACGGCTACAAGGCCCGCATCGACGAGATGGCGGAGGCGATCAGCCGCGAGATGGGCGCGCCGCTCGGCTTCTCCAAGCAGGCGCAGGCGCCGGCCGGCATCGGCCACCTGATGCAGGCGATCAAGGCGCTGAAGGCGTTCGAGGCGGACGAGATCCGCGGCACCTCGCTGGTCACCCGCGAGCCGGTCGGCGTGGTCGGCTTCATCACCCCCTGGAACTGGCCGGTCAACCAGATGATGTGCAAGATCGCGCCCGCGCTGGCGGCCGGCTGCACCATGGTGCTGAAGCCGTCGGAGATCGCGCCGACCTCCGCCCTGCTGCTCGCCCAGATCCTGCACGACGCCGGGGTGCCGAAAGGCGTCTTCAACCTGGTGAACGGCGACGGGCCGACGGTGGGCCAGGCGCTGGCGACCCATCCCGATATCGACATGATCTCCTTCACCGGCTCCACCCGCGCCGGCATCGAGGTGGCGAAGGCCGCCGCCGACACCGTGAAGCGGGTGCACCAGGAACTGGGCGGCAAGTCGGCGCTGATCCTGCTGGACGATGCCGATTTCCCGAAGGCGGTGAAGGGCGGCGCCCGTGGCGTGTTCTTCAATTCCGGCCAGTCCTGCAACGCGCTGACCCGCATGCTGGTGCCGCTGGACCGGATGGACGAGGTCGCCCAGATCGCCAAGGAGACGGCGGAGAAGACGACCGTCGGCGACCCGTTCGGCGAGAACTCGATGGTCGGCCCGGTGGTCAGCAAGACCCAGTTCGACAAGATCCAGGGCCTGATCGAGACCGGCATCAAGGAGGGTGCCGACCTGGTCGCCGGCGGCACCGGCCGGCCGGAGGGGCTGAACCGCGGCTACTATGTCCGTCCCACCGTGTTCTCGAAGGTCACCCGCGACATGACCATCGCGCGGGAGGAGATCTTCGGCCCGGTCCTGTCGATCATGGGCTATCGCGACGAGGCCGACGCGATCGACATCGCCAATGACAGTCGCTACGGCCTGTCCGGCGGCGTCACCTCGGCCAGCCTGGACCGCGCCCGCGCGGTCGCCCGCCAGCTGCGCACCGGCACCGTGCACCTGAACGGCGCCCTGCCGGACTTCGGTGCCGCCTTCGGCGGCTACAAGCAGTCGGGCAATGGCCGCGAATGGGGCCGCTACGGCTTTGACGAGTTCCTGGAGATCAAGTCGGTCTTCGGCTGGGAACCGCCGCCGGCGAAGTAGTTCCGGCCCCCTCGGACTCGGGCGGCGGTGGATCGCCGCCGCCCGACCCTTTACGGTCGTAGGTGGAGGCAGCGGGGAACGACCCCAAGGAAACTTACCTGGGCCGGTCGGGTTCCCTGGGCTGTGGACACAGACGGACCGCGCCTTGCGCGGAGGCTGAGGAGGCCGGACGTGCAGATCGCGATGATGGCGCGCAATGCGGGACTCTATTCCCACAAGCGCCTGAAGGAAGCGGCCGAGGCGCGCGGCCACGAACTCACGATCATCAACACCCTGCGCTGCTACATGAACATCGCCTCGCGGCGGCCGGAGGTCTACTACAACGGCGAGAAGCTGCCGCGTTTCGACGCGATCATCCCGCGCATCGGCGCTTCCGTAACGTTCTACGGCCTGGCCGTGCTGCGCCAGTTCGAGATGATGGGGGTCTATCCCCTCAACGAGTCCGTGGCCATCGGCCGCTCCCGCGACAAGCTGCGGTCGATGCAGATCCTGGCCCGCGACGGGATCGGCCTGCCGGTGACCACCTTCGCCCATGACCCGCGCCAGACCGAAGAGGTGCTGAAGCTGGCCGGCGATGCGCCGCTGGTGATCAAGCTGCTGGAGGGCACGCAGGGCATCGGCGTCGTGCTGGCGGACACCAACCGGTCGGCCAAGTCGGTGATCGAGGCGTTCCGCGGCGCCCAGGTGAACATCCTGGTGCAGGAATTCATCAAGGAGGCGGGCGGCACCGACATCCGCGCCCTGGTGATCGGCGGCAAGGTCGTGGCGGCGATGCAGCGCAAGGGGGCGGAGGGGGAGTTCCGCTCCAACCTGCATCGCGGCGGCAGCGCCCAGGCGGTGCGGATCACGCCGGAGGAGCGCTCCACCGCCGTCCGCGCGGCAAAGGCGCTGGGCCTCAATGTCTGCGGCGTCGACATGCTGCGTGCCAATCACGGCGCGGTGGTGATGGAGGTCAATTCCTCCCCCGGGCTTGAAGGGGTGGAGAAGGCCACCGGCAAGGACATCGCCGGCCAGATCATCGAATTCCTGGAAAAGCAGGCCAAGCCCGGCAAGACCCGCACCAAGGGCAAGGGCTAGAGGGGGCCGGGGCTGACGCCGGACAAGGTTCGCGGGGCCGGACGTGGCTGAGAAGGCCGCCGGCAAGGTCCGGCCGTTCCAGATCGGCGGCCGCCGGATCGCGCCGGGCAGCCGGCAGACCGTGGACCTGCCGGTCAGCGTGCTGTCCGACCATACGCCGGTGACCCTCTCGGTCCATGTCGTCCACGGCCGCCGGCCGGGGCCGGTGCTGTTCGTCAGCGCCGCGATCCATGGCGACGAGGTGATCGGGGTGGAGATCGTCCGCCGGCTGCTGCGGGCGCCGAACCTGGACGGCCTGCGCGGCACCCTGCTGGCGGTGCCGATCGTCAACGCCTTCGGCTTCCTGAACCAGTCGCGCTACCTGCCCGACCGGCGCGACCTGAACCGCGCCTTCCCCGGCAGCGCCGGCGGCTCCCTGGCGCGACGCCTGGCCGGCCTGTTCATGACCGAGGTGGTGCGCCGCGCCGACCTGGGGATCGACCTGCATTCCGCCTCCATCCACCGCACCAACCTGCCGCAGATCCGCATCGCGCCGGACCGGCCGCAGCTGCTGGACCTGGCCGGCGCCTTCGGCGCGCCGGTGGTGCTGACCGCCGGCCTGCGCGAGGGCTCGCTGCGCCATGCCGCGCAGGCCGACGGGGTCGACGTGCTGGTCTACGAGGCCGGCGAGGGCCTGCGCTTCGACGAGTTCGCGGTGCGGGTCGGGGTCAGCGGCATCCTGCGGGTGATGCGCCACATGGCCATGATCGGCGCCAAGGGGGTGGCGCGGCCGAAGGCGGTGCCGATCCGCTCCGCCGCCAGCCACTGGCTGCGGGCGCCGGCGGGCGGCCTGCTGCGCACCTTCAAGACCACCGGCGAGCGGGTGGCCGAGGGCGACCTGCTGGGCATCGTCTCCGACCCGTTCGGCGAGGTGGAGACCGAGGTGCATGCCGCCCGGCCCGGCCTGATCGTCGGCCGCACCAACCTGCCGGTGGTGAACGAGGGCGACGGCCTGTTCCACATCGCCGAGATGGGCGCCGCCGACGACCCGGAGGCGACCATCGACAGTCTCACCGTGCAGCTCGGCGCCGACCCCCTGTTCGACGAGGACGAGATCATCTGATGGTGCAGTTGCCAGGCGGTCGGGGCTGCGTTCGGGCCGTCAGGCGGCGTAGACCTGCCGCCCGTCGAACCAGGTCTGCATAACCCGGATATTCTTAATGGCGGAGGGGGCGACGGTCCGAGGGTCCGCCTCCAGGATCACCATGTCGGCGAGCTTGCCGACCTCCAGCGAGCCGACCTCATGGTCGGAGAAGAGCTGCCAGGCTGCTTCCGAGGTGACGCCGCGGATCGCATTTTCGACGCTGGCACGCTCATCGGGGTTAAGGACATAGTCGGGCTCGAAGAAGGTATTGCGGGTCACGGCGATGCCGACTTGCAGCAACGGGTCGGGGTCCAGCACGAAGAAGTCGGAATGCAGCGAGTAGGGCACACCGACGCGTTCGCAACTTCCGCAACGGTCCAGCAGCCAAGCCTTCTGCGTGCCGAAGATATCGTCGCGGAAGGCGGCTCCCCAATAGTAGACATGGCCGATCAGGAAGCTGGGATTCGCGCCCAATGCCTTGATGCGCTTGATCTGGCCGTCATGCAGGATCGAGCAATGCTCGATCCGCGGACGCAGGGCCGCGATGTCGATGCCCGAGGCATGGGCCTGTTCCAGCGCGTCCAGGATATTGTCGATCGCCGCGTCGCCATTGCCGTGGATCGCCAGGCCCCAACCCTTGCTTGCGCGGTCCATGACCAGCCGGGTCAGTTCCTCGCGGCTTGTATAGGCCAGCCCGCGGCTGTCGGTGCCCAGATAGGGTTCGCGCTGCAGGCCCGTATAGCCCTGGTTCGAGCCGTCGGCGATCAGCTTGAACCCGGCCACACGGATCTTATCGTTGCCCATGCCCTGGGTGACGCCGGCCTTGTCCCAGACCTCGGTACCGAGGGTATAGAACGGGTAGGTGCGGACGCGGAGATTGAGGCGGCCGCTCCGGTTCGCATCTTCCAGGAAGCCAATGTCGGCAGGGCTGTGGGAGAACGAGCCCAGCGACAACTCGCTGGCCGTGGTCAGGCCGACACGCGACCAGGAGGCCGCGACGCTGACGATGGCGTCGGCCGGATTGACGGACGAAACCATCGGGCTCGGGCCGAAGACCTGCAGCCATGCAGTATTATTCTTCATCACACCGGTCAGACGGCCCTCGAGATCCCGTACGAACTCCGCCCCGGGCGGGTCCGGGACGTCTTCGGGGACCTTTGCGTAGGAGAAGGCTTGCCGGTTCGCATATCCAAGATGACCGGAGGCATTCAGGACGAAGACCGGATTATGCGGCGCGATCGGATCCAACTCGGCGAAGCCGATCGCGTCCGGTCCGGTCTGCAGCGAAGGGTCGTAGTTGCGGAATGCGAGATAGTCGCCGGGTCGGGCCTTCGCCGCGACCGCCGCGATGTGGTCGAGCACTTCCTGTGTCGATCGGAAGCGCTGGATGCCCACATAGTCGGTGAGAGAGGCGAGGACGGAGCCGCTTACGACATGGGTGTGTGCGTCCACGAAGCCCGGCAACATGGTCATGCCGTACAAATCGATGATTTCTGCATTGCTACCTGCCGCGGCGCGCACCGCCTCGTCGGTGCCGACCGCAATGATCCTGTTGCCGCGGATCGCTAGCGCCTCTGCCTCCGAAAAGTCGGCATCGACAGTGAGGATGGTGCCGCCGGTGAAGACCTTCGCCCGTTGCGTGTCCGCCTGGGCAACCGATGGCAGGAAGGTGCCCGATGCGGCGGTCGCGACGGTTCCCTTCAGGAAATCCCGCCGGCCCAGGGTACCCGGGGCCGACGGTCGGACCGGGGCAGCGGCCGGTCCGGACGAAGACCGCTGGCGCACATGCTTGTTCGCGGCGAACAGGTTTCCGAGGTCGGTACCGCAACATGCGCAACCGTGGCTCGCTTTGCCCATTGGACGTCTCCGGGATCGATTGGTGCCGGCCTGTTTCCAGAGGCCGCCAACTTTGCAGGCACAAAGGACAGGACAAGATCAACCAACGGTATTGCCAAATCCCAGGGGGATGCTAGCGCCGACCCGGCCGCAACTGTGCTTTCTGCGTCAACTCAGGTCCCTCAGCCGGGAACTGCACGTTGCACCGTCGGTGCAAGATCCCATGCTCGGGGCGGGAGATGACGGGTGGCCGCTATCCCTTGAAGCGCGGCTCCGGCACGCCTTCCACGTCCAGGCCGGTGACGGCGAACAGGCCGCCGGCCTCCGCCTCGTCGGCGCGGCGGTTGCCGGAATCCAGGATCGAGGTGACGAACAGGATGTCCAGCTTCGGGCCGCCGAACATCACCGAGGAGGGATAGCTGACCGGCATGTCGATGGTGCGGATCAGCTCCCCCTTCGGCGAGATGCAGCCGACCTTCCCCGACACCACCATCGCGGTCCACAGATTGCCGTCGGCATCGACGGTGGTGCCGTCGGGCACAGAGTCCCACTGGCCGAGGTCGGCCGCCACCCGGCGGTTGGAGATCGCGCCGGTCTCGCCGTCATAGTCCATCGCGTAGATGCAGCGGGCGCGGCTGTCGGCGAAATACCAGATGTCGCCCTTGGGGCTGAAGCAGGGGCCGTTGGCGACCTTGATGTCGCCGACCAGCTTCTCCAGCCGGCCGTCGGGCCAGAGCCGGTAGTAGCTGCCCAGCGCCAGTTCGCGCTCGAACTGCGCCATCGAGCCGGCGATGAAGCGGCCCTGGCGGTCCACCTTGCCATCGTTGAATCGCGTGCGGGGCTCGTCCGCCTCCGGATCCTCGATCATGGTCAGTTCGCCGCTGTTGAAGTCGAAGAACTGAAAGCCGTCCTGCAGCGCGCAGACCGCGCCGCCGCCCGCGCGCAGGGCCATGGAGCCGATCTTCTGGCCGACATCCCAGCCGCGCCGCTTCTGGCTCGCCCAGTCCAGGCGGTGGATGATGCCGTTGCGGCTGTCGATCCAGTAGAAGGCCTGCTCCGCCACGTCCCACAGCGGGCCTTCGCCCAGCAGGTCGCAGGTTTCCCCGATCCGGTCGATGCTGACAGCCATGCGTTCCTCCGTCCTTGCGTGCCGATTGTCCGACAATTCTGTCGCACAGTACGGCCCGGATCGCCCGCTCGCGCAAGGGCGCAGAGATGCAACCTCGACGGGCAGGGGTCAGCTTTCGCCCTTGCGGGCGGCCAGCTCCGCCTCGATCGCGTCGAACAGCTCCGGGATCTGCCGCAGGGCCGGCCGTTCGGCGGCCAGGATCGCGCGGAAGGCATCGCGCTTCAGCGCCTCGCGCGCCGCCGCGTCGGGCGCGGCCTGCGGGCCGGCGGCGTCGCAGACGATGTCCATCAGCCGGTCCACCGCGTGCAGGCGGCCCCAGAGATAGTCGTTCTCGCGGCTGGCGCGGCTGAAGAAGGCGCCGAAGCTGCCGAAGCGGATGCCCTTCAGGCAGGCCTCTGCACCGCCAGGGCGGATGCTGTCGGCATCCTCCGGGCTGATCCGGTCGACCCGGATCTCGTCCAGCTCGCCGACATCCTCCCAGTGGGTCATGGTGAACATCAGCAGGTCGATGAAGGCGAAGCCGATATAGGCGACATGCACCGGCCGCAGCATCGCCCGGGCGACGCGTTCGGCGCTGATCCCGGCCAGCAGCGCGTCCAGCCGCTCCGACGATGTCTCCAGCACCATCGCCGCAGCCAGGCTCTGCAGGGCCGAGCCGGTGCGGGCGACCGCCTCCGGATCGCCGGGCGGCGGCAGGCCGTCGAACTGCGCGGCCAGCGCCTCCCGGTTGTCGAGCCGGCCCAGGCGCATGTGGCGCAGCGCCTCCAGCTCCTGGTAGAGGCTGCGCTTGGCATCGTTCAGCAGGCCGCGATGCCGGTCGGCCTCGGCATCGTCGGCAAGCTCCGCATAGCGTTCGTTCACCGCCTGGATCAGGCCGCGCACCCGGCGCAGGCGATAGTCGACATCGAAGCTGCGCAGGAAGGCCAGCGCGCCCTCCATCGGGTCGGTGGCCGGCGGCAGGTCGTCGAAGTCCTGCTCCAGGGCCAGACCATGGGCCGACTGCCAGTCCGCCAGGTTGCGGGCGAAGGCCGCCGCCTCCGCCCCGTCGGCGGCCCAGCCGGTCAGCTGGGTGACGATCTCCGTGACCTGCACCGTGGCGGCGGCGACCTGACGTCGGCGATAGCCGCCATAAAGGAAGCCGACCTCGCGTGCCGTGGCGCGATGCGCCGCGTTGCGCCATTTCGTGAAGTCGGCCGGGCGCGGCTTCAGCAGCCGGCGGCGGCCGGTGATGCCCTGGACCAGGGCCTCGATCCGCGGCCAGCTGGCGGCGATCACCGCGCGCAGCTCCTTCACCTGCTCGGCATGCTCGGAGATCCAGGCGAGGTCGTCGCGCACCGGCTCGTTGCGGGGGATGTCCGACAGCGCCGCCCGGATCGTACGGAACCAGCCCGGGACCTTACCCGAAGGCGGCGGCGCCGGTCGGCGCGGGGTCGGCTCGATATAGACAATGCGGCGATCCACCTGCCGGTCGGCGGGGCGGGCGCGGATCGCGGCGATCGCCTCCGCGAACGGCTTGTTCTTCAGGACGCTGCCGTCGATGAAGGCGGTCTTCTCCGGATCGGTGCCATAGACCGGGTCATGCGCGCGATAGGCCTCGAAGCAATGCGCCAGGAAATGCCCCCGCCGCGGCCAGGCGCGGCCGCGGGCCGCGATCACCTGGTCGATCTCCGCGATCTGCGCGGGCGGGAAGGCACCGGGATAGGAGGAGGTCGCCCGCGCCGCGAAGACCAGGCCGGGCACGGACTCCCGGCCGAAATCGCTCTCTTCCCGTCCGTCCAGGGCGCGCCGGTAGGTGAAGTCCAGGACATGGCGGTGCTCGCGCTCGACGATCTCCGCCGGGTCATGCAGGCGGATCAGCTGGCGATAGCCGTAGAAGTCGGTGACGCTGACGAACAGGTCCATCCGATGCCCCGGCGGCATCAGGCTGAACGGCGCGTCATCGGCACGGCTGCCGCCGGCCGCATCCGCCGCCTCGTCCATCGCGTCGCAGCCGTCCAGAAGCATGCGGGCCAGGATCGTCCCCTCGAAGGGCGGCTTGAACCAGCGGGAGCGCAGGAAGGTGGAGAGCTTTTCCTGCGTTTCCGTATCGCCGGCCAGCCGTTCCAGCCCGCGCATGTTGGCGCCCCAGATGACGGGTCGCATGTACCACTTGCTCCAGGGGCGGGCGATGTTCTCCGGCGCGATCAATTCGCTGATATCGGCGTTCTTCAGCCAGAGCGCGGTCAGCGGCTCCAGCGGCAGGTCGTGCGCCAGGGCGCGCGCCAGGATGATGCCGTTGATGCCGCCGGCGGAGGCGCCGGCGACCACATCGACGACCACCCGCAGGTCGACATGGGCGCCGATCCGCTGCAGCAGGTCGCGGTAGACCGGCTCGCTGTCCTCATGCCAGCGCCGGGGGGCCGGCCCGCCTGGCCGCAGGGCGGCAGAGGCGCGCACCAGTTTCAGCACCTCCTTGGTGATGCCGTGCATGTAGACGGCAAGGCTGATGCCGCCATAGCAGACCAGCGCCAGCCGCAGTTCCGTCTCGCGCATCGTGTCGGTTGTCCTAGGTCGGGAAGGTCAGGATGCGCCTCCGCCGGCACCGCTGTCGGCGGCAAGGGCGTCCGGCGGCGGCGCGACCGGCCGCAATGCCTCCAGCACCGCGCGCATGCCGTCGGGCACGGCGATGGACTTGCGGTGTTTCGTGTCGATGAAGACCAGCACCGATTCCGCCGTGGCGTGCAGGCGCCCGTCAAGGAAGATGCCGTGGCCCAGGCGCACCGACTTGGTGCCGATGCGGTGCACGCAGGATCCGATCCTGATGGTGCCCGGATAGTGCATCTCCACCCGGTAGTCGATCGCCAGATGGGCCAGGACGAAGTCGGCGCCTTCGCCCGGTGCCTCGCGCATGATGTCGTAGCAGAAGGCGACCCGGCCGGCCTCGATATAGGCGGCATAGGCGACGTTGTTGATATGGCCCTGGCTGTCCTGGTCCGAGAAGCGCAGGGTCTGGGTCTCCCAGTGCTGGTAGATCGCGGGATCGGCGAGGTCTGCGGCGGCAGCGGTCATGCGCAGCGCCCCCCCGCCCGGCAGGCCCGACTACGGTATCGCATCGCTGGGCACGTAGCTGCCGTCCGGGGTGCGGCAGCTCGTCGTGGCCTCCGGCCGGCTGCGGCCGTTGTTGGCATAGGGGGCATGGGCATAGACACAGAAGCGACCCTCGTGATCGGTGAAGGTGATGAAGGCGCCGGGAATCAGGCTCGGCAGGGCCTCGTCGAGGATGGTCCACCGCCCGTCCGACTTGTGCTTGCAATATGTCAGCGAGTCGGGATCGCGTTCCACCCGCGCGCATGGTTCCAGCTGCTCCGGCGTCGGCTCCCAGGGCCTGTCGGGTGCGCGGTTCCGCCAGTCGTAGGCGCCAACCTGCCCGGGGGCCAGGAACAGCATGCATGCCGCCATGACGGCCACCTGCCGGAAACGCACGGCAGGCATGCCGCCAACGGGGATGCGGCGCCGCGGCAGCGGGCGGAAAGGCGAGAGTCCGGCCATCATCGGCTCCGGTCGCTGTTGCGGGCGCGGTCGGGCCGATGCCCGTCCGGTTTACCCCTGGCGGCATCGTAGCGTAATAACGCCCGGATCACTGCCTGTTGCCGTCCCGTTCCGGGCCTGCGGGCGGTGGAACCGCCGGCACAGGCGGAAAGCGGGCCGCGCGGAACCGTGAATAGGGGGAACGTCCTTGGCGCAGTTTACCGACAGCCCGTCGGCTGCGGACGGCCGGCCGGCGCCTGACGCCGCGCCCGAAGCGGCGCGTGCGCGGGTCACGCCGTCACAGGGTATCGTGCTGCTGCTCAGCCTCGGCCTCGTCTACATGATGAGCCATTTCTACCGCACCGCGCTGGCGGTGATCGCGCCGGAAGTGGGGGCCGACCTGGCGCTGAGCCCGGGTGAACTGGGTTTCCTCAACGGCGCCTATTTCATCGCCTTCGCGGTCGCGCAGATCCCGGCCGGCGTCCTGCTCGACCGCTTCGGTCCGCGGCGGGTGATCGCGGCGATGATGATGGTGACGGTGATCGGCACCCTGCTGGTCGGCCTGTCGGGCAGCTACGGGCCGGCGCTGCTGGGCCGGCTGATGCAGGGGGCCGGCTGCTCGGCAGTGCTGATGGGCAGCTTCGTGGTTTTCGCCCGCTGGTTCTCGCAGCGGCACTTCGCCACCCTGGGTGCCGCCGTGCTGTTCATCGGCGGCACCGGCAACCTTCTGTCGGCAAGCCCGCTGGCCTATGGCAGCCAGGCCTTCGGCTGGCGGGAGAGCTTCCTGTTCTCCGGCATCCTGACCTTCGTCCTGGTGGTGCAGCTGTTCCTGATCGTGCGCGACGCGCCACCGGGCGCGAAGGTGCCGCGCAGCCAGGGCGAACGGCTGGGGCAGGTGCTGTCGGGCCTGCTCTCGGTGGTCGTCAACCGCAACGTGCCGTTCCTGTTCGCGATGAACTTCGTCGCCTATGCCTCGATCATCACGGTGATCGGTCTCTGGGCCGGCCCCTGGCTGGCGGACATATACGGCCTGGACACCGATGCGCGCGGCAATGTTCTGACCCTGGTCCATATCGGCGTGCTGGCCGGCTATGCCTGCGCGGCGCCGCTGGACCGCTGGCTGGACACGCGCAAGCGCATCGTCTTCGCCACCACCCTGGTCTCCGTCGCCAGCTATGCCGTGCTGGCCTTTGCCGGCCACCTGCCGCTGTCGGTCGCCGTCGGGCTGCTGGTGCTGCTGGGCATGATGGGCTCCGCCAATGTCATCCTGCTCAGCCATATCCGCGCGCTGTTCCCGGTCGACAAGGTCGGCCGCGGCATGTCGGTGCTGAACGTTGCCGTGATGGCCGGCGTGGCGGCGATGCAGACCCTGACCGGCTGGCTGATCGGCCTCTTCCCGGAGGTCGACGGCGCGATCCCGGAAGCGGCCTATCGCGCCGTCTTCATCGTCTGCGGCGGCGCCCTGATCCTGGGGCTCTGCGCCTATTCCGTGGTGCCCGACGCGCGGCCCAGCCAGGTCCGCGACTGACCGCTTCGGAACCGGGGCGCCACCGGCTGCGTTTCCCCGCTACCGACCGCGCCCCGGGGGAGCGGCGCAACGCGCAATCGAGGGCAGGCATGATCCCGATACTCGCCCGCGGCGGCTATGCGGCGCGGGGCATCGTCTTTCTGATCGTCGGCTGGTTCGCCATCATGGCCGCGATCGGCGCGGCGCATCCGAAAAGCAGCCAGGACGCGCTGACCGAGCTGATGTCGCAGCCGCTGGGCGGGGTGCTGGTCGCCGTCATGGTCTTCGGGCTGGCCTGTTTCGCGCTGTGGCGGCTGGCGCAGGCCCTCCTCGATACCGACAATCACGGCCGCAGCGCACGCGGCCTGCTGATCCGCGGCGGCCTGCTGGGCAGTGCCGCCGCCCACGCCCTGCTGGCCGCCTTCGCGCTGGGCCTGCTGCTGGACCTGGGCGGCAGCGGCGATGACGCCCGGCGCGAGCTGTTCGGCATTGTCGCCGGCTCGCCGCTGCTGCTCTGCATCGTCGCCGCGGTCGTGGCCGGCGCCGGGATCGCGCATTTCATCGAAGGCTGGCGCCTGACCTTCGAGCGCCACCTGCCGGACCGGCCGCGGATCCGGGCCGTGGTGCGCTTCATCGGCCATTACGGCCTGATGGCGCGCGGCCTGGTCTTCGTGCTGATCGCGGGCATCCTGGTCCTCGGCGCGCTGCGTGTGCGTACCGCCGACGATCCCCCCACGATGCAGGATGCGCTGGAGTTCGTCTCCACCCTGCCGGCGGGCCCCCTCTGGCTGGCCGCGATCGGCGGCGGCCTGCTCGCCTTCGCCCTCTATTGCGGGGCGGAGGCGGCCTTCCGCCGGATCGACCTGCGCCTCGACGACCTGACCTGAAGGACAGCGTCAGACGCTGCGCTGCGCCTTGTCCTTGGCGGTGGTGCCGCGGATCAGCTCGCGGATCTCGCCCCATTGTTCGTCGCTGAGTTCGCCCAGCCGCGCAAAGGTGCCGGCGCCGTACAGCCACTGCCCGCCGTCGATGGCGATCACCTCGCCGTTGATATAGGCGACCTCGTCGGCCAGCAGGAAGGCGGCCATGTTGGCCAGTTCCGAATGCTCGCCATAGCGCCGCATCGGGATCGAGCTCATCTGCCGCTCCGCCAGCTCCGGGGTCGGGCTGAGCCGCGCCCAGGCACCTTCGGTGGGGAAGGGGCCGGGGGCGATGGCGTTGCAGCGGATGCCGCGCGGCCCCCATTCGACGGCCAGGCTCTTGGTCATCGCGGCCACGCCGGCCTTCGACATTGCCGAAGGCACGACATAGGGCGACCCGGTCCAGACCCAGGTGGTCAGAATCGACAGCACGCTGGCGCTGTGGCCGTCGGCCAGCCAGCGCTTGCCGCAGGCATTGGTCATGTAGAAGGTGCCATGCAGCACGATGTTGGAGATCGCGTCGAAGGCGCGAGGGCTCAGATCCTCGGTGGGCGAAATGAAGTTGCCGGCGGCGTTGTTGACCAGGGCGTCCAGCGGCCCGCCGCGCCAGACCTCGGCGACCACCTCCTCCACCGCGTCTGCGACGCGGATGTCGCAGGCCAGCGGGGTCACCTTGCCGCCGGTGGCATCGGCCATCTCCTTCGCCGTCTCTTCCAGCACCGACAGGCGGCGGCCGCAGATGAAGACCTCCGCGCCCAGCTCCAGGAAGCGGGTCGCCATCGACTTGCCGAGCCCGGTGCCGCCGCCGGTCACCAGAATGCGCTTGCCCTTCATCAGGTCGGTCCGGAACATGACGTCTCTCCCCAGGTTTCGTGATCTCGGTTCTGTGATGCAGCGGAAATCTCCATCGTGACGCAGCCAGAGTCCATGTCTTCCGGCCCGATGGCGGCAGAAGGTGCGGCGCTGCTGCTGCCCGCGCTCCGCCATGCCGCGGAACAGGGCGGTCCGCCGGATGCCGGGTTGCTGGACGGCTGGATGGCGCTCTGGGCGCTGGCGTCCGCCGGCAGAGCCGGCGATGACGTCGGCCTGGCGGTTGCGCTGGCCGGCCGTCCGACGGACGGCGACGACCTGCTCTCCGGCCCGATGCCGGATGCACCGCCGGTGCCGGCGGTCGCGACCGCGACGGTGCTGGCGCTGGAGGCGCTGGGCCAGGATCGGGCCGGCGATCCGGCCCTGCGCGGGCTGCAGGCGCGCGCTGCGCAGGCGGTGAACGCGGCCTGGCGGCCCAATGGCCGGTTCGCCTTCACCCGGCAGTCGGTGCCGGTGGCGCCCGGTCCACTGGAAATCGCGCTGGCGGTGGCCGCCTGGGCGCGCCTGCCGGATCCCGTCGCGGAGCGGCGGTATGCCCGGGCCGCCGGTGTCATGGGCGCGGTGGCCCGGCTGCCCGGGGAGGCGGGACCGGAGACGGCGGAGCTTGCTGCGGCCGCCGCGCTCTGGGCGGCGGCGGAACTGGCGCGCCATGCGGGACTGACGGAAGCGCGCCCTGCGCTCATGGCCGCCGCCGAAAGCCGCCTGCGCGGCGACCCGCCGGCGGATCCGACGGCGCGGGCCATGCTGGCCCTGGCCCTGGCTGCGGCCGCTGCGGTCCTGGCGCGGACAGATCCGCAGCCGGCGGATCATATGCGGCGCGGCGCCACCCGTCTGCTCCGTCCGTCAGGGGAAGGCGGCCGGCCGGTGCGGGCCGCGGCGCTTGCCGTCGTAGCCGCCGCAACGCTGCCTGCCAGCACTCTTGACGGGCCGGCCATGCCCCGCCGGCCGGCGCTGCGGCCGGTCGCGTCGAAGGGCTGAGACCCGCCGGGAGGCGACCGCCGGTCAGCCGCCCTCGGCTGCGATCCGGCGTGCCAGATAGTCGGCGAAGCGGCCAGCATGGCGCTGCCGCAGGTCCGGCCGCAGCCAGTCCCGGCCGGTGATCGTGCCGCGGCAGGCCGGGCTGCCGCAGCGGCAGGCCATCTCCCAGTCGTCGTCATCGCCGGTGCCGTAGTCGAAGGCCAGTTCCTCGCCCGCTGCGATGTCGCGCAGGGCGACGAAGACGATCTGGCCCTGGATCGCGACATTCGGGTCGCAGGAATGGTTCAGGTGCATCATCGAACCCTCCCGCTCGGTCGCATTCAGCGGGCCGATGAACAGGTCGTCGCCGATCTGGATCTCCGCCGGGCCGAGTTCCTCCGCCACCCGGTCGCGGGTGGCCCGATCAATGACATGGCCGCCCTTGACCACCAGCCATTCGCCGTTGGCGATGGGGGCTTTCGCGAACAGGCCGGTGCCTTCGATGCCACTGCCGCGCTTCTCCGTCTTCGGCGAAAACCAGGTGAAGGCCAGCGGCGCATGTCCGCCTGCGATTTCGTCTCCGTTCATCCCGGATCCCCCCGGTGTCCCGCGCTCGATTTGCCCGCCGGGGGCTGGCAGTATCCGCCCCGCAGCATGAACGATAGGAAAGCCGGGGAGGCCGCCTTGCACAAGCTCGAGTTCTTCTACGATCTGTCCAGCCCCTGGACCTACCTGGCGGCGAGCCGGGTCGAGGCCCTGGCCGAGGCGGCGGGCGCGGAACTGGTCTGGAAGCCGATCCTGGTGGGCGGCGTGTTCAACGCCGTGAACAAGGAGGTCTATGAGACCCGGGCCGCGCCCGACCACCCGAAATACCGCCACATGGGCAAGGACCTGGCCGATTGCGCGCGCCATTACGGGGTGGCGATCAAGTTCCGGCCGTCGGTGTTTCCGGTCAATTCCGCCGCGGCGATGCGCGGCGCCTTCTATGCGCAGGACCGGGGCATGATCCACCGCTACAACATGATCGTGGGCGACACCTATTGGGGCCGCGACCGCGACATCGCGCAGGACGAGGTGCTGCAGGAGATCGCTGCCGAGGCCGGCTTCGACACCGGCGAGTTTATGGCCGCCGTGCGCGATCCGGCGCTGAAGGCGAAGCTGCGCGCGAATACCGACGAACTGATCGCCCGCAACGGCTTCGGCTCGCCCACCATGTTCGTCGACGGGGACGACATGTATTTCGGCAATGACCGGATGTTCCTGGTGGAGGCGGCGCTGCGGCGCTGAGCCTGTCGTCGCGATGCTGCCGCAATCGGCCGACGATCTCGACGGCATCCTGGACGCGGCATGGCGTCTGCTGGCTGCCGGTGCGGCGGGCGATGCCAGGGCATGGAACCGGCCGGCACTGGCCACTGTCCGGGCGGACGGCGCGCCGTCCGTCCGCACTGTCGTGCTGCGGGCGGTGGACGCGCAGGCGCGATGCCTGCGGCTGCACACCGACAGCCGCTCCGCGAAGGTTGCCGAGCTTGGCGCGGAGCCGCGTTCAGCCCTGCATGTCTACGACGCGGGGGCAGCGATCCAGCTTCGCCTCGACGGTGCGGTGTCGGTGCATCGCGACGGCGGGCTGGTGGACGGCGCCTGGGCCGCCAGCCGCCTGTCCAGCCGGATCTGCTACCGGGTGGAACCGGGACCGGGCACGCCGATCCCGGCGCCGGAGCATGGCCATCCGCCCGCGGGCGGCGATCCGGACGCGGGGCGCGGACGGTTCGCCGTCCTGCTGTTCGCCGTGACCCGGCTGGAATGGCTGTATCTGGGCGCGGACGGCCATCGCCGCGCCGCCTTCGACTGGCCGCAGGGCCGGCTGTCGCGGCAATGGCTGGTGCCCTGAGGCCGCCCCCGACGGCTCGAAGAGGCGAGAAAGCGGGGCGCGGCCGGCCGTCAGGCGGCCATGGCCTGCCCCGATCCGTCGCCGCTACTGCGCCGCGTCCGCCACCTGCCGCCCCTCGAACAGGTCGCGGCCGGCCGTCAGGGCGCGGATCTTCGCGTCGGCGATAGAGCGCTTCAGCATCCAGAAGCCGCAATCGGGATGGATGTAGCGCACCCGGCCTTCGCCCAGCAGGCCCTCCGCCCGCTCGATCTGGTGGGCGATGGAGTCCGCCGATTCGACCACGGTCGACTTGATGTCGACCACGCCGAGGCCCAGACCGATCTCCGGCCGCAGGTCGCGGAACACCTCCAGTTCCTCCAGCGGGCGATGAGCGCATTCCATCACGATATGGTCGGTGTGCAGGGCGTTGAGGTAGGCCATCAGCGCGCCCCAGCCGCCCTTCTGGATGGTCTGGCCGCCGTAATTGCCGAAGCACAGATGCACCGCCGGCGTGCCCGGCACCGCATCCAGCACCCGGTTGATGGCCTCCGCGGCCCAGCCGCCCTCGTCCGGGCTGCCCGGCAGGTTCGCCTCGTCGACCTGGATCACCGCGGCGTTGCAGTGCCGGACCTGCTCCGCCAGCACATCGGCGATCGCGAAGGCCAGGTCGGGCAGCTTGCCGTAATGGGTGTCGATCAGGGTCTTCGCCAGCATGTGCGGGCCGGTCAGGGTGAATTTCAGCGGCCTGGACGCCAGCGCCACCGCCTTGTTGCAGGCCTGCGGCAGGTCGAGGGTGCCGCTGGACAGCGGCCCGTCCACCACGCCGGGCGGCGCGGCGCGGAAGCGCATGCCCGCGCGGCTGCGATAGGCCATCACTTCCTCGAACTGCACCGCGGTGCGCACCCCGCCCATGCGGGAGACGAAATACTCGATCATCCCGTTGGTCTCGGGGTGGTTGACGTCGAACCGGTACAGCTCGCCGTCGCAGACAAGGTCGATCCCGGCGCTCTCCTGGATGCCCAGGACGACGCGGGTGGCGTCGGTGAGCGCCTGCGACGATGGCAGCGCGGTCAGCCAGTCCGGGACCGGATAGGACCCGACGACGGTGGTTTTGATCCGGGGCTCGTTGCTCGACATGGTACCCTCCCAGCAATTGAGGCTATAATTATCTGATTGGTTAATACAGACAAGCCGTGCTGTCGAACGGGGAGGGAAGATGCGCTCCAAACAGTCGCTCTGGCGACGCTGGACCCTGGCGGTCCTGGTCCATGTCGTCCTGATCGCGATCTGGCATTTCTGGGTCGTTCTGGGGGATGTGCCGCCATATGTGATGGCCACGCCATGGGACACCCTGATGGCGCTGGGCGAGGATTACGACTGGACGCACAACACGCTGGTCACCGCGGGCGAGATCTTCCTCGGCTTTTTCGCGGCGGTGATTTTCGGCGTGGGAATCGCCGTCCTGTTCTCCTGGTCGTCGCTGACGACGGAACTGATGATGCCGGCGATCCTGTCCACCAACATGATCCCGAAGGTGGCGCTGGGGCCGATCATCATCGTCTGGTTCTCCTACGGTTTCCTGCCGAACTCGATCATCGCCTTCTCGATCTGCTTCCTGCCGATCCTGCTGACCACCGCCCGCGGGCTGACGGAGATCGAGCCCGACCTGCTGGACCTGGTGCGCGCACTGCGCGCCTCGCGCTGGCAGGTCTTTACCAAGATCCAGCTGCCCGGTTCGCTGCCCTACATCTTTTCCGGCATGAAGGTCGCCGTGGTGCTGGCGGTGGCCGGCGCGATCGTCGGCGAGTTCATCGCCTCGGGCGAGGGACTGGGCTACCTGATGCTGCAGGTGCAGGTCACCCTGGACACCGCGGCGATGCTGATGGCGGTCCTGCTGACCACCCTGATCGGCGTCGTGCTGTACGGCATCGTCATCGGCCTGGAGAAACTGGTGGTGGTGCAGGACCGGAGGCTGGAAGGCAGTTGAGCGGCGACCGCGACGGCGAGAGCGCCGGCGCCATCCCGGCCACGGATGGCGCCGAAGGGGGCGGCCGCCGGGCGCGGCGCCATGCCACCCGCGATCCGGCGCGGGCGCAGCGCGACATTCTCGCCGCCGCACGGGCGGAGTTCGCCAGCTTTGGGCTGGCCGGGGCGCGGGTCGACCGGATCGCCGCCCAGGCCGGCCTGAACAAGCGGATGCTCTACTACTATTTCCACCACAAGGAAGGCCTGTTCACGGCGGTGCTGGAGCAGGTCTACGACGAGCTGTCGGCGCTGGCGGCGAACCTGGAGGTGGAGACGGGCGCGCCGGCGGCGCTGCTGGCGCAGTTCGTGGACATGGTCTTCGACCATTACGACCGGCACCCGGATTCCATCACCCTGCTGAACAGCGAGAACCTGCATCGCGGGCGGCATCTGTCCCAGTCGCCCCGGCTGACGGAATTCGGCCCCGGCTTCCGCAAGAACCTGGCCCGGCTGATCGAGCGCGGCGTGGCCGAGGGCAGCTTCCGCCCTGGCATTTCCGAGGTGCATCTCTACCTCTCCATCGTCGGCCAGATCTATTTCGCGCAGTCCAACGCGGTGACCCTGTCGATGTTCTTCGGCGAGGACCTGAGCCGGCCCGAGGCGCGGCAGGCCTGGCGCGCCCATGTCCGGCAGATGATCCTGGCGGGGGTGCGGCCGTAGGCCGTCGCCGGACTGCGGGTGCTTGCCGGCCCGCCGCATCTATGTAACCATACGGTTAAAAGATGCAGCTGGGCAGGAGGGCATGCCAGATGACCGCCCCAATGACGTCCGAATCCACTTCGCCCGACCTCGTCGTCCTCGACGACATGCCGCCGGCCGCGTTGTCCCGTGGCGAAGGCCCGACCTGGCACGACTGGGTCGGCCGATACCGCCGCACCGGCCATGTCACCGTGCCGGCGATCTTCTCGCCGGCACAGATGCAGGGCGCGATCGCCGATGCGATGGCCTGGAGCGCCGCCTTCCTGGAACAGCTGGATGACGCGAAGCGGGCCTGGTACCTGGACAATTCGGCCAGCCGGGCGGAGGCGCAGTCCGCCGTGCTGCGCAAGCTGGACAATCCCCATGCCAACCGGCCGCTGTTTCGCCGGCTTGCGGCGCACCGGCCGCTGCTGGACTGCGTGGAAACCTTGATCGGCCGCGGGGTCAGCGCCTATTTCAGCCAGATCTTCATGAAGCCGCCGCATGGCGGCGGGCCGAAGCCGGTGCACCAGGACAATTACTATTTCGGCCCGGCCGATCCGGACGGCATGGTCACCGCCTGGATCGCGCTGGAGGATGCCGACCTGGAGAATGGCTGCCTGCACTACGCCGAGGGCAGCCACCTGCACGGCATCGTGCCGCACGAGGCGCCGCCGGAGCGGCCCTACGACCTGCTGATCCCCCCGGCAAGGGCGGCGACCCGGGAGATGGTGCCGGCGCCGGTGCCGGCGGGCGGCGTCAGCTTCCACCACGGCGGCACCTGGCACCAGTCGGCCGACAACAGGTCCGACCGCTGGCGCCGCGCCTGCGCGATCCACTATGTGCGCAACGGCAACCGCTTCGCGCATCCGGCCCTGCCCTATGACGAGAGCCTGGTGCTGCGCCTGACCTGAGGGGCGCGCCCGTGGTGGTGCATTTCCGCATTGCCGGTGCGGGCGACATTGCCGCTGTCCGCGCGATCACGAAGCGGGCCTATGCCGCATGGCTGCCCGTGCTCGGCTATCCGCCGGAGCCGGTGACCGCGGACCATCAGGCCTGGATCGCGGACGGCAAGGTCCTGCTCGCCTGCGACGGGGAAACGGCGGTCGGCCTGGTCGAGGTCGAGCCGGGCGAGGTGCGCGACCTGGTCTACAACCTGGCCGTCGATCCCGGCCATGCCGGCAAGGGCATCGGCCGTACCCTGCTGGCCGAGGCGGAGCGCCGTGCGGCGGCGGCCGGCAAGGCGGCCGTCTGGCTCTACACCAATGCCCTGATGGAACGGAACATCGCGCTCTATGCGTCCCTCGGCTATCGCGAGACGGGGCGCCGGCCGAACCCGGCGCGGCCCGGCTTCACGATCGTGGAGATGGAGAAACCCGTCCCGGCGCCACCGCCCGGTCCCCGCTGATCCCGGGCCGCCGGGGCGGGCGGCCCGCCTATGGCCTCAATAGGCGTCCGGCGTGCGCGGCGGCAGAAGCATCGCGGTGACGGCGCGGGCCAGGCGCCCGGCCATGGCCTCCGGCGCCTCGCCGCCGGCCTCGCTGCGCAGCCAGCGGATCACCAGCCACATGATGCCGCTGGCCTGGATCGTCAGCATGTCGGCGGTGGTGGCACCGCTGCGCCGCACCGCAGCCTCGAACGCGCCGGGCAGCAGGCGGGCGGACAGGAACGCCACCAGTTCGTCGAAGAACTGGGCCGTGCCGGCGCCGTCCAGCACCCGCAGGTAGAACGGTCGGTGCGCCAGCAGGTGCTGCAGGACCGGCAGGGCATGGCGCTCGATGCGGCGCTGGATCTCGTCTTCCGTCAGCGGGCCGTCCGCAGGGGCGGGATCCAGGAGCGCCGGATCCAGCGGCGGATAGGCCGCCGACAGGCGGGCAAGCGCCGCCTGCTGGGCCGCCTCCGCCACACTGGCGAAGTGCTGGTAGAAGGTCGGTCGGGTCACCCCGGCCGTCTCCACCACCCGGGTGATCGAGATGCCGGCCAGCGGTTCGCTGTCGGCCAGCGCCGTCACGGCCGCCAGCAGCGCCTCCAGGCTGCGCAGGAAGCGGGGGTCGGCGGACTTGCGGTCGGCTGCGGCAGACATCGGGCCCCCGGACGATCAATGAAGCTTCAGGGCATGCATCTTGACGCAGGCCTGCCTCGTCACTAATTTTACATTCGTAAATTAGATCGCCGGCCGCCGGCGGTCAAGCCGCTGCGCAAGAGGTCCCCGGTGGTCCAGACCCATCCCGTTCCCCAGCCGCCGACCCGGCCGATCGTCGGCAACCTGCCGCAGATCGATTCCGACAACCCGGTGCAGAGCCTGATCAGCCTGGCCGGCGAATACGGCCCCTTCTTCAAGCTGCGGCTGGTCGACACCGAGATGTATGTCGCCAGTTCGCAGGAGCTGGTGAACGAGCTCTGCGACGAGAGCCGCTTCAACAAGCGGCTGCACGGGCCCTTGCAGGAGATCCGCGCCTTTGCCGGCGACGGCCTGTTCACCGCCCATAACAGCGAGCCGAACTGGGAGAAGGCGCATCGCATCCTGATGCCGGCCTTCGGGCCGATCGGCGTGCGCGGCATGTTCGACCGGATGCTGGACATCGCCGACCAGATGTTCGTGCGCTGGGAGCGGTTCGGCCCCGACGCCCCGATCGACGTCGCCGACAACATGACCCGGCTGACCCTGGACACGATTGCGCTCTGCGCCTTCGACTACCGGTTCAACAGCTTCTACCGGGAAGAACTGCATCCCTTCGTCGCCGCCATGGTCGGCGCGCTGCAGGAGGCCGGGATGCGCGGCCGCCGGCTGCCCGGCATGAACAGCCTGCTGGTCCACAAGGCGCAGCGCTACCGCAGCAATGCCGCGCTGATGCAGTCGGTCGCGCAGCAGCTGATCGCGGAACGCCGGCGCGACCCGGAGGGCGCGGCGAAGCAAGACCTGCTGAACCTGATGCTGAACGGCAGGGACCCGGTCACCGGCGAAGGCCTGAGCGACGAGAATATCGGCTACCAGATGGTGACCTTCCTGATCGCCGGGCACGAGACCACCAGCGGGCTGCTGTCCTTCGCCACCTACCTGCTGCTGAAGAACCCGGAGGCGATGGCCCGGGCGCGCGCCATCGTCGACGCGGTTCTGGGCGACCGGATGCCCCGGGTCGAGGATCTGGCGCAGCTGCGCCATATCGAGCAGATCCTGATGGAGAGCCTGCGGCTCTGGCCGACGGCGTCGATATTTGCGGTGAAGCCACTTGAGGAGACGGTGCTGGGCGGCCGCTATCCGCTGAAGCCCAGCGACACGGTCCTGATCCTGGAGCCGGTCCTGCACCGCGACCCCGCCGTCTGGGGGCCGGATGCAGAAGCCTTCCGGCCCGAACGCTTCGCGCCGGAGACGGCAGCGAAGCTGCCGCCGAACGCCTGGAAGCCGTTCGGCAACGGCGCCCGTGCCTGCATCGGCCGCCCCTTCGCGATGCAGGAGGCGCAGCTGGTGCTGACCCTGATGCTGCAGCGTTTCGACATCGCCTTCGACGATCCCGGCTACCGGCTGAAGATCCACGAGACCCTGACCATCAAGCCGGAAGGGCTGCGGATCCGCGCCACGCCGCGCCGGCCCTCCGCCGGCCTGCGGGGCGGCGGGTCGGCGGCCGCGGAGCTGCCGGCACCCGTCGCGGTGCAATCCGCGGCCCTGGAGCCGGCAGGGCAGCCGGAGATCGCGCAGCCGGCGGACGGCATCCCGCTGGCGGTGCTCTACGGCAGCAATACCGGCTCCGCGGAAGCCTTCGCCCGGCGCATCGCGGGAGAGGCGGCGGTGCAGGGCTTTGCCGCGCGCCTGGCGCCGATGGACGAAGGGATCGACACCCTGCAGGGGGAGGGGGCGCTGGTTGTCGTCACCGCCTCCTACGAGGGCCAGCCCCCCGACAATGCGCGGCGCTTCATGGCGCATGTCGAGGCGCTGCCCGAAGGCGCGCTCGCGGGCCTGAACTTCGCCGTGATGGGCTGCGGCAACCGGCAATGGGCCCGCACCTGGCAGGCGATCCCGAAGCGGGTCGATGCGGCGCTGTCGCGCGCCGGGGCGGTGCGGGTCGCCGATCGCGGCGAGGCGGATTCCGGCGGCGACTTCTTCGGCGCCTTCGACGAATGGTATGGCGGGCTCTGGCAGCCCATGGCGGCCGCCTTCGGGCGCGAGGCCGCGCCCCGGGAACCGGGTGCCGCCGCCGTCCGGGTGGAGTTCGTCGCCGCCGGCCGCGAGGATGCCCTGCGGCTGAACGAACTGCAGGCCGGCACCGTGGTGGAGAACCGCGAGCTGGTGGACATGGCGGCGCCGAACGCCCGGTCGAAACGGCATCTGGAATTCGCCCTGCCGGCGGGCGCCAGCTACCGGGCCGGCGACTATCTCGCCGTGCTTGCCAGCAACCATGGCGACATCGTCGCCAGGGCGCTGCGCCGCTTCGGGCTGAAGGCGGACAGCCAGGTCGTGCTGCACCAGGCCACCGGCGCGGCGGCGCTGCCGACCGGCCATCCGGTCAGCTGCGGCGACCTGCTGGCCGACTATGTCGAACTGGCGCAGCCGGCGACCCGCGCGCAGGTCGCGGAGCTGGCCGCCGCGACGGCCTGCCCGCCGGAGCGCCAGGCGCTGCAGGCGCTGGCCGGCGACGGCTACGATGCCGGCGTGCTGGAGCCGCGCTGCAGCGTGCTGGACCTGCTGGAACGCTTCGCCTCCTGCGACCTGGATTTCGGCCGCTTCCTGGCCATGCTGCCGCCGATGCGGGCGCGGCAATACTCGATCTCCTCCTCGCCGCTGTGGCGGGGCGATCATGTCACCCTGACCATCGCCGTGGTCGATGCCCCGGCGCTGTCGGGGGCCGGTCGCCATCGCGGCGTCGCCTCCTCCTACCTGGCGGGGCTGCAGCCCGGCGACCGGGTCGCGATCGCGGTGCGGCCGTCGAAGGCGCATTTCGAGCCGCCGGCGGACCCGGCGGTGCCGATGGTGATGATCTGCGCCGGGTCCGGCATCGCGCCGTTCCGCGGCTTCATCCAGGAGCGTGCCGCACAGAAGGCCGCCGGCCGCGCGGTCGGGCCGTCGCTGCTGTTCTTCGGCGTCGACCATCCCGATGTGGACTTCCTCTACCGCGACGAGCTGGCGCGCTGGGAGGGCGACGGCGTGGTGTCCGTGATGCCCGCCTTTTCCGAGGCGCCGGAACAGGGGCCGGAAGGCGCCATGCCCTTCGTTCAGCACCGGGTCTGGGCGGAGCGCGCGCGCATCGCAGAGCTGTTCGAGCAGGGCGCCATCGTCTTCGTCTGCGGCGACGGCAAGCACATGGCCCCTGCGGCACGAGAAACACTGGTGCGCATCTACCAGGAGGCCACCGGCGACGCGGACGATGCGGCGCAGGCCTGGGCCGACGAGATGGAGCATGTGCACGGCCGCTACGTCTCCGACGTCTTCGCCTGAGCGGCCCCTTCCCGGCGCCCCTGCCATCCTGCGCGCATCGACGCCCTCCCGTCGCGGCGCTACCCTGCAGTCGATGCGTGTGGGTCTGTGCGGGTGCTGTCGGGGAACCGGGATATGAGCGGGAAGGGCTTCGTCGACCGCGTGTTGTATCGGGTCTTCGGCGATCCGGTTGCGCCGGACCCTGCGCCGTCCCGGCCCGCTGCTCGGTCCCGGAAGACGCCGCCCGAGCCCCGAGCGGAGCCGCGCGCCGAGCCCCGAGCCGAGCAGCGGCCGGAGCCGCGTCTCGCGCCGCGTGCCGCAGCGACAGGCGCATCTCGGGCCGAAACACCCTCTGCCGCGTCTTCCACCCCTGCCGGAGGGGAGGCGCCGCAACCCGGCCGGCCCGGCTTCGACCAGTGGATGGACGGCATCGCCGCGACCGACAAGGCGATGGAGGCCGCCGCCAGCGCACTGGACCCCGACGCCTGGGCGAACATGCCGGGCTGCGCCGACGAGGAGCTGATGCGGCGGCGCAGGACCTGCCGGCGCATCGCCAAGCTGGTGATCGACAGCTACCAGAAGGTCGTCGACGAAAGCGAAGAGGCCCGCAACCGCGACAGGGCCCGCAGGGTGATGCGGGAGGGGCTCGACGATCCGCGGATCTCTCTGTCGGACTTCATGCGGCAGTAGCGGGTGGTCGGGGCGCCTGCCCCTTCGGGGCATCCGGCTGCGCGCGGGGATGCGCATGCCGGAAGGCATCGATTTCCATGCAGGCCGCATTGATCCGCGTCACGACGGGGAAGGCGTCGGCCGTGCCGCCGAAATAGGAAAAGCCGGTGACCTGGCTGACCAGGCAGATATCGGCCAGGGTCGCCCGGTCGCCATGGCAGAACATGCCGGTTTCCGCATCGCGCGCCAGATGGCCCTCCATCGCCTCCAGCGCCCTGCCCATGAAATGCCGGCTCCACGCCATGTACTGCGCCTCGCCTCGGCCGAGCTCGACTTCCAGATACGTGCGGACGCGGGGCGAGACCAGCGGATGGCCGTCGGCCACGGCCATCTGGGCCAGGGCACGGACGCGCGCCCGCCCGGGAGGGTCGGCGGGCAGCAGCGGCGGCTCCGGACAGGTGTCCTCGAAATATTCAATGATCGCCATGGACTGGACGAGGCTGCGCCCGTCATCGAGCACCAGCACCGGGATGGCGCCCTGCGGATTGATCGCAAGAAATGCCGGATCGTGCTGCCGGCCCTCGCCAAGATCGACCTGGCGCTCTTCAGCCGTGACGCCGTTCAGGTTCATGACGATGCGCACGCGAAAGGCGGCCAGCGAACCTCACCAGGTGTAGACGATCATGCGCTTGTCCCCGCCGATTGCGGCCGCGACGGATGCTGCCCGTCAGGCGGCGACCGTCCCCGCCCGGGGGAGGAAGGGCGCGACGACCGCCCTGGCCCGGTCGACATATGCCGTCTTCTCGCCCACCGGGGCGACATAGTGCAAGGCCGCTTCGGCATCCGCCATGGATGCGCCGCGGGCGATCATCCAGGCGGCCAGGTACGGGGAGGCGAGGCAGCCGCCTGCCGTGGCGAGATTGCCATGCGCGATGAACGGCGCGTCGATCACCCGCACCCCGGCCTCGATCACCCAGGGCTTCGTTGTCAGGTCCGTGCAGGCTGGCAGGTCGCCGATCAGGCCCAGCGTCGCCAGCAGCAGGGTGCCGGAGCATTGCGCGGCCACGAGCTGGCGCGACGGGTCGAGCCGGATCCGCGACAGCAATGCGCGATCGGCGGCGATCTCGCGGGTCCGGATCCCGCTGCCGATTAGCACCGCATCGGCCTCTGCGGCGAATTCCAGCGGCTTCTGCCGCTGGACTGTCACCCCGTTCATCGAGGTGACCTGCTCCCCCGGCGCGGTGATATGGGCCGCCCAGCCATGTGGCTTCATGCGATTCAGGATCGCCGCTGCGACGAACGAATCCAGTTCGTTGAACCCCTCGAATGTCAGGACCGCGATCTGCATGAACATCTCCTTCGGCAGCGGCCTCGCGGCCTGCGCCTCATCCCCGGAGCGGAAGATACACGGTGGCGGCCGGAACGGGTATCGCCGGGCGGTGCCGCTCAGGTCGCCGCATCGCGCAGGACGAAGAAGGCCGCCAGGGCCAGCAGGCCCGCGGCCCAGACCAGCAGGCCGAGCCGCACCGACTGCCGCGCCGCCCGCTTCTCCAGCCAGGTGCGCGGCCGGACGTTGCGCAGCAGGAAGACCAGCTGCCCGGAGAGGTTCACGCAGATGACGTTGGCGCAGAGCAGCAAGGCGGCGCCGGAGGCCCGGCCGACATCGCCCGCCGCCAGCATCAGGCCGATCGTCGCCGCGGGCGGCAGCAGGGCGACCGCCACCATCACCCCGACCAGGGTGCTGGACAGCCCGGTGGTGGCCGAAAGTGCCGCGGCCGCGCCCGATGCCAGGGCGAGTGCGACCGCCGACAGGGAGACATCGGTCCGCGCGAGCAGTTCGGCCGCCGCCAGGTTGAGCGGCATGACGAGGCCCAGGGCGAAGGAGAAGGCGATGGCCAGCGCCACGCCCGCGGTGCCGGTGGTCAGGGCGCGCCGGATCAGGTCGCGGTCGCCGAGCGCGGTGGCGAGGATCAGCGCCAGGTTGGGGCCGAGGAGGGGGGCGATCACCATCGCCCCGATCACCACGGCGATATTGTCCTCGCTCATGCCGATCGCCGCGACGATGGTGGAGAGGGCGACCAGCAGCAGGTAGTTCGTGTCGAGCGACGCGCCCTTCTCGATGGTTGTGTAGAGTTCCTCACGGGTCTGGACGGTGGCCGCCCAGGCCAGGCGTGCCCGCACCTCCTCCGGTTCCTCGGGCTGGGGAACGGACGCCTCGACCGGCAGTACGATCATCCGCCAGTCGGTTCCAGGCCCGAAATGGCCCTGGATATCGTCAAGAAGGGTCTGGCGATCCTGCGGTCCGGCCACCAGGTGCAGGGTCCGCTCGCCGTCCTCGATGCCGGACAGGCGAAGATCGACGATCGAGTCGCGGTCGGCCAGCGTCGAGCGGAGTGCCTCGGCATGTGCCGATGGCGCGGTGACCTGGATGTATTTCAGAGACAAGGGCTCATGCCTCCCCCGAAAGCGGCTTCCCGGCGCCGGAGCTCCGTTTGCCGCCGACGGTAGACGAGAGCCGCGCCGCCGCAAACGGAAACGGCCGCCGGGCGGGTGCCCGG
>NZ_JBHRTR010000034.1:327856-418744 GCF_042646425.1 Marinibaculum pumilum
GCGGCGCAGCCTACATGCTGGTCTTCGGCATCTTGATCGACGTGTCGATGAACTCGTTGGTATAGGCCTTCTTCACGTCATAGGGCTGCTTGATCTCGAAATAGGTCTCGACCATGTCGTAGTCGGTCGCCATCCGCGAATCCTCGAAATGGCCAAGGCCGACATTCTGCGAATGCTCGTTGCTCATCAGCTCGGTGACCAGCTTCCAGTTCTGCAGCTCGTTGTCCTTCTTCAGGCCGGTGTTCGCCGCGACCAGCGCGTCAACGCAGGCCTCCGCGTTCTCGACGCAGAAGGCGAAGGCCTTCTGGCTGACCTCGACGAAGGTCCGGACCGCATCCGGATTCTCCTTCAGGAACTCGCCATTGGCGATCAGCGAATTGCCGTAGGGGTTCACGCCGACATCCTTCCAGGAGACGAAGCCCATATCGTCGCCCAGCTGGCCCTGGAAGATGTGGTGGATGTTGTAGAACGAGGTGGTGACGTCGATCGAGCCGGCCTTCAGCGCCGAGAGCTTGGCGTTCGGCTGCACGTTGATCCACTGCACCGAGTCGGGCTCGATGCCGACCGCCTTGGCGAAGACCGGGAACATCGCCCGCGCCGCATCCGACGGCGGGTTGCCGATCTTCTTGCCGGCGAAATCCTTCGGGCCGGTGATGCCCGAGCTCTTCAGCCAATAGAAGCCCTGCGGGGTGTTCGCATAGACGTTCATGATCGCGACGATGTCGGCGCCGGCGCCGATCGCGGTCAGCACCACGCCCATATCCGCCAGGCCGAGCTGGCTGGCGCCGATGCCGACCCGCTGGGTGGCCAGCTGCGAGCCCTTGCCCTGCTCGATGGTCAGGTCCAGGCCGGCCTTGTCGTACCAGCCCTCCTGCTTGGCATAGTAGTAGGGCGCGTGATCGCCGCCGGCGATCCAGTTCAGGATCAGGTTGGCCTCGGTCTTGTCGGCGGCCTGCGCCTGCGGCGCGGTGGCGAGCGCCAGGCCCATAACCCCGGCGAGGGCGGCCGTGGTGACGGCACGATTCAGCATTGTTCTGCTCCTCCCATATTGCAGCTTGCGCAACCCCGCCGGACCGGTCCAGAACAGCGATCCGGGCGGCTGGTGCCTGCGGGGCCCGTGCGACGCACGGTAAGTAACCGGCTGGTTATTTGATTGTCGATGGCGCCGGTGGCCCTTGTCAACGCGGGCCGGGCCGGTGGTTTCGAGGGCCTGTCCGCATGGTGGCGGAACGCCGGAAGCGTTCGCCGGTCCGGTTGACGCTCCCACCGCTTTGTGATGGTGTTGTAACCATCCGGTTACCAAATCGACCCCGTCGACAATAGCATGTCGGTCAGGGCTGCATCCCGGTGATTGGCGGCCGGCGACGGGCGGCCGAACCGAATGCGGCAATCGCCGGCAAGCCGTCACGGGACAGGGAGGACGGCATAGAATCCGCGACCACAGGCGGGGCGGCGGGCGGCGCGACGGCTGCCGGCACCGCATCAGCGACACCGATGATCCGGCTGGAGAATGTCCGCAAGGTCTATCGTGCGGGCGGCGAGGAGGTTCTGGCCGTCTCCGACGTGACCATGACGGTGTCGGAAGGGGAACTGGTCGCCCTGGTCGGTCCGTCCGGCTGCGGCAAGACCACAGTGCTGAAGATCCTGGCCGGCCTGCACGGCCATGACGGTGGCGAGGTGCATATCGGCGCCTCCGCCGGCGCGGGCGGCGCGAGCGGCGGCCTGGTGCCCGGCCGCGACATCGGCATGGTGTTCCAGCAGGCGCTGCTGCTGAAATGGCGCAACATCCTGGACAATGTGATGCTGCCGGCGGAGATCCTGGGCCTGCCGAAGAAGGCGAGCCGGGAGCGCGCCCGCGACCTGCTGGAGATGGTCGGCCTGGCGGACGCGGCGGAGAAATATCCCTACGAACTGTCCGGCGGCATGCAGCAGCGCGCGGCGATCGCGCGCGCCTTCGTGCACGACCCGAAGCTGATCCTGATGGACGAGCCGTTCGGGGCGCTGGACGCGCTGACCCGGGAGAAGATGAACCTGGAGCTCCTGCGGATCTGGGAAGAAAGCCGCAAGACCATCGTCTTCGTGACCCATTCGATCCAGGAAGCGATCTTCCTGTCCACCCATTGCGCGGTCCTGACCGCCGGGCCCGCGCGGATGGCCGACTATTTCCCGGTCGAGCTGCCCTTTCCGCGCAAGCTCGGCCTCAAATCGACCGAGCCCTTCGGCGTCTATGCGCGCCGGCTGTATCAATGTCTCGGCATGGAGTGAAAGACGACATGGCTACCCGCCGCCTCGGCATCATCATGAACGGCGTCACCGGGCGCATGGGCTACAACCAGCACCTGGTGCGTTCGATCCTCGCCATCCGCGATGCGGGCGGCGTGGCGCTGTCGAACGGCGACAGGGTGATGCCCGACCCGATCCTGGTGGGCCGCAACGCGGAGAAGGTGGAGGGGCTGGCGCGCGCCCACGGCATCACCCGCTGGACCACCGACCTGGATGCCGCCCTGGCCGACGCCAACGACGAGCTGTTCTTCGACGCCGCCACCACCCAGCTGCGGGCGGAACTGGTCGGCAAGGCCCTGGACGCGGGCAAGCATGTCTATTGCGAGAAGCCGGTGGCGGAGAGCCTGGACGATGCCGTCGCCCTGGCGAAAAAGGCGAAGGCGTCCGGCCTGAAGCACGGCGTGGTGCAGGACAAGCTGTTCCTGCCCGGTCTGCGCAAGCTGAAGCTGCTGATCGATAGCGGCTATTTCGGCCGCATCCTCTCCGTCCGCGGCGAGTTCGGCTACTGGGTGTTCGAGGGCGACTGGGGCGTGCCGGCGCAGCGGCCGTCGTGGAACTACCGCAAGAACGAAGGCGGCGGCATCATCCTCGACATGGTCTGCCACTGGCGCTACGTGCTGCACAACCTGTTCGGCCCGATCCAGTCGATCTCCTGCCTCGGCGCGACCCACATCCCGGAGCGGGTGGACGAGAACGGCAAGACCTACAAGGCGGATGCCGACGACGCGGCCTATGCCACCTTCCAGATCGAAGGCGGCATTGTCGCCCATATCAACATGTCCTGGGCGGTGCGGGTGCGCCGCGACGACCTGGTCACCTTCCAGGTCGACGGCACGCACGGCTCCGCGGTGGCCGGCCTGACCTCCTGCGTCAGCCAGAGCCGGGTCAACACGCCGAAGCCGGTCTGGAATCCCGACGTGCCGAAGTCGATCGACTTCTTCGGCACCTGGGAAGAGGTCCCCGACACGCAGGTCTATGACAACGGCTTCCGCCTGCAGTGGGAGGACTTCATCCGCCACCTGGCGGAAGATGCGCCCTGGAAGTTCGACCTGGCCGAGGGCGCGCGGGGCGTGCAGCTGGCCGAGCTGGGCCTGCAGAGCTGGGCGGAGCGCCGCTGGCTCGACGTGCCCGAGCTGAAGATCTGACGAGCCGGAGGTCCGATCCGACATGGCCGAAGTCACCCTGCCGACTGCCGACCGCCGCCTGGAGACGTTCCGCCTGCGCGAGCCATCGCCCTACTGGCAGGACGGCGGCCGCGCGGATCGCAGCACCTTCAACCGCATCGCCATCGCCGCCGCCCATGTGGTCGCCGATCCGCTGGCGCCGCACGACCCCTGGCTGCAGCCGTCGATCGACTGGGACCGCACCCTGGCCTATCGCGACATCCTGTGGGACCTGGGCCTGGGGGTGGCGGAGGCGATGGACACCGCCCAGCGCGGCATGGGGCTCGCCTGGCCGGAGGCGCAGGAGCTGATCGCCCGCGCGCTGGACCGGGCGAAGGGGCGCAGCGACGATCCGGTGATCGCCAGCGGCGCCGGCACCGACCATCTGGAGCCCGGGCCCGACGTCACGCTGGACCAGGTGATCGCCGCCTATGAGGAACAGGTCGGCTATGTCGAAGGGCTGGGCGGCCGGGTGATCCTGATGGCCAGCCGCGCGCTGGCGAAGGCGGCGAAGGGGCCGGAGGACTATGCCCGGGTCTACGACCGGATCCTGTCCCAGGTCCGCCGCCCGGTGATCATCCACTGGCTGGGAGAGATGTTCGACCCGGCGCTGGAAGGCTATTGGGGCTCCGGCGACCATATGGCCGCGATGGACACCTGCCTGGACGTTCTTGCCGCCAACGCGGCGAAGGTCGACGGGGTGAAGATCTCGCTGCTGTCGAAGGAGAAGGAGGTCGCGATGCGCCGCCGCCTGCCCGACGGCGTGCGGATGTATACCGGCGACGACTTCAACTATGCGGAACTGATCCACGGCGATGCGGAGGGCCATTCCGACGCGCTGCTGGGCATCTTCGATCCGATCGCGCCGGCGGCATCGGCGGCGCTGCAGGCCCTGGGGAAGGGGTCCGACAACCGCTTCTTCGACATCCTGGAGCCGACCGTGCCGCTCAGCCGGCATGTCTTCCAGGCGCCGACCCGGTTCTACAAGACCGGCGTCGTGTTCCTGGCCTATCTGAACGGCTTCCAGGACCATTTCACCATGGTCGGCGGACAGCAGAGCGCGCGCTCCGCCCAGCACCTGGCGGAGCTGCTGCGGCTGGCGGACAAGGCCCGTCTGCTGCGCGACCCCGAACTGGCGGCCCGGCGCATGCGCGACGTGATGGCGGTTCACGGCCTCGCCGCCTGAACCGCATGAAGGCTGACCGGCCGCGCGGGGAACCCGCGGCCGGACGGAACCGCCGCGGCATGGCGCACGCGGCGGCTGGAAAGGGAGGACAAGGAATGACACGGAACGCGAAAGCGCTGTTCGGGGCCGCGGGTCTCACTGCCGCCCTGGCGCTGACTGCTGGTTCGGCCCTGGCCGACAACCATGCCTGGAAGCCGGACCGCCCGATCACCATCGTGGTGCCCTGGGGCGCCGGCGGCGCCACCGACCAGGTCAGCCGTGTGACCGCCGGCGTGCTGGAGAACGAGCTGGGCCAGAAGGTCGTGGTGGTGAACACCCCCGGCGCCTCCGGCTCGATCGGCAAGAAGAATGTCTGGGAGGCCGACCGCGACGGCTATACCTGGGCCGCTGGCGCGCCGAAGCAGCTGGGCACCTACAAGCTGCTGGGCATGTGGGACACCTGGGTCGACGACTGGCAGCTCTATACCACCGTCACCAACGTGCCGATGGTCAGCGTGAACCCGGACACCCCGTACAAGACGATGGACGACCTGCTCGCCGCGATGAAGGAGAAGCAGGTCCCGGTCGCCACCGCCGGTGCGGGCTCGTCGGGCCATGCCGCGATCGAGGCGCTGAAGGGCGCGACCGGCCTGGACTATCGCCATGTCAGCTATGACGGCGGCAACCCGGCGGTGATCGCCGTGGTCTCTGGCGAGGCCGAGGTTACCACCCAGCTCGCCTCCGAGCAGTCGGAGATGGTGCGGGGCAAGCGGCTGCGGCCGCTGGCGGTGCTGTCCGACAAGCCGCTGGAGATCGAGGGCTACGGCACCGTGCCGCCGATCACCCAGTTCGTCGACAAGAAGCTGCCGCAGCTCGCCACCTCCTTCGGCATCTTCATCCCGAAGGAGGGCACGCCGCCGGAGGTGATCGAGACGATGAACGCGATCTGGGCGGAGAAGATCCCCAACGCCAAGGAGCTGAAGGGCTATGCCCTGAACCGCGGCGCCCTGTTCACCCCTGCCTATGGCGACGGCGCCCGCGAGCAGGTCTGGCCGGAGATCCAGGCCGATGCCTGGAGCTTCCACGATGCCGGCCGCACCACGATGTCGCCGGAAGAGCTGAACATCCCGAAGCCGTAGGGCTGGTACAATCCTGACCGTCATCCTCGCCCTTGAGGCGAGGTTCCATTCCGCTATCCGTGCAGCACTTCACCGCTTGCGGAATGGGTTCCCGGGTCAAGCCCGGGAACGACGGATCGGGGGGAGTGGACCAATACAAACCGCCCGGAGCGCCCCGATGCCGCGCGCGGATTTCCTGTTCTCGCTGCTGCTGATCGCCCTCGGCCTGGCCGCCGCGGTCGAGGCCTGGCGCATGCCGCGCTTCGAGAATCTCGGCGTGCACCCGATGACCGCGCCCGGCCTGACCCCGGGCCTGCTGGGGCTGGTCGTCGCGATCCTGGGGGCCGTGCTGATGGCAGGCGCAATCCGGGCCGGCGGCTGGCGACGGGCGAAACAGGGCACGGTGGAGGGGCGCGCCGAGGGCCGCGCGGTCGCCGGCCGGGTGGCGCTGACCCTGGTGCTGACGATCGGCTATGCCGCCATCCTGGTCGGCCATCTGCCGTTCTGGCTGGCCACCGCGATCTTCGTCTTCCTGTTCGTCGCGATCTTCGAATGGCCCGCGCAGGGCAGCCTGCGGGACCGCCTGCGCGGCCTGGCGATCGCGCTTGTCCTGGCGGCCGTGATCGCTGCCGCCGTCACCTATCTGTTCGAGGAGATCTTCCTCGTGCGGCTGCCATAGGCCGCCGCCGTGGAGGGGCTCACCTATTTCCTGGACGGGCTGCTGACGATCGGCAGCGACCCGATCGCGCTGTTCGCGGTGCTCTGGGCGACCCTGCTGGGCATGGCGGTCGGCATGATGCCGGGGCTGACCGCGACCCTTGGCGTGGCCCTGCTGACCACCCTGACCTTCCGGATGGCGCCCGGCGACGCGATCCTGATCCTGATCTGCATGTATGTCGGCGCCATCTACGGCGGCAGCCGCAGCGCCATCCTGCTGAACATCCCCGGCACCCCGGCCAATGCCGCCAGCGCCCTGGACGGCTTCCCGATGGCGCGGGCCGGCCGGGCGGGGGAGGCGCTGGTGCTCAGTACCGCGGGCTCCGCCATCGGCACGGTGATCGGCCTGATCGCCCTGGCGCTGGTGGCGCCGCTGCTGGCGGAGTTCGCGCTGAGCTTCGGCTCCTTCGAATTCTTCTGGCTGGCGGTGTTCGGCATCATCATCTCCGGCCACCTGACCGCCATCGACAACCCGGTGAAGGGCTGGATCGCCGGCTTCCTGGGGCTGCTGCTCGCCACCGTCGGGCAGGAGGGGATCCACGCCTATCAGCGCTTCAGCTATGGCTGGACCGACCTGGCCGGCGGCATCGGCCTCTTGCCGGCCCTGGTCGGGGCCTTCGGCTTCGCGGAGATCCTGTCGGTGATGAAGGCGCGCCGCTACGACGTGCTGCGCGACATGGGCTCCGCCGCCCTGCCGAAGCTGCGCACCCTGTGGGGCTACAGGCGCACCCTGTTCCGGTCCGGCATCCTGGGCACCCTGATGGGCCTGATCCCCGGGGTGGGGGAGGATATGGGCGCCTGGTCCTCCTATGCCGCCGCCCGCCGCGCCAGCCGCGAAAAGGCGCAGTTCGGCAAGGGCAGCCGCGAAGGGCTGCTGGCATCTGAGACCGGCAACAATGCCGCGGTGCCGGGCGCGCTGATCCCGGTGCTGGTGCTGGCGGTGCCCGGCTCCGCCCCGGCGGCGGTGCTGCTGGCCGCGCTGCTGATCCACGGCATCCGGCCCGGCCCCCTGATCATGATCGAAAGCCCGGCCTTCGTGTTCGAGGTGGCGGGCATGCTGCTGTTCGCCGCCATCGGCATCCTGGTCCTGGGCCTGGCGCTGACCCGGCCGCTGCTGACGGTGCTGTCGGTGCCGCGCGAGCGGCTGATGCCGATCGTCTTCGTGCTCTGCACCGTCGGCGCCTTCGCCATCGCCAGCCGGGTCTTCGACATCTGGGTGATGCTGGCGATGGGCCTGGTCGGCTTCGCCCTGCGCGAGATGAAATACCCGATGGCGCCGCTGGTGCTGGGCATCGTGCTGGGCGACATCCTCGACAAGTCGCTGCGCCGCGGCATGACCCTGACCGACGGCAGTTTCGAACCCTTCCTGACCCGCCCGATCTCGATCGTGCTGTGGCTCGCCTGCCTGGCGACGATCCTGTTCAGCTTCTCCGCCGTGCGGCGGGTGGCCGGCAACGGGCTTCGCCGGCTGCTGCCGGGACGCCGCGGGGACACCGACAAGGACCAGACCTGAACCGATGACGACACAATCCCCTCTGCGCCTCTCTCTGTGCAATGAGGTGCTGCGGCACCTGCCCTTCGCCGAGCAATGCGCCTATGCCGCCGCCCTGGGCTATGAGGGGCTGGAGATCGCGCCCTTCACCCTGGCCGACGACCCGACCGCGCTGACAGCGGCCGAGGTGCAGGCGGTGCGCCGGTCGCTGGCCGATAACGGCCTGGCCGCCACCGGCCTGCACTGGCTGCTGCTGGCGCCGAAGGGCCTGTCGATCACCGATCCCGACCCGGATGTACGGGCGGCGACCCGCCGGGTGATCGAGCGGCTCTGCGCCCTGGCCGGCGAACTCGACTGCCGGGTGCTGGTGCACGGCTCGCCGCACCAGCGGCGCACCGGCGGCGATGGGGGCGCGGTCGAGCGCGCGGTGGAGATGCTGGCGATCGCGGGCGAGGCCGCGCGGGCCGCGGGGGTCACCTATTGCCTGGAGCCGCTGGCGCCGAAGGAGAACGACTTCGTGCATACCGTCGCGGAGGCAGCCGAGATCGTGCGCCGCATCGACAACCCGCATCTGCGCACGATGATCGACTGCAGCGCCGCCTCCCAGACGGAGGCGCAGCCGGTGGGCGAGGTGATCCGCGAATGGATGCCCTCGGGCCTGGTGCGGCATATCCAGCTGAACGACACCAACCGCCGCGGGCCGGGGGAGGGGGACCTGCCCTTCACGCCGATCCTGCAGGCGCTGATAGACACCGGCTATGACGGCGATATCGCCTTCGAGCCGTTCGTCTACAAGCCCGACGGCGGCGCCTGCGCCGCGCGGTCCATCGGCTATGTGAAAGGCATCCTGGAGGCGATCCGATGAGCAAGGTGACAAAGGCATCGGTCGTATCCATCGACCTGTTCGAGCGCCCGGTGGTGCTGCGCATGCCGTTCCGCTTCGGCATCGTCACCCTGACCCATGCGCCGCAGGTCTTCGTCCGCCTGAAACTGGCGGACGGCAGCACCGGCATCGCAGCCGAGATGCTGGCGCCGAAATGGTTCGACAAGAACCCGGACCTGACCAACGAGCAGAACTTCGACCAGCTGCGCCGCTCGCTGCTGCTGGCCGCGGAGCGCACCCTGGCGGGGCCGCAGGACCTGGCGCCCTTCGCCCTGCATGCGGCCCACGAGGCGGACCATCACGCGGCCTGCGCGGCGGAGGGGCTGAACGGCCTGGTCGCCGGCTTCGGCCTGGCGCTGGTCGACCGGGCCATCATCGACGCGGTCTGCCGGCGCGACGGCGTGTCCGTGTTCCGCGCGGTGGCGGAGAACCGGCTGGGCATCGGCAGCGACACCGCGCCCGACCTGCAGGGGTTCGATATCGGCGGCTTCCTGGCCGGCCTGGCGCCGGCGGCGACCATCGAGGCGCGGCACACGGTCGGGCTGGTGGATTCCCTGACCGACGCCGATATCCCGGCGGATGCCAGGCTGGACGACGGCCTGCCGCAGAGCCTGGAGGCGGCGGTCGCCACCTACGGCCTGCGCAGCTTCAAGCTCAAGGTGCAGGGCGATGTCGATGCCGATATCGACCGGCTCTGCGGCATCGCCGCGGTGATCGACGCGCAGCCCGCGCCCTACCGCTCCACCCTGGACGGCAACGAGCAGTACAGGACGCCGGAGGCGGTGCTGGAGCTGTGGCACCGCATCGCCGCCGAGCCGCGGCTGGAACGGCTGCGCGCCTCGATCCTGTTCATCGAGCAGCCGATCGCCCGCGCCGCCGCCCTGTCCGCCCCGCTGGGCCCGCTGGCCGAAGCCGCGCCGGTGGAGGTCGACGAGTCCGACGCCGATATCGATGTCTTCCCGCGGGCCAAGGCTTTGGGCTATGGCGGCATCTCGTCGAAGTCCTGCAAGGGCTTCTACCGCAGCCTCCTGAACCGCGCGCGCACCGCCGCCTGGAACGAGGAAGCCGGTGCGGAGCGCTACTTCATGTCGGCGGAGGACCTGACCACCCAGGCCGGCGTGGCGGTGCAGCAGGACCTGGCGCTCGCCACCCTGATCGGCTGCAGCCATGTGGAGCGCAACGGCCACCACTATGTCGACGGCATGGCCGGCGCGCCGGAGGCGGAGCAGGCGGCCTTCCTGTCGGCGCATCCCGACATCTACCACCGGCAGGCGGGGCGCGCCCGACTGAACATCCGCGACGGCAGCATCGCCATCGGCTCCCTCGACACGCCGGGCCTGGGGGTCGGCCCGCTGCCAGACTGGCAGGCGATGGATGCGATGCCGAAGCCGGGAAAGATCAGCGCATGAGCGAGCCAGACCTGAAGAAGCTGTCCATCAACCTGGCCACCCTGCGCGGCCAGTGCGACCTGGTGCAGGCGGTCGATGTCTGCCTGAAGCACGGCATCACCGCCATCGCCCCCTGGCGCGACCAGATCGCCGCGGTGGGCCTGGACCGTGCCGCCCGCGCGGTGCGGGAGAACCGGCTGCAGGTCACCGGCCTGTGCCGCGGCGGCATGTTCCCGGCCGCGACCCCGGAGGAACGCCAGGCCGCCATCGACGACAATCTGCGCGCGCTGGAAGAGGCGGTGGCGCTGTCGGCCGACTGCCTGGTGCTGGTGGTCGGCGGCCTGCCCGACGGATCGAAGGATATCGGCGCCGCCCGGCAGATGGTCGCCGACGGCATCGCCGCGATCCTGGAGCGCTGCCGGAACGCGAAGATGCCGCTGGCGATCGAGCCGCTGCACCCGATGTATGCGGCCGACCGCGCCTGCATCAACACCATCGACCAGGCGCTGGACGTCTGCGACATCCTGGACCCGGATAATACCGGCGGCATCGGCGTTGCGGTGGACGCCTACCATGTCTGGTGGGACCCGCGGCTGGAGGCGGCGCTGGCGCGTGCCGGCGAAGGCAACCGGATCCTGGCCCACCATATCTGCGACTGGCTGGTGCCGACGAAGGACCTGCTGCTGGACCGCGGCATGATGGGCGACGGGGTGATCGACCTCGCCCGCCTGCGCCGCCTGGTGCTGGCCGCCGGTTTCGACGGCCCGCAGGAGGTGGAGATCTTCTCCGCCGAGGACTGGTGGAAGCGCCCGGCGGACGAGACGGCGCGGACCTGCGTGGAACGCTGGCGGACGCACTGCCAGCCGTAGCGGAGGCGTGACGCCGGGCGGCTATGTCTCCGCTCGCGCCCCGGCCGGCGGGAACAGCCCGTCATACCCCCAGGTGAAGACGAAGGTATAGGCCATGTAGAAGGCGCTGAAGGAGAGATCCATCAGCAGCGCCTCGGCCAGCGACACGTCCAGCCACCAGGCGAAGACCGGCAGCAGCATCGCCATCAAGGACAGCTCGAACAGCGCCGCATGGGCGCACCGCAGCTTCAGGGTCTTGCGCGGGCTGCCGCGCCAGCGCTTCAGGGCGCGGTCGAAGCCCAGGTTGAACAGGTAGTTCCACAGCATTGCCGCAGTCCCGCCGAGCAGGGCGAGGGCACCGATCTGGTCGAGCGGGTGGGCGAATGCCCAAGCAAAGAGCGGGGTGACGAGCAAAAGGCCAATGGCCTCGAAGCTGACGGCCTGGCGGATACGGTCTGCAGTGCTGCGCATGGGACGGCTCCGATGGGTATCGGGTCGTCCCGTCTGCGGACCAGGGAGGCCGGGCGAGGTCGTCCTCGCCTGCGACAGAGATGGGCTCCCGGCGCCCCTTTGGCAAGGCGGCGCCGGGAGAGTGCAGGTCGGCCGCGCAGCCTGCTCAGGCGCCCAGGCCGCCGGCGACGTTGATCGCCTGGCCGGTGATGTAGCCGGCGGAGGGTCCGGCCAGGAAGCCGACACTATCCGCCACCTCCTCGACCGTCGCGATGCGGCGGATCGTGTGCAGGTCCAGGATCTGCTCGTGGTCGGGCAGGTCGCCGGCGACCGAAGCCGCCATGTCGGTGGGCATGATCCCCGGCTGGACGATATTGACCGTGATGTTGCGCGGGCCGAGGTCGCGCGCCACCCCCCTGGCATAGCCGGCCAGCGCGGCCTTCGTGCCGGCATAGTCGGCGACACCGGGGAAGGGCACATGGGAGCCGAGCAGGGAACCGATATAGATGATGCGCCCGCCATCCGTCAGCCGGGGCGCGGCCGCCCGGGTGGTGGCGACCGGGCCCATGACATTGACCTGCCACTGGCGGTCATGGGCCACGGCGTCGAAGTCCGGATCGTCGACCGTCCGGCCCTGGACCGCGACGGCGGCATTGGCGACGAGGATGTCGAGCCTGCCGAAGGCGGCGATCACCTGCTCGATCAGCGGCCCGGCGGCGGAGAGATCCGCCTGGTCGCTGCGGACGGCGAGGGCGCGGACGCCCATGCCCTCCAGCTTCTGCACCACCGCTGCGGCCTTGTCCGCCGAAGACAGGTAGCTGATGGCGACATCCGCGCCCTTTGCGGCAAGCGCCTCCGCGGTGGCGGCGCCAAGGCCGCGCGAGCCGCCGGTGACGAGGGCAGCCTTGCCCGCCAGCAATCCGGTCATGACCGTTCCTTCCATATGCGGTCGGGCAGCGCCCGGCGGCAGCCGGTACGCTGCGCTTTATATCGTAATGATCATTACGATAACGATCGATATGGAATTTGGACGGAAGGCGGTCAAGAGATTAAATAACGCTCATTATGAAACGAGCCGGACCGACCTGATGGGACGCCATCGCGAATTCGATGTGGAGGAGGCCCTCGATGCCGCGCTGGGGGTGTTCTGGCGCAAGGGCTATGAGGGCGCCTCCTATGCCGACCTGACCGCGGCGACCGGGGTGGAGCGGCCGGCCCTCTATGCCGCCTTCGGCAACAAGGAGGCGCTCTTCCGCCGCGCCCTGGCCCGCTACAACGAACATTACCTGGACTACCTGCCGGAGGCGCTTCTGCGCCCGACCTCCCGGGAGGTGGTCGCGCACCTTCTGGACGGCGCGATCGACCTGAACACCCGCTATCCCGAGCACAGGGGCTGCCTGGGCATCACCGGCAATCTGGCGGGGTCGGATGCTTCGGAGCCCGTGCGGCTGGCGCTGGTCGAGGCGCGCGCGGAAGGCGAGGCGCAGCTTCGCGAGCGGTTCGAGCGCGCCAGGGCGGAAGGCGACCTGCCGCCGGATGCCAGTCCCGACGTGCTCGCGGCCTTCGTCATGGCCGTCCTCCACGGCATGTCGGTGCAGGCCAAGGCCGGCTTCAGTCGCGAGATGCTTCGCGCCGTCGCCGCGCAGGCGATTTCCGCCTGGCCGGCCGGCGAGTCCGCTCCGTCCGGCACCGCGTCCTAGCCCCGGTCGTGCCGGCGGGGCGTTGACGCGCCCGGCATTCGGTCGGAGAATTTCCGAATTCGGAATTCAAAAATCCAGGTCCGTCCGTGAAGCCTTTCGCACCGGAACCCGCACTGACCGAGCGCGTCCGCGACGCCATCGTCGGCGCGATCGTCGACGGCACCTTCCAGGCCGGCGAGCGGCTGGCGCAGGAGGATCTCGCGCAGCGGCTCGGCGTTTCCCGCCAGCCGGTCAGCCATGCGCTGAACGTGCTGAAGGAGCAGGGGATCCTGGTCGAGCTCGGCCGCAAGGGGCTGACGGTCGCGCCGGTGGAGCCGGAGCGGCTGTGCCACCTCTACGCCGTGCGCGGGCGCCTCGATGCGCTGGCGGCCGGGCTGGCCGCCGCCAGGGTGGCGGCAGGCACCGCGCCGGCCGGGCCGCTGGCGGAGGTCGAGGCGCTGCTCGTGGAGCAGTCGGCGCCCCGCGGCAGCGGCGATTTCGCTGCCAAGGTTGACGCGGACGTGGCCTTTCACACCGCGATCTACCGGCTGTCCGGCAATCCGGTGATCGAGGAGGTGGCACGGCCCCACTGGGTGCATTTCCGCCGCTCGATCCAGGCCGTACTGGCCGATCCCGGCGAGCATCCGCTGGTCTGGCGCCAGCACTGCGCGATCTTCGACGCGATCCGTGCCGGCGATGCCGGCGCGGCGGAACACCTGTCGCTGGACCATGCCGAGACCGCCGCCGAACGGACCGCGGCGCGTCTGACGAAAGAACAGAAAGCCGAACCCGAATAACCGGCACCCGAATAACCGGCACCCGAATAACCGGAACCCGAGGAAACGCCATCATGAAACTGAGCGAAGACGAACTCCGGCGCTTCGACGAACAGGGCTACCTGTTCTTCCCCGGCCGCTTCACCCCGCAGGAGGCCGGGGTCCTGCACCGCGCCGCGGACGAGGTCTATGCCCTGCACCGCGACGAGGTCTGGCGGGAGAAGAGCGGCGCGCCGCGCACCGCCTTCGCCGCGCACCGCTACAACGAGGCGTTCCGCCGGCTGGGTGCGCATCCGCGGCTGATCGAACCGGTGATGCAGATCCTCGGCGGGCCGGTCTACATGCACCAGTACAAGGTGAACGCGAAGGCCGCCTTCGACGGCGAGGTCTGGCAGTGGCACCAGGACTACGGCACCTGGCAGCGCGACGACGACATGCCGGAGCCGCGGGCGATGAACATCGCCGTGTTCCTGGACGAGGTGACCGCGGCGAACGGCCCGCTGCTGTTCATTCCGGGCAGCCACAGGAAAGGCGTGGTCGCCGCCGGCCACGACCTGGAAACCACCAGCTATCCGCTCTGGACCCTGGACCGCGAGACGGTGAAGGCGCTGGCCGACGAGGGCGGCTGCGTCGCGCCGACCGGGCCGGCGGGCTCGGTGCTGATGTTCTCCTCCCTGCTGGTCCATGCCAGCCCGCCGAACATCAGCCCGTTCGGACGCACCATCGTCTACCTGTCGCTCAACCATGTGGACAATCACATCCGCCGCTTCCAGCGCAAGGAATGGATCGCGCATCGCGACTTCGAAGCCATCCGGGCGCTGCCGGACGACTGCCTGTCGGAACTTGCAGGGCGGGCCGGGATGGCGGAACCCGCACCCGCGGCCGCGGAATAGGAGGGCGCGATGTACCTGCATGCCGACCTGATGGCGCGCGCTGCCGCGTCGAAACCCGTCCGCGTCCTGCTGATCGGCGCGGGCAAGTTCGGCTCGATGTTCCTGAGCCAGGTGCCGACCACCCCGGGGCTGGTCGTGACCGCCATCGCCGACCTGCGCCCGGATGCGGCGAAGGCCGCCTGCCGCACCGTGGGCTGGCCGGAGGACCTGGTTGCGGCCACCCGCTTCACCGACGATGCCGCCGCCGCGATCGCCGCCGACGATGTCGACGTGGTGGTGGAGGCGACGGGCCATCCGCCGGCCGGCGTGCGCCATGCCCGCCTGGCCTTCGCCCAGGGCAAGCATGTGGTGATGGTCAATGTGGAGGCCGACGTGCTGGCCGGGCCGCTGCTGGCGCGGGAGGCGGCGTCCGCCGGCACGGTCTATTCGATGGCCTATGGCGACCAGCCGGCGCTGACCTGCGAACTGGTGGACTGGGCGCGCTGCTGCGGCTTCGAGGTGGTCGCCGCCGGCAAGGGGACGAAATACCTGCCGGCCTACCATGCCTCGACCCCGGACACGGTCTGGGACCATTACGGCCTGACCGCGGCGCAGGCGGAAGCCGCCGGCATGAACTCCAAGATGTTCAACTCCTTCCTGGACGGCACCAAGTCGGCGCTGGAGATGGCGGCGATCGCCAATGCCTGCGCCCTGTCGCCGCCGTCGGACGGCCTGGCCTTTCCGCCCTGCGGCATGGACGACCTTGCCCATGTCCTGCGGCCGCGGGATGTGGGCGGCCAGCTGGAATGCAAAGGGCAGGTGGAGGTCGTGTCCTCGCTGGAGCGCGACGGCCGCCCGGTCTTCAAGGACCTGCGCTGGGGCGTCTATGTGGTGCTGGAGGCGCCGAACGCCTATGCCGCGGACTGCTTCCGCCAGTACGGCATGAACACCGATGCCTCGGGCCGCTATTCCGCGATGTTCAAGCCGTTCCACCTGATCGGCCTGGAACTCAATATCTCGGTGCTGTCGGCCGGCCTGCTGGGCAAGCCGACCGGCGCCACCCGCGACTTCCGCGGCGACGTGGTCGCCACCGCCAAGAGCGACCTGGCCGCCGGCACCGTCCTGGACGGCGAGGGCGGCGCCACCGTCTGGGGAAAGCTGATCCCGGCGGTACGCTCGCTGGAGATGGGGGCGCTGCCGATCGGCCTCGCCCAGGGTGTCAGGCTGAATCATGCGGTGGCTGCCGGCCAGTCGCTCACCTGGTCGGACGTGGCATTCGACGCGGCCGACGATACGGTGCAGGTCCGTCGCGAAATGGAGACGCAGTTCCGGCAGGCGTTCCGCGCGGCCGCCGAATAGCCGCACCGCGCTTTCGCCCTGGCCCTGCCCGCGGCGCTGTGACCTGCCGCTTCGCCTGGGGTATCATGCCCGCAGCTGCGACCGGCGGGACCGGATCGGCGGAGCCGGGGGGCACAGGATGGCTTCAGGAACGATCGCGCCGTTCGCAACGCTGGATTTCAACAGCCAGCTGAACCGGAGCCTGGGCAAGGTCTATCTCGGCGCCGCCAGCGTCGGCGAGGTGATGGCTGTCGCCGCCAGCATTGCCGACGGTGATACGGCGAGCTGGCATGCGGCTTGGTCGAAGCTTGCCGCATCGCTGGAGGCACGGGGGCGGGCGGCGGCTGCGGCGGGCCAGCGGCAGACCGCGCTCGGCCTGTACCTGCGTGCGACGGAGGCCTGGCGCCAGGCCTGCTTCTTCCACCGGGTGGACCTGGACTGCGCCGAGCTGCAGGCGGCCTGGCCGCGGCTGGTCGCCTGTTTCCGCGCGGCCCTGGCGCAGTCGCCGTTCCATGGCGGGCGTGTCGAACTGCCGTTCGAGGGGCGCTCGCTCTGGGCCTATCTGCTGCATCCGGGCCCGGCGGAGGATGGCCCCTGGCCGACCCTGGTGATGCCGTCGGGCTATGACGGCACGGCGGAGGAGACCGCCGTCATGGTCGGCTGGCCGGCCCTGGCGCGCGGCTATGCCGTGCTGGCCTTCGACGGTCCCGGCCAGGGCTGTACCCTGTACGATCCTGCGCGAAGGGCCTTCATGCGACCCGATTTCGAGCATGTCCTGCCGGCAGTGGTCGATGCCGCCCAGGGGATGGCACCGGTCGACGGCGACCGCATCGCCGGGGTGGGGATCAGCTTCGGCGGCTACCTGATGCCGCGGGGCGCCAGCGGCGAGCCGCGACTGAAAGCCCTGGTGGCGGATCCCGGGCAGGTCGATATGGGGGCGGCGATCCTGCAGCGCCTGCCGGAGCGGCTGAAGGCGCTGCTCGACCAGGACGGCACGGAGGCCGAGGCGGCGTTCGAGGCGCTGGTCGCCCGTCCGGAGGGGCAGCTTCTGTTCTGGCCGCGCATGGCGGCGCACGGGCTGTCGTCGGTACAGGCCTATATCCGGGCGATGCGCGACTTCTCGCTGGCGGGCCGCGCCGAGCGGATCGCCTGCCCCTGCCTGATTTGCGACAACGAGATCGATGTCGTCTCCACCGGCCAGGGTTCGCTGCTGGCGGGGATGCTGGAGACGCCGGCGGAATTCGTGCGCTTCACTGCGGCCGAGGGCGCGGGCGGCCATTGCGAAGGCGCCGGGCGGGAGGTCTTCGACGAACGGGTCTTCCCCTGGCTGGACCGGCTGCTGAAGCGCTGATCGACACGAGGACGCCATGCGCCTGAACGCCTTCTTCCCGACCAACGATATCGGCGACGATCCGGCGAAGATCCGCGACTGGGCGCAGGCGGCGGAGGATCTGGGCTATGCCATGATCGAGGTGCCCGACCATGTCCTGGGCACCGCGGCGCGGGATGGCTGGACGCCGTTCTACGACGAGAGCCACGATTTCCACGAGACCTTCACCACCCTGGCCTTCCTGGCGGGCTGCACCCGTTCCATCGGCCTGTCCAGCGGCGTCCTGGTGCTGCCGCAGCGGCAGACCGCGCTGGTGGCGAAGCAGGCGGCGGAGGTCGACCTGCTGAGCGGCGGCCGCCTGCGGCTGGGCATCGGCGGCGGCTGGAACCATGTCGAGTACGAGGCGCTGGACATGGACTGGTCGACCCGCGGCGCGCGCCAGGCGGAGCAGGTCGAGGTGATGCGCCGCCTGTGGACCGAGGACCTTGTCACCGTCGACGGCCGCTTCCACCGGATGCGCGCGGTCAATGTCCGGCCGCGCCCGGTGCAGCGCCCGATCCCGGTCTGGTTCGGCGGCACCTCCGACGCGGTGCTGAAGCGGGCGGCGCGGATCGGCGACGGCTGGATGCCGATCATCCCGCCCGACGAAAAGGCCGAGGCCCGACTGGCGGAGCTCGACGGCCTGCTGAAGGAAAATGGCCGGGACCGTGTCTCGTTCGGGCTGGAAGCCTGGATCGCGGCGAAGGAGGACCAGCCTGAGCGCTGGGCCGCGGCGGCGGCCGGCTGGCGGCGCCTGGGCGCAGACATGGCGATGCTGTTTCCGGCCTGGCGGATCCCGTCCGCCGATGGGCAGATCGCGGCGCTGCGCATGTTCCGGGAGGCGCTGGCCGACTGACGCGGCCCGGATGCGGGCGGTGGCGGCGCCGCCGGCGAACCGGCGGCACCGCCGTCGGGGTCAGCGCCCGTAGCGTGCGATCACCTCCGCCAGCGGCAGGTGGCCGAGGCAGGCCCCTGTTCCCGCAGCCGTATCGCCGGCCTCCAGGGCCAGCGCGTACCGCACGGCCGGCTCTGCCTCGATCCGCTGCCGCAGCGCCTGCAGCTTCGGCCAGCGGGCCGGGTCCGCAACCGCGTGGATGTCCAGCCAGCGGGCGACGCCGACCAGCAGGCCGTCGGCCAGGCATGGCAGCTCCCCCAGCAGGAAGGGCGTCTCGCCGATCATCCCCTCCAGCTTGTCGTGGCGTTGCATTACGGCATCGCGGCCGAAGCGGTGCAGCGCCTCCTGATAGGCCGGGTCGGGCTGGGCCATCTCCATCGCCACCCAGAGCGCGCTGAAGGCGCCGGTGAAGCCGGAGTTCACGAAGCCCATCAGCTGGTGCATGCGGTCGGCCTCCGGAGATGCAGGATCGAAGCTGATGCGGCGGTCGGCGTCCCGCGCTTCGAGCCAGGCGGCGATCGCCATCGTTTCCGTCAGCGGCTGGCCCCGGTCGGTGATCAGCACCGGCGTTTCGTGACGCGGGTTGAGCCGGGCATAGTCGGGCCGGCGCATCTCGCCCAGCATGTCGACACGGGCCAGGCGGTAGGGCTGTCCGAGCCATTCCAGCGCGGCGACGAGCCCCATCGAGCTTCCTGCGGGGAAGCCGTAAAGCAGGATCGGTTCCATCTGATGTCCCAGGTGGTTCTGTGGTCGGGGTGGTGTCGCTGCGCAGCGCCACTGGAACATAGGCGGCCCCGGCGCCATGTGAATTACGCACATTTCGGTAACCGCCGCGGAGAAGGGCGATGAAGGATCTGGTCTCGCGCTGCCCGATCGAGGAATGCATGCAGGTGCTGTCGGGGCGCTGGCCGGGGCTGCTGCTCTACTACCTGAAGGACGGCACGAAGCGGTTCGGCGAGCTGCGCCGCGACAATCCAACCTTGTCCCACCGGGTCCTGACCCTGGAACTGCGGAAGCTGGAGGCCGCCGGCATCGTGCGCCGCAGCGAATATCCCGGCTATCCGCGGAAGGTGGAATACGACCTGACCCCGGCCGGGCGACGCCTGGTGCCCCTGCTCGACGCGCTTGGCGACTGGTGGCTGGGCACGGAGGCGGAGCGGGGTGGCCATGTCGCAACTCTCCCCGGTGTCGCGGCAGGCGACTGACCGAGCCTGACCGGGCCGTCTGAAATACACTGGTAATCGCCGGCCGGCTGCCAGACACTCCCGTCATGGCATATGACGTCTGTATCGATATCGGTGGCACTTTCACCGACTGCATCGTGGCGGGGCCGGATGGCGCGGCCCGGATCTTCAAGGCCTCGTCCACACCGGGCGCATTCGAGCGCGGCTTCATGGCGGCGCTGGAACTGGCGGCCGGGCATTACGGCCTGGCCCTGCGCGACTTCCTGGGGCAGGTGCGGCAGCTGGTGCACGGCACCACCGTCACCACCAACGCCCTGGTGCAGGGGCAGACGGCGCCGGTGGCTTTGCTCTGCACCGCCGGGCATCCGGACGTCCTGACCCTGCGGGAGGCGCCGCGCAAGCGCACCTGGAACTGGCGTACCGACTATCCGGGCCCGTTCGTGCCGCGCAACCGGACCTTCGAGATCGGCGGCCGCATCGACGCGCTGGGCAACGAGGTGGCGCCGCTCGACGAAGCGGCCGTCGCGGATGCGGTCGCGGTGGCGCGGCGCCTGGAGGTTGCCGGCATTGCCGTCTCCTACCTCTGGTCGATCGCCAACCCGGCGCATGAGCGCCGCACGCGGGAGCTGATCGCCGCCGCCTGGCCGGAGGTGCCGGTGACCCTGGGGCATGAGATCAACCCGATTCCGCGGGAATACCGCCGCACCATATCCACCGCCATCGACGCCAGCCTGCAGCCGATCTTCTCCACCTACCTGTCGCGGCTGGAGGCGGCGCTGCGCGACGGCGGCTATGGCGGCGAGCTGCTGGTGGCGAACTGCGTCGGCGGCATGATGCCGGCGGCGGAGATCATCGCGAAGCCGATCTACAGCGTGATGTCTGGGCCGACCCTGGCGCCGGTGGCGGCCCGCGCGCTCTGCGACGCGCCGCTGATCGTCGTCATCGACATGGGCGGCACTACCCTGGACGTCTCCGCCGTGCGCGACGGCGAACTGGTGGTGGCGGCGGAGGCGATGATCCTGCCCTACGACATGCTGGGCCTGCCGAAGGTCGACGTCCGCTCCGTCGGTGCCGGTGGCGGCTCCATCGCCTGGGTCGACGCCGGCGGGCTGCTGCGGGTCGGGCCGCAGAGCGCCGGCGCGGAACCCGGTCCCGCCGCCTATGGCCGCGGCGGCACAGCGGCGACGGTGACCGATGCCGATGTGGTGCTGGGGATCATCGACCCGGACTATTTCCTGGGCGGGTCGATGCGGATCGACCGCGCGGCGGCGGAGCAGGCTGTCGCTGGCATCGCCGGCCGGCTGGGCCTCTCCAATGTGGAGGCCGCCTATGCCATCCACACCACCTGCAACCACACCATGATCACCGCGATCGAGGATGTGACGATCAACGAGGGGATCAATCCGCGCGATGCCTGGCTGGTGGCCGGCGGCGGCGCCACCGCCGCCCATGTGGCGGAGATGGCGCAGGTGCTCGGTGTCCGCGGCTTCACCGTGCCCAAGCATGTCGCGGCGCTGAGCGCCTTCGGCGGCCTGATCTCCGACCTGCGGTGGGAGGCCGTGGCCAGCCTGCATACCAGCAGCCGCGCCTTTGCGGCCGAGGCGGTGGACGCGCTGCTGGCGGAACTGCGGGACCGCTGCACGGTCTTCCTTGCCGGTGCCGGGGTGGCGGCAGAGGACCGCCGCATCGCCTGGTCGTTCCAGGGCCGCTACGAGACCCAGTCCTGGGAGATCGCCGTGCCGTTCGACCTGCCGGAGGGCGGCCTGCAGGCGTCCGATATCGCCCGGCTGACGGCCGCCTTCCACGCGGCGCATGAAGCCATCTACGGCTTCAAGGAGGAGGGCGACCCGATCGCGATCACCACCTGGAAGGCGATGGCGATCGGCCGCAACGCCCGGGCCGGCGAGCGTCCGGCCGCAGCGGGCGCGGAACAGCCGCCACCGCCGCCCAAGGGGCAGCGCAACGTCTATCTGCGCGATGCCGGCGGGATGCGGGAGGTGCCGGTGTATGACGGCACCGTCTTCCGCCCCGGCATGGTCCTGGCCGGGCCGGCGGTGATCGAGGAGCCGACCACCACCCTGCTGCTGCTGCCGGGGATGCGGGCGCGGGTCGATGGCGGCGGCAACTACCTGGTGGAGGTGAGCGCATGACGGAAGACGTCGCAGCCGGGTCCGCGCCGGCCCCCGACTTCGACCCCGTGCTGATGGCGGTGCTGTCCAGCCGCTTCGAGGCGATCATCCGCGAGATGGTCAACACGGTGATGAAGTCCAGCCGGTCGACGACCATCACCAATGCGCGGGACTTCTCCTGCGGGCTGCTGACCTACGACCATCGCCTGGTCTGCGTGGAAGAGGCGATGCCGATCCACGTCACCGCGCTGGAGCTGACCACGGCGCCGATCACCCGGCTGTTCGACGATGTGAAGGAAGGCGACGCCTTCTATTCCACCAGCCCCTATTACGGCGTCACCCATCATGCCGACATGACCGCCTGCGTGCCGGTGTTCTGCGATGGCGAGCCGCTGTTCTGGACTCTGGCTCGGTCGCACCACACCGATACCGGTGCGCATCTGCCGACGACGATGGATGCCTATTTTCGCACCGTCTACGAGGAAGGGCTGCATATCCCGGCGCTGCGCTTCCAGGAGAACTATGCCGACAAGGCCGACCTGATCCGGCTCTGCCGGGAGAATTTCCGGGTCAGCCACCTGTGGTACGGCGATTATCGCGCGCAGATGGCCGCCTGCCGGGTGGGGGAGCGGCGGCTGAAGGAACTGTCGGCGCAGTACGGGCTGGATCTGCTGAAGGACTTCGTCGCCGCCTGGATGGCCTATGGCGAACGCCGCGCCATCGCCGCGATCCGCGAACTGCCGGCCGGCACCTGGAGCCATACCTGCACCCACGACCCGATCCCCGGGGTGGCCGAGGACGGCATCCCGATCACCGCCCATGTCACCACCGACCCGGAGGGCGGCTGGGTGACGGTCGACCTGCGCGACAATCCGGACTGCGTGCCAGGCGGGGTGAACCTGTCGGAGGCCTGCGCCACCGGATCGGGCCGGATCGGCGTGTTCTACAACCTGGACCCGACGATCCCGCACAATGCCGGCAGCGCGGGCCGCATCCGGGTGCTGCTGCGCGACGGCTGCGTGGTGGGCCGGCCGACCTATCCGGTGGGCACTTCGAACGCGACCATGGGGGTGAACGACCGGCTGATCAATGCGATCCAGACCGCCTTCGCGAAGATGGGCGCGCCCTACGGCCTGGCGGAGGGCGGGGTGGAGTTCGGCAGCAATATGGGGCTGATCTCCGGCACCGACGACCGCCATGGCGACCCGCAGCCCTTCGTCGACGGGCTGTTCCTGGCGCTGGCCGGCGGGCCGGGGCTGCACGGCCATGACGGCTGGCTGACCTACGAAGCACCGAACGGCGGCGGCATCCTGGCGATCGACGCGATCGAGACGGACGAGGCGAAATACCCGGTGCTGGTGGAAAGCCGGCATGTGGCGAAGGAGGCGATGGGTGCCGGGCAGTGGAACGGCGCGCCGTCGATGGAGGGCAGCTATCGTCCGCTGCGCGGACCGATCACCGTCGCCTATTGCTCCGACGGCGAGACCAACCCGCCGCGCGGCGTGCTGGGCGGCGGCGATGCCGCGCCGGCCCGCAACGTCAAGCGCCTGGCCGATGGCGGCGAGAAGCGATTGCCCGGCTTCCACCTGGAGACCTGCGCGCCGGGGGAGAGGATGTGCTTCCGCACCGCGGGCGGTGGCGGCTATGGCGATCCGCATGCCCGAGACCCGCAGGCGGTGGCCGCCGATGCGAACCGGCACTGGCTCAGCCCGGAGCGCGCGGAGGCGCTGTACGGCGTCGCCCTGCGGCTGGCCGGAAACGGCGTTGACTGGGAGGTCGACGGTGACCGGACCGCGGCGCTCCGCCAGCGCTGAACCGCGGCGGAGGCCCTATTCCCGCTATGGTGTGCCTGGCCTGCCACCGAGGCCAGGCGGCGGGCCGGGGCGCCGGCGGTCGGCAGGTGCGGCCTGGATCCCGAACCTCGCCGCCATCAGGCGCAGGACATTGTCGTCGAAGGACGGCTGGACCTTCGGGTCGCAGCCCGCGCCCAGGACGGCGGCCAGCACCGTCTGGTGCAGGTCGAAGGCATCCTGGATCGACGGGAAGCCCGCCAGATAGGCCTCCTTCGACGCCAGCTGTTCCGGCGTGAAACGGACCTCGCCGCTGTCGAGGACGGCGATGTGGATCCTCGCCACAACGATCTCGTCGGTCTGCCGCGCCAGCAGCCGGTCCGACAGCAGCAACCTGAAGGTGAGGGCTTCGCGCACCGCCGGCGCGCCGCAGGCCTGGCCGTTGTCCGACATCGCCAGAAGGTAGGCGTGGTAGAAATGCCGCCAGTAGTTCCGCGCCGGCTGCGCCGCGATCGCCGCCTCGACCTCGCCGTTCGCGATCCTGTGCAGCGTTTCGGCATGGGGCAGGCCGTCGATCCGCGGCACCAGCCCGGTCAGCGCGCTGTCGATCGTCCTGCGGGGGACCGGCTTCGGCGTGGGCAGGCGAGCCTGTGCGTTGTTCAGCGCGCTCAGCAGGTCGGCCGTGGCATCGCCGGTCGCGGCCAGGTCATTGTCGCGCTGGAATGCCAGAATCGCAGCCCGGGTCGCCGTCCCGTACAGCCCATCCACCGGACCGGCGTCGTAGCCCAGCGTATTGAGACGCTGCTGGACCAGCCGCATGACGCTGCGATTGCCGTTGAAGGTCCTTGCCGCCGGCGGTGCCGGTGCGGTCCCGGACGGTTGCCGGCCGTTGTTGGTGCCAAGCTCTTTGCTGATGCTGCGGTCCAGGTCGTCGAGGGTGTCCTTGACCTCGTCCAGAAGGGCCAGGTGTTGCCGCCCTACCCGGGGCTCCGCCTGCGCCGGAGCGCCCGCCTGGAAAGGCAGGGCCAGAAGCATTGCGAGCAGGAGCGGGCGCCACGTGATGCAGCATCGCCATCGGGAATCGCCCCGCCGCCTGCCGGCCCGTGCCTTGACCATTGAGTATGCGCCTTTCCCGCTCCCGTCAGGCTCCTTCGATACGCGATCCTTGCGCTGCGGCAAAGCGGGCGATCGGCGGATCACACCGACAGGTGGCGGAGCCAGCGTTCATAGCGGCGGTCCAGGCCGGCGCCGTCATTGTCCTCCGGCGCGGGCACGGCGCCGTGGCGGCGGGCATCGGCGGGCGGCACGCCGTAGCGGGCGCGGAACGCCCGGCTGAACGCGGTGTCGCTGCCATAGCCGCAGGCGAGCGCGATGTCGTAGATCGAGCGTCGCCCCTGGGACGGATCGGTCAGCATCAGCAGCGCCCTGCGCAACCGCCGGTCGCGGACATAGGCGGCCACGCCGCCGAATGCGTCGAACAGGGCGTAGAGCTTGCTGCGGGAGACGCCGACCCGGCCGGCGATCCAGTCGGCGGACAGCTCCGTCTCCGACAGATGCGCCTCGATGAAGCGCCGGATCCGGCCCAGCTGCGCCAGCGCCACCCCGGCCCGGATGTCGGGCCGGTCGCTGGCGGCGGCGTTCAGGCAGGCAGCCGCCAGGCCGGCGGTCGCCGGCGCCACGGTGATCGCCTGCTGTGCCGACATCCGGGCGGCCAGGCGCTTCAGCGACAGCATATGGTCATGCAGCAGCGCCACCATCGGCTCCGTGCCGTGCAGCACCCGCATGTGCTGGTCGTCCGGCCGCTCCAGGCTGTCCTGCAGCATCTCCCGCGGCAGGATCAGCGAAAGGTTGGCGAAATCGTCGGTAACGGTGTCGACCTCCCGCGCCAGGTCGAACACCAGCAGGCCGTTTTCGGGGATGCGGAAGCTGCCGCCCCTGGTCTCCCAGAACGTGCAGCCCTTCTCGAACAGCTGGACCATGTAATGGTCCATGCCGTCGCGCGCCATCAGCCCCGCCGTCCGCGCCCAGTGCTGCCGGCGGCTGGCGGTCCGGGCCAGCATGATCGGCCCCAGCATGTGGGCATCGACACTGGCTTGGAAATTCTCCTCCCGCACCTCGCGCGACGCCTCCACCTCGAAGATGCAGGAGATGCTGTCGCGCCAGCAGGCGAAGGATTCGCCACCGGCCAGACCGTCGGTGGTGAAGACGGCATGGGGCACCGGCTCGCCGCCGCGGCCGGCGGCGGTCGGGGCATCGTCCGACTCCATCCGGGATGTCATCTGCACCGGCTCCCGTGCATTGGCGTTGTTGCGGTCATGCCGGAAGAGTACAGGCCGAATGCGGCCAGAATTCGGCAGCAGTCGCATGACCGGCGGAAAGCCGGCCACCGGTGCCAGGCGGGAGACCGCTACGCTTGTTCTCTCGCAGACCTTCGGCGTCGGTTCTGCCGTCTGTCCGTTGCAGTGCCGTGACCGCCGCTATTCGTAGCCACCGGGAGGGTGGAAGCCGCCGATCTCTTCCGCCAGCAGGCGGGCGAAGGCGATGGGGGTATAGTCTTCCAGCCGCGGCCCGATGATCTGCAGGCCGACGGGCAGGCCCGCGAAATCGCCGCTGCCGCCGGCCGTGCCGATCGGCGCCACCGTGGCGGGCAGGTAGGCGACGCCTGCGATGCCGGCCCAGAACAGCTGGTCGTTATAGTCGACCGTCTGGCCGTTCACGGTGATCGTCCGCTCTTCCCGCGGCTTGTCCTGGTCGTGCCGGAAGGCCGGGGTGGCCGCGGCCGGGCAGATCAGCACGTCGAAATCCTTGAACCAGGCCTCCCAGGCGCGCTGGATGGCGACCCGGTCCTCCACCGCCTCCGCCCAGGCGCGATAGTCCTGCACCGTGGCGCGCAGCACCTGGGCGCGATAGCTCATGTCGTCCGGTGCCAGCTTCGGCACCTCCGCCTGCGCGGCGTCATAGACCGCCTGCGGGCCGCCGGCATGGGTGACGGCGCGGAACAGCTGCACATAGCGCCGGTGCGACAGGGCCAGGTCGACATCCGGCGCGGCGCCCTCCTGCACGCGCGCGCCCAGCCGGCCGAGGACCGCGACGACCTCGGCGATCCGGTCGGTGACCGTCCGGTCGACGGCGGAGCAGGTATGGTCGTAGATCACGCCGACCCGGAAATCGCGCAGCCGTTCCCAGCGCGGCTTGGGCAGTTCCAGCGACCAGGCGACCGCATCGTGCGGCGCGGGCCCGGCCAGAACGTCCAGCGATACCGCCAGATCCTCCGCGCTGCGCCCCATCGGCCCGACCACCGCAATGTCGGCGGAGGCGTTGCGGCCCGGCGGGCGCTGGCCGATGGTCGGGATGATCTCCCAGGTCGGCTTGTGGCCGTAGACGCCGCAATAGTGGGACGGGTTGCGGATCGAGGCGCCGATATCGCTGCCCAGTTCCAGCCCGGTCAGCCCGGCCGCGAGGGCCGCCGCGGAACCGCCGGAGGAGCCGCCGGGGCCGCGTTCCAGGTCCCAGGGATTGTTGGTGGTGCCGTAGATCTCGTTATAGGTCTGCCAGTCCACCAGCCCGGTCGGCACGTTGGTCTTGCCGAACACGACCGCGCCGGCATTGACCAGGCGATGCACCGCGATGGCGTTGCGGTTGGGGCGGTTGTCGCGCCATTCGGTGCGGCCCCAGGTGGTCGCCGTGCCGACCAGGTCGAAGGCTTCCTTCACCGTCATCGGCACGCCGTGCAGCGGGCCCCAGATCTCGCCGTCGGCCAGCGCCTCGTCGGCGGCGGCGGCGCGTTCCTGCGCCTGCTCCGGCAGGGTGGCCACGATCGCATTGATCTGCGGGTCGAATGTCTCGATCCGCTTCAGGTAGAGGGCGAGGACCTCGCGGGCGGAGATCTTCCGTTCCCGGATCGCCGCGGCGATCTCCACCGCGGGAAGGTAGGCGAGATCCTTCATCTGTCACTCCCGGTCTGAAACGTCACGCTTGTGCGCAATGGCAATTGTTGCCGGACGCCATGGTCAATCGATGAACAGCAGGCGCCCGCCGTCAAGCAGGCATTCGCCGCTGGCGGCATACAAGGCCTCTGCAAGGGCATTGCGGCGACCCAGCACCGCCCGCTGGTTCACATACCCCTTGTCGGTGATCTCGCCCGCATCGATGAGCGGCGGCTCGCTCATCAGCAGCACCCGGCGGACCCGCATGCTGGAGCCGCCCGCCTGGGCGTTGTGCGTGGCCAGGCTGCGGCGCAGATGGCGGGCGACCCCCTCGTCTGCGGCGGCTGCGGCAAGATCGTCGAGCGCCCCGGGATTGTCCGCCACCTCCCGGCAGCCGGCCAGGCTGGGCCAGGCCAGCAGGCCGATATACGGCCGGTCGTGGCCGGTGACCACGGCGTCCTGCAGGACCGGCGCGGCGGCGCCGACGGCCGCGACCCGCAGCGGCCCCACGCTGACCCAGGTACCGGTGTCCAGCTTGAAGTCCTCGACCACCCGGCCGTCGAACACCAGGCCCTTGTCGGGATCATCGGGATCGACGAACCGTGCCGCATCGCCGATCCGGTAGAAGCCCTCCTCGTCGAACGCCTTTTCCGTCAGGTCGGGGCGGTTCAGGTAGCCCGGGGTGACGATCGGTCCGCGCACCCGGATCTCCAGCTTCTCCCCGGCGGGCACCAGCTTCAGCTCCACCCCGGGATAGGGCAGGCCGATCAGCCCCGACCGTTCGGACGCCCAGTGGGTGGAGGTCGCGGTCGGCGCCGTCTCCGTCGAGCCCCAGCCGGTATAGACGATGATCCGCTCGCCGGTATAACGGACCGCCAGTTCATGCAGCTTGTCGAACATCTCCTGCGACAGGGCCGCGCCGCCATAGCCGATCCGCTTCAGGCGGGAGAACAGGTGCCGGGCCAGGCCCTCGTCCTCCTCCAGCACCGGGATCAGCATGCCGAAGCCGACCGGCACGTTCAGGTAGCTGGTCGGCGCGATCTCGCGCAGGTTCTGCAGGCTGATCCAGAACAGGTCGGGGGTCGGGCGGCCATCGTCGATATACAGGGTGCCGCCGGTCGACATCACCCCGTTGAAGTTCATGTTGCCGCCATAGGTGTGATTCCAGGGCAGCCAGTCCAGGATCACCGGCGGCTGCGCCGGGTCCGGCGGGATCGCGGTCTGCGCCATCGCCTGGTTGGCGCACATCATGCGATGGGTGTTGATCACCGCCTTCGGCATGCCGGTGGAGCCGGAGGTCAGCAGGTACTTCGCCACCGTGTCCGGGCCGAGGGCGGCCAGGGCGGCGTCGATCTCCGGCCCCGCCGCCGCCGCCAGCGTTTCGAACGCGAGGCTGTCGACCTCCGGGTCCGGGTCGGCGGCATGGACCGGGATCGCGCCCGCTTCCCTGGCCACCGACAGGGCGCGGCGGAACTGGCGGGCCGATTGCGCGAAGACCAGCTTGGGCGCGATCAGGTCGAGCGCATGGCGCAGCTTGCCCAGGTCGGAGGACAGCAGCGAATAGGCCGGCGAGACCGGCGCCGCCACCAGCCCGGCCGCCATGGTGCCCAGGGTCAGCAGGGCATGTTCCAGGCTGTTGCCGGACAGGATCATCACCGCATCGCCGGGCTGCAGGCCGCGCGACAGCAGCCCCTGGCCGATCGCCCGGGCCTGCTGCCAGACCTGGGCATAGCTCAGCTGCCGCCAGGGGCCGAGGGTCTTCGGCGGGGCGTTGGCTGGCGCAGGCGTGCGCTGGCAGAGGAAGGGCCGGTCCGGCGCCTGCGCCGCCCAGCGTTCCAGGAACTGCAGCACATGGTCGTCATAGCCGCCCAGCGGATGTGCCGAACGCAGGACCGCGCTGCCGTCGGCGCGGCGCTCCAGCTCCGCCTTCGGCGGCAGGAAGTCGACATGGCGGAACGGCGCCTGCTTGAAGGAACGGCTGTCTGTGACGGGGCTCGGCAGGGGGGAGGACATGGAACGCGGACTCCGGATACGGAACGAAAGAAACGGGCGACGACCTGCGGGCCTAGCCGGGAAGCGGTGCCAGGCTGACCTCGACATTGTGGACGGCGGTGCTGTCGCCCATGTCGCTGCGCTCGCCGGGGTTCAGCAGGTTGACATTGGCATGCTGCGGGCTGCGCTTCAGCCAGCGTCCCTTCGGTGCCAGCGCGGTGCCCGGCAGCATCGACGGGTCCAGATGCGCCCGGAAGGTCAGGGCACCCAGGGCGTTACGGACCTCCACCGCGCTGCCGTCGGCGATGCCCAGCCTGGCGGCGTCGCCGGGATTGAGGGTCAGGACCTCCGCCCCCGCCTGGTCGGCGACCTTGGCGACATTGTCGTAGGACGAATTCATGTGCCATTCGCTGGCCGGCGACAGCAGGCGCAGCCGGCCGTCCGCCGGGGCAGGGTCGACCTGCGGCTGCGGCACGAGGGGGAAGCCGTCCGCCGCCGCGCGGGCGCTGGCGATCTCGATCCGGCCCGAGGGGGTGGGGAAGCGCAGATCGCCGAACAGCATCACCGGGTCGGGGGAGACCGGCACCGTCCCGGCCGCCTTCAGGCGGTCGAAATCGATCCCCAGGCCGCTGGCGGCCAGCAGCCGGTCGATGATCGCGCGGTCGCCCTCGAACAGTGCCGGTTCCGTGAGGCCCATGGCGCGGGCCAGGCGGCGGAAGATTTCCTGGTTCGGGAGCGCCTCGCCGACCGGTTCCATCGCCTTCGCCTGGGCGGATACCGACAGGTGCATGTAGGAACAGACCAGGTCGTCGAACTCCAGGAAGGACGCCGCCGGCAGCACGATGTCGGCAAAGTCGGCACTGTCGGTGCCGAACAGGTCGATCACCACGGTGAACAGGTCGTCCCGCGCCAGCGCGGCCTTCAAGGCCGCCTGCTGCGGGTTGGAGGCGACGATGTTGATGTTCCACAAGAGCAGCGCGCCGAAGCCGTCCGGCGCGGACGCCGGCAATGCCAGCCTGTCCGCCAGGTCCATATGGCTGATCGCCCGTGGCGGCGCGGTGCGCAGGCGCTCGCCGGCGACATCGCCCATCGGCAGGTTGCGGGTCGCACCCTTGCCGTTCAGGTAGTAGATGCCGGTGCCGGGCCGGCCGATCTGCCCGGTCACCGCGGGCAGCATGGCGCAGGCCCGCATGATATTGCCGCCCAGCCGCTGGCGCTGCAGTGCCTGGCCCAGCCAGAGCATCGACGGGCCCGCGCCGTAGAGCCGCGCCGCCGCCTCGATATCGGCGGCCGGCACGCCGGTCTGCGCCGCCGCCCAGTCCGGCGTGCAGGGCGGCAGCAGGGCGGCCAGTTCCTCCCAGCCGATGGTGTGGTCCGCCAGGAAGGCGGTGTCGACCAACCCGTCGCGCTGCAGGACGTGCAGCATGCCGAAGGCCAGCGCCGCGTCGGTGCCGGGGCGGGGCTGCAGGTGCAGGTCCGCCATCGCCGCGGTGGGGGTGCGGATCGGATCGACCACCACCATTTTCCCCGGCCGTTCCGCCAGCCAGTGCTTGTGGGCATGCGGGGCGGAGGCGGAGGGGTTGCAGCCCCAGACCAGCACGCAGGCGGAATCGCGGATCGTGCGTGGGTCGAAGCCCTTCACCGACGTGCCCAGGACATAGCCCAGGGCGACATGGCCGGCATTGTTGCAGACCGTGTCGGGCTCCACCTCGGTGGCGCCGACATGGTTGAAGAAGCGCATCGGGAAGGCGCCCGCCAGCACCGAGGTGGTGCCGGTATAATGGGCAGTCAGGATTTTCTCCGGCGTCCCGGCAGCCAGCAGGGGGGTCAGCCATCCGGCAATCTCGGCAAGCGCCGCGTCCCAGCCGATCGCCTCGAACCGGCCCTCGCCCTTGGCGCCGACCCGCCGCAGCGGCGTGCCGAGCCGCGCGTCCGGATCGCGCCAGGCGCCGTTATAGGCCAGCGCACATTTGCCGCAGAGGGAACCCCGGCTGACCGGATGGTCGCGGTCGCCCACCACATGTCGGACCGCCCCGTCCTCGCGCAGCACCCGGATGCCGCAGGCGTCGTAGCAGTCGCGCGGACAGGTGGTCCTGATCGACCCGTCGCTTATTGTCCCGGCCTTGATTGTCCCGCTCTTGCTTCTCTCTGGGGTCGAGGCTTCCATCTCCTCCCCTCGCGTGGTGCCCGGCAGCCTCGGACCCGCGCTTGTTTGTTGTTGACACCGATCTTGTCCAAGCAGGATGCCCAGCGCACCCCCTTCCCGCAATACCGAAGCGCAGCCCGCCGATATCGAGGCCGCCGCCGCCGCCCTGGTGGCGCGGCTGGAGGCGGGCCGCCAGGCGATCCTGGTGGCGCCGCCCGGCACCGGCAAGACGACCCGGGTGCCGCCGGCGCTGGCCGATGCCGGCTGGCTGCCGCCCGGCGCCCGCATCCTGGTGCTGGAGCCGCGACGGGTCGCCGCCCGGGCGGCGGCCGGATTCGTGGCCGCCGCCCGCGGCGAGGCGGTCGGGGAAAGCGTCGGCTATGCCGTGCGCCTGGACCGCAAGGCGGGCCCGCGCACCCGCATCGAGTTCGTGACCGAGGGGGTGCTGACCCGGCGCCTGCAGTCCGACCCGGAACTGCAGGGAATCGGCTGCCTGGTGTTCGACGAGGTGCATGAGCGCAACCTGGAAGGCGACCTGGCCTTGGCCCTGGCGCTGGACGTGCAGGCCGGGTTGCGGCCCGACCTGCGGCTGCTGGCGATGTCCGCCACGCCGGATGTCGCGGCGCTGCGCCGGGTGCTGCCCGATGCCGGGCTGGTGGAGCTGGCCGCGCCGGGCCATCCGGTGGAGATCCGCCATGCCCCGCCGCGGGACGGTGAGGGCCTGGCGGATGCGGTCGCCCGCTCCGTGGCGGAGGCGGTGGCGCTGGAGCCGGGCGACCTGCTCGCCTTCCTGCCCGGGGTGCGGGAGATCCGCGACACCGCCGCCGCCCTGCGGCCGCTCCTGCCGCCGGCGGTCGCGGTGCTGGAACTGCACGGCCGGGTGCCGCCGGCGGAACAGGACCGCGCCCTGCGTCGCGACCCGGACGGGCGCCGCCGGGTGGTGTTGGCCACCAACGTGGCAGAGAGCAGCGTCACCGTCGACGGCGTGCGGCTGGTGGTCGATGGCGGCCGCGCCCGGCGCCCGGCGCTGGACCATGCGGTGGGGCTGTCGCGCCTGGTGACGGAACCGATCGCGCAGGCCAATGCCACCCAGCGGGCGGGCCGTGCCGGGCGGCAGGCGCCCGGCATCTGCTGGCGGCTCTGGCCGAAGGCGGCGCATGGCGCGTTGAGCCCGCAGCCGGAACCCGAGATCCGCCGCGCCGACCTGGCCGAGCTGGTGTTGGCCCTGGCCGATTGGGGTGTGGGCGAGCCCGCGGCGCTGACCTGGATCGACCCGCCGCCGCCGCAGGCCGTCGCCGCCGCGACCGGGCTGCTGCAGGACCTGGGCGCCCTGGACGCGGGTAGTGCGGTCACCCCGCTGGGCCGGCGGATGGCCGGCCTGCCGCTGCATCCGCGCCTGGCGCGCCTGCTGCTGGCGGGCATCGACGAGGGCGCCGCCGCCACGGCGGCAGAGGCGGCGGCCCTGCTGTCGGAGGGCGGCGGGCCGGACGAGATCGATCTGGTCCACAGGCTGGCTGCCTTGCGGCGCGACCGCGGGCCGGGCAGCCGCCGGGTCGCCGACCTGGCGAAGCGGCTGCTGCGGCTGGCCGGGCAGGGGCGGGACGCGGGCGGCGGTGGCGACCGCGGCGCCTCCCTGGGATCGCTGCTTGCAGCCGGCTTTCCGGACCGGGTGGCGCTGCCGGCCGGGGGCGGCGCGTTCAAGATGCGCAACGGTCGGCAGGCGGTGCTGCCGGAGCGGCATCCCCTGGCGGCGGCCGAGGCGCTGGTGGTCCTGGATGCCGGCGGCGCGCGGTCGGGGGCGCGCATCTATGCCGCCGCAGCCCTGACCCTGGCCGAGCTGGAGGCCCGCTTCGCTGCGGCGATCGTGGCCGAGGAGCGGCTGGACTGGTCGCCGGAGCGTGGCCTGACCGGGCATGCGGTCCGCCGCCTGGGGGAACTGGAACTGGCACGCCGGCCCCTGGGCGAGGTCGACGCCGACCGGGCACAGGCCGCCATATGTGCCTTCGTGGCGGCGCGGGGCGCCGATGCGCTGCCCTGGACGGGTGCGGCCGGCCGGATGCGCGCACGCATCGCGGCGGCCGCGGCTGCGCGGCCGGACCTGGCCTGGCCTGAGCCGGCCGATGCGGCGGTACAGGAGGCCCTGGCCGGCATGCTGGCGGCGCGGATCGGCCGTGCCGCGCCCGCGCCGGAGGTGCTGGAACGGACGCTGGCGGAGGGGCTGGAGGCGCTGCTGGACTGGCCGGCACGGCAGGCGCTGGAGGCCGCGGCACCGTCGCGGCTGCGCCTGGCGAACGGGCTGGAGCGCGCGCTGGACCATGAGGAGGGCCGGCCGGTGCTGCGGCTGCGCCTGCAGGACCTGTTCGGCGTGGCGGAGACGCCGCGTCTGCCGGACGGGTCGGCCGTGCAGCTGGACATCCTGTCGCCGGCCGGCCGCACCCTGCAGAAGACCGGCGACCTGGCCCGCTTCTGGGCCGGCAGCTATGCCGAGGTGCGCAAGGAGATGCGCGGCCGCTACCCGAAGCATCCCTGGCCGGAGGACCCCGCCGCGGTCAGCCCGCCGGTGCGGCGGGGCAGGGGCGGTGCGCCGGACGGATAGCCGCGGGCCGGCCGGCCTGCCCGCAAAAGACCCCGGTTCCGCCCGGATTGTGCCACGCGGCGGCGCTCTAAGAGGCTCCGGACACAAGCGGAAACCGGAGGGACCTTCCGATGTCGAAATCTGTCGAGGCCATGCGCCCCATCTCCGTCGGACGCCGGGCGGCGCTCGCGCTCGCCGCCTTCCTTGCCGCCGCCAGCGCGCTGGGCGCATCGGCGCAGGCGCAGCCGGGCCCGGCGCCGCACGAGATCGCCTTCGTCGACAAGACCCGTGCCGAGGTGCCGGTGCAGGCGCAGATCAAACTGCTCTGCTCCGATGACGAGGGGCGGCTGTTCGAGAAGAAGGCGCTTGTCGTGGCGGGCCTGGGAAGCGGCTTCGTCACCCCGATCGCCTTCCCGCAATGCCGCGGCGCGACCCTGATGTGGGTCGCCGGCGAACTGGTCGGCGACGACCGTGGCGTGGTCACCGACTGCGACTCCACCAATATCGAGATGCCGCGGGATCCGGCATCCGTGCGGGTTTCCTTCTCCGCGCTCGCGCGGCCATACGGCCGGTCCTGCGCCCTTGCCGCCGAGAAGTGGTAGCTGGAGACTGCACCGGCATCGAAAGGGGGGCGGCGGGCGATTGCCGCCGCCGCCCGGGGCGCCATAATGCGGCCGGACCCATCCGAGCCGAGGAGCCCCCGATGAGCCTGCGCCTGCATACCGTGATCGCCAGCACCCGCCCCGGGCGGGTCGGACCCGCCGTCGCCGAATGGTTCCACGGGGTGGCCAAGGCGCAGGGCGGCTTCGACGCCCATCTGGTCGACCTGGCCGAATTCAACCTGCCGATCTACGACGAGCCGAAGCATCCGCGGCTGCAGCAGTACGCGCATGACCATACGAAGAAATGGTCGGCCTCCGTCGCTGCCGCGGACGCCTTCGTCTTCGTGGTGCCGGAGTACAATTTCGGCCCCACCCCGGCGCTGCTCAACGCCCTGAACTACGTCTACAACGAGTGGAACTACAAGCCGGCGGGCTTCGTCGGCTATGGCGGCATTTCCGGCGCCATGCGTTCCGTCCACACCACCAAGCTGACCCTGAACGTGCTGAAGATGGTGCCGATCATGGAAGGCGTGACCGTGCCGATGGTCGCGCAGCAGCTGAAGGACGGTGCCTTCGCGCCCAACGACATCCAGAGCCAGAGCGCGGATGCGATGCTGACCGAGCTCGCCCGCTGGGCCGCCGCCCTCAAGACCATGCGCTGAAGTCCGGCCCGGAAGCGCCGGGCGGGTCGTTTCCGCTTTCGCCGGCGCGCCGTCGCCGGCGGGCATCCTGCATGCCTGCCGGGCGGTCGGGCATGTCCGCTGCGCAAGCCCGGAAAGCCTTGCTGCGCAGGTCGGGGACGCCGGGATCTGCCGCGAAAAGACCCCAATCCGGCCGCCATCCGGCCCCGGAGTTCCGCTTTAAGAGCGTCCATAGGACAACGACAACAAAGGGACGCTCCCATGTCGAAACATTTCGGGTTCCTCCATCGTGCCGCGCCCGCGGCGACCGCCGTCGCGCTCGCCGCTGCGGCCTTCGGCCTGCCGGCACTCGCCCAGGCTGCCGAGGAGACCCGCGTTGATTTCGTCTTCGTCGATGACAAGGCGGTGCCGGCGCAGCTGACCGGCACCATCGAGCTCGAATGCATCGGGGTCCGTTCGATCAAGTGGACCGGCCCGGTCGGCCAGGGCTCGAACCGCATCACCCCTATCGGCAGCTTCAGCTGCCCGGACTTTGGCGGCGTCATGGTGAAGTCCGAAGTGCGCAGTTCGACCGGCCAGCAGACCTCCTGCCTGCCCGCAATGTTCGAGGTCCCGGAAAACCCGATCCAGGTCCGGGTCAGCTACAAGGAACTGACCACGAGCGGCGGCTTCCTGGACTGCACGATGCATACCGACCGGCCGGCCCCGTAGTCGGATCGATCTTGGTTTGCAGCGATGCCCGGCCCGCCTGGCGCGTGCCGGGCATTGCTGTTTCCGGGGCGTTTGCTGGTCCCTGGCCACGGCCGTGCCTATCCTGTCCGGAAGTGAATGCAGGGGAGGAGCGGCAGATGACGGACATCGCCACGCGCAAGGTCTACGAATCCGACCTGGTGTCGGTATGGGAGATGGAACTGCCGCCCGGCGCCAGCACCGGGCTGCACACCCACGAGAACAGCTACCTGTTCCACGTCACCCAGGGCTCGACCCTGGAGACCACGGATGCGGAGGGGCGGAAGCTCTCCACCTTCACCATCGCCGCCGGGGAGAGCCGCCGCTACACCCTGCACGGCAACAGCCTGTCGCCGGCGGATGGCGACGGCCCGGCGATCCCGGCGACCCATGCCGCGCGCAATATCGGCGACACGGTGTTCCGCGAGGTGCTGGTGGAGTTCAAGCGGCCAGCCTGACCGGTCGCGGCTGCGGACCGCCGCGAATTCTCTGGGGCGTGTTCGTTGGGGCGAATTCCCCGGATCGCCACAATCCGGCCGCGGCCCGGCCGCGAAGCATTGCGACAAGAGTGTCCACCAGACAATGACAGCAAAGGGACGCTCCCATGTCGGTTCATGTTTCACGCCTGCGTTGCATCGCATCCGCCGCGGCGCTGACAGCAGCCGCGCTCTGCCTGCCGGCTGCGGCCCAGGCGGCGCCTTCGCAGGCGAATGAGATGATCGAGTACCTGTTCGTCGATAAGGCGCCTGCGGCGCAGCCGATGAGCGCCTACATCTCCGTCCAGTGCTTTGGCGGCCACTTCAAGAACTGGGAGGGGTCCGTCGGCGTTGGCTTCGGCGGCATCACCTCGATGGGCAGCGGCTATTGCCCGGGCGGCAGCGTCATCGTCGTCCGGCCGGTCGCACGCCTGGAAACCGGGGGGCGGGGCGGTGAAGCCTGTGAGGTCACCGCGGTCGATGTGCCGGACGGGCAGAAGCAGCTGCTGATCTGGTTCAAGGAGCTGCGGGAGGAGAACGGCCAGATCCGCTGTGCCGTGGAGACCGAACTGCCGGACGTGCTGAACCCCTGAAGACGGCCGCCTCACGCCGCTCCCGGTCGCAGGCCGGCCGCAGGTCACAGGGGCGCGAGCCGGGGGCGGCGGCGCCAACATCTGCGTGAGCAGGGGCTGCGCCCGCGGCGGCGCTCCGCCATGTTTGCTCTGGGCCGAACCGGCGGCTTCCCGCGCCGGCGCCCCGGAGGGCCGTCCATTCCATGTCGAAATCCGTCCAGACCCCGCCGCTGCCGTTCCGGCTGATGCCGGCCGCCGCCGACCTGCCCTGGAACGACCGGGCCGGCCGCTTCGCGGCGCTGCGCGCCATCGCCTTTGCCGCGGCGGTCCTGCCGGCGGCCTGGTTCGCCGCCGCAGCCCTGAGCGGCGCCTATGATCCGGAACCGACTAAGGCGGTCCTGCACCTGACGGGGCTGTGGACCCTCTATTTCCTGCTGGCGACCCTTGCGATCACGCCGATGCGCAGGCTGCTGTCCTGGCCGCGGCTCGCCGGGCTGCGCCGGATGCTGGGGCTGACCGCCTTCGCCTATGTGGCAGGGCACCTGGTGCTCTACGCCTTCAATGAGAATCTCGACCTGGCGATGGTGGCCAGCGAGATCGCCAGCCGGATCTACCTGACCATCGGGTTCGTCGCCCTGGCCGGCCTGGCGGTGCTGGCGGCGACCTCCTGCGATGCCGCCATCCGCCGGCTGGGACAGCGCTGGCGGCATCTGCACCGGGCGGTCTATCCGCTGGCGGCCCTGGGGCTGCTGCACTTCTTCATGCAGTCGAAGCTCGACATCTCCGAGGCGGCGGTGCTGAGCGGGCTGTTCGTGGCGCTGATGCTCTATCGCCTGCACGATCGCTGGCGCCTGGGGCTGCCATTGCTGCCCCGGATCCTCGCGGTCGCCGGCCTGGCGGGCATCGCCGCCGCCGGCCTGGAATATGCCTGGTATGCGATCGCGACCGGCGTGCCGGCCGGCCAGGTGCTGCTGGCCAATCTGGACCCCGACCGGGCGCGGCCGATATGGGCGGTGATGGCGATCTGTGCCCTGCCGCTGCCGGTCTTGTGGGTCCGGCAGTGGCTGGCGCTGCCGGCCGGACAGGGCGCCCGCCCTACCGCCGCGTGAGACCTACCGCTGCCTGGGACTTACCGCCGCCTGGGACTTACCGCCGCCTGACGAACGGCAGGCGGCGCTGGATCACGAAGATGCAGGCCGCGATCATGAAGGGGAGCACCATCGCATAGCCGATCGCGAGTTCCGTCAGCTTCGGCCAGGCATCGGTCAGGTTGTTGGAGACATAGAGGCTGACCGCGACAGGCTGCAGGCTGACGATGAAGGCGGCGGCGATCGCGTTCTCGGCGCGGATCCCCACCAGGGTGCCGATGCCGAAGACCAGGATGTAGGCGAGGATCGTCACGACGACGATGCCCGCCAGTTCGTGGAAGGCATAGGCCGCCTCCACCCCGGGCGGCTCGAAGGCCTGCATCAGCGCCGCATAGATCACGGTCAGTGCCAGCATCAGCCAGATGAACACGCGGAACGGTGTCTCGAAGTTCGCCTGCGGCGCCCGCGCCAGCTGCCGCACCGTCATGCCGATCGCCAGCGGCGCCAGCAGCGCCAGGAAGAAAATCGACAGGATGTCGGAGAAGGCGGTCAGCACCGGGCCCGACATGGCCGGTTCCGGTTGCACGATCAGGTCGATCAGTTCCGGCCCGAGCACCGGCCCGATGATGTTGGTGAGCACCAGGCTGATCACCGCCAGCGGCAGGTTCGCCCGCGCCAGGAAGACGCCGGCGGCGGCGGCCTCGCTGCCGGGGCCCAGCAGGACGATGGCGATCGACATGTCGGTCTGCGGCTCGCCGCCGACCATGTGGATGGCGACCCAGGTCAGCAGGGGCATGATCAGGTACTGGCCGAACAGGACCAGAAGCAGGGCATCCCAGTCCTGGAAGGCACGGAACAGGTTGGCCAGGCCGACATGCATGCCCAGGCCGATGGATGTCAGGAACACCACCGTCAGGACGATAATCTCGTAAACCAGCATGGTCCTCCCCCGGATCGCGCGCATAAGTTAGCGGCGCCGGCCGCGAATGCGTAGAGTGAAGATGCCGGGCGTGGCAGAACCCGCCGCGGGCGCCGGTCCGGGATCCCGTTTCGGGTTGCCGGGGCGGGGCAGGGCAATCCGGGCAGGAGGGCGATTCGATGTCAGGCTCAGCAGCGACGGCACCCGGCAGCGTGGCCGTGATCGGCGCCGGCGCCGGGCTTTCGGCCGCGGTGGCGCGCCTCTTCGCGCGGGAAGGCCATCCTGTAACCCTCGGCGCGCGCAACCCCGACAAGCTTGCCGATCTCTGCGCGGAGACCGGCGCGCAGGCGCTCGCCTGCGACGCGGTCGATCCGGATGCCGTCGACAGGTTCTTCGACGCGGTGGCCGCGGCACAGGGCGTGCCCGAGGTGGTGGTGTTCAATCCCAGCGCGCGCAGCCGCGGGCCCGTGGCGGAGCTCGACCGCGAGGCGGTCCGGCACAGCCTGATGGTGTCCTGTTATGCCGGCTTCCTGGTCGGCCAGCGGGCCGCCCGGGACATGCTGGCGGCGGGGCGCGGCTCGATCCTGTTCACCGGCGCCTCGGCCAGCGTGAAGGGCTTTGCCCAGTCCGCGCCTTTCGCGATGGGCAAATTCGGCCTGCGCGGCCTGGCCCAGAGCATGGCGCGGGAACTGGCGCCGAAGAACATCCACGTCGCCCATTTCGTCATCGACGGCGGCATCGGCCGGCCCAATCCCGACCCGCGCGAGGGCCGCGGCGGACCGGACAGCCAGCTCGATCCCGATGCGATCGCCGCGGCCTACCTGTTCGCCCATCGCCAGCCGCGCAGTGCCTGGACCTGGGAGTTCGAGCTGCGCCCCTGGACGGAGAGCTTCTGAGCCCGCCCGCGATCCCATTGCCGGCCCGGAGGGGCCGGGACCGACCTTTCTGGAGCACAGGATGCTGGACCGACAGGACATGCCCGCGGCCATCAGGCGGGCGGACTACAGGCCGCCGACCTTCACCGTCGATGCGATCCGCCTGGAATTCGACCTGGATCCGGCGGAGACCATCGTCACCGCGGAACTGTCGCTGCGCTGCCTGACGGAGACCGCCTTCCCGCTGCATCTGGACGGCGAGGACCTGACCCTGCTGGAGCTCAGCCTGGACGGGACGGCGCTCGACCCGGCCCAGCATGTGGACGGCGCCGGCCGGCTGGTGCTGCACGAGCTGCCGCCGCGCGCCGTTCTGCGCACCCGCTGCCGCATCGCACCGGAGGCGAATTCGCGCCTGACCGGGCTGTATCTCTCCAACGGCATCTTCTGCACCCAGTGCGAGGCGCAGGGCTTTCGCCGCATCACCTTCTTCCCCGACCGGCCCGACGTGCTCGCCACCTATGACGTGACGGTCCGCGCCGATGCCGGCAGCTGCCCGGTATTGCTGTCCAACGGCAATTGCGTGGACCGCCAGTCGCTGCCGGACGGACGCCACATGGCGCGCTGGCAGGACCCTTTCCCGAAGCCCAGCTACCTGTTCGCGCTGGTGGCCGGCCGGCTCGACCGCCTGGCCGACACCTTCACCACCCGCAGCGGGCGGCAGGTCGACCTGCATCTCTATGTCGAGCCCGGCCAGGCGGCGCGTGCCCATTGCGCCATGGCGGCGCTGAAGCAGTCGATGGCCTGGGACGAGGCGCGCTTCGGTCTGGAATACGACCTGGACATCTTCAACATCGTCGCGGTCGCGGACTTCAACTCCGGCGCGATGGAGAACAAGAGCCTCAACATCTTCAACGCCAAGTACATCCTGGCGGACGAGGCCACCGCCACCGACACCGACATGGAACTGATCGAAGGCGTTGTGGCGCACGAGTATTTCCACAACTGGACCGGCAACCGGGTCACCTGCCGCGACTGGTTCCAGCTCTCCCTGAAGGAGGGGCTGACCGTGTTCCGCGACCAGGAATTCACCGCCGACCACCGGTCGCGCGCGGTGAAGCGGATCCGCGACGTGCGTACCCTGCGCGCCCGCCAGTTCCCGGAGGATGCCGGGCCGCTCTCCCACCCGGTGCGGCCCGACACTTATGTGGAGATCAACAACTTCTACACCGCGACCGTCTACGAGAAGGGCGCGGAGGTGATCCGCATGATCCACACCATCCTGGGAGAGGCCCGCTTCCAGGCCGGCATGCGGCTGTACCTGGGACGGCATGACGGGCAGGCCGCCACCTGCGAGGATTTCGTCGCGGCGATGGAGGAGGCGAGCGGCTGCGACCTGGTGCAGTTCCGCCGCTGGTACAGCCAGTCCGGCACGCCCCGCGTCACGGCGCAGTGGCATGTCGAGGGCCCGGCATCCGGTGCGGGGCCCGGTGCGGGCGGGCAGGCGCTGCCGGACGGCGGCTGCTTGGTCCTGACCCTGTCGCAGGACACCCCGCCGACCGCGGACCAGGCGGAGAAGGTGCCCCTGGACATCCCGATCCGCCTGGCCTTGTTGGATGGCGAGGGCCGGCCGATCGCCGCCTGGCTGGAAGAGGCGGCAGATGCCGCACCGGACCGGTCGGCGCCGGGCGAGCATCTGCTGCGGCTGACCGGCCCGCGCCAGCGTTTCCGCTTCCGGCCCGCCGAGGCGCAGGAGCATGCGCCGCTGCCGTCCCTGAACTGCGGTTTCTCCGCGCCGGTGATCCTGCACGCCGATTATGGCGATGCCGACGATGCCTTCCTGATGGTGCGCGACCCGGATGCGGTGAACCGCTGGGAGGCGGGGCAGCGCTATGCGACCCGGGTGCTGCTTCGGATGGCCGCCGCGGAGGATCCGGCGATGGCGGTCGACGGCCGCTATGTCGATGCCTTTGGCGGCCTGCTGCGCGACGAGGCGATGGATCCGTCCTTCGCGGCGGTCGCGATGGTGCTGCCGGAGGAGGGCTATCTGGCCGACCAGATGGCGGTGGTCGACGTCGACGGGCTGCATGCCGCGCGGGAGGCGATGCTGCGGGCAATCGCCCTGGCGCATCGCAACGTCCTGCTGGGCATGCATGCGCGTCTGCAGCCGGCCCGCCCCTATCGGGCCGATGCCGACCAGGCCGCGTTGCGGGCACAGCGCAACGCCGCGCTGGCGCTGCTGGGCCTGTTGACGGAAGACGCGGAGGTGCAGCGCCTGGTGATGGCCCATTACCGCGACGCCGACAACATGACCGACCGGCTGGCGGCGCTGACCGTGCTGGCGCATCACGGCCAGGAAGCGGCGCGCAACCTGGCTCTGGCGGATTTCGAGGAACGCTATCGCGGCGAGGCGCTGGTGCTCGACAAGTGGCTGGCCGTCCAGGCACAGGCGCCCCGCCGCGACGCCCTTGCCACGGTGCGCCGACTGCTGGACCATCCCGCCTTCAGATTGTCCAACCCGAACCGGGTCTATGCCTTGATCGGAGCCTTCGCGATGCGCAACCAATGGCGCTTTCACGCCGCCGATGGCGGCGGCTACGCCTTCCTGGCGGAGCAGGTGAAGAAGCTGGACGGGCTCAACCGCCAGGTTGCCGCCCGCATGGCGGGTGCGTTCGGCCGCTGGCAGCGCTATGACGGGCCGCGGCAGAACCTGATGCGCGCCGCGCTGGAGAGCATCCGCGACATGCCCGGCCTGTCGCGCGATACCTTCGAGATCGTCAACAAGTCGCTCGAGGTGGGGAAATGAGGCGCCCGGTTCCGCTTCTCGCGGCTCTCGGCACGGCGATCCTGCTCCAGACGGCCGCCATGGCGCCCGCCGTCGCGGCGGAGGAAGGCTATGGCGCGCATCTGGCGTCCTACTTCAATCGCACCGATGCGGAGCGCGGCTGGCGCATCCTGGAGAAGCGGATTCCCGCGCAACTGAAAGGGCACCAGCCGCTCTATCGCGAGGCGCGTGTGAAAGGGCGGACCTATATCCGCCTGCTGACCGGCCCGTTCGACACGGTGGCGGCGGCGCGCAGCTATTGCGCGGAGGTGAAGCGGGGCTGGAGCTATTGCGACGTGCTGACCCTGCATGACCTGAAGCCGGTCGACACGCCGGCGCCGAAGGTCGTGACCAAGCCCAAGCCCAAGCCGCAGATGCCGGAGCCGGCGAAGGAGCAACCGCCGAAGCCGGAGATGAAGCCGGAAATGCCGGCCGAGCAACCGGCGCAGGACAGCATGGAAAAGCCGGCCATGACCGACACGGGCAAGTCCGATGGGGGCAGGGACGGCAGCGACATGGGCGTCGCCGATTTCCGGATCGAGGGCCGCGACCTGCCGCCGCTGCCGCAGAGCAAGGCGCGGTTGTCGCCGCAGCAGCGCGCCGTCTTCCGCGCGATCGAGGGCAACTGGATCCAGTACGACGGCAATTGCTCCACCGACCTGATGCAGGTCGGCGACGGCGCGGTGCGCCGCCTCGTCGGCGGCACGGCGCAGCCGGAGGAGGCATGCGAGGTGCGGCGCGAGGGGCCGACCGTGGCCCTGTTCTGCGACGGCGGCAAGGAACTCTGGCTGGAGATGATCAACGAGGACGAGATGGTCCTGCGCCGCAGCAAGGCGCATGGCGGCGCGCCCTACGAGAGCATCGACCAGCTGATGTCCCGCTGCCTGAAGGGGTAGGGCGGGCTGCCTGGAACATGTCCCGCCAGTCCGGCGTCCGGACTGGCGGGACGGCTTCCAGACCTATGGCCTGGAGCGACCGGGGTTCGTCAGATCAGGATGCCGCCCCCGCAGACCACGACCTGGCCGCTGATATAGTTCGATTCCGGGGTGCAGAAGAGGTAGACGGCGCCGGCCGCCTCCTCCGGCGTGCCGCCCCGGCCCAGCGGGATCATCGCGTCCATGGTCTGCAGCAGCTGCGGCTGCACGCCGACCTTGATCTCGCGGCCCTCGACATCGATGGTCGCCTGCTTGTCCTCGATCGCCTGGGTCAGGCGGGTGCGGATCAGGCCGAAGGCGACGCAGTTCACGTTCACCTTGTAGCGGCCCCATTCCTTGCACAGGGTGCGGGTCATGCCGATCAGGGAAGCCTTGGCCGAGGAATAGCTGACCTGGCCGGCATTGCCGTACAGACCGGCGATGGAGGAGATGTTCACCACCTTGCGGAACACCTCGCGCCCCTCCTGCGCCTCCTTCTTCGCCATCACGCGGATCGGCTCCGCGGCGGCACGCAGGATGCGGAACGGGGCGACCAGATGCACGTCGAGCATCGCCTGGAACTGCTCGTCGGTCATCTTCTGGATGGTGGCATCCCAGGTATAGCCGGCATTGTTGACGATGATGTCGACACCGCCGAACTCCTCCATCGACGCGGCGATGAAGCGGTCGGCGAAGCCGGCGGCGGTGACGCTGCCGTTCACCGCGATGGCGGTGCCGCCGGCATCGGCGATCTCCTTCGCCACCGCATTGCCCGGCTCCTCGTCCAGGTCGTTGACCACGAGCTTCGCGCCCTCGCTCGCCAGCTTCAGCGCGATCTCCCGCCCGATGCCGCGGCCGGAGCCGGTGACCAGCGCGGCCTTGCCGTCCAGCTTGCCCATGTTTGTGCCTCCCCAGATGCTGCTGGCGGCCCGATCCGGCCGCCGCGATGACAAAGTTGAAATCCGCCGCCCCAGCCGACTCCCGTCGTTCCAGGGCCTGACCCTGGAACCCATTCCGCCAGCCGCGGAGCGCCCAGCCGCTGGCGGAATGGATCCCGGCTCAAGGCCGGGATGACAGGAACGACGCGCCGCCTCAGCCGAGCGCGACGACGGCCTCGCCGGCCAGCTTCACCTCGTCCGCCTCGTCCTTCGTGGTCAGCGACAGGCGCGCGCGTCGCTCGCCGCCTTCCTCGAACAGCTCCGTGACCACCCCTTCGCAGGTCAGCTTCGCGCCCAGCTGGGTGATCGCCTGGAAGCGGGTGGAGAAGCTGCGGATCCGGTCGGGGGCCACCGCGTCGGTCAGGGCATTGCCCAGATAGGCCATGACCAGCATGCCGTGGCTGAAGACGTCCGGAAAGCCGGCCTTCTTCGCGAAATCGATGTCGACATGGATCGGGTTGTGGTCGCCGGAGGCGCCGCAATAGAGCGCCAGCCGGTGGCGGGTGATCGGCGGGAAGCTCTTCGATACCAGCTTCTGGCCGACCGCGATCTGGTTCGTCATCGCCGCCTCCTCAATTACGCACCACGATGGCGCGCGTCGCATCGGCGACATGGGCGCCGTCCTGGTTGGTCACCCTGGTCGCCACGTCGACGATGGTCAGGGCACCGCCCTTCTTTTCCGCCACCCCGGTGATGGTGGAGGCGAAGGTCAGCGCATCGCCGACCACCACGGGTGCGTGATAGGCAAAGCTCTGCTCGCCGTGCAGCACCCGGGCGAGGTCGATGCCCAGATCCTCCAGGAAGGCGAAGGGGTTCTCGGCATCCATCATTTCCAGGCAGAAGAGATAGGTGGGCGGCACCGGCACGCCGCGATGGCCGGCAGCCTTCGCGGCAGCCGGGTCGCGGTAGACCGGGTTCGTCTCTCCGATCGTGTCGAAGAAGAAGCGCAGGCGCCCCGGCTCCACGACCGCGTGGACCGGGGCGAAGCTGCGCCCCACGGCGGACTGGTCGACCATCGCCGCCTCAGACCCGCTGATAGAGGGTGGTGACGCAGGCGCCGCCCAGGCCCAGATTGTGCTGCAGGGCCGTCGCCGCCCCCTCCACCTGGGTGGTGCCGGCGGTGCCGCGCAGCTGCCGGGTCAGTTCGTAGCACTGCGCCAGGCCGGTGGCGCCCAGCGGATGGCCCTTTGACAGGAGCCCGCCGGAGGGATTGGTGACCACCTTGCCGCCATAGCTGTTGTCGCCATCCTCGACGAACTTCTCCGCCCCGCCTTCCGGGCAGAGGCCCAGCGCCTCGTAGGTGATCAGTTCGTTCTGCGCGAAGCAGTCGTGCAGTTCCACCACGTCCAGATCGTCGGGCCCGATGCCGGCCTGGTCGTAGACCTTGTCCGCCGCATCCTTCGCCATGTCGTAGCCGACGACCTTCATCATGTCGTCGCTGTCGAAGGTCGAGGAAAGGTCGGTGACCATCGCCTGGCCGGCAATGCCGACGGAGGCGTCCAGGCCGTGGCGCTTCGCGAATTCCGGCGAGACAAGGATCGCGGCCGCCGCGCCGCAGGTCGGCGGGCAGGCCATCAAGCGGGTCATCACGCCGGGCCAGATCACCTGCGCGCCCATCACCTCGTCGGCCGTGACCTCCTTGCGGAACAGCGCCAGCGGGTTGTTCGCCGCATGACGGCTGGCCTTCGCCCGCACCTTGGCGAAGGTTTCCAGCTTCGTGCCGTATTTCTCCATATGCGACAGGCCGGCACCGCCGAAATAGCGCAGTGCCAGCGGGATTTCCTCGTTGCCCACCAGCCGGTCGGTGACCTTGTCGAACTCCACGAAGGGGCTCGGCCGGTCGTTGAAGATCGCACCCAGCGCGCCGGGGCGCATCTGTTCGAAGCCGAGCGCCAGCACGCAGTCGGCGGCGCCGCTGGCCACTGCCTGGCGGGCAAGGAACAGCGCCGTGGAGCCGGTCGAGCAGTTGTTGTTCACATTGACGATCGGGATGCCGGTCAGGCCCAGCGGATAGATCGCCTTCTGGCCGGCCGTCGAGTCGCCATAGACATAGCCGGCATAGGCCTGGTCCACCAGGTCGTAGCCGATCCCCGCATCCTTCAGGGCGAGGCGGGCGGCTTCCGTCCCCATCTCGTCATAGGGCGCGCTGGCGCCCGGCTTGGCGAAGGGGATCATGCCGACCCCCGCGACGATGACCTTCGGATCCATGCCGTTCCCTCCCGTCCGTGGTCCCGGAGAAGATTACCCCGTGGACATTAAATGACCCACCGGTAATATAATCGCCGACGATGAGCGTCAAGACAGGACCGGAGGACAGGTGACGGACGAAGAGGGCGAGGCAGGGACGGCGACGGGGGTGGAGGTTCAGCCCTGGATCCCGTTCGAGGACCGGCGCCGGGCCCGCGGCCGGAAGAAGGAAGCCGTGCTGCGCATGGCGGTGCGCCTGTTCCTGGAGAACGGCGTCCACCGCACCTCCCTGGCAGAGGTCGCTGCCGCGCTGAACATCACCAAGCCGGCGCTGTACAATTATTTCCGCAGCAAGGACGAGATCCTGTTCGAATGCTGCCGCCTGGGGCGGGAGATGTACGAGGCCGGCATCGCCGACATCGCCGCCCGCGACGGCTCGGGCCTGGAGAAGCTGCGGGCCCTGATCCGCTCCTACGCGAAGGTGATCACCCAGGATTTCGGCCAGTGTCTGGTGCGGTTCGACGACCGCGAACTGTCGCCGGAAGCGCGCGCGGACATCCGTCGCGCCAAGCGCCGCATCGACGCCGCCTTTCGCGAGCAGATCGCGCGCGGCATCTCCGACGGATCCATCCGCCCCTGCGACCCGAAGGTCGCCGGCTTCGTGATCACCGGCGCATTGAACGGCATCGGCACCTGGTACAGCCCGGACGGTCCGCTGTCGGTGGACGAAATCGCCGACGGCTTCGTCGAGCGGCTGGTGGACGGGCTGGCGGTCCGGCGCGTGCCGGCAAAGGCAAAGGTCGCTGAGGCATAGGGCCGTGGCCGGCCGCCAAATGGAGGAACGAACGATGGCAATGATCCTGACGGAAAGGCACGGCGCGGTGGCGCTGTTGACCCTGAACAATCCCGACCAGATGAACGCGCTTGCGGCAGACCTGATGACCGGCCTGCAGGATGCGCTGGATGCGGCATTGGCAGATGACGGGGTGCGGGCGGTCGTGATCACCGGGGCGGGGCGCGGCTTCTGCGCCGGCGCCCAGTTCGGCGGCGACACCTTCGACCGCGGTGCCGGCATCGGCGAGAAGATGCGCGGTTCCATCAATCCGCTGATTGCGAAGATGCGCGGTTGCGGCAAGCCGATCGTCACCGCGGTCAACGGCGCCGCGGCGGGCGCCGGGGTTGGGGTCGCCCTGTCCGGCGACATCGTAATCGCCGCCCGTTCGGCCCGTTTCATCCTGTCCTTCGTGCGGCTGGGGGCGGTGCTGGACGGCGGCACCTCGCGCCTGCTGCAGCAGGCGATCGGCGCGCCGCGGGCCCGCGCGCTCGCCCTGACCGGCGAACCGCTGGGGGCGGAACAGGCCGCCGAATGGGGGCTGATCTGGAAATGCGTCGACGATGCCGCCCTGCGCGACGAGGCGCTGGCCGTAGCGGCGAAGCTGGCCGCCGGCCCGCCGATCGCCATGGCGCTGATCAAGGCGGAATGCGAGGCCGCCTGGACCGCCGACCTGGACGCGGTGCTGGACGGCGAGGCCGAGGCGCAGACCAAGGCCTTCGTCACCGACGACCTGAAGGAAGGGGCGGCGGCCTTCGTGGAGAAGCGCGCGCCGAAATTCGCCGGACGCTGAATGTGCCGGCGCGGCGCGCAACGGGAGGAACGACAATGGACAGCAACGATAGCGGCGCCATCAACGCACCGGCTGAAGGCCGTGCGCTCGGCCGCATGGTGGCGGGCAGCATCCCCGCGGTGGCGGCGATGCGCTTTCGCGACCGGGAGGCGATCACCTGCGCCGGCACCGGACGGCGCTTCAGCTTCCGCCAGGTGGACGCGCGCGCCAACCGGCTGGCGAACGGCCTGGCCGGGCTGGGTCTGGCAAAGGGGGACTGCGTCGCCTTCCTGTGCAACAACCGCGCGGAGGTGGTGGAGGCCTACTTCGCCATCGCCAAGCTGGGCCTGGTCGGGCTGCCGCTGAACTATCGCCTGGCGCCGGCGGAGATCGTTGCCCTGATGCAGTCGATGGGGGCGAAGGCGATGCTGTTCGCGACCCGCTTCGCCGCGGCCGCCGAGGGGGTCCGCGCCGCCCTGCCGCAGGTCGCGCAGTTCGTCGCCATCGGCGACGACGCTCCGGACTGGGCGAGGCCCTACGAGGACCTGCTGGCCGGCGCCTCCGCCGCGGCGCCGGAGGTCGAGGTGGCGGAGGCCGACCCGTTCTACTTCAACCTGACCTCCGGCACGACGGGCCTGCCGAAGGCCTATCGCCTGACCCATCTGAACAACTGCGCGATCAGCCCGATGTTCGAGGGCATGGACACCACCTCGCGCGACGTGATGATGACCGTCTTTCCCGCCTTCGGCCGGGTCGGCTATGCCTGGATCGCGGCCGGGCTGATGTTCGGGGCGCGGAACGTGCTGACGGACTTCGCCCCCGCCGAGGCGCTGCGCCTGTTCGAGGCGGAGAAAGTCACGATCCTCAACCTGGTGCCGACCATGGCGGCGATGCTGCTGGCGGAGCCCAGCCTGGAGGGGCGCGACCTGTCGTGCCTGCGCGGCCTGGTCTTCGCCGGGGCGATGTTTCCGCCCAGCCTGCGCCAGAAGGTGGCGGAGAAGCTCTGCCCCGCGCTGTACGAATATTACGGCATGCAGGAGACCGGCGCGCTTGTGATGACCACGCCGTTGGACCGGCAAGTGCAGCCGGAGTCCGTCGGCGTGCCGCTCGCATTCGCCGACATCCATATCGAGCGCGCCGACGGCAGCCGCGCCGCACCGGGCGAACTGGGCGAGGTGGTGGGCCGTTCGCCCGCCACCGTCACCGCCTATTTCGACAACCCGGAAAAGAGCGCGGAGACCTTCCGCGGCGGCTATGTCCATACCGGCGACCTGGGCTTCATGGACGAGGACGGCTTCCTGTTCATCAAGGGCCGGCTGAAGGACATGATCATCACCGGTGGCCAGAACGTGCATGCCGCGGAGGTCGAGGATTGCCTGCTGGCGTTGGACGGGGTCGCCGACGCCACCGTCTTCGGCCTGCCCGACGAATTCTGGGGCGAACGGGTGACCGCCCTGATCGTCCGTGGCGGCGAGGCCGGCGGCGGCCTGACGGAGGAGGCGGTGATCGCCCATTGCCGGCAGAGCCTGGCCGGCTTCAAGACGCCGAAGACGGTGCTGTTCGCCGACGAGCCCCTGCCGCGCACGCCGACCGGCAAGGTGCAGAAATTCCTTCTGGTGGAACGTTACGCGGACAGCGGCAGCTGACGACCGCCACCGTCGCACCGGCCGCCGCGCCGCAGCGGGCCACCCAGCATAGGGCCTTTGCCAGCGGCGCGGCGCCGGACTATACGGCGGGATGACCGACGGCTTCGCCACCCTGATCGCCATCTACATCGCCTTCGTGGCGAAGCAGTTCCTCTGCGACTTCCTGCTGCAGACCACATGGATGGCGCGCGGCAAGGAACGCAGTGCCGGCTGGCTGCGGCCGCTGGCGACGCATGTCGGCATCCATGCCGCCGGCACCCTGGCCATCGCCCTGGTCGCGGCGCCGCAGTTCTGGTTCCTGGCCCTGGTCGACATTGCCGTCCATGCCGGCATCGACCGCGGCAAGGCGCTGGCCTCCCGCGGCACGCCGCCGACGGAGCCGCGCTTCTGGTGGCTGCTGGGCGCTGACCAGGCGCTGCACCAGCTGACCCATTTCGCCTATGTCCTGCTGCTGGCGGGACTGATCAGGACAGATTGACCACGGTGCCGGTTTCGCCTGCGGCGATGCGGGCGGCATGCAGCCGGGCCAGCGGGTCGTCGGGATGGGCGGCGGCATGGGCCAGCATTGCCGCGCCGGCATCCGGCCCGCCGGCCGCCAGCGTCTCGAAGGCCTGCCGGTAGGCGCGCACCGCCTCCGTCTCCGCCGCCACCGGCGCGACGGTTTCGATCCCGGTGCTGCGTCCCTTCACCAGCAGGGTCGCGATCGGACGGAAGGCGAAGCGTCTGCACGCCTTCGCCGTCGCGCCTGCGATGCAGATCCGGGTCCCCAGCGGCTTGTTGGCCGCCTCCAGCCGCGCGGCGGTGTTGATGGCATCGCCATGGGCGGTGTAGTCGAAGCGCCCGGCGCCGCCGAAATTGCCGACCACCGCCGGGCCGGTATTGACCCCGATCCGGGTGATGCCGATCGACCGGCCCCGGTCGGCCTGCGCGGCGGCGAAGCGGTCGGTGGCGGCGCCGATCTCGATCGCACAGGCGACGGCGCGGTCGGCATGGTCGGGCTGGTCCAGCGGCGCGTTGAACATGGCATGGACCGCATCGCCGACGATCTTGTCGATGGTGCCGCCATGGCGCATCACGATGCCGCAGACCTCCGACAGGTAGGCGTTCATCACCTCCACCAGCTCCGCAGGGTCGGCCTGTTCCGTATAGCGGGTGAAGCCCTCCAGGTCGGTGAACAGGAAGGTCATGGAGCGGCTTTCGCCCCCCAGACGCAGCCGGTCCGGCCGGTCGGCGATGGCGCGCACCATCTCCGGCGCCAGGTAGTGGGCGAAGGCGTGGCGCAGCCGGCGCCGGTCGCCTTCCACCAGGGCAGTGCGCGTCAGGCTGGCGGCGGCGAAGGCGGTGGCCATGGCGAGAGCCGGGGTGACCGGGTCCAGCAGCAGGCGGGCGCCGGTGAACAGCCCGAAGGCGCCGAGGCCCAGCGCCGCCGCCAGCGCCAGGAACAGGCCGAGCGCCACGGCCGGACGCAGCCAGGCGGCGCAGAGCAGGACAATGGCGGCGCCGGCGAGGCCCAACGCCAGTTCCCCGGCCGGCGCCCAGGGCGGGCGCACCAGATGGGCCCCGGTCAGGATCTGCTCCAGGGCCTGGGCGTGCAGATTGACCCCCGGCTCGAACGGGTTGACCGGCGTGGTGCGCAGGTCGGACAGGCCGACGGCGCTGGTGCCGATCAGGACGATATGGCCGCGGACCCGGGCGGCGATGTCCGCCTGCCCGTCCAGCACCTGCCCGTCCAGCACCTGCCATGCCGGCAGCATCCGGCCGCTGCCAGCCGGCCGGAAATGCAGCCAGTACTCGCCCGCGCTGTTGACCGGGATCTCGATTCCGCCGACCCGGAGCAGCATGCCCGGCCCGTCGACGAACGGGGCGGATGCGGGCGGTGCCGTCCGCACCGCGATCGTCTCCTGCCGCTGCGCGACCCGCAATGCCTCCAGTGCCAGGGAGGGGACCAGTTCGCCCCGAAAGGCGGAGAGCAGCGGGATGCGGCGGACGATTCCGCCATCGCCGCCGACCAGGCTGAAGCTGCCATTGCCCGTCGCCGCTGCCTCCAGCACCGGCAGGTTCGTGACCGCGCCGGGAAAGGCGAACAGGCCGCCGATCGGATCCGGGCCGATGACGGCGAAGCCGGCCTTGATCGCGGGCGCGCGGGAGGACGGCCGCGGCGTGAGGCCGAAACCCGTCACCACCCGGGCCGCCGCCATCGTCGCCGCCAGGTCGCGGTCGAAGTCGGGCATCGCGTCCGGCGCCAGCGACAGGTCAAGCAGGCCGCGGCGTTGCCAGTCCGCAACCAGCCGGGCCGGGGAGGCGCGGTCCGGCTCCGACAGCAGAATGTCGAGGACGATCGCAGCCGCACCCATCCCGTCCAGCTGCGCGATCAGCCGGGCCAGGGTGTCCCGGGGCCAGGGCCATTGGCCGACCCGTTCCAGCGAGGTGTCGTCGATATCGACGACCGTCACCGGAACCGGGCGTTCCTGTCGCGGCGCCTGCAGTTGCAGCAGGTCGAACGCCGCTTCCCGCAGGGCCGTAAACGGGGGCGGCAGGGCGACGCGCAGCACGACGAAAGCGGCCAGGGCCAGCAGCCCGGCCAGCAGGGTCAGGTATCGGTAGCGGCGCGACAAGGCTTCTCGTCGGTCTTTCAGGGGTCTTTGCAGGCCATCGGGCTTGTTCAGCCCGGCAGGCCGCGGCGACGACACGGCTGGCCTTTCCCGGCAACCGTTTTACATCAGCGGGATGGACAGATGGTGCTGAAACTATTTGTTAGGCCCGATATTCCAGACTGCGGGACCATGCCCGGGCCGCAGGCCTGAATGAGCGGGGCGGACAGGGAAGCGCAGTTCGTGCCATCCAAGGACAGCATATTCGTGCCCGCAGGGACGGTCCTGTTCCGGCAGGGCGATGCCGGCGACTGCGCCTATGTGGTCGAGGAAGGGCGCATCGCGATCTCCCTGCAGGATGCGGCGCAGTCCCGCCGGGTGGCGATGCGGGGACGCGGCGAGATCTTCGGCGAGATGGCGATCGTGGACGGCAGCACCCGCTCCGCCACCGCCACGGCAATCGAGGATTCCCGTCTTCTGGTCGTGACCGCCGACCGGCTGTCGCACCGGCTGGCGGCGGCGGACCCGGTCCTGCGCATGGTGGTGGACGTGCTCTCCGGCCGGCTGCGCGCCACCATGGCGCAGCTGGCCAGGACCGAGCGTGCTGCCGCATCCGACGCGCCGGTGCCCGCCACCGGCCCGGAACCCGGCACGGGCGAGCATAGCGCGATGGCGGATATCCGGCTGGAGCAGGACCTGGTGAAGGGCATCGCCCGCGGCGAGCTCTGCCTGCATTTCCAGCCGATCGTCGAACTGGCGGAGCGCCGGGTGCTGGGCTTCGAATCCCTGGCGCGCTGGAACCATCCGGAGCGCGGCCTGCTGCCGCCGGCCGACTTCATCCCGCGGGCGGAGACCAGCGGGCTGATCACGGCGATCACCCGTTGGGCGCTGCCACGCGCCCTGGATGATCTGCTCCGGCTGACCGAGGCAGCCTCGGCGGCGCAGGTCTATGTCACCGTCAACGTCTCCGTCGCCGACCTGCAGGACCCGGACTTTCCCGGCTTCATCGCCTCCTGCCTGGCAAGCCGGCCGGACGCCGAAGGGCGGCTGAAGATCGAGGTGACGGAAAGCCTGATGCTGGCGCAGCCGGATCGCGTGCGCGACAGCCTGCACCGCTGCCGCGAGATGGGCGTGGATGTCGCGATCGATGATTTCGGCACCGGCTATTCCAGCCTCGGCCATCTGCACCGCCTGCCGATCGGCGCCCTGAAGATCGACCGCAACTTCATCGCCGCTTTCGACCATGGCGAGAACGGCCGCAAGATCGTGCAGACGATTCTGCGACTGGCCGAGGATCTGGTCATTCCCACCATCGCGGAAGGGGTCGAGACCGAGGAGCAGGCCGCCCTGCTGGCGGAGATGGGGTGCGGCCAGGGGCAGGGCTATCTGTTCGCCAGGCCGATGCCGCCGGAGGCCGCAGGCCGCTGGCTGCGGGACCGGTCGTCCGGCCGGCGCGCCGTGGCCTGATGCGGCCCGCCGGTCTGCGGCAAGCCAGGGCCGGAAACCGTCAAAGGAGGATGAAATCGATGCCAGTCGCCACGAGAAGTCTGGCCGGGGCCTTGTGCGCCGGCCTCCTGCTGGTCGTCGGTGCCGCATCTGCCCGGGCGGAAGGGCAGGATATCGGCGCGGTGGACAAGGTGCAGAACACCGTTCTGGCCGAGCAGGGCGCCGGGCAGCGGACCCTGGCCGATGGCAGCCCGGTCTATTTCCAGGACCTGCTGCGGTCCGGGGCGGATGCCCGCCTGCAGGCAACCCTGATCGATGAGACGCAGATCACGCTGGGCGAGAACGCCGTTCTGCGGATCGACGAATTCGTCTACGAACCGGGCCCGCGCGGCGGCTCCCTGGCACTGGAGGTGGTGCAGGGCGCCTTCCTGTTCGTCGGCGGCCAGGTCGAGAAGCCGCATGGCGGCGACGTCACCATCGACACCCCGGTCGGCACCCTGGGCATCCGCGGCACCACCGTCTGGGGCGGGCCGCTGGACGGCCGTTACGGGGTGATCGTGCTGGACGGCGAGGTGACGGTGACCAATGCCGGCGGCACCGTCACCCTGACCAAGGGGATGGGCACGATGGTCGACGGTGCGGCGGCCGCCCCCGAGGCCCCGGCGCCCTGGCCGGAGGACCGGATGGGCCGCGCGGTGGCGACGATCTCCTTCGGCGGCTAGGGACCGCACAGCTCCGCTTCTTGGTATGCCCGCAAGTACGGTTGCGATCGGGCACTGGCGCCGACATACCGCAGGATGCCAGTATCCCGCTCTCGCAAGCGCGCAGGAACTTAAGGGGGCAGGCATGGCGGGCGAACCGTTGCACTACAGGAATCTGACCGAGGTCGCGGCCGCGATCGGGCGCGGCGAGGTCAGTTCCGTCGGCGTGACCGAGGCCATCCTGGAACGCATCGCGGAGCTGGATCCGCACTATACCTGCTATCTGCATCTCTGCGCCGAACGGGCACTGCAGCAGGCCGCGCAGGCGGATGCGGAAATCGCGAAGGGCATCCGGAAGGGGGTGCTGCACGGCGTACCGGTCGCGGTGAAGGACCTCTGCTACACCACCTATGCGCCGACCACCGCCGGCACCACGATTCACAGGGGCTTCATGGCGCCCTTCGACGCCACGGTGGTGCAGCGGCTGGAGGTCGCCGGGGCGGTCATGCTGGGCAAGCTGTCGATGACCGAGGGCGCCTATACCAGCCATCACCCGGACGTGCCCTATCCGCCGAACCCCTGGAACGAAGGCTACTGGGTCGGCTCCTCCTCGACCGGCTCCGGCGTCGCCACGGCGCTGGGCATGTGCTTCGGCGCGCTGGGCAGCGATACCGGCGGTTCGATCCGCTTCCCCTCCGCCACCTGCGGTCTGACCGGGATCAAGCCGACCTGGGGCCGGGTCAGCCGGCACGGCGTCTTCGCGCTGGCGGATTCGCTGGACCATGTCGGGCCGATGTGCCGGTCCGCGGCCGACTGTGCCGCGATCCTGCAGGCGATCGCCGGCTGGGACGTCAACGACCCGACCTCGATCGACGCACCCGTCCCCGACTATATGGCGGAGGTCGGCCGCAGCATCCGCGACCTGCGGATCGGCGTCGACCGGCGCTACGCGCTGGACGGCGTGGATCCGCAGATGGCGGCCGCCCTGGAGGCGGCGATAGCGCATTTCGAAAGCCTGGGCGCGCGCATCGTCGACATCGCCTTCCCGGAATCGGAGCCGCTGGTCGCGCAGTGGATCCGGATGTGCGCGATCGAGACGGCGATCGCGCATCTGGAGACCTATCCCGCCCGGGCATCGGAATACGGGCCGGAACTGGCGCAGCTGATCGACGAGGGCCGGCAGACCAGCGGCATCGACGCCGGCAAGGGCTGGCTCGACCGCCTCGCCTTCACCGAGGCGCTGCAGACGATGTTCGGCGGCATCGACTGCATGCTGATCCCGACCATGCCGATGACCATCCCCAGCCTGGTGAAGATGGGGGAATATGGCGAGGATCCGAGCATCCTGACCTCGATTCTGCGCTTCACCGCGCCGTTCGACTTCGCCGGCAATCCGACCATCACCCTGCCGAACGGCTTCGATTCCGACGGCCTGCCGCTGAGCATGCAGCTGGTCGGCCCGCAGCTGGGCGAGGCCGTGCTGGTGCGGGCCGGGCATGCCTTCCAGACCGTGACCGACTGGCATTGCCGGCATCCGCAGGCGGCCCCGGGCGGTGGCGCCTAGGGGCCGGCCCGGCTCGATTGCCGCGGCGCTGGTTCCGTGCGTATGCTGATTGCCGGGCGTCGGCGGTCGCGTTAGATTGCCGGCCTGGGGAGAGCGCCGCAGGCGAAAACTCACGCAAGTCCGCATCAGACGGAGCGCCTGTCACGTGACAATGACCAGTCATTCGCCCTTCGGGTGGCCCGCTGCGACCGCTGCATTCGTATGCCGTCGCGGCCTGCCCGCCGCAACCACCATCCGGGGGACTTTGCGATGAGCCGGCTGCCGACCGCGTCCGGCCGCCCGCAGCTGAGCCGGGAGGAGCTTCAGGAGGTCCTGGAGCAGGTCTTCGCGCTCGATTCCGATTTCTATGCCGGTCGCGGCTTTCAGCGCCGGATCGGCTGGGGCGCGAAGCCGGCGCTGGTCAATATCGACCTGGCCAATGCCTGGACCCGGCCCGGCCATGCCTTCTCCTGCGACGGCATGGACGTGATCATCCCCGGCGTGCAGGCATTGCTGTCCGCCTTTCGTGCCCGCGGCCTGCCGGTGGTCTACACCACGACGGCCTATGCGGTGACCGGCTCCGACAACACCGACATGGGCCTGTGGCACAAGAAGATCCCGGCGGAGCTTCTGCAGCTCGGCACGCCGGAGGTCGCCATCGACGACCGCATCGCGCCCGCCGAGGGCGAGCATGTCATCGTCAAGAAGCGCGCCAGCGCCTTCCACGGGACCTACCTGTCCGGCATGCTGAAGGCGCTGGGGGTGGATACCGTGGTGGTCACCGGGGTGACCTGCGCCGGCTGCGTGCGCCACACCGTCGAGGATGCGATCGCAGAGGGCTTCCGCCCGATCGTCGTGCGCGAATGCGTCGGCGACCGCACCCTCGGCGTGGTGGAATGGAACCTGTTCGACATCGACGCGAAGTTCGGCGACGTGGAGCCGCTGGCCGACGTTCTGGACCGCCTGCGTCGCAATGAGGAGTCCGCCGGCGACTAGTGGAACGGGGATCGCGGGCGGTCGTGGCAACCTGAGTTCAGTAACAGTCTGGATCTGTCGAGGAGAGAAGCGGGATGGCGAAGATCGGCGTCGACGTGGGGGGCACGTTCACCGACCTGATCCTGGAGATCGAGCCGGAAAAGGTGTTCGTGCACAAGGTTCCGTCCACGCCGGCGGACCAGTCCATCGGCGTCCTTAAGGGCATCCTGGAAATCTGCGAGATCGGCGGCATCAGCCCGTCGGACGTCAGCCTGATCGTGCACGGTACCACGGTGGCGACCAACATCACCATCGAGCATAACGGCGCCGAGGTGGGCATGCTGACCACCCGCGGCTTCCGCGACATCATCCATATCGGCCGCCACAAGCGGCCGCACAACTTCTCCATCCAGTTCGACGTGCCCTGGCAGTCCAAGCCGCTGGTGAAGCGCCGCAACCGCATCCCGATCACCGAGCGCCTGCTGCCGCCGGACGGCCGGATCGAGACGCCGCTGGCGGAGGACGAGGTCCGCGCCGCGGTGGAGAAGTTCAAGGAGAACGGCGTGGAGGCGGTGACGATCTGCTTCCTGTTCTCGTTCCTGAACGACAGCCACGAGAAGCGGGCGAAGGAGATCGTGCTGGAAGGCATGCCCGACGCCTATGTCTGCACCTCGTCGGAGGTGGTGGACGTGATCCGCGAATATGAGCGCTTCTCCACCACCGCGATGAACGCCTATGTCGGCCCGCGCACCTCGCGCTACCTGCGCAACCTGGCGAAGAGCCTGCAGGAGAAGGGGATCCAGGCGGAACTGCGGGTGATGCAGTCCAACGGCGGCATCGCGACCGTCGAGACCTGCTCTGAAAAGGCGGTGACCATCCTGCTGTCCGGACCGGCCGGCGGCGTGATCGGCGGCCGCTATTTCGGCGAGATGGCGGGGCAGCCCAACATCATCACCGTGGATATCGGCGGCACCTCGGCCGATATCAGCACGATCCCGGAGACGGGCATCAAGATCAAGAATCCGCGCGACACCTATGTCGGCGACTATCCGGTGCTGGTGCCGATGATCGACATGATCACCATCGGCGCCGGCGGCGGCTCGATCGCCCATCTGGACGAGGCCGGCATGTTCCGTGTCGGCCCGCGGTCGGCCGGCGCCGATCCGGGACCGGCCTGCTATGCCAAGGGCGGCACCGAGCCGACCGTCACGGACGCGCAGGTGGTGCTGGGCCGGCTGGACATCGACCGCTTCCTGGGCGGCGACCTGCCGATCGACTTCGACCTGGCGCGCAAGGCGATCCACGACAGGATCGCGCAGCCGCTGGGCATGAGCCTGGAGGATGCCGCGCTCGGCATCATCAAGATCATCAATTCCAACATGGCGCTGGCGATCCGTTCCAACTCCGTCGCCCGCGGCATCGACCCGCGCAACTTCGCGCTGATGCCGTTCGGCGGCGCCGGCCCGCTGCACGGCACCGCGCTGGCGGAGGCGGTGTTCGCCAGGGAGGTGATCGTGCCGCCGGCGCCGGGCATCACCGCGGCGATCGGCCTGCTGGTGACCGACATGAAGTACGAGTTCACCCGGTCGGTGCTGGCGGTGCTGAACAGCGCCACCCAGGACCAGCTGGACGCCATCAACAAGGCGGCCGACGACCTGACCGCCCAGGCCGCCCGCCAGCTGGAGCAGGACGGCGTGCCGGCCGCCGCCCACCAGTTCACCCGGATCGCCGAGTGCCGCTACCAGGGCCAGGGCTTCGAATTGCGGGCGGAAATGCCCGCCGGCGCCCTGACCATGGACAACAAGCAGGTGGTCATGAACAATTTCCACGAACAGCACCGGATGGACTACGGCTACGCCTTCGACGACGGCAATGTGGAGATCATGACCCTGCGGATCATCGCCACGGCGAATGTCGAGGCGCTGAAATGGCCGCGGCTGGAGGCGGCGAATGGAACGTCGATCGAACCGGCCTATCTCTATTCGCGGGAGACGATCTTCGACAGCGGCGAGAAGCTGGAAACGCCACGCTACGACCGGCTGAAGCTGAAATCCGGCCACCAGGTGCCCGGCCCGGCGGTGGTGATCCAGCACAATTCCACCACCCTGGTGCCGCCGGGCTATGTCGCCAAGGTGGACGACTATTCCAACCTGATCGTCAGCCGCACCTGAGCGGCGGCGCGGTCGGGAGAGGATCGGGGAAACGCGGGACTTGGATGCACCGCTGCCGGCACGGCCGGCCCGGGCGGGCGGAAGGAGAACCAGCATGAACGAGATGACGCCTGTGGCGCACAAGACGGTGGACGTGGATCCGGTGACCCTGCAGATCATCGGCGGTGCGTTCCACACCATCGCCGAGGAGATGGGGCATGTGCTGTACCGCATGTCCTTCTCCTCCATCATCCGGGAGAGCCAGGACCTGGGCGCCGGCCTGTTCGACGCCAAGTTCCAGACCCTGTGCGAGTCGGACTCCACCCCGCTGCATATCGGCTCCCTGCCGGGCTACCTGCACGGCATCCAGGAAAGCCTGCAGGGCGGCGAGTGGCACGAGGGTGACGTGATCATCCACAACCACCCCTATTACGGCGCCTCCCATTCGCCGGACATCGCGATCGTGATCCCGGTCTTCTACCAGGGCGAGCTGGTCGGCTTCTCCGCCAACACCGCGCATCATGTCGATATCGGCTCCGCCACCCCGGGCCTGATCATCGACATTCCCGACGTCTTCGCCGAGGGCATGCTGTTCGCCGGCATCAAGCTGTACGAGAAGGGCAAGCGCAACGAGGGCATCTGGCAGTTCATCAAGTACAACAGCCGCACCGCGAAGCAGACGATGGACGATCTGGACGCGCAGATCGCCTCCGCCCGGCTGGGCGAGCGCCGCTTCCGCGAGCTGATGGACCAGTACGGCAAGGATGTCGTCCTGTCGGCGGCCGACCAGCTGATGGACAACATGGAAAGCCTGATGCGCAAGCGCATCGCCGAGATCCCCGACGGCGAGTATTTCGCGGAAGGGTTCATGGACGATGACGGCCGCAACCGCGGTGTGCATCTGCCGATCAAGGTCTGCGTCCGGATCAAGGGCGACGAGGTCGAGGTCGACCTGACCGGCTCCGCCGACCAGGTGCCCACCGGCTTCAATGTGCCGTTCGAAGGGTCGACGAAGGTCGCCTGCTTCTTCGCCTTCCGGGCGCTGCTGCTGGACAGCTACACCTCCGAGACCGAGGTGCGCGCCAACGAGGGCTCGTTCCGGCCGATCAAGGTGACCGCGCCGAAGGGCAGCATCTTCAACCCGGAATTCCCGGCGGCGGCGGAGGCCCGCTTCTGCCAGTGCAACCGGATGATCGACTGCATCCTGCGGGCGCTGGCCCCGGTGATCCCGGAGCGGGTCAATGCCGGCAATTCCGCCAGCCTGTCCTTCGCCGCCTATTCCGGCGTGCGCCCCTCCGGCGACTATTGGGTTTTCCTGGAGGTGAACGAAGGTGCCTATGGCGGGCGGCCGCATTCCGACGGGCCGGACAGCATCGACAACCTGATGTGCAACACCCGGAACAACCCGATCGAGGACCTGGGCATGCACCTGCCGATGGTCTGCGACCGCTACGAGCTGCGCGACGACGTGATGCCGGGGGCGGGCCGCTATCGCGGCGGCATCGGCGTGGTTAAGTCGCAGCGGCTGCTGACCCCGGGCTCGATCACGCATGAGAACGACCGCCACGACGACACCCCCTGGGGCGTGTTCGGCGGCACGCCGGGCGCCTGCGGCAAGGTGGAGATCTACAACGCCGACGACCCGTCCGGCCGCAAGTCGGTGGAAGCCAAGTTCTCCGGCCTGCAGACCAAGGCCGGCGACGTGATGGCCTTCTACGCGCCCTGCGGCGGCGGCTATGGCGATCCGCTGGAGCGCCCGGCGGAGAAGGTCCGCGAGGACGTGCTGGACGACTTCTGCAGCCGCGACTGGGCCTACGAGGCCTATGGCGTCGTGCTGGACGACAAGCTGCGCCTCGATGCCGCTGCGACTGAGCAGCGCCGCCAGGACCTGCGGGCACAGCGCCCGGCCGCGGCAGAGTAGGGGCGGGCAAGGCGCCGGACGGCACGGCCAGGGTCATGTCCTTCTGCGGCGGGCCGGTGCCGCCCGTCATGCCGGGCTTCTGGCCGGCCCAGCCCCGGGAGGGGGAGGGGCCGGCCGGTGGCGATGGCACGGCTGCGCCGGCCGCCCGCCCGCCGGAAGGCTGGCTCTACTATTTCCTCAGGCTGCCGGCCGGGCGCAATCCGCTCACCGACCAGTACCGGGAGGCAGTCCGCCTGCGCCGCGCGCTGGAGGGCTGGCTGGCGGCGCATCACGTGCCCCGGCCGCTGCTGGACCGGTCCGGCCGGCCGCTTGGCGAACTGGTTTCCGTGGTCTTCCGCCATGACCAGCCGGAGCGGGTGCTGGCCTTCCGGATGTTCTGCAACCAGCTTGGCCTGGCGGAGGCGATGGATCATTTCCGGGTGGTGCCGGGGCGCTGTCCGCGCACCACGCCGCCGGCATCGCCGCCGGACGCGTTTCCGCCCCTGTTCCGGCCGAAACGCGCATGAGGCGCGTGTGCGTCAGGGCGGCGGAGGAGTTGGCCGCGGGGGCGGATGCGGCGGCCCGGCGGACCGCGACCGCGTCTTTCCTGCGGGGAAATTGCATACGATTGCGATGCGTTGACCTGCATCCGCTCTCCTGCCTACACTCCGGTCCAACGCCGTACAGACAACGACAAGAACAAACCCGCTTAGGGGACGCTCGTGCCGGGTATCCCGGCGCAGGCCATCAAGCTGTTCGCTCTAGGGTCAGGACACCGGCCGCCGCACCGGCATGCTTTGCCGATCGGGACCGGGGCACGCGTATTCAGGACCGCCGCAGCCCGTGCGGTCCGTGCAGAGCCGGGCAGACCCGGTCGGCCCGGCGCCGTCGCGCCGCCGACCGGCCGTGCCGGGACAGGTCCGTGGCATTCCGCGTCCGTGGAAGCCGCACAGCGTAGGAGAACAGGATGGCAGGGTCAGGCGAAGTACAGATCATCAATGTGTCCAAGCATTTCGGCGACCTGGCAGCCGTCGACGATGTCAGCCTGACCATCAAGGACGGTTCCTACTGCTGCCTGCTGGGCCCTTCGGGCTGCGGCAAGACCACCCTGCTGCGGATGATCTCCGGCCATGAGACGCCGACCCATGGCGAGATCACCATCGGCGGCGACATCATCAACCAGAAGCCGCCCGGTACCCGCGGCACGGCGATGATGTTCCAGAGCTATGCGCTGTTCCCGCACCTGCAGGTCGTCGACAATGTCGCCTTCAGCCTGCAGATGAAGGGTGTCGGCGAGGATGAGCGCCGCGAAAAGGCGATGGACGTGCTGGACAAGGTCCAGATGACCCATCTGGCGAAGCGCCTGCCGGCGCAGCTCTCCGGCGGCCAGCAGCAGCGGGTGGCGCTGGCCCGCGCGCTGATCACCAACCCGAAGGTGCTGCTGCTGGACGAGCCGCTGTCCGCGCTGGACGAATTCCTGCGCCTGCAGATGCGGGCGGAGCTGAAGCGCCTGCAGGCGGATCTCGGCATCACCTTCATCCATGTCACCCACACCCAGCCGGAGGCCCTGGCCCTGGCCGACATGATCGTGGTGATGGACCAGGGCGTGATCAGCCAGGCCGGTTCCGCGGAGCAGATCTTCAACAAGCCGAAGAACGCCTATGTCGCGGATTTCATGGGCGGCTGGAACATCCTGAAGGGGCGCGTGGTCTCGGTCGGCGACACCATCTCGGAGGTGCATGGCGAGAATGGCGGCCGCTTCCTGCTGGGCACGACCGACCTGCTGGTGGGCGCGCGGGTCGCCTTCACCGTGCGCCGCGACAAGGTGCATCTGAAGCCGTTCGACAGCGCCGCCAGCGGCAACCAGGGCAACATGATCCCCGGTGTCGTGCAGACCATCGAGTATCAGGGCTCGTTCGTGAAGATCACCGTCATCCGCAGTGTCGGCAGCGGCGAGGAGTTCGTGGTGCAGGAAACCGACCACGAGTTCTTCCGCACCCCGGTGCGGGAGGGGGAAAAGGTGCTCGCCAGCTGGGCGCCGGAAGACATCCACATGCTGGAAGCGGCCTGAAGAGCCGCGCGGCAGGGATGAGAGAATCGCGTCGCCGCCGCCGCGCGCGGGGAGACGGGATGCCAAGGCCGTCGCCGCTACGACAAGGCGGAGCGGCAGACCCGAAAGGCCCGCAGGGCCCAGGGTTCCGTACCGGATACCGGGCGGGCCCGGGTGCGGGTGCGTAACAGGAGGCGAGAGGATGAAGGACGAAAAATCCAGCGTCACGAAGGGCACGCGGAAGGGTTTCTCGCGTCGTACCATGTTGAAGGGCAGCGCCGCCGCCGCCGGCGTCGCCATCGGTTCCGGGGCGATCAAGGGCTTCCCGACCATCTGGGCGCAGAACATCAAGGATGTCGAGCTGCGCATCGCCGGCCTCAGCGTGTCGAACATGCCGCAGGTCGAGGAACTGGCGAAGAAGGATCTTGGCCTGACCATCAAGATGCAGGCCATCGACATCCCGGTGATCATCCAGCGCGGTCTGACGCAGCCGAAGTCGGTGGACATCCTGGACACCGTCTACCTGGCGATGAAGGTGATCTGGCCGTCGGGCAACTTCCAGGCGATCGACGCCAACAAGATCAAGCTCTGGGACAAGGTGGTCGGCACGTTCAAGACCGGCAAGCTGGATTCCGACGCCTGGTACGGCCAGGGCCAGAACCCCTCTTCCGTGCAGTTCGTGGCCTCGCCCGATGCGAAGCAGTTCTCGCCCGAGCAGACCGAGTACCTGTCGGTGCTGCCGTTTATCAACAACGCAGACACCCTGGGCATCCGCCCCGACCTGATCGGCCACAAGGTCGAGTCCTGGAAGGAGCTGATCAATCCGGAGTTCAAGGGCAAGGCCGCGCTGATCGGCTTCCCCGGCATCGGCTTCATGGACGCCGCGATGGCGCTCGAGGCCGAGGGCCTGGTGAAGTACGAGGACAAGGGCAACCCGACCAAGCAGGAGATCGACGCCACGGTCGACATCCTGCAGGACCTGAAGAATGCCGGTCACTGGCGGTCGTTCTGGAACACCTTCATCGACTCCGTGAACCTGATGGCCTCGGGCGAGGTGGTGATCCAGTCGATGTGGTCGCCGGCGGTCACCGCCGTGAAGTCGAAGGGCATTCCCTGCGAGTATGTCGCGCTGAAGGAAGGCTACCGTTCCTGGGGCCTCGGCCTGATGCTGCCGAGCCATCTGGAGGGCCTGAAGCTCGATGCGGCCTATGAGTACCTGAACTGGATGTATTCCGGCGTGCCGGGCGCGTTCTTCGCCCGCCAGGGCTACTACTCGCCGGTGCCGGAGACGGTGAAGGCGACCCTGGAGCCCTACGAGTGGGACTTCTGGTACGAGGGCAAGCCGGCGGAGAAGGACATCATCGATCCGTTCGGCACCACCATCGACAAGGCCGGATCGGTGCGCGACGGCGGTTCCTACAAGGACCGCATGGGTCGCGTCGCGATCTGGAACACGATCCCCAGCGAGAACGAGTACCTGACGCAGAAGTGGAACTCGTTCATCGCGACCTGATCGGCGATGGCGCGGCGGGGGCGGCCGGTCCGCCCCCGCCGGTATCGCAGGCAAATCGCAGCCGGCGCGGGTCCGGGTCGGCAGCATCCAAGACGATCGCCTTTCCGGTGGTCTTCCTGGCAATGGTTCCGTGCGGATCCGGGCAAAGGGTGGTCCTTTGAGCAGTACGTTTGACTCGACGATGGGGAAGTCATTTTTCAAGAAATACGCACCGTATTTCCAGGCCCTGCCGCTTTGGCTGGTGATGATCGTCTTCATGCTGGTGCCGATCATCGTCATCGTCTTCTATTCGACATACCGGGTGGAAAACTACGTCATTGCCAGTGACTTCCGGCTCGACGATCTCGGTTTCCTGAAGCAGTACTGGACCACGATCAGCAACGGCTCGACCTGGGTGGCCTACTGGACCGGCATCAAGCTCACCTTCTTTGCCTGGGTGATCAGCCTGGTGATCGGGCTGATGGTCTCCTACTACCTGGTCTTCGACGTCGCGAAGCTGTCGACCAAGATCGGCCTGTTCCTGATCTGCGTGATCCCGTTCTGGACCTCCGGCGTCATCCGGACCCTGGCCTGGCTGCCGTTCTTCGGCATCGACGGCATTGTCAACCGCTTCCTTGTGTGGCTCGGAATCGTCGATGCGCCGCTGGAATTCCTGCTCTATTCCGAATTCACCGTGGTCGTGTCCTACGTCCACATCTATTCGCTGTTCATGGTGGCGCCGATCTTCAACACCATGGCGCGCATCAATCCCTCGCTGATCGAGGCGGCGATCGAGTACGGCGCCAGCGGCTGGCAGACCTTCCGCCACGTGGTGCTGCCGCTGTCGATGCCGGGCATCGTGATCGGCACGATCTTCGTCGTCACCCTGGCGATGGGCGACTTCACCTCGATCAAGATCCTGGGCGGTGGCCAGACCGGCAACCCGGCCTACCTGATGGTCAATTTCATCCCGCTGCAATACCCGACCGCGGCGGCCCAGGGGATCATCCTGCTGGTGGTGCTGCTGCTCTTCGTGGCCGGCCTCACCCGTATCGTCGACATCCGGAAGCAGCTCTGACCATGGCCAACGTGACCGCACAACCCGCACACGGCGCCGGCACCGGCGCGAAGTCCGTGCGCCGCGACTGGAAGGCCTGGCGACGCGTCTTCTTCTGGGTCTTCGTGGTGTTCCTCTACGGCCCGATGGCGGTGATCATCCTGCTGGCCTTCCAGGGCAAGGACGGCGGCCTGGTCCTGCCCTTCACGGGCCCGTCGATGCACTGGTTCGCCGACGTGTTCGAGCCGACCTATATCGGCGATTTCAGGATGCCGTTCGTCCGCTCGCTGCTGCTCGGCCTGGTCGCCATGCTGCTGACCGTCGTGATCTCGTTCATGGCCGGCCTGGCGTTCCGGCGGAAGTTCGTCGGCTCCGGCGTGCTGTTCTACCTGACTATCGCCAGCCTGATCACGCCGTCCCTGCTGGTCAGCCTCGGCGTCGCGCTGCTCTTCCAGTGGCTCGACATCCTGCCGTCCTACTGGCAGGCCGGCCTCGGTGCCCACCTGACCTGGACCCTGCCGTTCGGCGTATTGATCATGCTGGCGGTCTTCAACCGCCTGGACCCGTCCTACGAGGAGGCGGCGCGCGACCAGGGCGCCTCCTCGTGGCAGACGCTGCGCCATGTGATCATTCCGATCACCGCGCCCGGCATGGTCGGTGTCGCCCTGTTCGGTTTCACCCTGTCCTATGACGAATATCCGCGCACCTCGCTGCTGTCCGGCGACGCCAACACCCTGCCGGCGGAACTGGTGTCGGTGCAGGCGAACAATGCCTCGCCGTCGCTCTATGCGGTCGGGGCGCTGACCACTTTCTTCTCCTTCATCGTCATCGGCCTCGCCTTCGGCGCGCTCTACATGATGCAGGCGCAGCGCGCCGGGAAGCTGGAAGGGGTGCCGATCCTCGGCGCTCTCGGCAAGCTCCTCAGCGGCGGCGACGCGGCGGCGAAGAAGGCCGAAGCCCAGCGGCTGAAGGAGGAGGCGATCATGGAATACCGGATCGCCGAACTGGAAAAGAAGATCCACGGCGTGGAAGCGGAACTGGCGGAGGTTTATGGCGAAACGCCCAACCCTGCCGGCAATAAAGATCGCGGCGGCCGGGCCTGAACCTGCGGCGGGACCGACCGCCCGGACCCGGACTGCCCGAAGGGGCGGCGCTGTGGCGCGCCGTCCCCGGCGGGAGGTTCGACCTGGCGGTTCCCGAAGTGGCATCAGGGGATCGACCGGCGCGCGACAAGAGCGACCTGAAGGAGCGTGACCGAATGAGTAACGGCGGACGCGGCGACTACGAGAGCCGCATCATCGAGCTGGAGCGGAAGCTCCAGGACATGGAGCGCATGCTGGCGGATGCCCGCCGCGGCGGCGCGCCCGCGCCCCAGTCTGGGGGGATGGCGGCTGGCGGCATGGCGGTGCGCGGCAGCGGAGAGATCCCGCCGCCGCCCGCGGCTGCGGCCACGACCGTGCCCCAGGCCAGCTTCAAGGCGGACGGCGCCAGCTACCGGCTCGGCGTCGATGTCGGCGGCACATTCACCGACCTGCTGCTGGTGAACGAGGCGACGGGCGAGAACTTCACCGCGAAGGTGCCCTCGACACCTGAGGATTCCTCGCGCGGCGTGATCAACGGCATCAAGAAGGTCTGCGAGACCGCCGGCATCGACCCGCGGGCGATCAGCCATGTGCTGCACGGCACGACGGTGGCGACCAACACCGTGCTCACCTCCTCCGGCGCGAAGGTCGGCCTGGTGGTGACCAAGGGCTACCGCCAGGTGCTGCAGATCGCGCGGTCCTACGTGCCGGGCGGCCTGGGCGGCTGGGTGATCTACAACAAGCCCGATCCGCTGGCGCCGCTGGAACTGACGATCGAGGCCGACGAGCGGATGAGCGCGAAGGGCGAGGTGGTCGACCGGCTGGACGGCCGCAAGCTGGAGAACGACCTGAAGACCCTGGCGGGGGAGGGCATCCAGGCCCTGACCGTCTGCCTGATCAACGCCTTCGCCAACGGCGCGCATGAGCGCGAGGTGCGCGAGATCGCGCAGCGGGTGCTGCCCGACGTGCCGGTCTCGATCTCGTCGGAGGTCGTGCCGGAGATGCAGGAATACGAGCGGACCGAGACCACGGTCGCCAATTCCTACATCCGCCCGGTGGTGTCGAAGTACATCCGCAACCTGCACACCGAGCTGTCGACCTCGATGGAAGGGGTGCAGCTGCATGTGCTGCGCTCCGACGGCGGCCTGTCTTCGGTCGAGGCGGCGGAGGATTTCCCCGTCAACCTGCTGATGTCCGGCCCGGCCGGCGGCGTGGCCGGCGCGATGTTCATCGCCAAGCAGTCCGGCTACGAGAACCTGCTGACCTTCGACATGGGCGGCACCTCCACCGACGTGGCGCTGATCCAGGACGGCAAGGCGCAGAAGCGGCGCGAGACCCGGGTCGGCGACGTGACCGTGCGCGCCTCCTCCATCGACGTGCGCACCGTCGGCGCCGGCGGCGGCTCCATCGCCTATGTGCCGGAGCTGACCAAGGCGCTGCGCGTCGGGCCGCAGAGCGCGGGCGCCGTTCCCGGCCCGGCGGCCTATGGCCGCGGCGGCGAGGAGCCGACGGTGACCGACGCCAACGTCACCCTGGGTTATTTCCCGGAATCGGCGAAGCTGGGCGGCGATATGGGCCTGGACCGGGCAGCCGCGCGCAAGGCGGTGCAGAAGATCGCCGACGGCCTGGACATGCCGCTGGAGAAGGCGGCGGAAGGCATCGTCAACATCGTCAACGAGAACATGTTCGGTGCCCTGCGCCTGGTCTCGGTGGAGCAGGGCTACGATCCGCGCGACTTCGCGCTGATCGGCTTCGGAGGCGCCGGCCCGCTGCACGTCAACGCGCTGGCGCGCCTGATGGGCTCCTGGCCGGCGATCGTGCCGCCCGGTCCCGGCGTCCTCTGCGCCTATGGCGATGCCACCACCCGGGTGCGCGACGAGCGCTCGCGCACCTTCATCCGCCGCTACACGAATACCTCGGACGCCGAAGTGCTGAAGGCGCTGGAGGAACTGGCCGACGGCGCGGCCGAGGCGCTGACCGCTGAAGGCATCGCCGCCGGCGACCAGACCACCACGGTCGAGGTCGACCTGCGCTATCACGGCCAGGGCCTGACCCTGACCATCGAGACCGACCTGGACGGCTTCAAGAAGACCGGCCTGGCCGGGGTGGCGAAGGAATTTGACGCCATTCACGAGCAGATGTTCACTTTCGCCCTGGAGCATGAGCACGAGCTTGTGAACCTGCGCGCCGTGGTGCAGGGCAAGCCGACGGTGGTCCGCCCACCGGAGATCGCCAGCGGCGGCGAGGACGCCTCCGGTGCCACCATCGCGACCGAGACGATCTACGTCGACGGCGGCTTCGTGGACGCGAAGATCTACGACCGGTCGAAGCTGGCGGCGGGCAACGTGATCCTGGGCCCGGCGATCGTGACGGAGATGGACTCCACCACCCTGATCCTGCCCGGCCACCATGCGAAGGTGGACAAGTTCGGCACCCTGCTGATCTGGCCGGTGAATTGAAGGCCGAAGCCTGACGGACGAGGAAGCGGAAGCTTAGATTCCAGAAAGCAGGTGCCGTCGCCATACGGGGCGGCGGCACCGCGAAAAGGAGGGCCAGACATGCCGGCCAAGATCATCGAGACCAAGCCGCGTCCCTTCAACAAGGTCGACGTGGACCCGATCACCCTGGACATCATCGAGAACGCGCTGCGCAACGCGCGGGCGGAGATGGACGCGGTGCTGTTCCGCACCGCGATGTCACCGGGCATCCGCGAGCAGCACGACGCCTTCCCCATGATTGCCAACAACGAAGGCAAGATGGTGGTGGGCCAGTTCGGCTCCTTCCTGTGGGGGTTCCAGCAGGGGTATCAGGGCACGATCGAGGAAGGCGACGTCTTCCTGACCAACGATCCCTATTCGGTCGACGGTGCGATCAGCCATCTGAACGACTGGCTGACCATGATGCCGATCTTCCGCGACGGCCGCATGGTGGCCTGGGCGGCGATGTTCGGCCATATGACGGACATCGGCGGCAAGGTGCCGGGCAGCCTGCCGACCGACGCCAACCAGATCTACGAGGAAGGGGTCCAGATCCCGCCGACGAAGATCTACAAGAAGGGCGAGCTGCAGGAAGACATCCTGAACCTGATCCTGCACAACTGCCGCCTGCCGCACTGGAACAAGTCGGACTTCATGGCGATCATCGCCGCGCTGCGCCTGGCGGAGCGGCGGGTGCACGAGAACTGCAAGCGGTTCGGCGAGGACACCTTCATCGCCGCCATGCAGGAGATGCTGGACCGCAACAAGCGGGCCATGTCGGCGATCATCAAGCAGGTGGTGCCGGAGCAGAAGGTCTATTTCGAGGACTATATCTGCGACGACGGCATCGGCATGGGCCCCTACAAGCTGGCCTGCACCCTGTGGCGGGAGGGCGACAAGGCCTTCTTCGACTTCACCGGAACGGACCCGCAGTCGGACTCTTCGATCAATTTCCTCCTCAACGAGGAAATGTTCAAGATGTTCCTGGGCGCCTTCACCATCAACATCTTCGACCCGCAGATCCTGTTCAACGACGGCTTCTACGACCTGGTCGACGTGAATATCCCGCGCGGCACGGTGCTGAAACCGGTGAAGCCCGCCGCCCTGTCGTCGCGCACCCATATTCTGGGCCGTATCTTCGACATTATGGGCGGTCTGCTGGGCCAGGGCGCGCCGGATGCGCTGAACGCCGCCGGTTTCTCCGACAGCCCGCACTTCATGTATTCGGGCTATACCAAGGAAGGCGAATGGTACCAGCTCTACCAGATCGGCTTCGGCGGCATTCCGGGCCGCCCGGTCGGCGACGGGCCGGACGGGCATTCGCTCTGGCCGGCCTTTACCAATGTGCCGAACGAGTTCCTGGAGAGCTATTTCCCGCTGCGGATCGACACCTACGAGACGATCCCGGATTCCGGCGGCGCCGGCCTGCATCGCGGCGGCAACGGCCTGTCGATGGGCTATCGCTTCCTGGAGGATGGCGAGATATCCATCCATGACGACCGCTGGCTGACCTATCCCTGGGGCGTCAATGGCGGCCATCCCGGCGGCCGCTCGACCAAGGTGCTGGTGCGCACCGACGGCAGCCGTGAGCTGATGCCGTCCAAGTGCGACCATATCAAGGTGAAGTCGGGCGACATCCTGTACTTCAACACATGGGGCGGCGGCGGCTGGGGCGACCCGCTGAAGCGCCCGGCGGAGAAGGTCGGCCTGGACGTCAAGCGCGGCCTGGTCACGTCGCAGGGCGCGCGGCGCTACGGCGTGGTCTGCGATGATCGCGGCGTGGTGGACGAGAACGCCACCAAGGCCCTGCGCGAACAGATCGCCGGCGAACGCGGCCCGGTGAAGCTGTTCGACTTCGGCGGCACGATCGAGGAGCTGAAGGCCCGCTGCAAGGCGGAGACCGGCTTCGAGCCGCCGAAGCAGCCGGAGTTCCAGACCTGGTTCACCAAGGAGAAGGCGATGGCCGCCGAATAAGGCCATCCGCCCGACATAGGACCGCAGGGCGACAGGGGGACGGGGCCGGACTTGCCGGCCCCGTCGTCTGTCGGCGATCTCCGCCGTGCAGCGACCACGGCATCCGTTGAGGGAGGAACGGCCATGAGCCAGTCCGGTGCGCAGGGCCAAGACCTTGACCAGGACTATGCCGGCGCCGGCTACAACCGGAAGCTCGGCTTCGGCGCGAAGCCGGCGCTGATCCTGATCGATTTCGTGGAGGCCTATTTCGACAAGGGCTCGCCGCTCTACGCCGATGTCGAGGACACCCTGGCCTCGGGCCTGCGGGTGCTGGAGGCGGCCCGCGCGGCCCGGGTGCCGGTGATCTTCACCAATGTCGTCTTCCATCCCAGCGGCATCAATGGGGGCATCTTCATGCGCAAGGTGCCGAACCTGAAGCTGATGGCCGAGGGCGAACCGATGGGCGCCTGGCCGAAGGGGCTGGAGCCGCGGCCGGAAGAACTGGTGATCTCCAAGCAGTACCCCTCCGCCTTCTTCGGCACCAGCCTGTCCTCCACCCTGACCGCGAACGGCATCGATACCCTGGTGATGACCGGCCTGACGACTTCGGGCTGCGTGCGCGCCACCTGCATCGACGCCTGCTCCCACGGCTTCGTGCCGATCGTGGTGCGGGAGGCGGTCGGCGACCGCGACGACCGCCCGCACGAGGCCAACCTGTTCGACATGAACGCGAAATATGCCGACGTGGTGGGCGAGCAGGAGGCGATCGACTATTTCCGCCGCCTGGACAACCAGTGACGGGGGCGGGCACCGGAAAGATGCGCCGCCGTCGCGCACAGCTTGTCCGTCATCCTCGGCCGCCGAGCCGAGGATCCCAGCGCCGGCATCGACGCTGCACCGTCCCACCACGTCACCGTCCCGTCGCGATCCTCGGCTCGGGGGCCGAGGATGACGGAAACCGGGGAGTGGGCCGGGCTTTCTCGCGGCACGGGACATGATGAACACCTCAGCCGACACCCCCGACCGCACCGCCGCACTGGCGGAATGGATCGCCGGCTTCCGGCCCGACGACCTCTCCGCGGCCGATCTGGACCGCCTGAAGGCGCTGCTGATCGACAATGCCGGCGTCACCCTGCGCGGCATGGCGCTGCCCTGGGGGCGGTCGCTGGCCGCCTTCGCGCGGCCCTATCGCGGCCAGGGCCCCTGCCGGATCTACGGCACGCCGCTGATGGTGCCGCCCACGGTGGCGGGGCTGGCCAATGCCACGGCGGCGCACGGGCTGGAACTCGACGACACCCATGACGAGAGCATCACGCATCCCGGCGCGGTGGTGATCGCCACCGCCATCGCCGTGGGCACGGCCGAGCGTCGCGGCGGGCCGGAGGTGCTGGCGGCGATCGCCCTGGGCTACGAGGCAATGGCGCGGGTCGGCATGGCGACCGGCGCCGACCATATCCTGGAGCATGGCTGGCATCCGACCGCCCTGTTCGGCGGCTTCGGCGCCGCCGCGACGGCGGCGCGGCTGATGCGGCTGGAGGCGGACGGGCTGATGGATGCCTGGGGCCTGATGCTGTCGATGGCCGGCGGCTCCATGCAGTTCAGCCAGGACGCCGCCCGCACCACGGTGAAGCGGCTGCATGGCGGCTATGGCGCGCATAACGGCATCATGGCGGTGCAGCTCGCCGCACAGGGCATTGCCGGGCCGCGACAGGCCTTCGACGGCCGCTACGGGCTGTGCAACATCTTCGGCGCCAGGCCGCGGCTGGACCGGCTGCTGCCGCCCGGCGCGTCCGGCGGGGCCGCGGAGGCGCTGCAGATCCACCGCATCAGCCTGAAGCCCTATCCCTGCTGCCGGCTGTTCCATTCCACCCTGGATGCCCTGGCGGAGGTGACCGACGGCTACAGCCTGGCCACCGACCGCATCGCGGGCCTGACCGTCGGCGGGCCGGACGCACTCCTGACCCAGCACATGCTGACCCGGCCGACCTCGATGATGGCGGCGCAGTACAGCCTGCCCTTCACCCTGGGCGCCGCCCTGGTGCAGGGGCCGCGCGACTATGCCGCCTTTGCCGACGACCGGCTGGGCGACCCGCAGGTCCTGGCGCTGGCCGACCGTGTCTCGGCGCGGGCCGACCCGGAGATGCAGGCGGCCTTCCCGGCGCATTTCGGCAGCTGGGTGGAACTGGCCCTGACCGACGGCTCGACCCGGCGTGCGTCGGTGCTGGACAGCTACGGCACGGTGGCCAACCCGATGCCGCGTTCGGCGGTGGAGGAGAAGTGCGCCGCCCTGGCGGCCGAGGGGCTGCCCGGCTTCGACATGGCGGCCTTCGTCGACGCCGTGGACCGCCTGGACCGCGGCGCCGGCCTGGACGGGATGACCGACCTTTTCGTGGCGGCGACGGAATAGACCGCGCGGGTGCGACCCGATGCGGCCAGTGACAATCGCGTAGAAGGAGGAAACTTTGGCCCAGGTTGATGACAGGCAGGTCGGCGAGTGGAAGGGCGCGGCCCTGCAGGAGAAGGCGAAGGAAGTGGTCGACGTGATTGCCGGCGGCGGCGTGGCGATCATCCCGCTGGACGTGGCCTATGGCATCGTCGGCAACGGCGAAGCGGCGATCAAGAAGATCTTTACCGCCAAGAACCGCTCCTACGAGAAGCCCTCGGGCTGCTTCTCGAACTGGGAGATCTTCAACGAGATCCAGATCACCGACCAGCGCCAGAAGGACGTGGTGAAGGCGATCATCCTCGACAACGACCTGCCGTTCTCCACCGTGGCACCGTTCCGCGACGACCATCCGTTCTTCAAGAATGTCGCGCCGTTCGTTCTGCAGAATTCCACCAAGGCCGGCACCATCGACATGCTGCTGAATGCCGGGCCGTTCCACGACGCGATGACGACCCTGGCCTGGTCGCGGCAGATGCCGATCCTGGGCTCCTCGGCCAATACCTCCCTGACCGGGTCGAAGTACCGGCTGGAGGATATCGACGCGCCGGTCCGCGCAGCCGCCGACATCCAGGTCGATGGCGGCTTGAGCAAGTACCACAACCCGGAGGGGCTCTCCTCGACCATCGTGGACCTGCGCACCTTCAAGACCTGGCGCCGCGGTGTCTGTTACGATCGTATCGCGGCGATCCTGAAGAAGGATTTCGACATCGATCTCTACGAACTGGGCATGGCCACCGCGTCCTGACGGGCCGGCCCGGCGGGACCAATGAGCAGGTGAAGGAGCAGGATGAGATGAGCGACGATTACAGCGAGGCAAGCTACGGCGCGCGGCCGGTGGGCTGGGGGCGCAAGCCGGCGGTGCTGGTGGTGGATTTCCAGGTCGCCTTCACCAGGCCGGAATACCCGCTGGGCCGGTCGGAGCATATCCACGAAGCGGTCGAGAAGACGTCGGAACTGCTGAAGATCGCCCGCAAGTGCGGCGTGCCGGTCGCCTCCTGCTACACCGCCTATCACAGCCAGCGCGACATCCCGTACTGGAAGATCGACGCGGTGCACGATCATTTCTACTACGGCCACCCGTCCACCGCGATGGACGAGCGGATCGCCGAGCCCGACTACGACTACATCTTCTGCAAGTCGGCGCCGTCGATCTTCTTCCAGACCCCGGTGACCACCTTCCTGGCGAAGCAGGGCGTCGACACGGTGGTGCTGACCGGCTGCACGACCTCGGGCTGCGTGCGCGCCTCCGCCATCGACAGCTTCTCCTACGGCTATCGCACCATCGTGGCGGAGGATTGCTCCGGCGATATCGAGGAGGGGCCGCACCGCGACAATCTCCGCGACATCGGCCGCCGCTATGTCGACGTCATGCCGTCGGCAGAGGTGGTGAAGGCGTTCGAGGACTACCGCAAGCGCAACGACTGACGGGCAGACGGAGGCGGCGGATCTCAAACATGACGCAGATTTGCGCCGTCAGACAAATTCTGCCGCGTTGGCTTCAAGCCGAAGGCGGCTGAGCATATTGTCGATGGATGGCAAAACGACCGCGGCAAGTTCCCCAGCGAGAACCGCTGACGACCGCACAGATCGAGCAAGCGATATACGTCGGCAGTCCGGAGCATAAGAAAGAGCGGTGGTGGGGTGGCTTGCCAGAGGCCTATGTCGGCCCGGACGGCGATGCGTCCCGTCCGGGCCGGCAGATTACCTCCGTCTGCGAACTGACGACCGAAGCGGAGCGTGACGAGGCCACGAACTGGGTCCGCACAGCTCTCAGAATGGGTCAATTCCGGTATCGCGATGCCGACAAGGATTTTCCGGCTCACATTTGGTACCGAGACGAGGCGGGCCAGTTGTGGCAGGGTCGATGCGTGAATTCGGTCCTGGGCACCTACAAGGGCTGGCCGGTCGACGAGGCAGAGAGAAGTGAAGATATCCGCTGACTGGCAGGAGGGTGCTCGGAACGCCGTTCCAGAGGAGCGCGCGACGGTCGCAGATCTCCGGATTTGGCTCAAAGGGCAGAATGTATGCATGCATCTGCATGGCGAAACACCTGCAGATCATTTGACTTTGCCCCTGTATCCCCTTGCGGAGGGGCTGATTTACAGCTGGTGGTCCCTTTTCGGCGGGCGCGATTGTCCTCTTTCGTTGATGAGACATCGCGGAGGTTTCGCGCTGCCAGATGTCCGAATGTCCTTTGACGGGGCAGCTTTTGAGATCGGTGCGTGGCAGCGCACCTATACCAATCCTGCCATTCGCTTCTGGAGCGGTCCGAGCGAATTGCTGGGCCGAGCCGAAGCGGAGGCCCGGCTCTCCGAGTTTGTGGAACTGGTGCTTGAGCGGTTGGGGGCGCTGGATATCGGATCCACAAGTGCGGCGTTGCGGTGGGAGCGGGTCAAGGCGTCGCTCGAGGATCAGGACGAAAAGTCGTTTTGTGAGTCGGCAGGAGCCCTCCAACTGGATCCCTATGAGATCAGCGATGACGAAGCTGAGACGATTGACGGTGCATCGGAGATCTTCACCGGAGAGCCGCTGGCCGAATTCCTTTCCGGTGCCCGCTCAGTAAACCGGCCCAGGCTCATAAAGTGGGTTCGGCGTATGAAAGCTCGGCCAGGGTTTCGATCTCTCGTGGCTGACTTGCAGGATGTTGCAAAGCAGGTTGCCGTTTCTGCGCCACCCAAGACCTCTGAGCAAGCTTGGGCCCTTGGCTATCGGCGCGCGCGGGCGACGCGTCTGGCCTTGGGGCTGAATTCCAGCCGGCGGATTGGCTCGGTCCGAGATTTGGCAGAGCTTTTTGGGGCAGGGCCGGGATTCGATCTCGCACCGGAAACCGACGGGATACAGCTGCTGAGAGAAGATCGCGATGATGGAGTTCATCTTCACTTGAGGAAAGGAAGAACGTCGCGCAGCGACCCCGCCTATCTGTTTACGTTCGCCCGCGGCGTAGGCGATGCGCTTTGCTTTCCCGACCCTGACGTCGCTCCGGTGAACGAACTCCATTTCGCCTACCGGCAAGCTAGCGGCAGGGCTTTTGCCGCAGAGTTCCTCGCGCCCGTGGAAGAAGTTTCCTCCATGCAGGCCGACGGCCATGACAGCTTTTCTATTGCAGGCGCATTTGGGGTCGGTACTCAGACCATCGCCCTGCAACTCGAGAACCGCGGACGGATCCTAGAGGTCTGCAAGTAGCGAAGCAGCGTCGAGGTTGCTTCTCGGTACTGGACTGTTTCAAGGGTTGCGGCCAGCACAATGTCGACGTGCTTCCCTCCAAGGAGGTTACCGAGCGCTTGCTCAGGTGCTGCGATCGCCGGCGTTGCCGGACCGGGGCACCGGCGAAAGCCTACCGAAGCGGCCGCCGCAGAACAGCAGCGGCTCCGCCGCGGGGTCCCGGCTGAGGCCGGTCACCCGGCCGATCAGGATGACATGGTCGCCGGCAGGGACCTCCGTCTCCAGGTCTGCGAAGAACCGGGCGACCGCGCCGGCGATGACGGGATGCCCGTCGCTTCGCGCGATCGGGTCGCGCAGCGACGGATCGCTGCGGCCGGCGAAATGCCAGGCAAGCGCCTCCATGTCATGGCGCAGCACATTGACGACATAGCGTCCCGCCTGCCGTACATGGCCCAGCATCCGGCAATCGCGCGACAATGACACGGAGATCAGCGGCGGCGACAGCGAGACCGACATGAAGGCGTTGGCGGTCATGCCGTGATCGCCGTCTTCGGTCGTGGTGGTGATCACGGTGACCCCGGTGGCGAAGCCGCCGAATGCCGCCCGCAGTGATGTCGGGTCGAGCTCAGGCATGGTGTCCCTGCAGGTCGTGGGAGAGCATGATCAGCCCTGCCAGGAAGGCGCCGGCCTCGCTTCTCAGCAGCTCGGCCGCGGCGCCGTCCTGTCCGGCTTCCCGCAGCGCCCTGATGCGGCTCGAAGAGACGACCTGGCCGGCGGCGCAGAGAACCGGGGCATGGACGATGGTGGGAAAGGCGCGGGCCAGCATCGCGACATTCCCCGCCTGGCCGGCGCCGAAGCGGAAATCGCCGCCGACATGGACCTCCCGCGGGCCGACCTGGCCCAGCGCGGCCAGGAATGTGGCGGCGCTGCGCGCGGCATAGGCCGCGGTGAACGGCGCGACGAGAATCCAGTCCGGTCCCAGCGCGGCGATACGGGCCAGCCGCTCGCCGAGCGGGGCCAGCGGCCGCGCCTTGCCGAAGGCCACCTTGGGCAGGGGGTCGAAGGTCCAGACCAGGGCAGGGACTTTCAACCTCCGGGCGCGGCCGATGGCGGCGGTGATCAGGGCCTGATGGCCGCGATGAACGCCGTCGAAGCCGCCGATCGTGACCACGCTGGCGGGCAGGCGCAGATCGCCCTCGACGGCGATCCGCACCCGCGCCCCCTGATAGCCCGGCACCATCGCGCCGCGCCTGCCGCGGCTCAGGCCTGGAAGCCCTGGCGCAGCCGGTTGATGTCCCAGGGATTCACCAGGTCGGGTGCGGTCCAGCCGTCCAGGTCGTACTCGGCCATGTAGTCGGTCACCAGCTGCTTCATCATCTCCATCTCGCCGGTGGCCTGGGAGGTCAGCATGGTCTCGACGCGGATGTTCTCGTAGTTGCCGGCATAGTTGGTTTCGTACAGCTCGTGCCGGCCGCCGAACTCCGACCCCATCGCGTCCCACAGCAGCTTCAGCAGCTTCACCCGGTCCAGCGCCACCATGCCGTTGGAGCCGCGGACGAACCGGTCCAGATAGCCGCGCACCTCCGCGTTCTCGAATTCCAGGGCGGACGAGGGCAGGTAGATCAGGCCGCTGGCGACATGGCGCTGGATCAGCTCCTTGATGCGGGAATAGGCGACCGGCCCCAGCACCCGGTAGGCATTGCCGTAGCCGATGTTCGGCAGGTTGTAGCCGTCGGTGCCGGGCCAGGGCACGGGGCTCTTCACCATCGCATCCGACAGGCCCCAGAACATGTTGCGCCAGGCCAGGACCTCGCCCACGGCGGTCTGCGGACCGCGGAAGGCGCTGGTGCCGGTCGCCTCCAGCGCCCGGGCGAACAGGCCGGTGATGAAGTCCAGCTTCACCGCCAGCCGGGTGGTGCCGTGCAGGGTGAAGCGCGGCACGAAGCCCGACGCCGGAAAGAACATGTTCACCTTCTCGATATCGCCGTAAATGAACACGTTCTCGTAGGGCACCAGGACCTTGTCGAAGACCAGGATGGAATCGTTCTCGTCCAGGCGGGAGGAGAGCGGCAGGTCGAACGGCGTGCCCATCACCGCGGCGTTCAGTTCATAGCTGGCGCGCGAGATCAGCTTCACGCCGGGGCTGTCCATCGGCGCGGTGAAGACCAGCGCGAACTTCGTGTCCTTCACCGGCAGGCCGTAATGGGCGATGAAGTTGTAGTGGGTCAGCGCCGAGCCGGTGGCGACGACCTTCGCGCCGGAGACGATCAGGCCGGCATCGGTCTCCTTCTCCACCTGCATATAGACGTCGCCGGTCTGCTCGATCGGCAGATGGCGGTCGACCGGCGGATGGACGATCGCATGGTTCCAGTAGTCCAGCCGTTCCTGCGCGCGGGCGTACCAGGTGCGGGCATTGTCGGCGAATTCGCCGTAGAAGCCCGCGTTCGCGCCGAGGGTGCCGAGGAACGCGGCCTTGTAATCGGGAGAGCGGCCCATCCAGCCCTGCGACACACGCTGGGTCTCCGCGATCGCATCTCGTCCCTTCACCAGGTCCTCCGCCGTGCGGGAGCCCTTGAAGAAGGGATGCGTCCAGCCGCCGGATCCGGTGTCGGTCGGCACGCCGATCTCGTCCTTCTTCTCGTGCAGCCGGTCGTACCAGCGCGCAACCATGCGGGCGGAATTGCGGAACGCTGGGTGCTGCGTGATGTCTTTCACCCGCTCGCCGTGGATGTAGACCTCGCGCCCGTCCCGCAGGCTGTCCAGAAACTCCGCCCCGGTATAGGGCGCCGTCGCATTCCCTTCGGCGATGCTCATCTGTTTGCTTCCCTCCCTGATTGCCCCGCCATGTCTGCCGGGGTTCGCTGTCATCGGAGCGTGCCGGGGGATCGGCAAATCCGGAAGGTATGTCATCATACCTGCCTTGTTTCCGGTATTATCGGAAAGCTGACGATGCGAGGGAGGTCCGATGCAGACGATCAGGAAGATCGGCGCCGTGCTGCGTTGCTTTTCCGCGGAGCGTCCGGAACGGCGGGTGTCGGAGCTGGCCCGGGAACTCGGCTATTCCGTGTCCGGGGCGCATGACCTGGTGGCGGGCCTGGCGCGGATCGGGCTGCTGGCGAAGGTTTCGCCGGGGCAGTACCGGCTGGGGCCGCTGGTTGCGTCGCTGAACCGGGTGCTGGAGGAATCCTCGCCCCTGGTGGAGGCGGCCCGTCCCGTCCTCAACGCCCTGCGCGAGGAATATGGCGAGACGCTCCACCTGACCCAGCACGACCATGATGCCCTGCTGATCGTCAGCCAGCGCGAGGGCACCCGCGCGGTGCGGGTCGCCTCGACCTTCCTGAGCGGCCAGGTGCCCCTGCATGCCTGTGCGCCGGGCTGGCTGCATCTTTCGACCGAAAACGAGCGGGTGCTGCACGATTATGTCGCGCTGCGCAGCGGGCGGCCCGGCGGCATCGTCGATCCGGCCGGCTTCCTGGAGCGGATCCAGGCTCTGAAAGGGGCTGCAGACGTGGCCGATGATGGCGGCTACGACAAGAACATCAGCTGCTGCGCCGCCTGGATCCGGGACCATACCGGACGGCCGGTCGCCGTGCTGAGCCTGTCGATCCCGCGCAGCCGCTTTGCCGACCAGCCCCGCGCCTTCCGCGCCATCACGCGCGAGGCGGCGGGACGGATCTCCGGGCGGCTGGGCCTCGCCGACCTGCCCGCCTGACGCGGCCGCCCGGGCGGCATGCCCTCTGGCAGCACGTCCTCTGGCAGCACGTCCTCTGGCAGCATGCCCTCAGGCCGGGAGCAGCATTTCCGGGCTGCGGCTTTCCTGCCGGCACAGGTCGAGGAACTGCCGCACCTGCGGCCCGCGATTGTCCAGCCGGACGCCGACCGACAGGGCGACCTCCGGATTGCGGCCGGAATAGGCGCAGAGTGTCACCTCCGGCGGGCAGATATCCGCGGCGGATGACGGGACCAGGGTCACCCCCGCGCCCAGAGCGACCAGCCCGAGGGCTGCACGAAGGTCCGGCGCGGGCATGCATTGCGCCGGCTGATAGCCTTCCGACCGGCACAACGCCAGGATCGGGTCGGGCGCCGGTCCCGCGGCAGGCGGCAGGTAGGTGACCAGTGGCCAGTCCGACAGCAGGGCCAGCGAGGCCAGATGGCGCTCCTGGCCGATGAAATGGCGCGGGACGGCCGCCACCAGCGGCTCCTTGCACAGCCGTTCGGTGCGGAACGCCTCGTCGCTGAGGCTCTGGCGGCTGACCGCCAGGTCGATCTCACCCTGGATCAGCGCCCGCGACAGGGCGCCCGCACCGTAATGGGCGAGGGCCAGGTCGACATCCGGAAAGCGGCTGCGATAGGCCTGGGTCAGGGCCGGCAGCGGGCCGAAGGCGGCGCAGTCGGTAAAGCCGATGCGCAGACGCCCGGCATGGCCGCTGCCGATCGCCCGGGTCTGCGCCACCGCCTCGTCGAGCTGCTCCAGCAGCCGGCGCGTATGGTCGCGCAGCACCGACCCGGCCTGGGTCAGGCGGATCTGGCTGCGGCTGCGGTCGAACAGCTCCACGCCGATCTCCGTCTCCAGCTGTGCGACCTGGCGGGAGAGCGGTGGCTGGGCAATGTCGAGCCGGGCCGCTGCACGGCCGAAATGCAGTTCCTCGGCCACCGCCAGAAAGTATCTGAGCCGCCGTATCTCCATTGCACCGCCCGCCGGACACCGGAAGTGAAACATCCTGGTCATTGTGCATAGGGTCGGCGTCACCGGCCTGTCAAACAGCAGGTGAGACGCGCATTGATACCTTGTAAGTATTAATGGGCGCTTCAGATGACAATTCCAGCATGAGCGCGTTCGCGACATAAGAAGCTCAACCAAGGCCGGGGAGGACCGCAGGATGAGCAAGAATCGGGTGGACGAGGTCGTCTACGACATCGTGAAGGCAGTACGGGAGGTGATGGCAAGGCACGACGTGACCTACGAGGAATACCGCAGCGCCGTCGGCTTCCTGATGGGATACGCCGATGCCGCGCCGTTCGAGATCCCGTTGAGCTGCGACCTGTGGTTCAACGCGACGGTCCATGACATCGAGATGAAGTCCCGCCAGGGTTCCACCACCGCGCTCGAGGGCCCGTACTTCAAGGAGGAGGTGCCGCTGGTCAGGGACTCGCTGAAAGTGCTCGAAGGGCAGGGCGAGCCGATGATCATCCGCGGCAAGGTTACCGACCTGCAGGGCCGCCCGGTGGAGGGGGCGGAACTGTACATCTGGCATTCCGACCCGGACGGCTTCTACAGCGGCTTCTGCGATTATATGGAGGATCTGGCCTACTATCGCGGCCGGCTGAAGATCGGCGCCGACGGAACCTATGCGGTGCGGACCTCGGTTCCTGCGCCTTACACCATTCCTCACGACGGGCCGACCGGCCGCCTGCTGGAGATGATGGGGCGCCATCCCTGGCGGCCCGCACATGTGCATTTCCGCGTCCGCGCGAAGGGCTTCCTGGAGCATATCACCCAGGCCTATTTCGACGGCGGCGACTATGTCGACAGCGACTGCGTCGAAGGGGTGCGTCCGCCGCTGATCCACGCACTGGGCAACGAGCAGGGCGTGCGCGTCCTGCAGAAGGATTTCGTTCTGGACCCGCGCTGAAGGCTCGGCGGATGTTCTACATTCCGGGAGAACCGCACGGCCTGCCGCACGACCCGCTGATCGCCTGCGTCGTGCCGCGGCCGATCGGCTGGATCTCGACGATCGACCGGAACGGCAATGCCAACCTCGCGCCGTTCAGCCTCTTCAACCTCGTCCGCTACGACCCGCCGGCGGTGATGTTTTGCGCCAACGGCCCGCATCTGGACGGCGGCCCGAAGGACAGTGCGCGCAACGCCGTGGAGACGGGCGAGTTCGTCTACAACATGGCGACCCACGCGATGCGCGATCCGTGCAACGAAAGCTCCGCCTTCCTGGACCGCGGGGTGGACGAGTTCGGTCATGCCGGGCTGACGAAGCTGCCGTCGCGGCTGGTCCGTCCGCCGCGCGTCGCGGGGAGTCCCGTCCAGTTCGAATGCCGCACCGTCCTGCAGGTGTCGCTGCCGGGCGGTCCGTCGAACGCGGTCATCTTCGGGTCGGTGGTGGGCGTCCATATCGCCGACGACGCGCTGACGGACGGTCTGCTCGACTATGACCGGATCCTGCCGCTGGCGCGGATGGGCTATCTGGATTTCGCGGTCTCGCGCCCGGCCTTTCCGATGCCGCGCATCGGTTCGGCACGGACATGAGTGCAACCGGACCCGCCGCCCGGCAGGCCCCCGTCGCGCGCGCACTGGCCGACAGGATCCGGTCCGTGGAGACCTGGATCCTCGACATTCCGGCCACCCGCAGCCACGTCCATTCCGGCGCCACGGTCAGCACGCAGAGCTACCTCCTGGTCCGGATCACCAGCGACGGCGGGGCTGTCGGCCATGGTGAGGTGGCCACTGCCGGCGGCCCGTGGTGGAGCGGCGACAGCATCGAATCCGTCAAGGCGACGATCGACGGCTATCTGGCGCCGCTGCTCTGCGGCCGCGCGGTGGCGGGCCTGGCGACGATGATGGCGGCCATGGACCGCAAGGCGCATGGCAATGCCTTCGCCAAGGCGGGGATCGAGATGGCGTTGCTGGATCTCTGGGCCCGCCTGCTGGACCTGCCGGTCCATGTCCTTCTGGGCGGCGCCCAGGCGGACGCCTTCGCGTTGTCCTGGCCGCTGGGCGCGACGGAGGCCGCCGCCGACCTCGACGAGGCTGAGGCACGCCTTGCCGAGGGGATCACCCGTTTCAAGGTCAAGATGGGCGGGCGGGCAGAGGCCGATGACCTGCCTCGCGCCCTGGCGATCGCCAGGGCGGTCGCGGGCCGGGCGGAGCTGCGCATCGACCTGAATGGCGCCTGGAGCGAGCTTCAGGCCCAGCGCAGCTTCGCCGCGCTGGCGGATGCGGGCTACCGGCTCTGCGAACAGCCGCTGCCACGGCATGAACTGGCCGGGCATGCGCGGTTGGGGCGGCGGTTCCCGATCACCCTGATGGCGGACGAAAGCCTGTCCGACACCCGCAGCCTGCTGGCCATCGAGGGGACCGATGCCTTCAGCGCCCTCGCCCTGAAACCCCTGAAATCCGGTGGGCTGCTGGCGACCCTGCGTCTCGCGCGGCTGGCGCAGGATCTGGGCTATTCGCTGTTCGGCGGCTGCTTCCTGGAAACCTCGCTCGGCACCGCCGCCTGCTTGCACTTGGGGGCGGCAATCGGAACACTGGAACTGGGCTGCGAATGGATGGGGCCGCGCCTGCTGCGCGCCGATATCGTAACCGAACCCGTCCGCTACGACCGCGGCCTGGCCTGCCTGCCGGCGGGCCCGGGATATGGGGTGGAGATCGACGATACCGCAATCCGACGTTTCGCACGGCGCTGACCTGTCCCGAACCCTGGCGGCCCTGCCGCCGGGTGTCGATCTCCGTCTGCTTCGCTATTTCGTCATGGTGGCGGAGACCCTGAACTTCCGGGTCGCCGCGGAACGGCTGAACATGTCGCAGCCGCCGCTGTCGCGCGCGATCCAGGAACTGGAACTGCGCCTCGGTGTCGTGCTGTTTCAGCGCGACCGCCGCAACGTCGCGCTCAGCCGTGCCGGCGCGCAGTTCCTGTCCGACGTTCGTGGCGTGCTGGCCGACATGGAAAAGGCGGTGGAGCGGGTCCGCCTCGCCGAGCGTGGTCTGAAAGGTCAGATCAACATCGGCTATTTCGGATCGCTGATCTACAGCTTCATTCCCTGGCTTCTTGCCGCGTACCAGGAACTCTATCCGCTGGTCGAACCGCGGCTCTTCAACCTGCCGAAGGACCAGCAGGTCGGGGCGATGCTGGAGGGCCGGATCGACGTCGGCTTCGCCCGGCAATACCCGGTGCGGTCGGGACTGACCTCTGAGGCGCTGGTCGACGAGAACCTTGTGCTTGCGACCCCGACGGGCCGTGCGCTTGCAGGGCGGAACCTCGTCTCACTGGCGGACCTGGACGGCGAACCGATGGTGGTCTTTCCGCGACTGCCGCGGCCCAGCTTCGCCGACAGCGTCCTCGCCATGATTGCCGCTGCTGGCGCGGTGCCCGCCGCGGTCACCGAGATGGACGATGCGGCCGGCTGCCTGGCCATGGTCTCGGCCGGGCGGGGCAGCGCGGTGATGCCCGCCAGCATGCGGATGTTCCACAGCCCGGCGACGGTCTTCGTCCCCTTCGCCGCGCCGGTGCCGACCAGCCCCCTGGCCTGCCTCTATCCCGCCGGCACACTTCCGGTCGTGGTGGAGAACTTCCTGGCCGTGGCGCGCAGCCGGGCCGAGGCCTTCGTCCGGACGTGACCGGAGCGGCGGCCGGTCCGTCGCCGCGTGTCATCTGCCTGCAACCATCCGCCGCGATCATCCGTCGGCGGTGGGGAACTATGGCGCGGCGGCAACGCCCCGCCGCTGAAGGAGGGGCCGGTGACGGCACGGCGACGCTGCGTTCTGGTGGTCTGCGACGGCCATCGCGACGATCTGGTGCGACCTGAGCTCTGCCCGGCGATCGCCGCCCAGGCGGTGGCCGGCACCCGCTTCCTGGCGCATCGGTCGGTCTTTCCCTCCGTTACCCGGGTTTCCGCCGCCAGCATCGCGACCGGTCAGCCGCCGGCGGTGCATGGCCTTCATGGCAACAGCATGGGCCTGCCGGGCGCGCGGGGCATCGAGATCCGCGATGCCGGCCCGCCGGACTTCGTCGGCGCAATGCGCGCCGCACTGGGGCGGACCCTGGCCGTGCCGGTGCTGGCACAACGGGCTGCGTCGCTGGGGCGGAGCATCCATGTCTCCAACGTCTCGCCGGGTGCGGCCTATTTCTTCGATCCCGATGGCCATGGCTCGGTCCACCACCGGGCCGGCTGCTACGGTCCCGGCCTTGCACCGCTGGCGGAAGTGCTGCCGGCCAGCCCCGATGCGGCCGGCGACCGGGCCGCGACCGAACGCTTCTGCGCCCTGTTGCGCGACGACCCGTCGGCGCCGCTGGTCAGCCTCTGGCTCGCCAATCCCGACAAGGTGATGCATGGCAGCGCGCTGGGCTCGCCGGCGCACCGGGCGGCGGTGGCGGCGGCTGACGAGTGCGTGGCGATGGTGGCGCAGGCGGTAGCCGAACTGCGCGCGACGGGCGAGGCGGTGCTGTTCCTGCTTGGCTCAGACCACGGCCATGAAACGGTCCGCCGCGTGATCCCGGTCGAGCGCCTCCTGTGGCAGGCGGGGTTCAAGCCGGAACGCGATGGCGGCGATCTGCAGGTCGCGCCGCAGGGCGGCAGCGCCCTGATCTATGCGGACCGGAGCGTCCCGGAGGAGCGGCTGGCCGCCGTCGCGCACTGGCTGCGGGCACAGGACTGGTGCCGCGCGGTTTTCGCCGATGACGATCTCGCGGAGGTCGGCATGGCGCCCGCTGGCGGCCTGCGCCTTGCCGTGGCGATGGCCGGCGATGACATGCCGAACGCGCATGGCATCCCCGGCCGCTCTGACGTTGCGGTACGGTTCGAGACGGACGAAGAGGTGCCGGGCAAGGGCCAGCATGGCGGGCTGGGCCGCTACGAGACCCAGCCCTTCCTGATCGCTTCCGGCCCCGGCTTCGGGGCCGGGGAGACCCGGTCGGCGGCGACGTCGCTGCTCGACATCGCGCCGACCGTGCTGCGGCACCTGGGCCTTCCGCAGGATGGCCTGCCGGGACGGCCCCTGCAGTCCTGAGACGGGCAGCGGCGCCGTCAGAACGCCTTCTTCGTCTCCGGCCGGTGGCGGTTCGCCGGCACGAAGCCGGAGCGCGCGGCCTCGCGGGGGCTTCGCACCCAGACCTCGCGGTTGGGATGCAGGCCGCCGCCGCGGATCGCCGGCACCGCGGTGTGGCGGGCGCGGTGCAGCAGGCGAGTGTCGGCGGCGCCGCAATTCGGGTGCACGCCGCCATTGTCCGCGACCACCTTCTCCCACGCGCTCTTGCGGGCCGACAGGGTGGCGGCATCGTCGAGCGCCGGGCAGTTCAGCGCGTTGGTGTTCAGGTCGACGACGATCTCGTCGCCATCCTCGATGAAGGCGATCGGCCCGCCCAAGGCCGCCTCCGGCCCGACATGGCCGATCACCAGGCCGACCGAGCCGCCGGAGAAGCGGGCGTCGGTCATCAGTGCCACGACGATGCCGCGCTCCCGGCACAGGGCGGTGATGCGGGAGGTGGGGTCCAGCATCTCCGGCATGCCGGGGGCGCCGCTCGGCCCCTCGTAGCGGACAATGATCATGTCCTTGTCCTGGAAGCTGTCCGGTGTCTTGTCGAGCGCCTCCAGCAGGTGCCGCTCGCCCTCAAACACGCGCGCCTGACCGCGGAAGACATTGCCGTCCAGGCCGCCCTCGACCCCGGCCAGCTTCAGGATCGCGGAGAAGTCGGGCGACAGGTTGCCGCCCAGCACCCGCAGGCCGCCGGTCGGCTTGTAGGGCCTGGCGACGGGATAGACGATGGTGCCGTCGACCGGCTTCGCCTCCAGCCGGGCGACCTGGCCGGCCAGGGTCTCGCCGGTGCAGGTCATCACTTCGCCGTTCAGCAGCCCGGCATCCAGCAGCTCGCGCACGATCATCTGCACGCCGCCGACCCGGTCGATATCGACCATCGAATACTTGCCGTAGGGGCGCGCGTCGGTGAGCACCGGCACGACGTGCTGCGACAGGTGGTTGAACTCCTCCGGCGTCATCACCTCGCGCCAGAAATCGGCATAGCCGGCGGCGCGGGCGATCTCCGGCGCGTGCAGGGTGACGTTGGTCGATCCGCCCACCGCCATCGCGACGATCACCGCATTGCGCAGCGAATCCCGCACCACGATGTCGCGCGGCTTCAGGTCCTTGTCGATCAGGTTGGCCAGCAGGTCGACCAGCTCGCCGGGGAACTGCTCCACCCGGCGCCGGTCGTCGGAGGCTGGTGCCACCATGTGCAGCGGCTGCATGCCGACCACGCCGATGAAGGTCTGCATGGTGTTGTAGGTGAACATGCCGCCGCAGCTGCCGATGCCGGGGCAGGCATGGCAGGCGATGTGGTGGCGGAACTCCGGGTCCGGATTGCCGGCGACCTGATAGGCGCTCACGATGTCCAGCGCCTCCCCCGTCTTCGGGTCCTGGCCGGGATGGATCGGGCCGTCGGACATGATGATCGACGGCAGGTTATGCTCCAGCAGGGCAGCCAGGGTGCCGACCGGCGGCTTGTCGCAGGCGACGACGGCGATGGTGCCGGCCAGGCCCGTCGCCTCCAGATGCTCGCACAGCGCATCGTTGGTGACCTCGCGCCCGATCAGGGAATAGCGCATCTCCCGCGTGCCGTTGCGGATGCCGTCGGAGGTCGCGATGGTGAATTCCGGCTGCACCAGACGCAGCTTCAGCTGGCCCTCGCCCTTGCCGATCCGGCCCTTCAGGCAGGCGTGGATCGCTTCCACTTTCTCCTGCACGCCGAGATAGCACTGGCTGTCGCCCTTGGTCCCGACCACGCCGACCGACGGCTCGTGGATCAGGTCCGGATCGGTGCCCAGCACGCGGGCCATCCCGATGGTCTGGGCCGAGCGGCCCGGATGGCGGTCGATCAGTACGGTCTTGGTATCGGTCACGGGCATTTCCTCGAAGCGGTGCGACATCCCCCGGCGGACGGCAGCTCGAAAGGCGCCGTTCCGTCGCTGCCGGATGTTCCAGCAGAAAGCGGCGCCGGTGTCGAGGAAAAGGGGCCGCGAGACCGACCGGGCCGCCGGCGCTCAGGCCGGTCGGGGCAGGCGGGTCGGGCCGCCGAAGGCGGTGAGCATCTGCACCAGGCCGGCGGTCAGGCCGATGCCGACGCCGATCTGCACCGCCAGCTCGTAGGAGCCCAGCCGGTCGAACAGCCAGCCGCCGCCGAAGGCGCCGACGAAGCTGCCGACCTGGTGGCTCATGAAGGCCAGGCCCTGGATCATCGCCTGCCAGCGCAGGCCGAACATCTCCACTACAAGGCCCGCCACCAGCGGCGAGACGCCGAGCCAGAGGAAGCCCATCATCGCGGCGAACAGGATCGTCGTCTCCGGCGTCGGCAGGGCCATGAAGTACCAGGCCAGCACGATCGAGCGCAGGACGTAGATGCCGCCCAGCAGCAGGCGCTTGTTCCAGCGCCCGCCGGCCCAGCCGAAGAACAGGCTGCCCAGCACGTTGAAGCCGCCGATGGTGCCGAGCGCGGTGGCGCCCAGCATCGGGTCCATGCCGCAGATCTCCAGATAGGCGGGCAGGTGGGTGGTCAGGAAGACGAGCTGCATGCCGCAGACGAAATAGGCGCCGGTCATCACCAGGAAGGGGCCGTTGCCGCAGGCCAGCCGGGTGGCCGCCCAGGCCCCCAGTCCATCCGCATTGTTGCCGACCGGGCCGGCCTGGGCAGCCCCGGGCTCTGCCCTGCGGTCGGTGCGGCCGGCGAGCCAGGCGGCCGGCACGATCAGGGCGGCCATCAGCGCAAAGCCCAGCACGCCGAGGCGCCAGCCGTCCGCATCCTGCAGGAACTGGCCGATCGGCGCCGCGATCAGGGTGCCGATCGAGCCGGCGGCCGACATCACCCCCAGCATGGTGGAACGCCGCGCGGCCGAAACGGTCCGAGCGGTGACCGCCATCGCCATCGCCACCGAGGCGCAGGCCATGCCGGTGCCGATGCAGAAGCCCGCGCCGAGCAGGACGGCCAGCATGCCCTGCGCCTGCGACAGCAGCAGCATGCCGCCGGCATAGACGACCGCGCCGAACAGCATCACCGGGCGATAGCCCCAGCGCACCGCGGCGGCACCGGCGAAGGGTTGGAACAGGCCCCAGAGCAGGTTCTGCACGGCGACCGCGAAGGTGAACTCCGCGACCGTGATCGCGATCTCCTCCACGGCGGGGTGCATGAAGATCCCCAGGCTCTGCCGCAGGCCCATGGTCAGGGTCATCATCACCGCCGCGCCGATCAGGATGGCGGCGGCGCCGGGCATGCGGCCGGATGTGGTCATGGTCGTCCTCGCCGCTGGCGGTGGAGAGTGAAGAGGTCGCTCCTGCTTACGGTGCCGGGCGGCTTGCCACAAAGGACAATAACGAACCCGAGGCATGAGCTGATGTCATGCGGCACGCCGGCTGCCAGCGTGACCGTGACACACCTGGCCGCATCGGGTAACCGGAATGCAGGGGAAACCGGATGCGCGAGGGACGACATGGCCTGGATCTATCTGCTGCTGGCGGGCATTGCCGAATGGGGCTGGCCGATGGGGCTGAAGTTCGGCTGGACCGACCAGGGGCTGAAGTTCTGGCCGCTGGCGCTGGCCGTGGTCTCCATCATGGTCAGCGGCGCCTTCCTGTTCATGGCGCAGCGGGTGATTCCGGTCGGTACCGCCTACGCGGTCTGGACCGGCATCGGGGCCGTCGGCACCTTCTTCCTGGGAGTCTGGTTGCTGGGTGAGCCGGCGAACGCGATCCGCTTCGTCTCTGTCGGACTGATCGTCGCCGGCATTATCGGCCTGAAGATGGCCTGATCGCCATGCCCGGGCCAGTCGCATCGGCCGGGGCGGCCGGCAGCGCGGCGGTTGCGATGGGCGCCGCCGGCATGGCCCTCCTGCTTCTGCTGGCTTCCGTCGTGCCGGGGGCGGCCGGGGACGGGCCCACCGGTTCGGCCGCCCCCGGC
>NZ_JBHRTR010000034.1:418865-461045 GCF_042646425.1 Marinibaculum pumilum
TGGTCGGGGCCGCCGTCCATGCCGCCGACGACCCGCTCCTGGAGCAGCTTGCCGGGCTTGCCGGCAATTCGCCCGTCGGCCTTCTCGCCCGCGCCCTGCCGAAACAGAGGCTGGGGACCGTGACGGACCTGCTGCTGACGGAGGCGGGTGCCGTGCGCGCCGTGCTTGTCGATGTGGGGCGCTTCGTCGGTTCGACCGGGAAGGTGGTGGCGGTGCCGATCGAGGCGGTGGTCCTGGCCGGCGACCCGGCGGATCCGGCCAGGCGGATCCTGCTGCTGGCGGCGACCCGCGACAGCCTGCAGCGGGCGCCGGCCTATGAAGGCGCCGGCGAAGGCGCAAAGCCGCTCGCCATGACGCCCGCCAGCGGCATCGCGGCGCCAGGCGGCGGCACGCGGCTGCCGCTGGCCGCGGCTGGATCCGGCAGTGCCGCCGCGACGCCGGACGGCTATCGCCAGGCGGCGATGAGCGAGGTCACGCCGCAGATGCTGCGCAGTGTCGATGTCTATGGCAGCGGCGGCGAGAGGATCGGCGCGGTCCGGTCGGTGATGGCGACCGACAGCGGCATCATCACCGCGCTCGTCGTCGACATGGGCGGCATGCTGGGCTTTGGCGGCAAGGCCGTCGCGCTGCCGATGCATGAAGTCACCGTGCTGCGCCGGACCGACGGCAAGGGCCTGCGGGTCCGCACCAGCGCCAGCCGGGCGCAGCTCCAGGCCATGCCGCGCCACCGCGACTGAGCGGGCGGCGGCCGTCCTGACGCAGCCGGGCGTCAGTCCAGCGCACGCACCCGTTCGCAGAGGTGATCGAGCTGCCGGCGCAGCCGCTCGCGCTCCGCGGCGGACAGGCGGGCGAGCAGGGCGTCCTCGCGGGCCTGCAGGAGCGGCTCGATCCGGGCGAAGACCTCGCGCCCGCGGCCGGTGAGGAACAGCCGCAGACGGCGGCCGTCGCTCTCGTCCCCCACGCGTTCGATCAGGCCCTTCTTCTCCAGGAGCCCGACCCCACGGCTGACCGCGGCGCGCAGATGGCCGGTCATGTCGCAGATGTCGCTGGCTGTCAGCCCCTGCTGCGCGGAAAGGCAGAGCAACACCGTCCATTCCGGCCGGATCAGCCCGAACCGCCCCTCGATGTCGCGCATCAGGGGTTCGCGGTAGTAGTTCACGAGATAGCCCAGCCGGTAGGTCAACGGCATCACGGTGCGATCGAAGATCTCCGGCAGATCCAAGCGTCTCTCCTTCCGGCGGGATGGCGAAAGTGGGTGCGGCGACAGCGCGGCGACGGCCTTTCCGGCTTCAGGATGGCACAGCGCAGGGCGCGCAGGCCATAGCCATTATTGTCTCGTGCGAAACATTTAATGTATCGTACGAGACAAAACACCCCTATCATGCGACAGCACCGGGGGCGGCCCCGGAGGCGATCCGCCTTGTGGCGGCGAGAAAACACGGGAGGAAGCGATGATCCGTAGAGCGCTGCGCGGCGCCACCCTGGTCCTTGGGGCGGCGGTGCTGCTGGGTACGGCGGAAGTCTCCGCCGAGCCGGCGAAACTGACCTATGCGACCTACCTGCCGCAGAGCTTCACCTGGGTGCAGGTCGACGACTGGTTCATGGACGAGGTGACCCGCCGCACCGACGGCGAGGTGACCTTCGAGCGCTACTATGGCGGCACCCTGCTCAGCGCGCTCGACGTGTTCCCGGGCCTGTCGTCCGGCGCCGCCGACCTCGCCACCGGCGCGCCCGGCTACAATCCCGACATGCTGCCGCTGTCCGGCGTGGTGCAGCCCTACATCACGGAGAAGGCGGATGCCGCGGCGAAGGCGGTCACCGACCTCTATGCGCAGAATGCGGCCTTTCGCGACGAATGGCAGGCGAACGGCATGCACCTGCTCTATGCCCTGACCGCCACGGAAAACACCTTGTGGACCAACCGCTCCGTGACCTCGGCAGAGGACCTGAAGGGGCTGCGGGTCCGTGCCACCCTCGGCATCGCGAAGTCGCTGGAAATGCTGGGGGCGACCCCGGTGGCGATGGGCATGAACGATGGCGTCCAGGCATTCAAGAGCGGTGCCATCGACGGCTTCACCTCCGCGCCGTTCGACGTCAGCACCCTGGTGGGCCTGCAGGACATCGCGAAGTTCGGCGGCGACCAGGGGCGCATGGGGATCTATGCGATCGTGGCCCTGGCCTTCAACAAGCAGAGCTACGATGCCTTGTCTGACAGCGCGAAGGCGGTGATCGGCGAAGTGGCGGCGGAGATCCCGGACCGCTTCCTGAAGGTCACAGACGCCGCGGTGGATGCGTCCGTGGCACGGATCAGGGAAGCGACGGGCCTGACGGTGCAGGGCCTGTCGCCGGCGGAGACGCAGCGCTGGCGGGACGAAACCGCGCAGGCGGTCTGGGACGACTGGACGTCGGAAATGGAAGACCGCGGCCTGGACGGGAAGCAGGTGCTGCAGCAGTACCGCGACCTGGTCGCGAAGTACGACGCCACCTCCAGCTACGTTCCCGGGTTCGACCGGGTGCGCGGCCAGTAGCCGTTCCGGGACCGGCGCGGTGCCGGTCGAACCGGCACCGGAGGCCGGGACCGGCCAGGAGATGAAGGTGGGGACACGGATGACGGGCGGTCTGTCGGCAGTCGAGCGGGGCCTGGTCGCGCTGGGCGCGGTAAGCGGCTGTGCCACCCTGCTCATGGTGCTGCTGATCGTGCCCGACGTCTTCCTCCGCAAACTCCTGTCGACCACCGTGCCGGCGGCGGCGGAACTAAGCACCCAGCTGCTGGTGCTGCTCGTCTTCCTCGGCCTGGCCGGGGCGCAGACCCGCGGCGATCATTTCACGATGACCGCGGCGGTGGAGCGGATGCCGCGTGCTGCCCGCCGCGCCTGCCGCCTGGTCGCCACACTGGCGAGCCTGGGCTTCGCCGCGATCATGGCCTGGGTGACGGCGATGAAGGCCTGGACGGCGGTGCTGCGCGAGGAGACGACAATCGGCGTGGTGTCGTTGCCGGTCTGGCCGGTGCGGATCGCCATCGCGCTCGGCTTCGCCCTGCTGGCGCTGCAATTGCTGCTGCAGGCATGGCGGGCGCTGCGGCCCGATGGGAGCACGGCGTGATCGACCCGAACATCGTCGGTTACCTGATGATCGCCGGGCTCTGCCTGCTGCTGGTCGTCGGCATGCCGATCGCATTCGCCCTCGGGCTGACCGGTCTCGCCGGGCTTGCGGCCACCCGCGGCACCCGCAGCCTGGAGTTCCTGGCCGGCGCCGAACCCTTCTCCACCACCGCAAACCTCACCCTGATCATCGTCCCGCTGTCGCTGTTCATGGGTCATCTGGCCCTGACGGCCGGGCTGTCGGAGCGGGCATTCGCCGCCGCCCGGGCCTGGGTCGGTCATGTGCGGGGCGGCCTGGCGATCGCCTCGGTTTTCGCCTGTGCCGGCTTCGCCACGGTCACCGGCGCCTCGGTCGCCACCGCGGCGACCATGTCGCGGATCGCGATCCCGCAGATGCTTCTGGCAGGCTATTCGCAGCGGATGGCCGCCGGGGCAGTGGCCGCCGGCGGTACCCTGGGGGTGCTGATCCCGCCATCCGGGGTGCTGGTGATCTATTCCCTGGCCACCGGCGTCTCGCTGACCAAGCTGCTGGTCGCCGCCGTGGTGCCCGGCGTCCTGACCGCGATCGCTTATGCTATCGGCATTTCCATCGTCTCCCGCTTCGATCCGCAGGTCCGGGCGGCCGCCCGCGGCGCTCCGGCCGACCTGCGCACCCGTCTGGGCAGCCTGGCGCGCAGCTGGGAGGTGGCGCTGCTGTTTCTCACCGTAATGGGTGCAATCTACGGCGGGGTGGCGACGCCGACCGAGGCGACGGCCGTCGGCGCCGGCGTCGCCCTGCTGATCGCGCTGCGCCACACCGCCGGCCGGCGGCGGGAATTGCTGCAGGGCCTGGTGGAGACGGGCTTTTCCTCCGCGGCGATCTTCGCCCTGATCCTGGGATCGGCCCTGTTCAGCCTCGGCTTCGCCACCACCCAGCTGCCGCAGGCCCTGGCCGGCTGGGTCGCCGGCTTCGACCTGCCGCCGGCATTGCTCACCGTCCTGCTGCTGCTGCCCTTCCTCGTGCTCGGCGCCTTCATCGACGGGCTGTCGATGATCCTGCTGACCATGCCGACGGTCTTCCCCGTCGTGCAGCAGGCCGGCATCGACCCGATCCTGTTCGGCATCCTGGTCACCAAGATGACCGAGATCGGCGTCATCTCGCCGCCTGTCGGGCTGAACGTCTTCGTCGTCAAGGGCGCCTGCCCGGAGCTGTCCACCGGGCAGATCTTCCGCGGCTGCGTGCCTTTCATCCTGATTGAGTTCGTTCTGATCGCACTGCTCATCGCTGTTCCCGAACTGACCACGGTGGCCCTGTGAGCATCGCTGCAACCGGAGAGCCGCTGGCGCTGCGCGACATGGGCAGCTTCTTCGCCGGCGGGCGCGAGGTCACGGTCGCCGACCGTCCGACGGCGCGCCTGTACATTTCCGACACCCTGCCGGACTTTCGCCACGACCCGAACGGCCGCTACGCGATCGAGGCCTGCTACGTGCAGTACTTCCTGCCGGTGGCGGCGAGCGGCGACCCGGTGCTGCTGCTGCATGGCGGCGGCTTCAGTGGCGCCTGCTGGGAAACCACGCCCGACGGCCGGCCCGGCTGGCTGGAACTGCTGCTGCGCCTGGGCAGGGCGGTCTATGTGATCGACAGCGTGGAGCGCGGCCGGGCCGGATGGTGCGCGCTGCCGGGCATCTGGCCGGACGCGGCGATCATGCGCACCGCGGAAGAGGCCTGGCGGATCTTCCGCCTCGGGCCCGCGGACGGCTTCGCGGCCCGCCGCACCCATCCCGGCGGGCGCTTTCCGCTGCCGGCTTTCCCTGAGCTGATGAAGCAGTTCGTGCCGCGCTGGCCCGACAGCGATTCGCGGGCCCTGCCGGCGATCCTGGAAGCGGTCCGCCGGATCGGCCGGTGCACGATCATCGTCCATTCGTCCGGCGCCGGTCTGGCCTACCGGATCGCCACCGAGTCGCCTGAACTGGTTTCCGGGATCATCGCACTGGAGCCCAATGGCACGCCACCGGACCTGCCCGGCTGCCTTGCCGATAGCCGCTTCCTCGCCCTGTTCGGCGATTATTGCGACGGCGACCCCCTGTGGCAGGGTTTGCGGGCGCAGATCCGGGACCTGCACGACCGGCTCGGCAACCGCGGTGCATGTGCCGCTGTGCTGGACCTCGCCGCGCACGGCCTCCCGGGCCACTCCCACATGATGATGATGGACGTGGGCAACGAGGCCGTGCTGGCGCTCGCCCTTTCCGAACTGGCAGCGCTGTCGTCGCCACTGCCCTGACGGACCGTCAGCGCGGTTCTGTCACCCGGGCTCTGTCACCCCGGTTCCGGCGGGCTGCGGTCGCACCAGCGGGTCTCCGCCTCGTAGGCGGCGGCGACCTGGAACAGGGTCTCCTCGTCGAAGGGGCGGCCCATCAGCTGGAAGGCCATCGGCAGGCCGTCGGAATCGAAACCGCAGGGGCTGACCAGGCCGGGCAGGCCGAGATAGTTCAGCGGGCGGCTGCAGCTGGAGACCTGGGCGATGAACTCCGCCATGCCCGGGGCGCTGCCGACGTCGGTTTCCGCGATGCCGCGCGCCGTCGTGTTGATGATCGGCAGCAGGATCACGTCCGCCCCGGCGAAGCCGGTGGCGACGACCTCGCGCAGGATCGGCCCGCGCAGCTGCAGGGCACGGGTATAGGCCAGCGCCGGATAGCCGAAGCCGGCCATCTGGCGGGCGCGCACCTGCGGCTGGATGTCGTCGCCGCGTTCCACAAGGTCGGGGCCGTGGAACATGGTGGCTTCCGCCCCCAGCAGCACATTGGACAGGTTGGCCAGCAGTTCCTGGTGGGGCAGGGAGACCGGCACCAGGGTGGCGCCGCAATCGGCCAGCACCGCCTTGGCATCCTCCAGCAGCGCGGCGGCCTCCGGCGACAGGTAGCGCGTGTAATGGCCGTCCTCCACCACGCCGACCCGCAGGCCGCGGACCGAGCGTCCGACCGCCGCCTCGCAGTTGGGCGGCGGCAGGCGGGCGGAGGTGGTGTCCAGCGGGTCGTGCCCGGCCAGCACGTCCGTCATGCGGGCGCAGTCGCGCACGGTGCGGGTCATCGGCCCGATATTGTCCAGCGAGAAGCTGAGCCCCATCACCCCATGGCGGCTGACCCGACCCTGCGTCGGCTTCAGGCCGACGATGCCACAGAAGGCCGACGGCAGGCGGATCGAGCCGCCCGTATCGGTGCCCAGCCCGCCGGGCACCAGGCGCGCCGCGACGGCGGCGCCGGTACCGCTGGAAGAGCCGCCGGTGAACCGCTCCGGGTTCCAGGGATTGCGGCAATGGCCGTAATGCAGGTTGTGGCCGGTGGGTCCGGTGGCCAGCTCCGACATGTTGAGCCCGCCCAGGTTCAGCGCACCGGCCGCATCCAGGCGCTCCAGCACCGTCGCGGTGCCGGCGGCGACCCGGTCGCGGCGCACCTTGGAGCCGCAGGTCGCCTGGTAGCCCTTGCGGCCGAACAGGTCCTTGTGTGCCAGCGGCACGCCATGCAGCGGCCCCAGGTCGCCCCCCGCCGCGCGCGCCGCATCCGCCGCGTCGGCGGCCTGCAGGCAGGCATCGGCATCGACGGAGATGAAGGCGTTGACCACCGGGTTCCAGCGTTCGATCCGCTTCAATGCCGCCTCGACCAGTTCGCGGGCGGAGAAGCGGCCCGCCGCGACGCCGTCGGCCGCGGCGACCAGGTCCAGGTCGGTGAGGTCCTGCCCGCTCATCCCTTCGTCCCCCCGAAGGTCGCCGCCTGGCTGCGCACCGTCTCGGGCGCCAGTTCCATCATCACGGCGTCGAAGCTGGCCGGCTCGCTGCCGTCGAAGACGACCTTCGACCGCGCGGCTTCGAGGTCGGACAGCGCCGGCTCGATGGTGGACTGCATCCGCTCCGCCAGGTCGCGGTCGATTTCCACGCCGAACTGGTCGCGCACCGTCTGCTGCAGCCGCCCGACATCCACCTTCACGCCCATCGCCCCGTCTCCTTCCGCCTGGCTGCTGCCAGATGTCTTCTATGCCTGCGCCGCCGTACCGACTACTCCGCCACTTCCTTGTGGCGCTCCTCGAAGTCCCAGATCTCCTGGAAGCCCATCAGCTTCGAGAAGTCCTGGAAATTGTACAGCGGCACGTCGTCGTGCGTGGAACTGCCGGTCTCCTTGAACCGTGTGTAGGCATGGGCCACGGCCGCGCCCATCGACAGGAAGCCCAGCGCCGGCCAGATCGCCAGCGCATAGCCCAGCTCCTGCAGCTCGGCCGCCGGCAGGATCGGCGTGCGCCCGCCATCGGCCATGTTGGCGATGCAGGGCTTCTTCAGGCTGCGGCAGACCTCCGCCATCTCGTCGCGGCTTTCCGGCGATTCCACGAACAGGATGTCGGCGCCGGCATTGCCGAACGCCTCCGCCCGGCGGATCGCCTCCTCCAGGCCATGGCCGGTGCGCGCATCGGTGCGCGCGATGATCAGGAAGTCGTCGCTCGTCCGCGCCTCGGCGGCGACCTCGATCTTGCGCAGCATGTCGTCCAGCGGAATCACCCGCCGGTACGGCGTATGGCCGCACTTCTTCGGGAATTCCTGATCCTCGATCTGGATCGCGGTGACGCCGGCGCGCTCATAGCCGCGCACGGTATGCTGCACATTCAGCAGCCCGCCATAGCCGGTATCGGCATCGGCGATCACCGGCACCGAGGACAGCTCGCAGATCCGCGAGATCCGCGACAGCATGTCGGTATAGGTCGCCAGGCCGGCATCGGGCAGGCCCAGATGGGAGGCGACGGTGCCGTAGCCGGTGACATAGACCGCGTCGAAGCCGATGCTCTCGGCGATGCGGGCGGTGATCATCTCGAACACACCGGGGGCCGCGACGAACTTCCCTTCCGCCAGCTGGCGGCGCAATCTCGGATCGGCCATGACACTTCTCCCGATATGGTGCAGACGATAGCGATGCCCGCCGGCCGGAGGCCGGTCGCGGGCGCCCATTAAAGCGTTCCGACCCGCCGATGACAACGAATGCAAACAGGCCGCCGGATGGCGGCGCCGCGCCGCCGGATTCCGCGCCTGCTGCGGCGGCTCCGGCGGCGGGCCCGCCCGCTGCGCCCGCGCCCGCTGCGCCCCCGCCCGCGGCATTGTGGCTGGGCCTGGCGCTGGCGATGGGCGGTGCCATGCTGCTGGCGAACAAGGGCATCCTGGCGAAGCTGCTCTATGCCGAAGGGGTCGATGTGACCACACTGGTCGCCGTGCGGTCCGCCGCAGCGCTGCCGGTCTTCTGGATCTGGGCGGCCATGCGGCTGGGCTGGGGGCGGATCGTATTGCGGGACCGTCGCGGAATCGCGATTTCCGCCGCGGCAGGCCTTGCCTGCTACTATGTCGGCGCGCTGGTGAACTTCGAATCGCTGCGCCTGATCGATGCCTCGCTGGAGCGGGTGCTGCTCTATGCCTATCCCAGTTTCGTCGTGCTGGTGGAGGCGATCCGCCGCGGCCAGCTGCCGCCCCGGCGGACCCTGCTGGCGCTGGCGATCACCTATGTCGGCATCGTGCTGGCGGTGGGGGCGCTGGATGCCGACCTGTTCGACGCCAATGCCTATGGCGCCGCCCTGGCGCTCGCCTCCGCCGTCGGCTTCACCTTCTACTTCCTGGCCAACCAGGCGGCGGCGGCGCGGATCGGCAGCGTGCGCTTCACGGTGTTCGCGATGACCGCGGCGACGGCCGGCCTGCTGGCGCATTTCCTGGCGCTGCGGCCGCCGCTGGAGGAACTGGCCGGCTTCACCTCGACCGCCTGGGGGCTGATGGCCCTGCTGGTGGGCGCGGTGACGGTGCTGCCGCTGTTCATGATCGCCGAGGGGGTGCGCCAGCTGGGGGCGGAGCGTGCGGCGCTGGTCAGCACGATCGGGCCGCCGACCACCATCGTCATGGCCTGGATCGTGCTGGGCGAGGTGCTGGCGCCGATGCAGCTGCTGGGCGCGGCGGCCGTGATCGCCGGCATCCTGGTGCTCGAGGGCCGCGGCCTGCGGGGCATCCGGTGGAACCGCAAGGGGGAGGGAACGAGGTGAGCGAGGCAGCGGCGATCGCCGTGCACGAGGCCGGGCCCGACCGGTGGGACGATTTCGAGGCGCTGATGGGGCCGAAGGGCGGTTCCGGCGGCTGCTGGTGCATGCTGTGGCGGCTGGGCCGCAAGGGCTTCGATGCCGCGAAGGGGGAGGGCAACCGCAGCGCCATGCAGGCGCTGTTCGCGGCGGGGGAAGTGCCGGGCCTGCTGGCCTATGACGGTGCCTTGCCGGTCGGCTGGATCTCGGTGGCGCCGCGCGGCGCCTTCCCGCGGCTGGCCGGGTCGCGCATCCACAAGCCTGTCGACGACCGGCCGGTCTGGTCGGTCAGCTGCTTCCTGGTGGCACGCAGCCATCGGCGGCGCGGCGTGTCGGTGGCGCTGCTGAAGGCGGCGGCCGGCTTTGCGGCCGCCCGCGGCGCCAGCCGGCTCGAGGGCTATCCCGTGGAGCCCACGGATGGCCGCTACCCGGCCGTCTATGCCTGGACCGGCACGGCCGCGGCCTTCCGGGCGGCAGGCTTCCGGGAGGTCACGCGCCGGTCCCCGACCCGGCCGATGATGCAGCTGGAGCTTTAAGATCCGGGCAGCGGCGGCGAGGGGGCGCTTAAGGATATCGCAAGGTCCGGCAGCGATAACATTTGTCGATCGAGCACACCAAGCCGGAACATGGCCTCATGGAAAAGTCTTCCGCCAACGAACCGTCGCGCCTGCAGGCTCTGCACCGCTACGAGGTGCTCGATACGCCGCCGACGGAGACGTTCGACCGCCTGACGACGATTGCGGCGCGCTATTTTGCGGCGCCGATGGCGCTGGTCAGCTTTGTCGATGCGGACCGGCAATGGTTTAAGTCGCGGGTCGGCGTCGCTTTTGCGCAGACGCCACGGGAACACGCGTTCTGCGCCCATGCGCTCGCCGGCGCCAAGCTGCTTGTGGTGCCCGACGCGACCCGGGATCCGCGCTTCGCCGACAATCCGCTGGTGACCGGCCCGGCGGGCATCCGCGCCTATGCCGGTGCGCCGATGGTGACCCCGGACGGCCATGTCCTGGGCACCATGTGCATCCTCTACGACCGGCCGATGGACTTCCAGGGGCTGGACCTCTGTGTGCTCGAACGGCTTGCCGCCATCGCCATCGACGAACTGGAGCTACTGCGGACGGCCCGCGTGGCGCGCGAGGCGGAGCAGGCGGCGGTTGCGGCGAATGCCGCGAAGTCGCGTTTCCTGGCGACCATGAGCCACGAGATCCGCACGCCGATGAACGGCATCATCGGTACCCTGGACCTGCTGCAGACCACGGCCCTGGATGCGCGCCAGCGCGACTATGCGGAAACCGCCCTGTCATCCGCCCGCGACCTGCTGGGGCTTCTGAACGACATCCTGGAACTGGCCCGCATCGAGAAAGGTGCCATCGACCTGAAGCCGGCGCCCTTCGCGATCCGGGAGATGGCGGAAGAGGTGATGGCCCTGTTCCGCGGCACCGCTACGGCGAAAGGCCTGAGCCTGAAGCTGCAGCCTGTCGCCGGCCTGCCCGAATGGCTGGTCGGCGACCGCCTGCGGTTGCGGCAGATCCTCTCCAACCTGGTCAGCAATGCGGTCAAGTTCACCGACCTCGGCCATGTCACGGTGGCCCTGAGCCACCTGCCGGAGGATGGCGGCTGGCTGGAGGTCACCGTTGCCGACAGCGGCATCGGCATTGCCGCCAACGACCAGGAGGCGCTGTTCGCGCCCTTCGTCCAGGTCGACGGCTCTGCCACCCGCCGTTTCGGCGGCACCGGCCTGGGCCTGGCGATCTGCCGGGAGCTGGCGGAGCGCATGGGCGGGGCGATCGGGGTCGACAGCGTCGAGGGCCAGGGCGCGCGCTTCTGGTTCCGGATCCCGGCCGCAGCGACCGTCGCACCCGCTTCGGCCGATGCGGCCGCAATCGCCACGGCGGAGGGCGGCGAAGCCCCGGCCGCGGCATCGCAGGGGCGCCGCATCCTGGCGGCGGAAGACAATGCGATGAACCGGCGGCTGCTGGAGGCGCTCCTGGTCTCGGCGGGTCATGCGGTGGACCTGGTGGCGAACGGTGCGGAAGCGGTCGCGGCCCTGTCCCGCGGCAGCTACGACGCGGTGCTGATGGATGTGCAGATGCCGGTCATGGACGGGATCCTCGCCACCCGGGAGATCCGCGCCATGCCGCCGCCGCGCAATGCGGTGCCGGTGATCGGCCTGACCGCCTTCGCCATGGCGGAGGACCAGGATCGCTGCCTGGCGGCCGGCATGGACGCCTATGTCGCCAAGCCGATCGACCGGCTGCACCTGCTTTCGGTCATCCGCCAGCTGACGGGACCGGGCGGGGACCGGCCGGACCATGATGCCGGCGATGCGCCGCCCGGCGGAACCTGGCTGGCCGGCGGCGCCGGCTGAGACGGGTCAGGCCAGGCCCTCGGCGGTCAGCCGGCGGTAGAGGCTTTCCCGCCGCTCCGGCGGCAGCGCGGCGACCAGGTCGTCGCGTTCCCGGCGCAGGGCCTGCAGCATCGCCTGCATCTCTGCCAGGCCGTCGCTTTCCGCCGCCGCGCTGGACGGCTGCGCCAGCAGCTTGCGCTCCGGGGTCATCACCTGGCGGGCGGCTGGGCCGGCCAGGTCCAGCATTTCCGGGATCAGGGTGCCGGCGGCGACGAAATCGTCGACCGCCTGGCCCAGGCTGCGGCGGAAGATCTCCGCCTGCTCCGCCCCCAGCCGGCCGAGATCGTGCAGCACCGGCAGGTCGGCCTTGATCTGCTGCAGACGTTCCTGTCCGGTCAGATCGGCATAGGCCGCGGCGCGGCGATAGACCGACAGGATGATCTCCCGCACGGCGGCGATCACCTTCGCGAGCCCCACCAGTTCGATCGACTTGTCGTTGCCGGAATCCAGGCCCAGCACGGTCAGGTCGGCCTCGCCATGCCCTTCCAGGCGTGCCGCCACCCGGTAGAAGGTGCTGACCGCCGACAGGGCCGCGATCAGTCGCTCCGGCGTGGAGCGGTGCTGCGCATCGTCGATCAGCAGCAGCATCAGCCCGTCCAGCTTGGCCTGGTCCTCCGCACCCCCCTGCACATGCTCGGCGATGGTGGTCGGCGCGACCAGCGCCTGCAGCGCCGGGCGTGCGGTGCGGAAGGCACGGATCTGCAGGGCGAGCGCGTTCAGCGCGCCGGCCCGGCCGGCGGCGGCCTCGCTCATCGCGCTGCGCCACCAGTCGCGATCCAGCATCGCCTGCATCCCGAAGCTGTGCAGCACATGGCGTTCCGCAGCCGTCAGGCGCCCGGTTTCCGCGGCGGCGCGGCCATAGACGTCGAACACCCGGTCCGCCAGCGCCATGCCGTCGCCGCTGCCGGCAAGGCCGGCCGCTGCGGCCGCCAGGGCCGCGATGCCGGTCTGTTCCAGCAGCCGGTCGACGGCCTCGGCCGCCGCAATAATCTCGGTGCGCCGCATCAACGTCTCCGTCTGGTCTGTAGGGCTCGATCTGGCGGACGATCCCGGCCCGCCGAACGGCGGGCCGCATACGCTTATAACCAAGTCCGCTGCCGATGAACAAACCGGTGGCGCAAGCCCGGGGCGGCGCAGCCGATCAGGCCGGGCGGGCGGAGGCCGGCTACCGGGCCCAGGCCAGGGCCTGCTCCAGCCGGTCATTGCCCCAGAACAGCTCCACCCCGCCATCCGCTCCGGCGATTGTGAAGCTGGGGGCGCCGAACAGGCCCAGCGCCTGTGCCTCGTCGGTCGCGGCGCGCAGCGCGGCCTTCGTCTCCGGGGTCTCGGCCCGGGCCTGCCAGTCCGCGGCGTCGGCGCCCAGGCCGGTCAGAAGCCGCGCCAGGACGGCAGGGTCGGCGATCTCCCGATCCTCGGCGAAATTGGCATGATAGACGGCGCGCACGAAATCCGGCGCCCAGGCAGCGCCCGCCGCAAGCGCCGCGGTGGCGATGCGCGCCGCCCGCAGGCCGTTGCGGGGAAAGGCGCCGGGCCGGGTCAGCGGCAGGCCCTGCGCGTCGCAGATGCGCTCGAGGTCGCGCCACATATAGGCGCCCTTCACCGGATAGATGTTGAACGGGCTGTCGGTCATGCCCTGCGCGGCGAAGACCGGACCCAGCAGGAAGGGCCGCCAGACGACGGGTACGCCGGCCGCCGCGGCCAGGGCCCCGACCCTGTGCGCCGCCGGATAGGAATAGGTGCTGGCGAACTCAAACCAGAAGGTCACTGCCGGCGCGGCGCTCATCCCGTTCCTCCCCGCTGCGATTGCGGGCCGCAGGATAGGGGAGGGCGGGCGGGGCGTCAGCCAGACCTGTCGTGCAGGCCAGGGTCAGAGCCGCTGCTTCAGGAGCTGGCAGCCGCGTGCCGCCAGGTCGTCGTACTGTTTGCGGGCCGTCTCCAGAAAGGCAGCTGCCTCCTGGTCGTTGGCCTCCCGCGCGTCGGCCGCGTGCTGCCGGCTGATCCGTGCGCCCTTCGCAGCATGGTATATCGTGCTCACCAGGTCGAAATCGCGGTCGCTCAACGGTGTCTCGGGCATGGCGCTTGTCCTTCTGCGACAGGGGTCCCTTTCACGGGCAACGATGAGCGGCACTGGCAGTTCCGGGCGGGGGGATGCAGTCATGGCGGAAACAGGTGCGGCAAACCTCCTGGCGCCGGAGAATGCCGGCCAGGAGGAGCTGGTGCAGGTCCTGGCGGGCCGGCCGGGCATGCGGGTGGAGCGGATCGTCAGCCACGGCCAGGCCTCGACGCCCGGCTTCTGGTACGACCAGGCGGAAGATGAATGGGTGGCCCTGCTGGCCGGCGCGGCGCGGCTGGAATTCGCCGACGGCAGGGTGCAGGAAATGACGCCAGGCGACCATGTCCTGCTGCCGGCGGGCCTGCGCCACCGGGTGGCCTGGACCGACCCGCAGGCACAGACCGTCTGGCTGGCGGTGTTCTGGACGCCTTGAGGCGGCGCCGGCGGATCAGCCGGCGGCAACCCCCATCTGCCGGATCGCCAGGTCTTTCATGATCTCTTCCGAGCCGCCGCCGATCGCCATCACCTTGACCTCGCGATAGACCCGCTCCACCGGGTTGCCGCGCAGATAGCCGGCGCCGCCGAAGATCTGCATGCATTCCGAGGCGACGTATTCCAGCATCTTGGTGGACAGGAACTTCGCCTTCGAGATCTCGGCCACCGGCATCGGCCCGTTCTCCGCCAGCCAGCAGATCTGGTTCAGATAGGCCTCCACGGAATCGATGCGGGCCGACATCTCGGCCACCTTGTGGGCGATCACCTGGTGGTCGATCAGGCGCTTGCCGAAGGTGCGGCGCTCCCGCGCATAGGCCACCGCCTCGTCGAAGCAGAGCTTCGCCATGCCCAGGCCCTGGGCGATCATCGTCAGCCGCTCGTAATTGAAGTTGTTCATGATCGCGATGAAGCCGCCATTCTCCGGCCCCAGCAGGGCGCTGGCCGGCAGGCGAACATCGTCGAAATACAGGCTTGCGGTGTCGGAGGCCCACCAGCCCATCTTCCGCTCGAGCGCGCTGCGGCTGAAGCCGGGCGTGCCCCAGTCGACGAAGAACAGGGAGATGCCCTTCAGCCCCGGCCCGCCGGTGCGGGCGCCGACGACATAGTGGCTGGCATTCATGCCGCCGGTGATGAAGGTCTTCTGGCCGTTCAGGACCCATTCGTCGCCGTCCCGCCGGGCACTGGTCTGCAGGCTGGCCACGTCGGAGCCGCCGCCCGGCTCGGTGATCGCCAGCGAGGAGGCGGTCTCCCCCGAGAGCACCTTCGGCAGCACCCGCAGCTTCAGTTCCTCCGATCCCAGCAGCGCGATCGGCCCGGTTGAGATATTGCGGGCGCCCAGGGAGGCGGCGACCCCGGTGGCGCCGCAGCGCCCCAGTTCCTCGCCGGCGGCGGCGCGCATGAAGCAGTCGTCGAAACCCAGCCCGCCATATTCCTCGGCGATGCCGAAACCGAACAGGCCCAGATCGCCGGCCTTGCGGTGCAGTTCCCAGGGAAAGCCGCCGGCCTCGTCCCATTCGTCGGCGAAGGGACGGATCTCCTGCGCCACGAAGCGGGCCATGCTCTCGCGGAAGCCGCGTCGCTCATCGGTCTCGAAGGGGTTTCTCACCGGGCATTCCTCTCTTTCACTGGTGCGGCCGGCGTCGCCGTGACCGGCGCGCGCAGCCGCAATTGCGGCGATATCAAGCCTGCGAAACGCTGCATGTAAAGCCGCAGGGTTTCCGGATCGGCGGTGAACCGCTCCTGCACCAGCAGGCCGCGCAGGAAGGTGCGGCAGATGCCCCAGAGCAGCCGCGCCTCTGCATCGCATGCCGCGTCGTCCGCGCCGGCGCTGCCGGTGAACAGGTCGAGGATCGCATCCGACATCCGCCGGTCCCAGGCCGCCAGTTCCGGTGCCAGCTGGCGGTGCAGCTCCGGGTCGGTGCGGGTGGCGATCAGGATCTCCAGCAGGGCCCGGCCCTCGCGGCTGTTCACCACCCGGGTCCAGGTGCGGACCAGCCAGGCGGCGACGGGATCCTCGCCGCCGCCGTCACCGGCAGCGACCGCCTCCCGCATCACCCTGGCGAGCGAAGCGCGGCGGCTCTCGGTGGAGCCGACTGCCCGCTGCAGAATGCGGCTGGCGGTTTCCGCCACCAGGGTCTGGCGGGACGGGAAGTGGTGGGTCAGCGCGCCGCGGCTGACCCCCGCCAGGTCCTGTACCCGGTTGATGGAGGTGCCGGCATAGCCGTGCCGGTCCAGGCACAGGATGGTCGCCGTGCAGATGCGTGCCCGCGCATTCTCCGCCTGCCGGCTTTTGCGGAGCAGCTGCATCTGGGATTGGGGCGGCGGCATCGACGGCTCCGGACTGGCCAAGTTTGACAGACGGAACGTTCGGTCTGTCAGATATTTTGTCAAATATGGGCAGATGACAGATTCGCCGGCCAGGGGCGATCGCCGCTGCCGTCATGGCGTTTGCCCCTCGTCAGCATTGGATTTATAACACACAGACAGAACGTTCGGTCTGTGAAAATGATGGTAGCCGGGAGGGGGAAGGGAATGCGTTCACCGATCTGCGCGATGCTGGGTATCGAGTTTCCGCTGCTGGCCTTCAGCCATTGCCGCGACGTGGTGGCGGCGGTCAGTCGCGCGGGCGGCATGGGCGTCTTCGGCGCGGTCCGCCACACGCCCGAGGAACTGCGCGAGGAACTCGCCTGGATCGACGCCCATGCCGGCGGCCGGCCCTATGGCGTCGACCTGATCGTGCCCAACAGGATCGCCGGCAAGGGCCAGGCGTTCGACGGCGACCGGCTGATCGCCGCACTGCCGGAGGAACACCGCAGCTTCGTCGCGGGACTGCTGGCGCAGCGCGGCATCGATACCGCCGACCTCGACGACCGCCGGGCCGACCGGCTGCGTTTCGCCCGCAACCTCGATGCGGCCGGGGCGGAGGAGATCCTGGACGTCGCCTTCTCCTTCCCGATCCGGCTGATCGCGAACGCGCTCGGCGTGCCGCCGAAGACGATGCTGGAGCGCGGCAAGGCGGCCGGCGTCCCGGTCGCCGCCCTGGTCGGCGCGAAGGAACATGCCCTGGCGCAGATCGCCGCCGGGGTCGACATCCTGGTCGCGGCCGGCGGCGAGGCGGGCGGCCATTGCGGCGAGATCTCCACCATGGTGCTGGTGCCGGAGGTGGTCTCCGTCGCCGGCGATACCCCGGTGCTGGCGGCCGGCGGCATCGTCACCGGCGGCCAGATGGCGGCGGCGATGGCGATGGGCGCGGCCGGCGCCTGGTGCGGCTCGGTCTGGCTGACCACGGCGGAGGGTGAGCCCGACCCGGTGATCAAGGAGAAGATGCTGGCCGCCTCCTCCCGCGACACGGTGCGGTCGCGCTCGCGCACCGGCAAGCATTCCCGCCAGCTGCGCTCCACCTGGACCGATGCCTGGGAAGCGGAGGGCGCGCCGGAACCGCTGCCGATGCCGCTGCAGTCGCTGTTGTCGGAGCCGGCACTGGGCAAGGTCGCGACCCTGGCACAGGGCGGCCATGACGGCGCCCGCGACCTGGCCACCTACTGGGTCGGGCAGGGGGTGGGGCTGATGACGCAGACCATGTCCGCCGGCGCCGTCGTGCAGCAGTTCAAGGCGGATTTCGTTGCGGCGGCGGAGCGGCTGAACGGCTTGCTGGAGGGATAGGACCTGCCGCCGCGCGGCCGGCGGTCAGGCCGACAGGCTCTCCCGGATGAAGGCCGCGGCCTCGGCAAGCGCCGCCCGGCCTTCGTCCAGCTGCGGCCAGGACAGGTGCCAGGCGTGGAACATCCGCTGCCAGACCGACAGGCGCGCCTCGACCCCGGCCGCCAGCAGGGACTGGTGCATGCTGGCCGCGTCGCCGAAGAACACCTCCCGGTCGCCGACCTGGATCAGCACCGGTGGCAGCCCGGCAAGGTCGGCGAACAGCGGCGAGGCCATCGGATCGCGCGGGTCGGCACCGGCCAGGTAGCGGTCGGCGTACCAGGCGGCCGCCTCGCGCGACAGGGTCGGGTCCAGGGGCCCGAGCTTGTCGTAGCTCTCGCTCTCGGTCCCCAGATTGACCCAGGGGCTCAGCCCGACGATGCAGTTGGGCATCGGCAACCCTGCCGCGCGGCAGCGCAGCGCGGTGGCGAAAGCCAGGCCGCCGCCGGCGGAATCCCCGGCGATGCCGGCCGGGCGGCCGCCGCGTTCCGCCGCCAGCGCCCGCCAGGCGGCAACCGCGTCGTCCAGCGGAGCGGGAAACGGCGCCTCCGGTGCCAGCCGGTAGTCGAGGACATGGACGGTCCCCTGCATCTCCGCCGCCAGGAGACCGCCCAGATGGCGGTGGGAGGCCACCGACCCGGTGACATAGCCGCCGCCGTGCAGGTAGAGCAGGGCGGGTCCGTCGGCCGAAGCGGTCAGCCGCTCCGCCGGCACGCCGCCCAGCGCCACCGGCTCGACCGCGACCTGCGGCGGCGGCGCGAACACCTCACCCATCCGGTCCATCAGCCTGCGCCGGGGGCCTTCGCCGACCGCCGGGTCGAACGGATATTTGCGGAACAGCGCCAGGAGCGCGTCGAGCTGTGCCTGGGACATGGCTGGCCTTTCCGATGAACGCGGCAGCCGGAGCGTCCGCCGCCGGCGGGCCGGCGGCGGCTGTCCGGCGGCGGCAGGGGGCGATCAGCCCGCCAGCAGCTCCAGCAGGTCGTCGGCGGGCAGGTCCGCGTCGTCCATCATCAGCACCGCGTCGCGCACCTCGGCCGCGCGGGCGGGCGACAGGGTCATGGTGGCGTTCGACATGAACTTCGACACGATATCCTCCGCCGACAGCGGGCGGTCGGCGCAGCCGCGGTTCATCTCCTCCCGGTGGGTGAGGGTGCGGCCGTCCTTCGTGACGATCTTCGCCTCGCCGGAGAAGTATTTCGGGAAGGGCGAGGCCGGGTCGATCCGGTAGCTGGTGCGGTCGGCCAGCGCCAGGACGGCCGGGTCGCGGATCGCGTCGGGCTCCAGGTCGCGCAAGCCGACCCCGCCCTTCAGGAAGGCGTTGGCCGACAGGTAATGCACGCTGAACTGCGCCTCGTAGGGATTGGCGGGGCGGCGCTTCTGGGCCTCCGGCTCGCAGATCACCTTCACCACCCCTTCCGGCACGGCAAGCTCCAGGCTCTCCACATCGTCGGCGGTCAGGCCGTGCTGCTGTGCCAGGATCGCCGCGGCATCGGCGGAGGCATGGGCGAAATGGCAGGCGGGCAGGGGCTTCACCGCGACCTTCGCCACCTCCCACACGTCGCCCAGGCCCTCGGTCAGGCGCGGCAGGTCGCAGGAGGCGGCGGCGTTCTGCAGCAGCATGTTGTACAGCCCGAAGCGGCCCTCATAGGCCAGCGCCGGCCCCTGGAAGCCCTGCTTCGCCAGGGCCGCGGCGGTGGCGCCCGACATGCCGGCCCAGCCGGGATGCATCCGCTTCGTCCAGGCGCCGTCGTTGAGGAATTCCAGGCTGCCGCCCGCTGTCGACAGGGCGATGCCCTGGGCATGGGCCGCCTGCTCCGCGGTCAGGTCCAGCAGCCGCGCCGCTGCCAGGGTGGCGCCGAAGGCATTGGCCAGGCCCGTCGGGTGGTAGCCGACCTGGTGGAAGCCGCCCTTGGCCGCGGCGCCGATCCGCACCGCCGTCTCCACCGAGGCGATATAGGCGGTGACCGCGTCGCGGCCGGAGCGGCCGCGCCAGGCGGCGGTGACCAGGGCGGTCGGCATCGCCGCGGCGGTGGCATGGACCACGCCTTCGACATGGGTGTCGTCGAAATCCAGGCCATGCGCCAGGTAGGCGTTCATCACCAGGGCGTCGCGCCAGGGCAGGCGGGCCGCCATGCCGATCACCGGCATGTCGCCGCCGGCATCCAGGCTGGCCATGCCGCTGAGCATGCGATGCGCGAAGTCGTAGCGGGTGCAGGCGAAGGCGATGCCGATCGCGTCCAGCATCAGCAGCACGGCCCGCTGCCGGGCCGCCTCCGGCACCGTGTCATGGTCCAGGCCGATGGCAAAATCGGCCAGCACCTGCGACAGCGGCCGGGACGCGGCCCCGCCCGCTTCGGTCCCGAGATCGGTGGAGAACTGGTTCATGGCGCGCCTCCTCCAGGCCGGCGGGGCGGTTCCGGTGCTGCCGCGCGCCGCTCTCCGGGGCGGCCCCCGGGCAGCATGCATGGCAGCCGGCCGCAGCCCGCATACGGTTGCAACCCGCCCTGTATAGACGAGGCGCGCGGCCGCGCCTAGAACGGCCCCGCCCGGGACGGCCCGGCGCGCCACCACCCCAGCGCCAGCCGGACCGCCGGGCATCCGCATTCGAGAGTATCCGGAACCATGGCCCTGCCGCCCGTCTCCCTGCCGCGCTTCGTCCTGATGACAGGGGCGATCGTCGTCTGCCCGGCGATCGCCATGGACATCTACCTGCCGGCGATCCCGTCGATCACCGAGAGCCTGGGCGCCAGTGTCGAGGACGGCCAGCTCACCGTCACCCTGTTCTTCCTGGGCTTCGCCCTGGGCCAGGCCGGCTGGGGTACCGCCTCCGACGCCTTCGGCCGGCGCCCGGTCCTGCTGATCGGCATGCTGGCCTATATCGTCACCAGCCTCGCCTGCGCCCTCAGCCCGGATATCGCCAGCATGATGGGCGCCCGCTTCCTGCAGGGCATCGGCGCCGGCGCACCGGCCGTGCTGGGCCGGATCCTGGTCCGCGACCGGTTCGAGGGGGCGGCGATGGCACGGGTGATGTCCTATGTGATGTCGATGCTGATCCTGGGGCCGATCATCGCGCCGATCCTTGGCGCCGCCATGCTGGAGGCGCTGGGCTGGCGCTGGATCTTCGGCTTCGTCGCCGCCTGGGGCGTCGGCATCTTCCTGCTGATCCTGTTCGTGCAGGGGGAGACCCATATCGGCCGCGGCGCCGCGGCGATGCGGCCGGGCAGTATCCTCGCCTCCTACCGGCTGGTGCTGTTCCACCGGCGCACCCTGATGTTCGTGGCGGTGAACACGCTCGGCTTCTCCGCGCTGCTGATCTACCTCTCCACGATCTCGCCGATCGTGATCGAGAACTGGGGCTGGTCGCCGCCGGAAATGGCCCTGGTCTTTGCCATCGTCGCCAGCACCATCGCGGTCGGCGGCCTGGTCAATGCGCGCCTGCTGAAGCGGGTGAAGATCATGGCCATGCTGCGCAGCGGCCTGCTGCTGGGCATGGCCGGCGGTATCGCCGGCACCCTGGTCAGCGGCCTGCTGCCGGATCTGGCGCTGCTGCACGAGCTGCAGATCCTCTGCTTCTGCTGCGCCATGCTGGGCTTTTCCCTGGTGGTGGCGAACTCCACCTCGCTGGCGGTGCAGGCCCATGGCGCCCGGGCCGGGGTTGCCACCGGGGTGCTGGGCGTGGTGCAGACCCTGGGGGCCGCGGCGATCGGCACCCTGCTTTCCCTGATGCATGACGGCAGTGCGGGGCCCACCTTCATGGCTTTTGCCGGGGTGAACCTCGCCGCCTTCCTGATCCTGCTGACCGACCGCCCGGAGGAGCAACCGGCATGACGGACCTACAGCCCGGCTTCAGCCGGATCGACGGTGACGAGCTGCGCCGGCGCATCGCCGCCGCCCATGCAGGCGAGGGCGAGATCGCCTTCCTCGACCTGCGGGAACGCGGACCCTTCCACCATGCGCAGATCCTGTTCTCGGTGAACCTGCCGCTTTCCCGCCTGGAGCTGGAGGTCGCCCGCCTGGTGCCGCGGCGGTCGACGCCGGTCGTGCTGACCGACGGCGGCGAGGCGGTGCGCCTGGCGGCGCGCGGCGCCGCCCGGCTGCTGGAACTGGGCTACACCGACGTGGCGGTCCTGAAGGGCGGCCTGCGCGCCTGGCAGGCGGCTGGCGGGGAGACCTTCTCCGGCAACAACGTGCCCTCCAAGGCCTTCGGCGAGTTCGTGGCGGAAAACTACCATACGCCCATGATGAGCGCGGATTCCGTCGCCGCGGCGCTGGAGGCGGACCGAGACCTGGTGATCCTGGACAGTCGCCCCTATGACGAGTTCCACCGTATGAGCATCCCCGGCGGGGTGAACGTGCCGGGGGCGGAACTGCTGTACCGGGTCCGGGCAATGGCGCCGGACCCGCGTACCACGGTGGTGGTGAACTGCGCCGGCCGCACCCGCTCCATCATCGGCGCGCAGTCGCTTGTCAATGCCGGCATCCCGAACCCGGTCGCGGCGCTGGAGAACGGCACCATGGGCTGGCAGCTCGCCGGCCACGGCCTGGCTCAGGGCGCGACCGCGGTGGGCGGGGCGCCGGACGCGGCGGCCCTGGCGGCGGCGCAGGCGGATGCGGCGCGGGTGGCGGCACGTTTCGGCGCCGCCGCGATTGACCGCGGGACGATTGCCGCCTGGACCGCGGAGGCGGGCAACCGCACGCTGTACCTGCTGGACGTGCGCACCGCGGAGGAGTTCGCCGCCGGCACCTGGCCGGGCGCCCGCCATGCGCCGGGCGGCCAGCTGGTGCAGGCGACCGACGAATATCTCGCCACACGTGGCGCCCGGATCGTGCTGATCGACGGGGAGGAGGTGCGCGCGCCGATGACGGCGGCCTGGCTGCGGCAGCTCGGCTTCGCCGACACCTTTTGGCTGGCCGGCGGCCTGGCCGCGGCGGACGCGGTGCCGCCGCAGCCCGAGCCAGGGCCGCTCGACTTCCGGGAGGTGGAGACGGTCAGCGCGCACGAGGCGAAGGCGGTGCTGGATTCCGGCGAGGCGGCGGCGCTGATCGACCTGGCGGATTCACGCAGTTTCGAACGCGGCCATATTCCCGGCGCCTGGTGGGGCGTGCGCGCCCGCCTGGTGGAGGGGCTGGTGCGGATGCCAGCCATCGGCTTCCTGATCCTGACCTCGCCCGATGCGGTGCTGGCGCATTACGGCGCCCGCGACCTCATGGCGGCCCGTCCGGACCTGATCGTCCGCGTGCTGGCCGGCGGCACGCCGGCATGGACGGAAGCGGGCCTGCCGCTGGAGACCGGCATGCCCGCGGCCTTCTGCGAGCCCGACGACCACTGGCCGCGCCCCTATGAAAGCCCGGAAAGCGCGCGCGAGGCGATGCAGGCCTATCTGGACTGGGAGTTCGGCCTGACCGAACAGCTCCGTCGCGACGGCATGGCGCCGTTCGCGAAGGTGTAGGGTTTTCAACCGCGCAGCGCGCCGCGCAGCACCGTCTCCAACGGGCCGTAGTCGATGAACGCCTCGGCCAGGGCGATCGTCGGGCCGGGACGACCCTCCAGCCGGTTCACCACCCAGTCGGGCCAGAGCGGCCGCAAGGCCTGCAGGCGCCTGGTACTGGCCGGGCTGACCGTGGCACCGTCGACGCTGACCACCCGATAGACCCATCGGAACCAGAGTTCGCAGAGATCGCGGGCCAGAGGCCGGTCTCCGGCCTGCAGACAGAGATAGGCCAGGTCGAGGCCGGCCGCGCGCAGAAGGTCGGGGGCATCGCGCATGGCCGAGAGAATCTTGGAAACAAGCTCGGGCAGCGACAGGTAGCGGCACAGCCGGTCGGCTTGCCAGGTCCGCAGCAGCCGGGTGACCGGCAGGGTTACGTTGGGGTGGTTGTGGGACCATTTCAGCGATTGCCACAGGGCGCAGATCACCTCGTCGTGACGGCCCTCCTGCAGAAGCAGTTCGCCCTTCAGAAGATGGAGATAGGCGAGCAACTGCCGCCGCAGCCGTTGCGACAGGTCGATGGCGGCTTCCGTCTCGCCGTCCCTGCCGTAGGTGCCGAGATAATGCGAGGCGAGAAACTGGATGGCGATGAAATGGTCGCCCTCTACCGGACCGAGATCGAGCAGCGGTTGCGGCCGGCATGCCCTGAGGAAAGCGGTTTCCGCAGCGATATGCCGGTCGGCGCTTTCCAGGAACAGCCGCCTGAGGTCGGGCGAGGGGAGCGGCGGGACGGACGCGCCCAGCCGGCTGAGATAGAAGTCGAACACGAACGGGGAGCAATGGGGGAATTTACCGACCGCTTCCGCAGAGAGCTGCGACCGCAGATTCGCGACTCGCTGGCGGTTCCATCCCGAAACGGGCGCTTGCGGCGTCTCGTCGTCCGGCCCATCGCGAGAAATGCTGTCGCCGTCCTCCGGTCCGGGATGGTCATTCCTGTGATGTAACAGCCGCCGCGCCAGCTGGAGGGCAAGGTTGTAATCGGACGGCTGTTCAAGACACGCCAGGCTGGCCTCGAGGCCGGTCGTGGCCATCCGTTCCACGACGTCGGTGGGAACGGAATAGCTTGGACACCAGGGCCCGCGCCGCGGCAGCGGCCGCGCCTCTTGCATCATGTCCGGTCGGCTGGTCTGCAGGAGACAGAGCCCGATCGTCGCGCGAAGAGCCTGACGTCCGGGCCGCGCCGCCATGCCAGGACGCTGGCCATGGGCTGCCGCAAGGGCGGCATAGCTGCTGCGTCCCTGGAACAGGCCCGCCGCGTGCAGAAGGCCGCCTCTGCCGAAATCGGCCGTCGGCGCTGCCACGCCGCTCGCCATCGCCTCGCGACCACAGAACCCGTCCAACGTGGCAATCTCGACCCCGAGCGGTGTCAGGATCAGCCGCATGAACCTGCCGGCCGCCTGCAAGATGCCGGCACCCTGCCGCATATATTCGAAGGTTCGCGGCTGGGTGACGAAATCCTCGAAGTCGAAGGTCGATGCCGTGTAGCGGGACTGTGCGACAAGCTTTGCGTAGCTCTCGAACGGCATCCGCCCCTGATACAGCAGTACCACCTCCTCCAGGCTGCGGTTGACGACCGGCCAGAGGTCGCGGAGCTTCTTCGTCCGGGCAAAGTGCAGCAGGCTGCCGCCGTAGGAAAAGGTGATCGGCTTTCCGGCGGAGCCACCCGCTGCGGACATGTCCAGGAAGACGTAATCCGCGAACGGCATGTAGAGGACCCTGCTGTCGAACATCCGCCGGGCGATGTCACGTTGCTCGTGCGACAGCGACAACAACAGGTCATGCCTCTGATAGTGGCTGCTATGGCGCAGGATATGGTCGTGCATGTCGGCCAGGAGGGCGATTTTCGGCGCCGGCAGGCTGTCGAAACTGGCCGGCAGGTAGCAGTCCTCCATGATGTTCAGGACCAGATCCGGGTCGCGGCCCGGCGGGACAGCCCGGACCTGATCGGCCAGCTCTTGCGAGATGTCCAGGCGCAGATCGTCCGCCTGCTGAAAGCCGGCCGTCAGCAGGCGCAGCCCCGGGCCGGTATCCTTCCGCAGGGCGTGCATGGCCGACTCGCCTGGCGCCGCGCCGCCGCCGGGCGAGCCGGAGAACGACAGCACCGTCACCTCGCGCGACAGGAGGGCGCGCAGCCGTTCCGTCCGCGCCGCCTGCGCATCGTCCGGTGCGATACGATCCAGCGTGGCCAGGGCTTCGTCCGTCCGCTCCTGTGACCAGTGGTAGATGCCGAGTGCCAGAAGAACTTCGGCATCGGGATCCGGCAGGTGCTGCAGCACCGGCCCCAGCTCGTCGGTGAAGCCGCTGAGGAAGCCGGCCAGGGCGATATCCCGGCTGCTCGCCTCCGGGCTCAGCGCCAGGCTGTAGAAATCCCCAGCTTCGAGAAGAACTGCCGGCTCCGGTGCATTGGAGCAAAGCGGGATGTCCGGCATCGCTGTCCGTCCCTTCACGAATCACGCACGCGCAGGTCATTCTGCCGGGAGATGGCGGCCGGTGCCATGCTCCCGCTGCGCGCCACATTCCCGCCACAATCCGGCGCGACCGCGAAACAGATCCGGCCACGATCCACCCATCTTGCAGGCCAGCTTTGGCTCCTGAGACGGGGCCGCGCAGCCGCGGCCATCTGCCAAGCAGGAGATGCGCGCGATGCAGGATCTGGACACCCCCATCCGGGGCGGCATGACGGCGGACAGCGAAGCGGAGCTTCAGGCCGCCTTCGGTCGCCTCCGCGACCACCTGAACGGGGCGATCGTCGGGCAGGAGGCCCTGGTGGAGCGGCTGCTGACCGGCCTGGTCGCCGGCGGCCATCTGCTGGTGGAGGGGGCGCCAGGCCTTGCGAAGACGATGGCGATCAAGGCGCTGGCCAATGCCATCGAGGCGGATTTCCACCGCATCCAGTTCACCCCCGACCTGCTGCCGGCGGACCTGACCGGCACCGAGATCTACCGCCCGGAAGAGGGCAGCTTCCATTTCCAGTCCGGGCCGCTGTTCCACAACCTGGTGCTGGCGGACGAGGTCAACCGCGCGCCGGCCAAGGTGCAGTCCGCGCTGCTGGAGGCGATGGCGGAGCGCCAGGTGACGGTCGGCCGGGAGACCTATCGCCTGCCGCGCCTGTTCATGGTGATGGCGACCCAGAACCCGATCGAGCAGGAGGGCACCTACCCGCTGCCGGAGGCGCAGCTCGACCGCTTCATGCTGCATGTCCGGGTCGATTATCCGGGCGCGGAGGCGGAGGCGCGGATCCTGCGCCGGGTGCGTGCCGCGTCCGCCGCGGGCGGCGAAGTCGCCGATATCGGCAGCTTCGCGCCCCTGCCGCAGGAGGCGGTCTTCGCCGCGCGGGCGGCGGCTTCCACCCTGCACCTGTCGGAGGCGCTGGAACGCTACCTGGTGCATCTGGTGGTGGCGAGCCGCCGGCCCGCCGACTATGCCCCCGACCTGGTGCCGTTCATCCGCGCCGGCGCCAGCCCGCGCGGCACCATCGCGCTGGACCTGGCGGCGCGGGCCCGCGCCTGGCTGGACGGCCGCGACTTCGCCACCCCGGACGATGTCCAGGCGGTGGCGCCCGACGTGCTGCGCCACCGCATCCTGCTGACCTTCGAAGCGGAGGCCGACGGCGTCACCACCGACGAGGTGGTCGACCGGCTGCTGTCCGCCGTGCCGCTGTCCTGATCGCTGCCGGCGGAGGACGGAAATGGCTGTCGCAGAGGCACGGGCCGCACGCCCGGCGGGTCCGCATCTGGCCTGGTGGGGGGAGGATACGGGCCTCGCCGCCTCCCTGAAGGAGCTGGTGGCGCTGGAAGGCTGGACCGCCGGCCTGACCCTGCCGCCGGTCCGCCAGGTCCTGAGCCGCCAGGCCGGCGCCTACCGCTCGCCGTTCCGCGGCCGCGGCATGGAGTTCGCCGAGGTACGCGCCTATGTGCCCGGCGACGATGTCCGCAGCATCGACTGGAAGGTGACGGCGCGGCGCGGCCGCACCCATACCAAGCTGTTCCACGAGGAACGCGACCGGCCGGTCCTGTTGTTTGCGGACCTGCGGCCGCAGATGCAGTTCGGCAGCCGGCTCGCCTTCAAGTCGGTCGTCGCGGCGCGGGCGGCGGCGCTTGCCGGCTGGGTGGCGCTGAAGCAGGGCGACCGGATCGGCGGCCTGGTCGTTGCCGGCGGCGCCCATCGCGAACTGCCGCCGCAACGGGATCGCCGCCAGCTGATGCGCCTGCTGCACGCCCTGTCGGATGCGACGGCGCCGGCAGGTGCCGACAGTCAGGACGGCGAGCCCTTGCACCGGTCGCTGCGGCGCCTGCGGCGGGTCACCCGTCCCGGCAGCCTGGTCCTGCTGTTCAGCGACTTCCACGACCTGGACGCGGCGGCCGCTGACGAACTGATGCGCCTGGGCCGCCATGCCGAGGGCATGGCCTTCCTGGTGCACGACCCGCTGGAAGCAGCCGCGCCGCGGCCGGGTCGCTATCGGGTGACCGAGGGCGGCGGCGGTGGCGCGCTGGCCGTGCTGCGGGCAGACGATGCCCGCTGGCGGCGCGCCTATGAAGGATTGTTCGCCGCCCGCCGGCAGGCGCTGGCGGAGGCCTGTCGCAAGGGGGGACTCGCGTTCCGCGAACTGTCCACCGTGGACGATCCGGCGCAGGCGCTCGCCGGCCGGCCCTACCGGGCAATCGCCGGAGAGACATTACCGGGGGGGGCACCGTCATGACTGCCGCTGAAACCCTGCAGGACCCGGCCGTGCAGGAGACCCTGGCGAAGCTTCGCGATATCCACCTGCCAGAGGCGGTCTCCGCCTGGCCGCCGGCGCCGGGCTGGTGGCTGCTGGGGGGAGTCCTGCTGCTGGGCAGCGGTGCCGGCATTTACCTGCTGCACCGGCATCGCCGCAGCCGCCGGACGGTCGCGCTGCGCCTGCTGGACCGCCTGGCGGCGGAGCATGAGGCCGGGCGGCTGCCGCCACAGGGCCTTGCTGCCGCGGTGGCCGAACTGCTGCGGCGGACGGCGATGGCCCGCTTCGGCCGGCGCGTCGTGGCGCGCCTGCACGGCCAGGCCTGGATCGATTTCCTGAACCGGGGCGGCAGGGCTGCCGGCCTGGACGGCGTTTCGGCGCCGGCCGTCTTCACCGGGCCGGTCGCCCTGGCGGTCGCCCAGGGACCTTATGCGCGGGAGGTCTTCGTCCCGCCGCAGGACCTGCTGGACGCGGCGCGGCGCTGGCTGCGCCGCAACGCATGAGCGGGAGGAAAAGATGGATTTCGGCTTGCCGAACGGCATCGACTGGTCCGGTATTGTCCTGCTCTGGCCCTGGATGCTGCTGTTGCTGCCGCTGCCCCTGCTGGTGCGGCTGCTGTGGCGGCGCGCGCCGGAGGCGCGGGCCGGCGCCCTGCCGGTGCCGTTCTTCGCCGCCGTCCGCGGCCTGCCGGGTGCTGCCAGCGGCAGCAGCCGGGGGCGGGTCCGCCGCACGGCGCTGCTGGGCCTCATGGGCCTGGCCTGGATCGCCCTGGTGGTCGCGGCGGCACGGCCGCAATGGATCGGCGAACCGGTGGCCCTGCCGACTGAGGGGCGGGACCTGATGATGGCGGTCGACGTCTCCGGCAGCATGGAGATCGCCGACATGCAGTTCCGCAGCGACGGTGCCGCCCTGGACCGCCTGACGGCCGTGAAGCTGGTCGGCGGCGACTTCCTGGAACGGCGTGCCGGCGACCGGCTGGGCCTGATCCTGTTCGGCAGCCGTGCCTATCTGCAGACCCCGCTGACCGCCGACCGCCACTCTGTCCACGAGATGCTGCGGGACTCCGCGATCGGTCTGGCCGGCACCGACACGGCGCTGGGCGACGCGATCGGGCTGGCGGTGAAGCATCTGAAGGACCGGCCGGCGGATGCGCGGGTCCTGGTGCTGCTGACCGACGGGGTGAACACCGCCGGCGCCCTGCAGCCGGAACAGGCTGCAAGGCTGGCCCGCGACTACGGCATCCGGATCCACACGATCGGCATCGGCTCCGACCGGGCGGTGGTGCAGACGCCGCTGGGGCCGCGGCGGCTGTCGCCCGACAGCCAGCTCGACGAGGCGATGCTGCGGCGGATCGCCGACACGACCGGCGGCACCTATTTCCGGGCCCGCGATGCCGGCGGGCTGGCGGAGATCTATGCCCGCATCGATGCGCTGGAACCGACCGAGGGCGAACCCGCCACCCTTCGCCCGACCCGCGCGCTGCATGCCTGGCCGCTGGCCCTGGCGATGCTGCTGTCCGGTGCCGTGGCGGCGGTGCATCTGGGCCGCGTGGGCATGGTTCCGCAGATCGGTTCAAACGATAAAACAATAGCTTGAGGGAATTTTCTGCGATGTCGCTTGAGGAATTCCATCTGCTGCGCCCCTGGTGGCTGCTGTCCCTGCTGCCGCTGGCCTGGCTGCTGTGGCGCCTCACCGTCGCCGGCGGCGCCGACCAGGCCTGGCAGCGGGTGATGGACAGCCGCTTCCTGCAGCGGCTGATGCCGGAAGGGGCCGGCCGGACGGCGCGCTGGCCGCTGGTCCTGATCGCCTCCGGCTGGCTGGCCGGCAGCCTGGCGCTGGCCGGGCCGGCCTGGGAACGGCTGCCGCAACCTGTGTTCCAGGAGCAGACGCCGGTGGTCCTGACCCTGGCGATGACCCCCTCGATGCAGGCGGCGGACCTGGCGCCCAGCCGCCTGGCCCGTGCCCGCTTCGAACTGCGCGACATGCTGGCGGCGCGCGACGAGGGCCGGACCGGCCTGGTGATCTATGCCGACGAACCCTTCACCGTCGCCCCGCTGACCGACGATCCGAATGTGATCGATGCGCAGGTGCCGGTGCTGAAGCCGGACCTGATGCCGGGACGCGGCGACCGGCCCGACCGGGCGATCGCCCAGGCGGCGGGCCTGCTGCGGCAGGCCGGCGCGCCGTCGGGCGGCATCGTCCTCCTCACCGATAGCGCCGGCACGGCACCGGAGGCCGCGGAACAGGCGGCGGCACAGGCCCGCGCCGCCGGCTATCCCGTCTCCGTGCTGGCGGTGCTGCCGGACGGGGGCGCGGTGCCGCCCGCACTGGACCGCCTGGCGGCTTCCGGCGGCGGACAGGTGGTGCGGCTGACGCCGGACGATCGCGACATCGCAGGCCTGATGGCGCCCTTCGCTGCGGCGGCACCGGGACAGGCCCAGGCGGAGGCGGTCGAGGCAAAGGCCGATGCCTGGATGGACGAGGGCTTCTGGCTGATCCTGCTGCCGCTGGCCCTGGCACCGCTGGCCTTCCGGCGCGGAGTGATCGCGATGCTGCCGCCTGCAGCCGTCGCCGCCGGCCTGATGCTGACCCCGCCGGGCCCGGCGCAGGCCGCGGCCGACGATGCGACCGCAGCCGGCCACGGTTTCGGCTGGGCGGATCTCTGGGCCCGTCCGGACCAGCAGGGCGCGGCCGCGCTCGCCGCAGGCGATGCCGCGACCGCGGCGGAGCTGTTCGCGGATCCGGCCTGGCAGGCCGCCGCGCAATACCGGGCGGGCGACTTCGGCCGCGCGGCCACTTCCCTGGCGGACCAGCAGGGAGCGGAGGCAGCCTACAACCGCGGCAATGCACTGGCCCGCACAGGCCGGCTCGAGGAAGCCATCGACGCCTACGACCAGGCCCTGGCCGAGATGCCGGCGCATGAGGATGCCCGCTTCAATCGCGATCTGCTGCAGGAGCTGCTGGATCGGCAGCAACAGCAGCAACAGCAGGACCAGCAGCAATCGGCCCAGGACCAGTCCGGGGAAGGGCAGGAGGACCAGCAGCAGTCGGCCCAGAACGAGTCCGGGGAAGGGCAGGAGGACCGGCAGCAGTCGGCCCAGAACGAGTCCGGGGAAGGGCAGGAGGACCAGCAGCAGTCGGCCCAGAACGAGTCCGGGGAAGGGCAGGAGGACCGGCAGCAGTCGGCCCAGAACGAGTCCGGGGAAGGGCAGGAGGACCGGCAGCAATCGGCCCAGGACCAGTCCGGGGAGGGGCAGCAGGCGCAGCAGCAATCGGCTCAGGACCAGTCTGGGCAGGAACAGCAGGCGCAACAGCAATCGGCCCGGGACCAGTCCGGGCAGGGGCAGCAGGAGCAGTCAGGTCAGGAGGGCCCGGAAGACCGGCAGAACGGGACCCCGGTTTCCGCCGAGACGGAGGCGATGGAAGGAGAGGCGCTCGGCGACCGCATCGATCGCGCCATGCAGGCGCTCCTGCAGCCGGGCGCCGATGAGCCCCAGGTCGATGAGCCCCGGGCTGACGCCCAGGAGGTCGCCGCCGACCTGCCCGGCCGGCGCACCGAAGAAGACCAGGCGGCCGAGCAATGGCTGGCACGGGTGCGGGACGATCCCGGCGCCCTGCTGCGGGAGAAACTGCGCCGCAAGTACTTGGAAGACCGCTATGGGGAAAATCGCCAGGGAGGCTTCGGCAATGGCATCCGCTGATCGCAATCACGGGCCGCGCTCCATCCTCTTCGCCGCCGTTCTCGTCCCCGCGCTTGGCCTGGGACTTCTCGCGCAGCCGGCTCTCGCCGACAGCCTGCAATCCGCCCTGTCCCGCGACCAGGTGCGGGTGGGGGAGACGGTCGAGCTGCTGCTGCGCTATCGGCCCGACGACGCCTCGGCCGGCGCGCCGGCACCCGACCTGGCGCCACTGGAGCGGGATTTCCGGATCCTCGACACGCGGCAGTCGCAACGCACCATGATCGTGAACGGCCGCCGCGATGCCAGCCTGGACTGGGTGGTGACCCTGACGCCGAGGCATGCCGGCGCGGCGACTGTGCCGGCACTGCAGGTCGGCGATGCGAGCAGCGAGGCCCTGCCGCTGCAGGTCGCCGCCGCCCCGACGCCGCAGGAACGTGCGGCGGCCGCCGATCTGCCCGACCTGTTCCTGGAAGCGGAGGTCGATCGCAGCGATCCCTACGTCCAGGGCCAGACGGTGCTGACCGCCCGCATCCACGATGCCGCCGGCATGACCGCCGCGGCCCTGACCGATCCGCAGATTCCCGGCGCGGTGGTGGAACGGCTCGGCGAGGACAGGGTCTATCGGGAGCGGCGCGGCGATCGCGACTACCGGGTCATCGAGCGGCGCTTCGCCATCTTCCCGCAAGCCTCCGGCCGTCTGGAGATCCCGCCATTGCGACTGGAGGCGCAGGTGCCTGCGGCGGACGTCGGCGGCTTCGACCGCGCCGGCTTCGGCGCGCGCTTTCCCTTCGCCCGCGGCGGTGGCGCGGATCCCTTTGCCGACATGTTCGCGCGCATGCGCCAGATGGGCTTCGGCAGCGACCCCTTCGGCAGCATGTTCGGACAGCGGCGTCAGGTCCTGTCGCAGCCGCTGGTCTTGGAGGTGCGCGAGCGCCCCGCGTCAGCCACCGCCGACTGGTTCCTGCCCGCCGAGGATGTGCGCCTGGTCGAGGACTGGAGCGCCGACAGCTTCACCGCCGGTACGCCGGTCACCCGGACGGTCACCCTGATGGCGAAGGGGCTGACCGGGGCGCAGCTGCCGGACCTGGTGCTGCCCGACGCGCCCGGGGTGAAGCAGTATGTCGAGGACGATGGCCGCCAGACGGTGACCCGCGGCGACGGCACGCTGACCGCCCGCCAGACCACGGTGGCCGTGGTGCCCAGCCGTGCCGGGACGGTGGCGCTGCCGGAGATCCGGGTCGCCTGGTGGGATGTCGCGGCGGAACAGCAGCGCGAGGCCGTGCTGCCTGCGCGGACCCTGCAGGTCGCCGCAATGCCCGGCAGCGGTTCCACCGCGCCGGCAGCCGTCGCCGCCGGCCCTGTCGACGCGGCACGGGCAACGGACGCTCCGGAGACGGCCTCCCCGGGAGGGGCCGGGCAGGGGCGCTTTTCCACCTCCGCCTGGCTCCCCGATCGCGGGACAGGCCTTGCCGCCGGTGCCGGGCTGCTCCTTCTCGGCGCCGGCGGTTTCCTTGCACTGCGCCGTCGTCGGAATGCCGCTCTGGCGGCTCGGAAAGGCGCGCCGGTTTCAGGGATCCGGGCAGCGGCGGGACGGGAAGACCTGGCACGGGCGGAGACCTCCCTGGCGCAGGCCTGCGCGGCCGGCACTGCCGCGGCGGCCCTGGATGCGCTGGCACAATGGGGCCGTGCCCGCTGGCCGGAGAACCCGCCACGCGGTGCCGCCGCTGTGGCCGCGCGGCTGCAGGCGAAGGCCCTGGAACAGGCGGTGCGCGCGGTGACCCGGCGGCTCTATGGCGATGCCCGATCCGAACCGGGCTGGCAGCCGCCGGCGGCGGAACTCGTGGCGCTGCACGATGCCTTCCGCGCGGCTCGCAGCCGGGTCGGGGTGCGGAACTGGGGCCGGGACGAAGGCAGGTCCGCCGGGCCGCTGCCCGATCTGTACCCATCGCCCGGCGGCTCGGCCTGACCGGGCGTTCGGAGATCGCTCAGGTGCCGGCCGCATCGGCGGCGACGGCGGCTTCCAGCGCATAGCGGCGCAGCACGACGCCGCCGACCACCGGCTGCAGCGGCGGGTTGTCGTACAGCCCGGCATGGACCAGCACGACCAGGTCCAGGCCGGGCACCAGGTACAGCCGCTGGCCGCCCCAGCCCATTGCCGCGGCCCAGCCGATCTCGCGCTTCCGCACCAGCGAGCGGCCGAGCCACCACTGGTAGCCGTAGAAATACAGCTCCTGGCCGTTGATCTGCGGCGTCAGGCTTTCGACGATCCAGTCCGCCGGCACCACCTGCCGGTCCTGCCAGCGGCCCCCCTGCAGCACCATCTGGCCGATCTTCAGGCCGTCGCGCGGGCGCAGCCGCAGGCCGGAGGCGCAGATCGGCACGCCGTCCGGGTAGCGCACCCAGTCGGGCCGGGCGATTCCCAGGGGATCGAACAGGACCTCCTGCGCCAGATCGTCCAGCGCCGCGCCGCCGCCGGCCGCCAGCAGGTCGCCCAGCAGCAGGGTCAGGCCGCCATTATAGCCGTAGACCCGGCCGGGCGGGCGCAGCAGCGGCTGTTCCAGCACATAGCGGGCGCGGTCCGGCGCGATGCTCATCAGGCGCTCGCTGTTGCGCGGGTCGCTGTAGGGCAGGTCCTCGTTCCAGGCGAGCCCCGCCGACATGGTCAGCAGGTGGCGGATCGTGATCGCGCCCCGGTCCAGGTCCGAATTGTCCGGCCCTGCCAGGTCCGCGCATTCCGGCAGAAGCGACAGCACCGGCGTGTCGAGGCCAGGCAGCCAGCCCCGCTGCCGCCCGATGCCGGCGAGCAGCGAGGTGACGCTCTTCGATATCGAGCGCAGGTCGTGCGCCATGCCGGAATCGTAGGAGACGGCGCCCAGGTCCTGTCCCCAGCGCTGGTCGGGACCGGTGAAATAGCGCTCATAGGCCAGCCGGCCGTGCCGCGCGATCAGCACCGCATGCAGGTTCGCCGCGCGCCAGGCGGTGAACTGCGGCACCAAGCCGTCCAGGATCCCGGGGTCGAGCCCGGCCTCCGCGGGCGCGGCGACCGGCCAGCCGTCGCCGAGGTCCGCGGGAGCCGGTGCGTCCGGACGCGTCATCTCCCGATCCCCCTCTGGCCCGGTCGCGTCACAGCATCGCCAGGGGCTTCTTGCGGGCCGGGGGCGGGAAGGCGCGGTCCAGCGCCGCTTCCTCCTGACGGCTGAAGCGGATTTCGGCGGCGGCACGGTTCTCGGCCACATGGGCGGCGGTTGCGGCCTTCGGGATCGCAATCATGCCGGGCTGCCGCAATGCCCAGGCGATGGCGAGCTGCGCGGGCGAGACCCGGTGCTGGCGGGCGAGATGCAGCAGGGCGGGATTGCGCAGCAGGTGGCCGTGGGCGATCGGCGAATAGGCCATCACCGGCAGGCCGTGCGCACGGCACCAGGGCAGCAGGTCGAATTCGATGCCGCGGTGGATCAGGCTGTAGAGCACCTGGTCGACGGCCGGCGGCACCGGCGGGGCGAGCGCCTCCAGTTCCTCGAGATCGGCAGTGTCGAAATTGCTGACACCCCAGTGGCGGATCTTGCCGGCGCGCTGAAGCGCCAGCATGCCTTCCAGCGTCTCCTCCAGCGGAATGCCGCCGCGCCAGTGCAGCAGGTAGAGGTCCAGCCGGTCGGTGCGGAGCCGTTTCAGGCTGCCCTCGCAGGCGGCGATCGTGCCGTCGCGATCGGCATGTTCCGGCAGCACCTTGCTGACCAGGAAGACCGCGTCCCGGCGGCCGTCGATGGCCGCCGCCACCACCTGCTCCGCGCTGCCATCGGCATACATTTCCGCGGTGTCGATCAGGGTCATGCCCAGGTCGATGCCGGCCTGCAGGGCGGCGATCTCCGCCTCCCGGACCGACGCATCCTCACCCATGCCCCAGCTGCCCTGGCCGAGCACCGGCACGCGCATGCCGCCCGGCAGGGCGACGGTCGCGATCGGCTTCGCCATCGCCGCGCCTCCCGCTGTCGCCGGATCCTGGCTCCGCCCGGCCATGCAAGTGTAGCGCAGGCGTTGCCGGCGGTCAGGTCGCGGGCTGGGAAGGCCGGTCGACCTGCCTGGTCGTGTCGCCAGACGCCGTGGTCGCGGTCTCGACGATGATGGTGAAGGTCGAGCCCGCACCGGGCGCGCTGTCGACCTCCAGTCTGGCGTTCTGCCGGTCCAGCAGGCGCTTGGTGATCGCCAGCCCGAGCCCGGTCCCGCCTGAATTGCTGCTGAGGTGGGAAAGTGTGCCGCGCAGGAACGGCTGGCCGATCTGGGCGACCATCTCCTGGCTGATGCCCGGGCCATCGTCGCGGATCGCGAAACACAGCTGCGCCGGCTGCTGCGTCACCCGCACCGCGACCGTGCGGCCGACGGGCGAGAACTTGACCGCGTTGGACAGCAGGTTCAGCAGGCATTGGTGCATCGCCCGCCGGTCGCAGCGGATACGGGCGCTTGCCTCGACATCGACCTGCAGGTCGATGTTCCGGGCCTCCGCGATCGGCCGGATGGTCTCCACCGCGGCCTCAACCAGCAGATGCGGGGCGCAGGGCTCCATCCGGATCGGCAGACCGTCGCTTTCGATCTTGGACAGGTCCAGCACGTCGTTGATCAGGTCGAGCAGCTGCGCGCCGCTGCGGTGGATGTCGTCGATATAGCCGGACAGCCTCTCGGTGCCGATCTCTTCCGGGCCGGTCCAGCGGATCAGGTCGGCGAAACCCAGCACCGCGTTCAGTGGCGTCCGCAGTTCGTGGCTCATATGCGCCAGGAACTGCGACTTTGCCGCGCTGGCATCCTCCGCCGCCTTCAGCTGGTCCGACAGGTCCAGCGACAGCTGGGTCAGCCGGTCGTTGGCGGTGACGATTTCCGTCATGTCGTGGGCGGTTGCCGCGACCGCGGGACGGCCGTCCCGGATGAAGCGGGCGAGGCTGACCAGGGCGGGGAAGGTGCTGCCGTCACGCCGTCGCGCGCTGATGATGCGCATGCCGGTCATCGAACCCGGCTGCGCATCCGCGTCGCCGACATAGCCGGCCGCGAGCCTGCGGTGGCGCGTCCTGACATCTTCCGGGATCAGGCTTTCGACGCGCCGCCCCAGGATCACCTCGCGCGGCCAGCCGAACAGGCGCTCCGCCGCCGGGTTGAAGCTGGTGACCTGCTGCTTCTCGTCCACGGTCAGGATCGCGTCGGGCGCGGAAACGAGGATCGCCTCCAGCCGGGCGGAGATCTGCCCGGTCAGGTCGGTCAAGGTGCCGATGAAATGGCTGATGCGGCCGTCATCGTCCCGCAGCGGGGAGATCGTGACGCTGTTCCAGAAGCGGCTGCCGTCGCGCCGGGCGTTCTGCACCACCACGGTGCAGGGCCGGCCGGCGGCAATCGCCCGCCGCAGGTCCTCCAGGGCGGCCTGGTCGCGCAGGCCGTCGTTCAGGAAGCGGCAATTCAGGCCGATCACCTCGGCCTCGGCATAGCCGGTGATCTCCAGGAAGCGCCGGTTGGCATAGACGATCGGCTGGTCGCCGCCGGCCTCGGCGATCAGGATGCCGTCGCCGGCCGCGTCGAGGGCCGCACCGCGCAGCGCCATTTCGCTGCGCAGCCGGACCTCCGCCGTCTCGTCGATGCCGACCCCGATGGTCAGGTGCGGCGCCTCGGACGTGCCGCCGACATAGGTCGTCGTGGTCCTGATGTGACGGATCTCGCCTGCCGGCGTGCGGATGCGGAACCGCAATTCGATCGGGCCGGTCCCCCGTCGCGCATCGGTCATCTGCCGGTCGAAACGGGCCAGGTCCTCAGGCAGAAGCAGGTTCCGGATGATGGCGGCATCGCCCTCCGTCATGTCGTCGTCTGGCAGGCCCAGCACCTGACGGGCGATCGGGTCCCGGGTCTGTTGCCGGCTGCGATAGTCGTAGCTCCATACCCCGATGCCGCCGGTACCGCGCGCCAGCCGCGAGGTCTCAAGCTCCACCTTGTAGCGATCGCGCATCCGGGCGACCGACAGCGTGGTCTGAAGCATGCTGCCGAGGAGCAGGACACCGCCGGCATTGGCCAGCAGCAGCAATGGCCAGTAGGCCGCGGGACCGGTCGCGGGGGCACCCGCCGCCTCGGCCGGGATGCCGGCCAGGAAGACGGGCAGTACAGCCAGTCCGGTGAGGACGCCAAGGGTCAGCAGGGCGGGACGGGAGAAGATCCAAATGCCCGGATACCCGATACCCGCATCCCCGATACCCGCATCCCCGATACCCGGCTCCGGCCGGTGGCGCCGCCGCCACCAGCCATACAGGCTGCCCAAGGCGGTGCAGAGAAAGGCTGCACCGATGCCGCCGGCCGCGGCCGGGCCGGCAAGCTTCAGGTCAATGGCCGCGGCGATGATCGCCGCCAGGAAGCCGGCCCCTGCGCCAGCCAGGGCGCCGGCCAGGATGATGGGTGTGGCCCGCAGGTCGAAGGCCGTCCCCGGCAGGGCCGGTATCGGGAACAGGATGATCGCCGCGGCGAGGCCGCCCAGAACGACACCGATCAGGACAAGACTGCCCCGGCCCTCGGCAGGCCGGGCAAGCCTGGTGAGGAGCAGGAAGACCAGTATGGCGGCAAGTGACAACAGCCCCAGATTGGTGACCAGGGCTTTGGCGATTGCCATCGGCGACGGGCTCGTTCAAAGCGGAAAGAGATCGCCATTTCTGGCGCGGCGGACTTAATCCGCGGTAAACCGCCGCTCCGGCCTATTCGTTCGGACGAGGCACCCGGCGGACCACGGCGGGCGCCAGGCGCGCGGCGCTGAACATCATCGCGACCGCCGCAAAGCCGGCCCCCATCGTCAGCGCGGCGACCCCCGCTTCCGCGAACAGACCGAAGGCCAGCGCGGTCAGCGCCGCGCCGACCGACTGGCCCAGCAGGCGGGCGGTACCCAGCATGCCGCTCGCCCCGCCGGCACGGGACACCGGTGTGGAGCCGATCATGGTGCGGTTGTTGGGCGACTGGAACAGGCCGAAGCCGATGCCGCAGACCGCCATGCGCCAGACGATGGCGGCATCGCCCGGCGCCGGCGGCAGGGTCGCCAGCAGCGCCAGGCCGATCGCCATCAGGGCGACGCCGATGCTGGTCACGATGCCGGCGGGCCAGCGGTCGGCCAGGCGCCCGGCGATCGGCGAGGTGATCGCGGTGGCCAGAGGCCAGGGGGTCAGCAGCAGCCCGGCCTGTACCGGCGAGCGCCCCAGCGCGTCCTGCAGGTGGAAGGGCAGGGAGACATAGGCCAGCATCTGCGCGGTGAAGGAACAGACCGATGTCGCCACCGACAGGGCCAGGATCGGGACCCGCAGCAGGTCGACCGGCAGCAGCGGTGCCGTCTGGCTGAGCTGGCGCCGCACCAGCAGCCAGCCGGCGATGCCGGCGGCGGCGAACTGCGCCAGCACCCAGTGCAGCCCGGCATCGTGGCTGAGTCCCTGGATCGCGATGATCAGCAGGCCGAATGTCGCGGCGCTGAGCGCCGCGCTGACCAGGTCGAAGCGGTGGCTGCCCAGCGGCGTGGCCGGCATGGCGCGGGCGACGAAGAAGGTGACGATTCCCAGCGGCACATGGATCGCGAACAGCCACGGCCAGGGCGCGACGGCCAGCACCGCCGCCGCCACCGTCGGGCCGCTGGCGGCGGAGATCGCCACCACCATGGAGTTCAGCCCCAGCGCCCGGCCGAAATGGCGGCTGGGATAGATGAAGCGGACCAGGGCGGTGTTGACGCTCATCACGCCCGCGGCGCCGCAGCCCTGCAGGATCCGCGCGGCGATCAGCCAGGTCAGGGAATCCGCCATCGCGCACAGCCCGGCGCCGACGGTGAACAGGGCAAGGCCGGCGATGTAGACCCGGCGATAACCGATGATCTCCCCCAGCGAGGCGAGCGGCAGCAGCGCCGCGACGATCACCAGCTGGTAGGCGTTCACGACCCAGATCGTTTCCGCCGGCGATGTGCCGAAGTCCCGCGCGATGGTCGGCAGGGCGACATTGGAGATCGATGAATCCAGCACCGCCATGGTCAGCGCCATCGCCATCGCCAGCATGGCGAGGTAGCGGCGCGGCACCGGAAGTCCGTCCAGGGGCATCCCATCCGCCGGCCGGTCCGGGTCGCTCGGAACAGTGCTGGTCATGATCTGAGCAAGTTCTCTACGATCGCGAGAGCCGATTGGCCCGATTGCGTCTGCGAGAGCAAAGTCGCTTTGCGGTCCGTTTTCGAATCGGCCTAGTCATGCCGTGGCCTTTGTCGGGGCCCGGGCCCGCCAGAGCGGGGGCTTTGCATCGCAACGGGGCAAGGCTGTCGGAACACCGGTCGGGCAGGAGGCGCATATATGGCGGGTTCCTCGGTTCGCGTCGTCATCGGCGGCTTCGCTGCTGTCCTGGCACTCGCCGGCGCCCGGCTGCCGGCGATCGCGCAGCAGACGCCCGCCACGCAGATGCCAGCCTATATCGACCTGCAGCGCGACGTCGTGGTCAATGCCGAATTGTGGACCGGCGAGGCGGAGATCCTGGCCGCCGGCTACGGTTTCGAAGGGATCATGGGGATTCCCGGCCTGCGGACCGCGGCCGACCTGAACCTGGCCGTTGCGGCCGGCGCGGGCGTCAACCTCGACTGGGCGCAGCTGGACCCGGTGCCGCCGCTGCGCAACCTGACCTCCGCCGCGGGCCAGCTGGGCATCGCCGCCGCCGGTTTCGGCGGGGCGCCGCTCTACGGCGATGCGATGCCGATCGAATTCAGCTGGCCGCTGCTGCCCAGCACCGTGCGCCCTGACACCATCGCCATCACCCTCAACACCGGCCAGGTGGTCAATCCGTCGGTCGCCGCCCTGAACCCGAACTTCGACCTGAACGAACGGCATGTGATCGTGGTGTTCGGCCAGTTCGGCAACCGCCTGACGCCGGGCACGCCCGGCGCCGTCTATCCGGTCTCCATCGAGATCGTGCCCGGCGCCGGCCGGCTGATGGCGATCGGGCCGGACGGGCCGGTGGACATCACCGGCCTGACGCAGCTTTCCAGCAATCCCTATCTCGCCGGGCCCGCCCTGGTCGGTGCCGCGCTGAGTCCGTTCTCCCCGGCCGGCGACTTCTCGCCGCCCAACCTGTCGAACGCCTTTCCCAACGACGCCTATTCGCTCTACGGCGAGGATGCGCAGTACCGGCTGCGCCTGTTCACCTCCGGCGGCTTCTCCACCGACGGGGTCAGCGGCATCCTGCCGACCGACTTCCCGCAGCTGTTCCGGCTGCATGCGGTCGACGCCCAGGGCAACACGGTGGTGATCGACAGGACCGGGCAGGTCTACGACCTGGGGGTCGGCACGGTGGAGGTGGTGGGCCTGGCAGAGGTCGGCGCGCCGCAGGATGTACCGCTCGACCGCGCCTATTATGTCGAGGACCACGACAACTACTTCGACATCGTGCTGAAGGGCGATGCGGCGGCGATCGCCCTGCTGCGCTCGGTCGAGATCCCGACCTCGGCGGAGGCCGGCTATCTCGACCTCTACAATCCGGGCGGCCCCGGCCGCACGCCTTCCGCCGGCACCACCTATACCAGGGCGGCGCTGCCACAGACCTATGCGATCGACATGCGCCTGGACGATCCGGGCACGGTCAGCTACGCGGCGCAGGCGCTGTCCGCCTACGACGCCAGCGATACCCTGCCGATCGTCTTCCGCATGCAGGATCCCGCCGGCCCCGACCGGCTGACCGGCAGTTCGAACGAGGCCGTCGCCCTCGCCGATGCGGGAATGGCCTTCGTCGCCGTCGATTTCGCGAATGAGACCGCCCGGCCCGGCGTGACCGACGTGAACGCCTATGCCCATGCCGCCAGCGGCGACCGCATCTACACGGCCGATGTGGCCGAACAGGCGGACCTGGCGGCCGATCCGGGCTGGACCGCGGAGGGCCGTGCCTTCGGCGCCTTCGACAGCCAGGTGCCGGGGACCGACCCGGTCTATCGCTTCCTGGACGCCGCCACCGGCTGGCACCTGTTCACCGCCGACCTGTCGGACGGCCTGCAGGGCGAAGGCATCGCCTATCAGGGGGTGGGCTGGTATTCGGTGCTGTTCCAGCCGCCCGGCGGCGCGGGCGCGGAGACCCGCTTCGACCGCAGCGACGACCTCACCTTGTCCGACCCGATCGACCTGGACGGCAGCCTGGCGAAGGCCGGCGCCGGCACCCTGGTGCTGTCCTCCACAGCCCGTTTCGGCGAAGGCACGACGGTCAGCGATGGCCGCCTGCAGGTCGACGGCCTGCTGTCCGGTGGCGCGGTGGATGTGCAGGCCGGCGGCACCCTCTCCGGTGCTGGCATCGTGGCGGCCACCACGGGGATTGCCGGCACCCTGGCGCCCGGCAACTCGCCGGGACTACTGACCTTCGCCGCGCCGGTCACCATGGCCAGCGGCAGTACCCTGACGATCGAGGTGGACGGGACCGCGGCGGCCGCCGGGGCCGGCGGCTACGACCGGGTGCTGGTGCTGGGCGCCGGCAACGGTTTCACCGCCGGCGGCACACTGGCGGTGCAGCTGCGCGGCATCTCCGCGCCGGCCAGCAACAGCTACACCCCGGTTCTCGGCCAGCGCTTCGCCAATGTGGTGGCGGCCGCAGGCGGCATCGGCGGCAGCTTCGTGGCCCTGGCGCAGCCTGCAGCGGGCCTCGCCCCTGGCACCCGCTTCGATGCGCTGTACGGCAGCACCGCCATCGACCTGGTGGTGACGCCGGCTGCCTATGGCAACCTGCCGGCGGCCGGCGTGGCGCAGTCCGCCAACGAGGCGGCGGTCGGTGCGGCGCTCGATGCGGTGCGGCCGGCGGCCGGTGTCCGGCCCACGGGCGATGCGGCGACCCTGTTCCCAGCCCTGGCGCCGCTGGACGGGCAAGGTATCCGTGACGCGCTGGACAGCCTGTCCGGGCGTAGCCATGCAGAATCGCTGGCCGCGGCCGGGGACGCGCGTCGCCTGGCCGGGGCCGGCATCGGCGGCCGC
>NZ_JBHRTR010000034.1:461154-471046 GCF_042646425.1 Marinibaculum pumilum
GGGGGCCGAAGGCGCGCAGACGGATGGGCCGGCCGGCTGGGCGGAAGTGCTGGGCGGCAGCGGCGTGCAGCGCAGCAGCGGCGGCGTCGACGGCTACGACACCCATATGCGGGGCATCGCCGTCGGTGCCGACGGCCGGCTGCCGGAGGGTCCGCTGGCCTTTGGCCTGCTGCTCGGCGCCGCGATCGGCCGGATCGAAAGCGAGGCCAAGGGCGATGACGGGTCCACCGACATCGACAGCCATTTCGCCGCCGTCTACGGCAGCGGCGACCTGGCGGGCCTGCGCCTCTCCGGCCAGCTGCTGGCCGCCCATGACAGTTATGACAGCCGCCGCAGCGTGGCGGTCGGAGCGCTGGGCGCCAGCCCGTCCGGCAGCAGCCATGGTTGGGGTCTTGCCGGCGGCGCCGCGGTGGCGCGGGAGATCCGGCTCGGGCCGGCCCTGGCGCTGACGCCGACTGCCGGCCTGCGGCTGGGGCGCACCTGGCGCCCCGCCTTCGACGAACGCGACGGCGGGGCGGCGAACCTGGCGGTGGCGGCGGCTGCGCAGACCTCCCTCCGCAGCCGGCTCGGCATGCAGCTGGACTATGCCCGGGGCCCGGCGACCGCCGGCCTCTCGCTCGGCTGGTCGCACGAGTTCCTGGACGACGGGGCGGAGAGCGAGGCCCGGCTGGCCGGCGGCGCCTTCACGGTGGCGTCGGCGCCGCCGGGCCGCGACAGCCTGGATGCAGGCGCCGCGGTCGGCATCGCGCTCGGCGAAGCCGTGACCCTGGAGGCGGGCTACCGCTTGAGCGCCACCAGATCCTCGACGGCCCATGCCGGCACGGCGAGCCTGCGCATCACCTGGTAGGAGGGGGCGGCAGCAGCCGCCGGGGGATCAATTGACGATCCGCCAGGAGCCGTCGGGCTGCAGGCAGGCGGTGCCCCAGAACGGCTGCCCGGTGCCGTCGATGGTGGCGTCGCCGCGCCATTCGCGGCAATAGGCGCTGGGCATCACCTGCGGCGCAGAGCGCCAGACCGGCGCCGGGGGCACCAGCACCAGCGGACCGGGCCGGCGCCAGTTCGGGCCGCCGCCCCAGTACCAGCGCGGGCCGACGATCCACCACCAGCCGTAGCGGCCGCCGCGATGGCCCTTGTGCCAATAGCCGCCGCGTCCGTAACTCCCGCGTCCGTAGCCCCTATGGCCATAGCCTTGGTGGCCATAGCCGCGCGGGCCGCCCCAGCCGCGGTCGTAGCGATAGCCCTTGCCCCAATAGCCGTAGCGGTCACCCCGGTCCCAACCGGTCGGCTGTTGCAGGTCGTCCTCGGTCGCGATGGACGAAATCACGCCCGCCGTCGGCGCGGGGAGGGAAAGGGCGGCCTGGCCGGGCCCGGCCGCCAGTGAAAGCCCGAGCGCAACGGCCAGGGCGCGAATGGATTGCCGCATGGGACACCTCATCGGTCGCCGGCCAGCGGCCGGACCAGGCATGCCCCCGTCCCAATGCATCGTGATTGTTCCATGCGCCCCCCGGGCGGGCAAGGGCGGCCGGCAAGCCGTGGCGGAAAGCTGACTGCCGGATGAACGGAGCGTTGCGGCGAGGTTCAGCGCAGCGGCGCGACCATCGGTTCGGGTCCGGGGGCGGACCGCAACCGATGAAGGGGAGGCACCGCAATGCCACGCATATTCCTGACGCTGCTGCTGCTGGCTCTGGTCGCCGGCGGCTGCGCCAAGACGCAGCTGGAGCTCGCCAACGACCGGCTGGCCGAGAACACCCGGCTGCTCGACGGCAGCAAGGCCTACACCGCCGTCTACCGCAACCTGCTGCAGCACCGCGACCATCTGCGCGATGACGAGATCGGCACTGCCACCAGGGCCCTGCTGGCCCGCCACCCGGAGTTCTATCCGGCGGTGGAGGCGGATTTCCGCCGTCGGGCTGCCGGGATCGGCGACAGCACGGCGCTTGTCCCCTTCGCCGAGGAGATCGACGAAGCACGCCGCTACGCGCTCATCCCGGAGGGCCTTGCGGCCGAGCTGGACCGGCAGGTCGGCGCCTATGCGCGCCAGGCGCTCGAGACGGGCCGGCTGAAGCTCACCCTGACCGACAAGTATTGGCTCTTCGAAGGCATGGAGGCCTATGAGCAGACCCTGCTGCTGGACAATTCGCTGGAGGTCCTGGTCCGCGACCGGCAGCCCTCGTCGATCCTGGTGTCGCGGGTGCTGAAGACCGCCGGCAAGGCCGGCAAGGGCTCCGCGCCCTGGCGCAAGGTGCGCGACGCGCTGCCGCGCATGCATCTGTCGCGGCAGCAGCTGGAGCGCGAGGCGGCGCGGTACTTCCCGGAAAAAGCGCAGGCGGTGGTGGAGGCCCGCACCCTCTACCTGACCCTGGCGGGCAACGACCGCCTGCTGCGGGAGGATGTGCAGCCGCACCTGGCCGGCGCCTCGCCCTGGCTGGTGCTCACCGAAGTGCCGCGCCCCGGCGGCATTGTCGCTGATCTCAGCACCGTGCAGTGGGACGAACGGCCGGCGGTGGAGAAGGTGGAAACGATCCGCTACGCGATGTCGGAGGTGGTGGCGCTGCCGCCGGAATGGCGCGGCCCGGCCTTCGCCAGCTATGCCTACGAGCTGACCAGCGGCGAGAGCAGCCTGGAATATGCCGTCGAGGTCACCCTGCTGCGCGACGGCCAGGTGGTGGAAAGCAGCCTGCTGCGCGACTTCCTGCGCGCGCCTTATGCCTATTGCTCCGCCCAGCGTCTGGAGAACCCGTTCGGCGGCGCGCAGCCGGTGCCCTTCGTCGCCAACCCGCACATGGAAACGACCTGCGGCAGCCCGACCGGCCCGGTGGAGGTGCAGCAGCTGCGCGCCGACGCCCGCACGGCGATCGCCGGTGCGATCCTGACCGCGCCGGCGATCGCGTCGCGGCTGTAGCGGGGGCGGTTCGTGCGTTGGCGCGGCGGGTGGCTCAGTACTGCACCCGCTGGGTCATCGCGCCGTCGACCACCAGGTTGATGCCGCTGATGCCGCTGGCCGACGGGGAGGCGAGGAAGCAGACCGCCTTCGCCACCTCCGCCACGGTGACCATGCGGCCCAGCGGGATGCGGGCGCGCATCGCCTCGAACTGGGCCGGGCGGGCGGCCTGGCTCTGCTGCCAGAAGCCGCCGGGATAGAGCACCGGCCCGGGCGAGACGCTGTTCACCCTGATGCCGCGGGGGCCCAGGGTGCGGGCCAGGCCGGCGGCATGATTGACCAAAGCCGCCTTCATCGCGTGATAGGGGCCGGAGCCGTCCGGCACTTCGATCGCGGCGGTGCTGGCGATCACGGTGATCGAGGGCGCGGAGGAACGCGCCAGGTGGGGCAGGGCGGCCTCCACCATGGTCAGGGCGCCCAGCAGGTCGGTCTCCAGGCTGGTGCGCCAGCCCTGGGCGCCGCCGCCGCCGCCGGCGGCGCTGACATTCACCACCACCGCGTCCAGCCCGCCCATGCTACGGGCGGCGCCCGCGACCCAGGCCTGCAGCGGTCCCGGATCCGCGACATCGACGGTGGCGCCATGTACCGCGCCGCCGCGATTGCGGATCTCCGTCTCCGTCGCGGTCACATGGGCGGGGGTGCGGGCGCAGAAGGCGACCGTCGCGCCCTGCTCCGCCATCGCCTCCACGATGCCGCGGCCGATGCCCCGGGTGCCGCCGCTGACCAGGGCCATCCGCCCGCGCAGTCCCAGTTCCATCGCCCCCTCCCCCTTGCTGTTGGCCCTTGCTGCCGGCACCGATCCCGGCTTAATGGGCTGCACGATCCCGCCTGTCCAGCAGCCTGCCGCCGATCCGGAAGCCTCACCGCATGTTCCAGTCCAGCGACCATCCTGGCGCCGAAGTCCTGCCGCGCGCCGACGAATGCCTGCGGGCCGATGCCCGCGACCTGCAGGGCGGCGGGCGCCGGTCGCTGGCGATCCCGGGCACGGAAGGCCGCCTGTCGCTGCTGGAATGGGACGGCCCGGCGGACTATCCGGACGACGGGCCGGCTCTGGTCTGGCTGCATGCCACCGGCTTCCACGCGCTGACCTACCGGCGCCTGCTGATCGACATCGCTGCGCAGATGCCGGTGGTGGCGCTGGACCTGCGCGGCCATGGCAGCACCACCCTGCCGGCGGTGCCGGGGCGGACCCGGGTGCATCGCGTCTATTTCGGCGATGTCGTCACGGTGCTGGAGGGGCTGGGCCGGCCGGCGATCCTGGGCGGCCATTCGCTGGGCTGCCTGGTCGGCTTCGGCCTGGCCGGGCGGCGGCCGGACCTGGTGCGGGGCCTGCTGCTGGCGGAGCCGGTGCTGGTGCCGCAGCGCCTGGCACGGCTGTTCGCGATCGCGCGCGCCTTCGGCCAGGCGGACAAGGTCAGCCGCATGGCCGCCGGGGCGCGGCGCCGGCGCGTGGTCTTTCCCTCCCGCATGGCGATGCTGGACTCCTATGCCGGCCGCGGCGCCTTCCGCACCTGGCCGGCGGAGACCCTGGCCGACTATGTCGCCGGCGGCGCGCGTGGCCGCCCCGACGGCCAGGTGGAGCTGGCCTGCAGCCCGGCCTGGGAGGCGGAGACCTTCAACGCCCTGCCGGCGCGGCTGTGGCGCTGGATCGGCGGGATCCGCTGCCCGATCACCCTGCTGCGCGGCGGCCAGGGCTCCACCTGCCGGGAGGAGTCGGCGGCCCGGCTGAAGGCGATGAAGCCCTGGACCCGCGAGGTGATGCGGCCGCAGGCCAGCCATTTCCTGCCGCAGGAGGAGCCGGAGCTGGTGGTGGAAGAGGTGCGGCGCCTGACCGCGGCGGTGGCGGAAGGGCGGGCCACGGCCAACTAATACTTGCGCTTTAATGCGCCGCCCGATAAGCCGCTGGCATAAGAGAAGGCGCACCCGCATCCCGGCATGGCACGGCTGACCGCCGGATGCGCAATGTATGGGGGAGGAAGAATGAGCGGTAGCGGGCTCCTGAAGGACAAGGTCGTGGCGGTCACCGGTGCCGGGCGCGGCGTCGGCAAGGCTATCGCCGTGATGGCAGCGGCCGAGGGCGCGAAGGTCGTGGTCAACGACCTGGGCGGTTCCGCTGGTGGCGACGGCGAGGACCGGCTGCCGGCGACCGAGGTGGTGGCCGAGATCGCCAAGGCGGGCGGCGAGGCGGTGACCAACTTCGCCTCCGTCGCCGACTGGGACGGCGCGCACTCGATCATCCAGACCGCGATCGACGAATTCGGCCGCATCGATGCCGTGGTGAACAATGCCGGCATCCTGCGCGACACCATCTTCCACAAGATGACCGAGGACGAGTGGGACATCGTCATCGACGTCCACCTGAAGGGCTCGTTCAACGTCGCCCGCGCCGCCGCCACGCATTTCCGCGAGCAGGGCTCCGGCGCGATGGTCCACATGACCTCCACCTCCGGCCTGATCGGCAATTTCGGCCAGGCGAACTACGCTGCGGCGAAGATGGGCATCGTCGGCCTGTCGAAGTCGGTGGCGCTGGACATGTCGCGCTTCGGCGTGATCTCCAACTGCATCTCGCCCTTCGCCTGGTCGCGCCTGATCGGCACCATCCCGCAGGACACCGAGGCGCAGCGCGCCCGGGTCGCCAAGATCAAGGAGATGACGCCGGAGAAGATCGCGCCGCTGGCGGTCTATCTGTGCAGCGACACCGCCCGCGAGGTGCCGGTCTCCGGCCAGATCTTCGCGGTCCGCAACAACGAGATCTTCCTGATGGCGCAGCCGCGGCCGATCCGCGCCGCCCACACCGCCGAAGGCTGGACCCCGGCGACGGTGTCCGAGCGGGTGATCCCGGCAATGGCGCCGTCCTTCTACCCGCTGGACCGGTCGGCCGACATCTTCAGCTGGGATCCGGTCTGAACGAAAAGGCAGGGACGTCATCCCGGACCCGATCCGGGATCCATTCCGCCAGCGGCGAGGCGCCGCGCGGTCTGCGGAATGGCTCCTCGGCTCGGACCCGGGGATGACCGTAAGAAACTGAACGGCGGGGGAGAGAGACGTGACCATCGACTACGACAAGCTGAAGGCCTGGCCCTTCCCGGAGCTGGCGCACACCTATTCCACCCGCGACAGCATCCTCTACGCGCTCGGTGTCGGGCTGGGCATGGACCCGCTGGACAAGGCGCAGCTGCGCTTCCTGTACGAGCAGCATGCCGACGGCATGCATACCCTGCCGACCATGGCGGTCGTGCTGGCCACGCCGGGCTTCTGGCTGAAGGATCCGGGCACCGGTGTCGATTGGGTCAAGGTGCTGCACGGGGAGCAGGGGATCCGCATCCACAAGCCGCTGCCGGCCGCCGCCACCGTGGTCGGCACCGGCGGGGTGGAGGAGATCATCGACAAGGGCGAGGGCAAGGGCGCGCTGATCTTCCAGAACCGCAAGGTCTACGACAAGGCGAGCGGCGACCATCTGGCGACCCTGACCTCCACCACCTTCGCCCGCGGCGATGGCGGCTTCTCCGGGCCGGAAGGCCAGGCCCACAAGCCGCAGGCGCCGGCGCCGCACCCGGTGCCGGAGCGGGAGCCGGACATGACCTGCGACCTGCCGACCCTGAAGCAGGCGGCGCTGATCTACCGGCTGAGCGGCGACTACAACCCGCTGCATGCCGACCCGGATGTCGGCCAGGCGGCCGGCTTCAAGGCGCCGATCCTGCATGGCCTCGCCACACTGGGGGTGGCCGGCCATGCGCTGCTGCGCACGGTCTGCGCCTATGACCCGGCCCGCTTCAAGGCGCTGCAGCTGCGCTTCACCTCGCCCGTCTATCCGGGGGAGACGATCCGGACGGAGATGTGGCGCGACGGCAGCGAGGCGGAGGGCGAGGTGATCTCGTTCCGTGCCCGTGTCGTGGAACGCGACATCGTGGTCCTGAACAACGGCCGCTTCGTGGCGGCCGCCTGAATGCGGTCCGGCAGGATCGGCGAACGACGTTTGAGGGAGAGAAAACGGTGGCATCGATCGGCATCACCGCCTATGGCGGCTACATTCCGCGGCTGCGGCTGGACCGGAAGACGGTCGCGGCGGCCCATGCCTGGGCGCAGCCCGGCCTGCGGGGCCGCGGCAAGGGCGAGCGCAGCATGTGCCATTGGGACGAGGACACCGTCACCATGGCGGTGGAGGCCGGCCGCGACTGCCTGACCGGCATCGACCCCGCCATGATCGGCGGGCTGGCGCTCGCCTCCACCACCCTGCCGTTCGCCGACCGGCAGAACGCCGCGATCGTCGCCACCGCGCTGGGCCTGGACCGGCAGGTCGCCTCCGCCGACATCGCCGGCTCGCAGCGGGCCGCTCTGGCGGCACTGCGGGCGGCGCTGGGCCAGGTCGCGGTGCAGCCGGGCAGGGGCGCGCTGTGCGTGGCCTCCGAGCACCGGATCACCAAGCCGGCCAGCGTGCAGGAACTGATCACCGGCGACGGTGCCGCGGCCCTGGCCGTGGGCAGTGACGGCGTGATCGCCGAATTCCTGGGCGCCGGCGCGGTGACGGCGGATTTCGTAGACCATTTCCGCGAGTCCGGCGCCGATTTCGACTATGGCTGGGAGGAGCGCTGGGTCCGCGAGGAGGGCTACCAGAAGTTTGTCCCCGCCGCGGTGAAGGCCGCGCTGGCGGAGGCGGGGGTCGAGCCGGGCGCGGTCAACCACTTCGTGATGCCCTGCATCTTCCCGAAGCTGGCGGAGCGCATCGCCAAGGGGCTGGGCATCGACGAGGGCAGTGTCGCCGACACCCTGGACGGGGTCTGCGGGGAGACCGGGGCGGCGCATCCGCTGGTCATGCTGGCGCATTGCCTGGAGACGGCGAAGGCGGGTGAGGTGATCGTCGTCGCCGGTTTCGGCCAGGGGGCGGATGCGCTGGTCTTCCGCACCACCGACGCGCTGGCGAAGCTGCCGAAGCGGATCGGCATCGGCGGCTACCTGAAGCACCGCAAGGAGGAGACCAACTACCTGAAGTTCCTCTCCTTCAACGGCCATCTGGCGATCGACTGGGGCATGCGGGCGGAGCAGGACACCAAGACGGCGCTGACCTCGGCCTGGCGCAATGTCGACATGGTCGGCCATTTCGACGGCGGCCGCTGCACCAGGTGTGGCACCGTGCAGTTCCCGAAGACGCGGATCTGCGTCAACCCGAACTGCCAGGAGACCGACACGCAGGAACCCTATTCCTTTGCCGACAAGACCGGGCAGGTGGCAAGCTTCACCGCCGACTGGCTGACCCACTCCTACGCCCCGCCGCTGCATTTCGGCGCGGTGACCTTCGCCGAGGGCGGCAAGGTGACGATGGAAATGACCGACGACGAGGTCGGCGCGATCTCCATCGGGCAGGACATGCGGATGGTCTATCGCATCAAGGATTTCGACTTCGTGCGCGGCTATCGCCGCTATTTCTGGAAGGCCGCGCCGGCGATCGGCGGTTGATCGCGGCCTGTTTGAATGCAGGGGCGCGCTGCCCCATCTTTTGACGGAACGAAAGCGAAGGGAGCGAGGCTATGGCCAGCGGCATCAAGGACAAGGTCGCCATCATCGGCATGGGTTGCTCGAAGTTCGGCGAGCGCTGGGAGTCCAGCGCGGAAGACCTGATGGTGGAATCCTTCACCGAGGCATTGAAGGACGCCGGCATCGAGCGCAGCCAGATCGAGGCGGCCTGGTTCGGGCTCTATGCCGACCATGTCTCGCTCGGCAAGTCGGCGCTGCCGGCGGCCAACGCGCTGCGCCTGCCGAACATCCCGGTGACCCATGTGGAGAATATGTGCGCCACCGGCACCGAGGCGCTGCGCGGCGCCGTCTATGCGGTGGCTTCCGGCGCCTGCGACATCGCCATGGCGATCGGCGTGGAGAAGCTGAAGGACACCGGCTATGGCGGCCTGCCGACCCAGACCAAGGGCACCCTGGGCGACCTGTGGCAGCCGTCGGGATCGGCGCCGGGCAATTTCGCGCAACTCGCCTATGCCTATGCCAGCAAGCATGGCGTCGACCGCGAGGACCTGAAACGCGCCATCGGCCATGTCTCCTACAAGAGCCACCAGAACGGCTCCAAGAACCCGAAGGCGCATCTGCGCAACACGCCCTCGATGGACCAGATCCTGGGCGCGCCGATGATCGCCGAGCCGCTGGGTCTGTTCGACTGCTGCGGCGTGTCCGACGGCTCGGCCTGCGCCATCGTCACCACGCCGGAGATCGCCCGCAGCCTGGGCAAGACCGACATCGTCACGGTCAAGGCGCTGCAGCTGGTGCTCTCCAACGGCGTGGAGAGCCAGCACACCAGCTGGGACGGCACCTACTTTCTGACCACCCGCAAGGCGGCGCAGAAGGCCTATGCCGAGGCCGGCATCAAGAACCCGCGCGAAGAGCTGTCGATGACCGAGGTACATGACTGCTTCTCGATCACCGAGTTCGTGACGATGGAGGACCTGAATCTCTCCGCCGAGGGCACGGCGCTGAAGGACGTGCTGGACGGCGCCTTCGACGCGGACGGGGTGGTGCCCTGCCAGATCGACGGCGGCCTGAAATGCTTCGGCCATCCGATCGGGGCGTCCGGCCTGCGCATGGTCTACGAATGCTACCTGCAGATGCTGGGCCGTGCCGGCGACCGCCAGCTGAAGGATCCGCGGCTGGCGCTGACCCACAATCTGGGCGGCATGCCGAGCAACAATGTGGCGGCGATCTCGATCATCGGTCGCATGGACGCCTGATCGCCACTGCCGGCCGGCGGTCACCGGCCGGAAGGGCAACCGCTTCCGGAGGGGCGCATCCTGGCGATGCGCCCCTTTTGCGTTGTGCGCCCAGCATGGGCGCATTCTTGAGGGTGGAAGTCCCTCCGTAAGCTGGTCACTGCGAACGAAGTGAAGCGCAACTGCGGAAGGGCGACCGACCGTGGGGAGGAAGCGTGGATCGAAGCTGCGGGCCGATGGACAA
>NZ_JBHRTR010000035.1:0-32214 GCF_042646425.1 Marinibaculum pumilum
AAAATGCCGGAAAACTACCTCGCACTCATCAAGCTCGCTGCTGTCCGAATTTGGCTGCGCGCTTATGAGTCGGTGTCCTAGGGTGGCCGGGCGGCATGGCGGAGCAGGATGGAAAGCGGCGTCGCCGCCGCGGGGCCTTGAGCGCGGAGGACCTGGCGCTCTGGGAGAGCGTCGCCGCGCAGGTGGCACCGCTCGACAATTGGGACATCGCCGTCCCTGAACCGGAGCTTCCGGCCCCGGCGGCCGGTGTCGGGACGCCGAAGCAGAAGCCGGCAGCGCGCCGCAAGCCGCCGCCCGCCGCCACAAAGCCGAAACCCCCGCCACCGCCGCCGTCCCGCAGCCTGACCATCGACCGGCGCACCCTGCAGGGGCTGCGCCGCGGCAGGACGCCGATCGACGCGCGGCTGGACCTGCATGGCCACCGCCAGGCCAGCGCTTATGCGGCCCTCGCCGCCTTCCTGCAGGGTGCCGCCCGGTCGGGCCGGCGTTTCGTCCTGGTGATCACCGGCAAGGGCGCGCCGCCGGGCGCCGGCGGTCGCGACGAGGATGGCGACCTGCCGATCCCCGAACGCCGCGGCGTGCTGCGCAGCGCCGTCCCGCACTGGCTGCGGGAACCGGCACTGGCCGACCTGGTGGTCGGCGTGGCCGCCGCCGGCCCGCTGCACGGCGGCAGCGGTGCCCTTTACATCCAGCTCCGCCGGAAGGGGCCGGGCAGCCGCCCCGGCAAGGCAGGGTCCCCGTCCTGAACCCGGCCGGTCAGCGCGGCGAACCCGGCCGCAGGTCCAGCGCCAGATGCGCCTCCAGCGCATGGGCGGCGCGGTAGATCACTGCCTCCTCGAAATGCCGCCCGACCATCATCAGGCCGACCGGCAGCCCGTCGCTGAAGCCGCAGGGCAGGCTGAGGGCGGGATGCCCGGTGGCATCGAAGATCGCGGTATTGGCGAGCGGTTCGTAGGCCCGCTGCACGATCAGGTCGATCGGCGCGTCATCGGGCGGCAGCGGCGTCGCCTTCATCGGCGTGGTCGGCATCACCAGCAGGTCGTAGCGCGACAGCGCCGCGTCATAGGCTGCCGTGGCGCGGCGCAGCAGGTTCTGCGCCTTGGCATAGTAGCGGCCGTGATGGCGCCGGTTCATATGCTCCCCCATCAGCAGGACCATGATGCAGTTCGCCGGCATTTCCGCGGCGAGGTCCGGCCATTGCGCCAGCCGGTCGAGCAGGTCGATCGGATAGAAGCCGCGCGCCAGGGTCGGCAGGCCATGGCCGTGGACCAGGGTCCGCAGCGCGCCTTCCGCGGTGATCGGCAGCCATACCGCGGCGCCCGAGGCATGCATCGGGACCGACACCTCCTCCACGATGGCCCCGAGGGCGGCAAGGGCGTCCGCAGCGGCATGGACCGTGGCATCGACATCCGGTTCGGAGACCGGCAGGCCGAACCCTTCGCCGACGATGCCGATCCGCAGCCCGGCCACGCCATCAGCGATGCCGGCCAGATAGTCGCCGACGACCGGCTGCCGCTGCCGCGGGTCCAGCCCGTCCGCACCGGCGATGGCCGCCAGCAGCAGGGCATTGTCGGCGACCGTCGCGGTCATCGGGCCGGCATGGTCCATGGTGGGGTCGACCGGCGCGATCCCGGTATAGGGCACCAGGCCGTGGGTCGGCTTCATGCCGACGATGCCGGAGAAGCTGGCCGGCATCCGGATCGAACCGCCCTGGTCGCCGCCGATCGCCATGTCGGCTTCGCCGGTGGCGACCACGACCGCACAGCCGGACGAGGAACCGCCCGCCATGTGGGTCGGGCGGTGCGGATTGCGGACCGGGCCCCAGGCGCCGGTATGGCTGCCGCCGGAGCCGCTGATGAACTCGCAATGCGCCTTGCCGGTGATCGTGGCGCCGGCATCCAGCAGCCGGGTCACCACGGTCGCGTCGCTGGACGGCAGGAAGCCGTCGAACGACCGCGTGCCGTTCAGCAGCGGCACCCCGGCCAGGCAGATATTATCCTTCAGCACCACGGTCCGGCCCGTCAGCGGGCCGTCGGCGGCGCCCTTCACCTCCACCATGGCCGCCCAGGCGTTGAACGGGTTCTCGTCCGGTTCCGGTCGTCGCGCCGGGCCGCGCGGATAGCGCGGGGTGAGGATCTCGTCCTCGATGACGTCGAGCGCGCAATAGGCCTCCAGGTTCGGCTCGATCAATGCCTGGTAGGCCGGCAGGTCCGCATCGTCGATGACCAGGCCCAGGGTCGTCGCATGGCTGCGAAGCTCGTCGATGGTCGGGGCGGGGATCGTCACGGCTTCACCTTTCCACCGCTCAGCATTCCTGCGGATCGACCATGTCGACCTTCTCGACCACGTCGTACTGCCCGTTGTGGGCGACCGCGATGTACATGTTCATCCTGCAGTGCCACTTGCCCGGCACCATCTCGGCACCGCCGCCGGGGCCCTGCGCGATCTTCGCGGTCTGCATCGCCTCGTTCACCGCATCGCGGGAAACGTCGCCGCCCGTGGCGATCACCGCCTGCTCGTACAGTTTCAGGCCGCGCCAGGTGCCGGTCGCGGCGCCGCCGGCAGTGAAGCGGTAGGGGGTGTCCGGGAACATCGCCTTGTAGTCGGCCAGGATCTGCCGGCTGAACGGATCCTCGATGTCCTGGAAGAAGTCGAGGCAGGAGGCCAGCCCCTCCATCTCTTCCGCCCGGTTCACGTTCAGCAGGTTCTCGTCATAGTAGACGCAGCACAGGCGGCCGCCATTCTTCTGGAAGCCGGCCTCGTAGAGCTGCTTGAAGAATGGCCCGACCCCGGGCGGGATGACGGTGTTGAAGACGCAGTCGACCTTCTCGCCGACGATCTTGGCGACGGTGGCGGAATATTCGATCTGGTCCAGCGGATAGTATTCCTCGAACACCACCTCGCCGCCATTCGCCTCGATCACCTTGCGGGCATACTTGTTCAGCAGGGTCGGCCAGGCGAAGTTCGCCGACGGCATCGCGAAGCGCCTGTTGCCCTTCTCGATCAGCCAGGGGATCAGCCGGTCGCATTGCTGCGCCGGGGTCGGCCCGGTGTTGAACAGGTAGGGGGTGCATTCCTGGCCCTCGTACAGCTGCGGATAGATGTAGAGGGTTCGCCCACGGCGGACGATCGGATCCTTGATCGCCTGCCGCATCGAAGAGGTGACGCCGCCGATCACCACGTCCACCTGGATCTGCTGGATCAGCTTGCGGACATTGCCGACGGCCACCGTCTCGTTGGAGGCGGTGTCCTCCAGGTAGAGCTCCACCGGACGGCCGGCGATGCCGCCGGCATCGTTGATCTGCTTCACCACCATCTGGGCGGTGTTCCAGTCGGCATTGCCGGCCGGTCCGATCGGGCCGGTGATGTCGGTGGCGATGCCGATCTTGATCGGCCCGGCGGCATGCGCCCATTTCGCCGGCAGGACCCAGGTGCCGGCGCCGAGGGCAATGGCACCGGCAGCGGTCGCGCTGCCCTGAAGGAAGCGGCGCCGGTTCGGGCCGCTCCTGGCCCCTTGGGGGTGATCGGTCATGTCGGACCCTTCCCTGTCTCCATGGCCTCTGCTCATCGGGCCTTGGGGCCCGCCATGAAGACCGGGATATCACCGCCCCTGCGGCCGTCGCTCGCTCCTGCCTGCCTGAAATTTGAAGTTGGGTGCCAGGGCTGCGCGGCGCCGTTCCGGGGCAGTGGGGCGCCTTGCACCGCCTGACGAAATCGCCAAGATCTGCGGAAAGAGGATCGCGGCGGCATGGCCGTCCGCGACGCAGGCGGCGGGGCAGCTTCTTTGGGCGCAATCGGCGACAGGGTCATCACCGTCAGGGACAGCGACCGGTTCGACTTCTGGCACGACTGGATCTGCCGGCACTATTCGGAGAGCGACTGCCGCCGGGAGTCGGAGAAGGTGTTCGCCTCCCGGGCCTCCAACTGGGCCTGCGGCCCGCTGGAGCTGGGCGAGATCACCCTGTCGGGGCACGGCGCCCTGCGGTTCGACCGGCGGCCGGCCGCGATCCGCCGCGACCCCCGCGACCATTTCCAGGTCATGCTGGTGGAACGCGGCGAGGTCGCGGTGATGCAGGACGACCGGGTCGCCCGGCTGCGGCCGGGCGACATGGTGCTCTATCATCAGGCCCGGCCGTTTTCCGTGTCGGTGACCGGCGACAGCGCCAGCATCATGCTCAACCTGCCCTGGCCGGCGCTGACCGAGCGGCTGCCGGAGGCCGGGCGCCTGACCGCCAGCCGGCTGGCGGGCGGGACCCTGTTCGCGGAGCTCGCCGCGACGGTGCTGCAGCAGCTCCTGCGCGGCATGCCCGATGCCGGGCCGGCGGACCTGACCCGCCTCGGCGCTTCGGCGATCGACATCGTCGCCGCCGCGATCGAGGCGGAGCTGGGCGGCCGCGCGGACCGCGACCAGGGCCATGCCGACCTGCTGCGCCGCACCAAGGCCTTCATGCGGGCGAACCTGTACGATCCGTCGCTCGACACCGATGCGATCGCGACGGCGCAGGGCATCTCCCGCCGCACCTTGAACCGGCTCTTCGTCGCCGACGGCACGACGCCGATGCGCTGGCTCTTGCAGGAGCGTCTGGCCGCCAGCTACCGGGCGCTGGCGGAAGGCGAGGTTCGCCAGGTTACCGACGCCGCTTTCAACGCCGGTTTCAACGACCTCTCCCATTTCAGCCGCAGCTTCCGGAAGGCCTTCGGCTGCAATCCCAGTTCGCTGCGTCGCCGGCGGTAGACGGCGCCCGCCCTCCTGCTCTCGTCGTCTTATTCCTTGGGAATGCCCGCGGTGCGGACCAGGTGCATGCCGGAATCGACCTGGATCGTCTCACCGGTCACGTTCGGCGCGCCCTCGATCAGCCAGACGATGGTCTCCGCCACGTCCATCGCGGTGTTGGAGCTGTTCAGCGGCACCAGGCCCTCGTAGCCGGCCTTCGTCGCCTCGTAGCGGGCGTCGCCCAGCCCCTTGCGCAGCCATTCGCCCTGGATGAAGCCCGGGCAGACGGTGTTCACCGCGATCTCCGGCCCCAGCACGCGGGCCAGCGCCACGCCTTGCATGTTCAGCGCGCCCTTGGAGCAGACATAGGCGATGGAGGAGCCGATGCCCAAGGTGCCGGCGATGGAGGACACGTTTACCACTGCGCCGCGGCCGCGCGCCTTCATGTGCGGGGCGCAGGCGCGGGTCATCTGGTAAGGCCCGATCACGTTGACGCTGTAGATGTGCTGGAAGTCCTCCGCCGTCAGGCCCTCCAGGTTCTCGTGCGCGCAGAACTTGGTGGTGCCGGCATTGTTCACCAGCGCGTCGATGCGGCCCCACTTCTCCATCGCGGCGTCGACGATGCGGCGGCAATCGGCATCCTCGGCGACATTGCCCTGCGCCAGCAGGGTCTCCGCGCCCTTCGCCGCGCAGCGCTCGGCTACCGCCTCGGCCTCCGCCCTGGAGGCGGAATAGTTGATGACGACATTGCAGCCCTTCGCCGCCAGCAGCTCCACGCAGGCCTCGCCCACGCCGCGGCTGGAACCGGTGACGATCGCCGTCGCGCCCTTGAGATCCATGGTCAAAGCGGTTTCCTCCCCCGAATGCAGCCGCAATCGCCTGCGGCGGCCGGCAGTCTAGGAAGGCGCCGCAGCGCGGGCAATCGTGCTGGGAGCAGGCTACAGGATGAACTTCGACAGGTCGGCGTTCTTCGCCAGTTCGCCGATATGCTCGCGGACATAGGCGGCGTCGACGGTCACCGTCTCTCCCGACCGGTCGGTGGCGGTGTAGGACAGTTCCTCCAGCACCCGCTCCATGATCGTGTGCAGGCGCCGGGCGCCGATATTCTCGACGCTGGCATTCACCTCCGCCGCGATCGTCGCCAGTTCGCCGATGGCGTCGTCGGTGATCTCCAGGGTGACCTCCTCGGTCTTCATCAGCGCGATGTACTGCTTGATCAGGGAGGCTTCGGTGTCCTTCAGGATGGCGACGAAATCCTCGCGGGTCAGCGGCTGCAGCTCGACCCGGATCGGCAGCCGGCCCTGCAGCTCAGGCAGCAGGTCCGACGGCTTCGCCAGGTGGAAGGCGCCCGACGCGATGAACAGGATATGGTCGGTCTTGATCTGGCCGTACTTGGTGGAGACGGTCGTGCCCTCGATCAGCGGCAGCAGGTCGCGCTGCACGCCTTCGCGGCTGACATCGCCGCCGCCGGAGCGGTAGTCGGAGCGGGCGGTGATCTTGTCGATCTCGTCCAGGAAGACGATGCCGTTCTGCTCCACCGCGGACAGCGCCTCCTTCGTCACCTGGTCCTCGTCCAGGAGCTTGTCGCTCTCCTCCCGCAGCAGGACCTCGTAGCTGTCCTCGACACTCATCTTCTTCGAGGTGGTGCGCTGGCCGCCCATCTTCCCGAAGATGTCGTTCAGGTTGATCATGCCCATCTGCGCGCCCGGCATGCCGGGAATGTCGAAGGTCGGCAGGCCGGCACCGCCGGTGTCCTGGATCTGCAGCTCGACCTCCTTCTCGTCCAGCCGTCCCTCCCGCAGCATGGTGCGGAACTTCTGCCTTGTGTCGGGGCTGGCCTTGTCGCCGACCAGGGCGTCGAGCACCCGTTCCTCCGCGTTCAGCTGGGCGCGGGCGGCGACGTCCTTGCGCTTGCGCTCCCGGGTCATGGAGAGCGAGGTCTCCATCAGGTCGCGGACGATCTGCTCGACATCGCGGCCGACATAGCCGACCTCGGTGAACTTGGTCGCCTCGACCTTGATGAACGGGGCCTGCGCCAGCTTCGCCAGCCGGCGCGAGATCTCCGTCTTGCCGACGCCTGTCGGGCCGATCATAAGGATGTTCTTGGGCAGCACCTCGTCCCGCAGCGCGTCAGGCAGCTGCATCCGCCGCCAGCGGTTGCGCAGCGCGATCGCCACCGCCTTCTTCGCCTCCTTCTGGCCGATGATGTAGCGGTCCAGCTCGGACACGATCTCGCGGGGGGAGAAGTCACTCATTCTGTCGGTCTCGGATCTGTCCGGGCGGTCGATGCCGCCGGCGGGAACGGAAGGGTCGGGCTGTTCGGTCCAGCTCTGGGCGCCGCCGGAATACTCAGTCACAGGGCCTCCAGCACGACATTGTCGTTGGTGTAGATGCAGATCTCGCCAGCGATCTTCATCGCCTTGCGGGCCACCGCCTCGGCATCCATGTCGGGCAGGTCGACCAGCGCGCGGGCCGCGGCCAGGGCGTAGTTGCCGCCGGAGCCGATGCCGATCAGCCCGTCGTCGGGCTCCAGCACGTCGCCGGTACCGGACAGGATCAGGGACACGTCCTTGTCCGCCACCGCCATCATCGCCTCCAGCCGGCGCAGATAGCGGTCGGTCCGCCAGTCCTTCGCCAGCTCCACGCAGGCCCGGGTCAGCTGGCCCGGATACTGCTCCAGCTTGCCCTCCAGGCGCTCGAACAGGGTGAAGGCATCGGCGGTGGCGCCGGCAAAGCCGACCAGCACCTTGTCGCCGGCCAGGCGCCGCACCTTGCGCGCACTGCCCTTCATCACCGTCGGGCCCATCGTGACCTGGCCGTCGGCGGCGACCACGACCCTGCCCCCCTTGCGGACTGAAAGGACGGTGGTTCCATGCCAGGTTTCGGACACTGGGGACTCCTCAAGGGCTGGGAATATGGCGGTCGGTCGTGACAGCCGGGACAGTGGGCCTCATGTAGTCATGGCGCCGGGGCGATCAAGTTCAGCCCGGCCCCGGCACGCAGGTGCGGCCTTTCCGGCCGGCCTTTCTGGTCATTGGGCGACGATGCTGCTATATCGCGCGCCGTCGTGGCAGGGAAGCCGCGGCGAAGCGAATGGCTGGGGATCCGGCAGATGGCTGGCGACAAGGTGGCAGCGCAGAGTGCTTCCGGACGCAAGACGTCCGGGCGGGGCAAGGCGGCGCCTGCGAAACAGGCTGCCGTGGCGCGTCGCGTCGCGGAGGTGCGGCGCACGACCCGCGAGACCGACATCCTGGCGCGTATCGACCTGGACGGTACGGGCCGGTCCGACATCCAGACCGGGATCGGCTTCCTGGACCATATGCTCGACCAGCTCGCCCGGCACGGGCTGTTCGACCTGAATGTCCAGGCCAAGGGCGACCTGCATATCGATTTCCATCATACCACCGAGGATAGCGGCTATGCCGTGGGCGAGGCGCTGTCCCGGGCGCTGGGCGACCGGCGGGGCATCATGCGCTACGGCTCGGCGGTGATCCCGATGGACGAGACCTGCACCCGGGTGGCGCTGGACGCGTCCAACCGGCCCTATCTGGTCTGGCGGGTCGACTTCACCCGGCCGAAGCTGGGCGACATGGACACGGAACTGTTCAAGGAATGGTTCCAGGCCTTTGCCCAGTCGGCCGGCCTGACCCTGCATGTCGACAACCTGTATGGCGAGAACAACCACCATATCGTGGAGTCCTGCTACAAGGGCCTCGCCCGCGCCCTGCGCGAGGCGGTGACCCTCGACCCGCGGGTCCCCGACCAGGTGCCGTCGACGAAAGGCGTGCTGGGCGGCAGCCTCTAGCACGGCCCTTGCTTTCCAGGAGGGGAGGTCTTCCCCGCACCGCGGCCCGGGTCGTTCCGGGCCGCCGGCGCGGCAGCGAGGCGGTTTCTGAACGACCATGCGACTGTACACGGTACATCTCAAGGACACGGCCCCGGCCGATGGCGGCAGCCCGCCGGCTTTCGAGCTGGTGAAGGACGGATTCTGCTGGGCGGCCTTCTTCCTCCCGCTGCTCTGGGCGGTCTGGCGCGGCCAGTGGACCGGGCTGCTGCTGTACCTGATCTGCATCCTCGCCACCTCTACCCTGACCGTGATGGCGGCACCGGGAGAGGCGGTGGAGATCGCGCTGGGCCTGGGCCTGGCGGTCCTGGTCGGGTTCAGCGCCAACGACTGGCGGCGCTGGCGCCTGCAGCGCCAGGGCTATCGGAATGTCGGCGCCGTGGCGGCCGCCGATGCGGACGAGGCCGCCTTGCGTGTGCTGGAAGTCCTGGATGCACGCGGAAATGATCGCAAAAGCGGCAACCTCGCGCTCAATGAACAGGCAGTTGCGGCCGGCGGGCCCTGGGATGCGGCCACCCGGCCGGCGGCGGAGGGCCGGCCATGAGCGTGGCGATCGTCGATTACGGTTCCGGCAACCTGCGTTCGGCGCACAAGGCGTTCGAGCGGGCGGCGGCGGAGATCGGCTATGGCGGCGCGATCGAGGTGACGGCCGATCCCGACCGGGTCGCAGCCGCCGACCGGATCGTGTTGCCCGGGGTCGGCGCCTTTGCCGACTGCCTGCACGGCCTGCAGGCGCTGCCCGGCATGACGGAGGCACTGGACGAGGCGGTGCGCGCCCGCGCCCGCCCCTTCCTGGGCATCTGCGTTGGTCTGCAGCTGCTGGCCAGCCGCGGCCTGGAGCATGGCAGCTGGCCGGGCTTCGGCTGGATCCCGGGCGAAGTTGTCGCACTGACGCCGGATGATTCCGGCCTGAAAATTCCCCATATGGGGTGGAACGACCTGGTCTTCGAAACGGTTCATCCGCTTCTGCGGGGGCTCCGGCCGGGCGATCATGCGTATTTCGTGCACAGCTATCATCTCGTCGCCGAGGAACCGGCGGCGATCCAGGCGACGGTGGACTATGGCGGGCCTGTCACCGCGATCGCAGCGCGGGACAATGTGGCCGGCACGCAGTTCCACCCCGAGAAAAGCCAGGCGACCGGCCGTCGGCTGATCGCCAACTTCCTTCGGTGGGCACCATGAATCTGGCGCAGAATCAAACGAAGATCGATCTGGTCACGGAGCTGGGCGAGGAGGATCTCGACGCCCTCTGCGAGGCGACGGAAGAGGCGATCATCGACGGCAACGGCTTCGGCTGGCTGCAGCCGCCGGGCCGCCAGACCCTGGCGAACTACTGGCGCGGCGTCCTGCTGGTGCCGGAACGCGAGCTCTACGTGGCGCGGCTGGCCGGCCGCATCGTTGGCAGCACCCAGCTGCTGCAGCCGCCGGCCAACAACGAGGCCAGCGCCCATGCCGCGACCCTGACCACCTTCTTCATCGCGCCCTGGGCGCGTGGCCATGGCCTGGCCAAGGGCCTGATCCGCGCGGTCGCCCGCTCCGCGGTGGAGCAGGGCTTCCACCAGATCGACCTCGACGTGCGGGAGACGCAGACCGCGGCGATCGCCCTGTACGAGGCGGAGGGCTTCAAGCGCTGGGGCATCAAGGAGCGCTACGCCTATACCAACGGCCGCTATGTCCGCGGCTTCTACTACACCAAGGACCTGAAGCCGCACGGCAAGTGGCGGCGCTGAGTCCGGCGGCCGGCTGAACAGGCTCCCGGCCCCGCGACCGCGGGACCGGCCGTTCCGGCCCGTCTCGCCCTTTCTGGGACCATCGCATGAAGATCTATCCGGCCATCGACCTGAAGGACGGCGCCTGCGTCCGTCTGCGCAAGGGCGAGATGGATGACGCCACCGTCTTCAACGACGACCCGGCCGCTCAGGCCCGCAGCTTCGCCGCTGCCGGCTTCGACCGCCTGCACGTGGTCGACCTGAACGGCGCCTTTGCCGGCCGGCCGGTCAATGCCGGTGCGGTGGAGGCGATCCTGGCCGCGACGAAGGTGCCGGTGCAGCTCGGCGGCGGCATCCGCGACCTGGACACCGCCGCCGCCTGGCTGGACCGGGGCATCGACCGGGTCGTGCTGGGCACCATGGCGGTGAAGCGCCCCGACCTGGTGCGGCAGGCCTGCGCCCGCTGGCCCGGCCGCATTGCGCTGGGCATCGATGCCCGCGGCGGCAAGGTGGCGGTCGAAGGCTGGGCGCAGACCGGCGAACTGCCGGCGGAGGAACTGGCGCGGCGTTTCGAGGGCGCGGGTGCCGCGGCGATCATCTTCACCGACATCGACCGCGACGGCATCCTGGCCGGGGTGAACGTCGCCGCGACGGCTGCCCTGGCGCGCGCGGTCTCGATCCCGGTGATTGCCTCCGGCGGGGTCGCGGGGGTGGAGGATATCGCCGCCCTGAAGGCGGAGGTCGCTGCCGGCGCCAATATCGACGGCGTGATCGTCGGCCGTGCCCTCTATGACGGCCGGGTCGATCCGGCCGCCGCCCTCGACATTGCCGGGCGGGCCGCCTGATGCTGAAGGCGCGGATCATCCCCTGCCTGGACGTGAAGGACGGCCGGGTGGTGAAGGGGGTCAATTTCGTCGACCTGGCGGATGCCGGCGATCCCGTCGAGCAGGCGCGGGTCTACGATGCGGCCGGCGCCGACGAACTCTGCTTCCTGGACATCACCGCCAGCCACGAACGGCGCGGCATCATCCTGGACGTGGTGCGCCGCACCGCCGAGCAGTGCTTCATGCCGCTGACCGTCGGCGGCGGCGTGCGCCGGGCGGAGGATGTGCGGCAGCTGCTGCTGGCCGGCGCCGACAAGGTGTCCATCAACACCGCGGCGGTGGAGCGGCCGGAATTCGTGGAGGAGGCGGCGCACAAGTTCGGCAGCCAGTGCATCGTGGTGGCGATCGACGCCAAGCAGGTCGAGGACCGCCCCGACGGCAGCCCCGCCTGGGAGGTCTTCACCCATGGCGGCCGCAACCGCACCGGCATCGACGCGGTCGACTGGGCGCGGCGCATGGTGGCGGCCGGGGCGGGGGAGATCCTGCTGACCTCGATGGACCGCGACGGCACCAAGGCGGGCTTCGACATCGCCCTGACCCGTGCGGTGTCGGATGCCGTGCCGGTGCCGGTGATCGCCTCCGGCGGCGTCGGCAATCTGGAGCATCTGGTCGCCGGCATCCGCGACGGCGGCGCGACCGCCGTGCTCGCCGCGTCGATCTTCCATTTCGGCACGCACTCGATTCCCGAGGCAAAGGCCTTTATGACGGCCGCAGGGATCCCGATGCGCCCGGTGGAGAGCTGGGACAGCCATCGGCCCGACGAGGCGCCGCCGGCGGAGGCACCGCGGCAGGCGCATGGCGAGGGATAGCGGAAGCAGGCGGAAAGACGTGACCGAGCTGGCGGAGATACTGGACGGGCTGTACGGGACGATCGAGGCCCGCAAGGGCGCCGACCCGAAGGAATCCTACACCGCCAAGCTGTTCTCCCGCGGCATCGACAAGATCGCGCAGAAGACCGGCGAAGAGGCGGTGGAGACGGTGATCGCCGCCGTCGGCCAGGGCCGCGACGAGGTCGTGGCGGAGAGTGCCGACCTGCTGTACCACCTGCTGGTGCTCTGGGCGGCCCGCGGCGTGGCGCCGGCAGACGTGGCGGCGGAGCTGGCCCGCCGGCACGGCACCTCGGGCCTGGAGGAAAAGAAGAAGCGCAACGAGTAGGGCCGGCCCCGCCGGCCGGTCGAAGGGGGAGAGCCGCGATGGCCTACGATCAGAATAACATCTTCGCCAAGATCCTGCGCGGCGAGATTCCCTGCAAGAAGGTGCACGAGACCGCGCACAGCCTCGCCTTCCTGGACATCAACCCGCAGGCGCCGACCCACATCCTGGTGATCCCGAAGGGTCCTTACGTCAGCTATGACGACTTCGCCGCCAAGGCCAGCGCGGAAGAGATCGTGGACTTCGTCCAGGCCACCGGCCAGGTCGCGCGCGATGCCGGCGTGGCGGAGAGCGGCTACCGCCTGCTGTTCAACCACGGCCCGGACAGCCACCAGGAAGTGCCGCACCTGCATGTCCATATCCTGGCCGGCCGGCCGCTGGGCCCGATGCTGGTGAAGCCGAAGGACTGATCGCAGCAGCCAATATCCGGCGTTGCGGCCCCTCACCTTCTCCGTCATCCCCGGCCCCCGAGCCGGGGATCGTGGCAGGGCGATGCCACAGCGGGGCATTGCTGCCCGGCTGCGGCGCCGGATCGTCATGGCCATCGGGTCAGGCCCGATGGCGACGGCAAGGGATGAGCAGTCCCTACGTCTGCGCCGTTTCGTCCTTCGGCGGCTCCAACCGCATGATGGTGTGGGTGGAGACGGCACAAAGGGTCTCCGACCCGTCCGCATCCGCCACCGACACGGTTTCGACCTCCACCAGCGACAAGGTGCGGCCATAGCGGCGGACCTTGGCCCGTGCCTCGACATGGTCGCCGACCGCCGGTTCCAGGAAGTTGACCTTGTACTCCGCCGCGACCACCCCGTGCCCCTTCGGCACCAGGGTCAGCACGGCCAGGCTGGCGGCGGTATCGGCCATCGCGCCCAGCAGGGCGTCCTGGATGGTCGACTGCAGCTTCGCCCGCGAGCCGTGATAATCGACTCGCAGGATTCAGAGGCCGGGCCCCACCTCTTGCAGCGCGACCCCGAACGCCTCCATCAGCCCCTGCCGGTCGAAGACCCGGCGCACCCGCGCTTCGTAGTCGGAGACCTGCGGTGTCAGGCTCATGATGGCGCCGGCGCGCCGGGCGGCGCCTCCTCGCCCGGCAGGGGCAGCGCATAGCTGCCGCTGCCGCGGGCGACCAGCCGGCCCTCCGCGTCGGTCAGGCGCGCATCGCCATAGGCCATGCGACGTCCCGCCTTGGTGATCTCCACGGCGCAGCGGATTTCCGCCGATCGGGCGGCGCGCAGGAAATGCATGCCCAGGTCGCTGGTTACCGCCATCGGCACGATCCCGCGCAGGCCGAAAATCGCGGCATAGAGCCCGGCATCGGCCATCGCGAACATCACCGGGCCGGCGACCCCGCCGCCCGGCCGCAGCGCCCGCGCCTCCGGCCGCAGGACGATCTCCGCCCGGCCCGGTTCCAGCACGTCCAGCCGCAGGCCGAACAGGCCGAACAGCGGCAGCACCTCCGCGAAATAGGCCTCCACCTTGGCGATCGAGACGCCGTCCGGCAGCGCCCCTTCGGCACCGTCCGCGCCGGCGGCCCGGTTTGCGGCAGCTTCCATCCCGGCCTCACCCCGTATCCACATCGTCCGGCTGCAGTTTACACGGCCTGCCGCGATGCGTGATCCTGGAAACGCCCCCGACCGGCTGCCGCGACAGGATGCGGCATCGGCCGGGCGGTCGGGGCCGCGATCGCCAGGGCTTGGGCCGCCGCACCGGCCCTGTCATCATGTCCGGCGGACCCGCCGCGGAGACGGCAGATGAGAGCGAACAGTGCGGATGCCGGGCCCGTCGGCAGCTGCTGGCCAGCCCTGGTCGGAAAGGCCTTCGGCGGCACGGCGTTCTGCGGCCTGGACTGGGACGGCCGCCTGGACGTCGCGCTGGCGCCGATGCTCACCGATGCGCCGGAGCGGCTGGCGATGACCGGCGGCCTCTACGAGCCTTCGGACGGCACCGCCGGCCTGCTGGCAGACGTGCGGGCGCGGGCGGATCTTCTGGGCACCGTCGTCGGCAGCGCGTCCGGGCCGGCCGCCGCGCATGGCGTCATGGCGCTGGAGGTGCGCACCGCCTGGATCGTCGCGACCCCGGCCCTGGTCTTCCTGGGGGTCGACAATCCGGCCACCGTGCATGTCGCGGCGGTCACCCCGGCCGGCCTCAGCAACCAGCGCACCGGCCAGCACGCCCTGGCTCGGGTGCTCAACCTGCTCGGCCCCTGGCCGCGGCTGGAGATGCGGCAGGCCGGGCCGGAGGCCTGACGCCGTTCAGCCGACGACCGTTTCCTCCGCCAGCACCGTCGCGTCCGCCAGCCAGTAGATGCCCAGCGGCTGGTCGCGGCCGCGGACCTGGATCTCGGCCGCGGTGAAGGCGTCCGGCGGGTTGCCGGCGCGGTCCACGACCTCGCGGCTTACCACCAGCTGGGCGCCGAACTCCTTCGTCGCCGCCTCCAGGCGGGAGGCGGTGTTCACCGTGTCGCCGATCGCGGTGATCGACACGGCGCTGCCATAGCCCATCTCGCCGACGATGGCATGGCCGGTATGGATGCCGATGCCCAGGCGGAAGGGCTCGTCCAGGTCATGGCCCATGCTGTCGTTCAGCTCCTGCAGCGCCTGCGCCATGTAGCCGGCCGCCCGCAGCGCGGCGGCGCAGCCGGCATCGCCGCCGGCCTCCGCCTCCGCCAGGCCGAACAGCGCCATCACCCCGTCGCCGATGAACTTGTCGACCCGGCCGCCGGCGCGTTCCACCGCCGCGCCCATCAGGCGGAAATACTGGTTGGCGACGAAGACGACGTCATAGGGCAGCTTCTTCTCCGAGAAGCGGGTGAAGGCGCGCAGGTCGGCGAACAGCACGCAGATCTCGATCTCCTGCCCGGTGGCGAAGCGGTCGCGGCGGCGGGCTTCCGCCGGCTGCGCCCCGGCGGGCAGCAGCGGCACCACCTGCAGGTCGGCCCGCGGCCGGATCTGGCAGGCCAGCCGCACGCCGGGCGGCGCATTGACCCGGCGCAGCACGCGGACCTCGTCGGCGCTGGGATCCGCCAGCCCGGCGACCCCTTCCAGGATCTTCACCCGGCAGGTCGAGCAGCGGCCGCGGCCGCCGCAGACCGAGGCATGCGGGATGCCGGCCTCGCGGCTCGCCTCCAGCACCGTGGCGCTGCCGGGCAGGATCTGCGCGGTGCGGCTGTCCGGGTAGCGGATCGTCACCCGCATCCGGCGACGGTCCAGCAGGATCCAGGCGTAGCGGCCGGCCAGCAGGGCGGCCAGCAGCACGGCGGTGCCGATCCGCACCCGGTCGTTCATCGCATAGACCCAGGCGTTCACCTGCGGGCCGGCATAGTTCAGGCTGTCGCGATAGGCGTCCCGCCAGGCGGGATCGCCCAGCAGGCGGCCGACCTCCTGCCCGGCATGGACGAAGCCCAGCAGGGCGGCCAGCGGCAGCAGGATCGCCAGGGTGTAGAGGGTCAGCTGCGCGCGGGGATACCAGGGCTTCAGCCGCAGCCAGTAGTGGATGCCCAGGCAGCTGTGCAGCCAGACCACCAGCAGCAGCACGATCTGCAGCGGCCCGTCCCAGCTTTCCGTCACATAGAGGGAGTGCAGGACATAGGCATAGCGGTCGTTGAAGTCCCAGAACTCGTCGATGCCGCGGGTGGCGCTGACATGGGCGACCGCCAGCGGCACGATCACCAGGCCGAGCAGGATCTGCACCGCCTCGCCCCGGCCCATGCCGCGCCAGGTCCGCCGCGCGAAGGTCGACCAGAGCGCCAGCGCAGCATGCACGACCAGCCCGCCGTACAGCAGCACGGTGCCGGGCAGGCTGCGCCAGACCGCGGTGAAGGCACTTGCGCCGGCCTCCATCCAGGCCAGCGAGACCAGGCCCGCGGCATGGTTCAGATAGTGGGTGGCGACGAAGGCGAACAGCACCAGGCCGCTGGCCAGGCGCAGCTGCGCCGCCCGCCGGCCGGGGCGCGGCAGGCTCCAGCCGCCGGACCGGGCGACCGCGCTCACCGCGCGGCCCCCGGCCGGCCGGCCGGGCTCATGTGCTTCGGATGGTCCTCAGCCCAAACGGTCGCGCAGCAGCGCCTTGAGATCGGCTTCCGGCCGCGGCCCGAAATGGGAGATGCATTCCGCCGCCGCGATGGCGGCGATGCGGCCGGCGGTCGGAAGGTCATGCCCCTGCGTCACCCCATAGAGGAAGCCGGCCGCGAACAGGTCGCCGGCGCCGGTGGTGTCCACCAGCTTCGATACCGGCTCCGCCTCGATCCGGTGGGTCTCTTCGGCGGTGACCACCACCGCGCCCTTTTCGGAGCGGGTCAGGACCGCCACGCCGACCTTACCGCGGACCGCCTGCAGGGCGGAATCGAAGTCCTCCACCTCATACAGGGATTTGATCTCCTCCTCGTTGGCGAAGAGGATGTCGACCGGCCCGTCCGCCAGCTCGCGGAACTCCTTGCGATAGCGGTCGACGCAGAACGGGTCGGACAGGCTCAGCGCGACCTGCCGGCCGGCGCCCTTGGCGATCTCCATCGCCTTGCGGAAGGCCTCCTTGGCCCGCGGCGGATCCCACAGATAGCCTTCCAGGTAGGTCACCGACGCCGCTTCCACCTTGGCCGGGTCGACATCCTCCGGCCCCAGGCCGGTGGAGGCGCCCAGGAAGGTGTTCATCGTGCGCTGCGCGTCCGGGGTGACCAGGATCAGGCAGCGCGCCGTCGGCAGCCCGTCGGCGGCGGCCGGGGTGTCGAAGGCCGCGCCGGCGGCACGGATGTCGTGGGTGAATACCGTGCCCAGCTGGTCGTCGCGCACCTTGCCGATGAAGGCCGCACTGCCGCCCATGGCGGCCAGGCCGGCGATGGTGTTGGCGGCGGAGCCGCCGGAAGCCTCGATGCCGGGGCCCATATCGGCGTAGATCGCCTCGGCCGCAGCATCGTCGATCAGCGACATGGTGCCCTTCGGCATGTCATGGCGCTGGAGGAAGGCATCGTCGGAATGGCTGAGGACGTCGACGATCGCATTGCCTATGCCCAGCACGTCGAACTTCGGATCAGCCATCTGTCTTCCTTCCAATGATTTCGGGGGGTCTCATGCGGCGCGGAGTATAGGGAGCCACCGCCTGCCCGCAACCGCGGCCCCCACCGGCACCTCCGTCGGACACGCCCCCGGACCCGCGCCCGGGTCCCCCGTCTGGGCATGCATGATCGCTGGACGGCCCGCGGCCGTCGCGCCAGGATGACGACATGGACGAGCTTATCAGGATGACCGCCTGCGCGGCGCGCGATGCGCTGCGGCGGGGCGAGGTGGCGCCGGCGGACCTGCTGGACGCGGCGGAGGCGCGGATCGCGGAGACGGACGGGGCGATCAACGCGCTGCCGACCCTGTGCTTCGACCGTGCCCGCGCCGCGGCAAAGACGCTGAAGCCGGTAGCGGAGGCGCCGCCCGGCTACCTGCACGGCCTGCCGGTGGCGATCAAGGACCTGACCGATGTCGCCGGGGTGCGCACCACCTACGGCTCGCCGCTGTTCGCCGACCATGTGCCGGCGGAGAGCGATCCCGTCGTCGAGCGGCTGGAGGCGATGGGCGCCCTGGTGGTGGCGAAGTCAAACACACCGGAATTCGGCGCCGGGTCGAACACCTTCAACGAGGTCTTCGGCGTGACCGGCAATCCCTGGAAGACCGACCATACCTGCGGCGGCTCCTCCGGCGGCGCGGCCTCGGCCCTGGCGGCGGGCCAGGTCTGGCTGGCCCATGGCTCTGACCTCGGCGGCTCCCTGCGCATCCCGGCCAGCTTCTGCGGCGTGGTCGGCCTGCGGCCCAGCGTCGGCCGGGTGCCGATGGGCCGGCGCGGCCATTTGTGGAACAGCCTGGCGGTGGAGGGGCCGATGGCGCGCACCGTCGCCGACACCGCCCTGTTCCTGGACGCCATGGTGGCGCCGGTGCCGGGCGCGCCGCCCCTGGCCGACCCGCATCTGCGGCCGCCGCCGCCGCAGCCTTTCCTGGAAGCGGCCCTGGACCCGGCGCCGCCGGCCAGGGCCGGTTTCTCGCCGGATCTGGGCATCGCCGAGGTGGACCCGGAAGTGGTGGCGATCTGTCGCGCGGCCGCCGACAGGCTGGCTGCCATGGGCACCGACGTGGATGCCGCCTGTCCCGATCTCAGCGGCGCCGAGGACAGTTTCGTCGCGCTGCGCGGGCAGTTCCGGGTGACCGCCTTTGCGGCCCTGCAGGCCGAGCAGATCGCCACCATGAAGCCGGAGATCCAGGTGGAGATGCAGCGCGGCCTGGACCAGACGCCGCTCGGCCTGGGCCATGCCCTGCGGGCCCGCGACGAACTGTACCGGTCCTGCAGCCGCTTCTTCGCCGACCACGACCTGCTGCTCTGCCCGGTGGTGGTGGCGCCACCCTTCCCCCATGCCCGCCGCTATCTGCCCTATCGCGGTCGCGACGGTTACGAGGACTATGTCGCCTGGCTGGTGATGACCTTCGCGATCACCCTGACCGGCTGTCCGGCCCTGTCCCTGCCGGTCGGCTTCACCGCCGCCGGCCTGCCGGTCGGCCTGCAGATGATGGCGCCGGTCGGTGGCGAGGCGCGGCTGCTGCAGGCGGCGGCCGCGCTGGAAGCGGAGCTGGGCCTGGCCGGCATGGTGCCGATCGACCCGCGGGGCTGACGGGGCGGCGTGCGGCTGCACGGACGTCCGTCGTTGATATCTTGACCACGGCCGCGGCGGCGGCCACACAGGGCCGTCATTCGCTGGCTCGAGGCTGAACCCATGCTGCAAGACTATTCCCGCGCGATCGACCAGATTGGCGACCCGGCGTTCCGCAGCGTCCTGATCCGCGGCGTCGGCCTGACCCTGGCCGCCTTCGTCGCCGTGGCGATCCTGGCCTGGTACCTGCTGTCGCTGGTGCCGGAGTTCCAGTCCGACTGGTGGAGCTGGGTGAACTACCTGGTCGATATCGGCGGCGGGCTCGGCGTGGTGGTGCTGATGGCGTTCCTGTTCCCGGCGATCGTCACGATGTTCATGTCGATGTTCCTCGACGACATAGCCGAAGCGGTGGAGCGAAAGCACTATCCATCCGATTCGCCCGGCCGCGAATTGCCCTTCGGACCGGCCCTTTGGCTGTCGCTGAAATTCGCCGGCATCGTCATCCTTCTTAACCTCTTGATTCTCCCGCTTTATGTGCTGACCTTCATCATTCCGCCGATCAGCCTGGTTCTTTTCTATGGGCTGAACGGCTATCTTCTGAGCCGCGAATATTTCGAACTGGTCGCGTGGCGCCATGTCGACAAGACGACGGCCCGCCGATTGCGGAAAGCGAACCAGGGGCGATTGTGGCTGGTCGGTGCCTTCATCACGTTCATGCTGACGATCCCGATCGTGAATATTATCTGGCCCCTGATTGCCACTGCCGCGATGGTGCATTGCTTCAAGCGGATTCAGCGGCGCAGCGCCGCCTGACGCATCTTCCCCGGCCCCGGCCCCGGCGACTGCGCGACACAGGTTATCTGCTTCCAGGCTGCACGTGCCGCAGCGGTGCGTGGCGCCCAACCGGAGGTGACAGGATCGCATGAGCTTGTTCGGCCGAAAGAAGGGCAGCGAGGGCGATACGCCCGGCAGGGCCGCGCCGTCGCCCGCCCCGGATCTCGACGATCTGAGACTTCCAGAAGAAACCCCGGGCCAGCCGGCCCGGGCAGGATCAGACGCCCCGCCCGGCCGCTCCACGCCGGCGCGGCAGGCAGCGCCCAGCAGGATGCAAGGTGAAACGATGGCACGATCGGACAACCAGGCGACAAGCTTCCGGCCCGAGCTTCCGAAGCGGCCGGTTTCGGAAATCCCCGGCATGCAGCGGTCGACCCATGACAGTGGCGGGTCGGGCAGTGCCAGCAGCCGCAGCGGCACCGATCCGAAGACCCTGATCGTCGGCAAGGAGATCAGCCTGAACGGCGAGATCAGCTCCTGCGACCGGCTGATCGTGGAGGGCAAGGTGGAGGCCTCCCTCGCCGGCTGCCAGTCGATCGAGATCGCCGATGGCGGCGTCTTCAAGGGCGCGGCGGAGATCCACGACGCCGAGATCCGCGGCCTGTTCGAAGGCAAGCTGGTGGTCGAGGGCCGGCTGCTGATCTGCGCCACCGGCCGGGTCGTGGGCGAGGTGCGCTACGGCCAGATCGAGATCGAGTGCGGCGGCGAAGTCTCCGGCACCATCGACAAGGCGCCGGCGCGGGCCGCCGCCGCGGCGCCCCGGCCGGAGCGTGCGGCGCCGGCGGCGCAGCCGGTGGAACCGGAAGCGGATGCCGGGATGGCGGAAGAGCCCCGGCCCGTCGGTGTCGCGGCAGGCGCTGAGTGATCCTGCCGCGTCGCATTTCTGATCGCTCGGGCGCCGGCGGCGTCGCGCTTCCGGGCCTTTCCTTGCTGCTGCCGGCACTTCTGCTGCTGGGCGCCTGTACCGCCCATGGTGGTGGCGTGGGGCCGGGCGGCGGCAGTCCGGGCAGCGGCAATCCGGGCCCGACCGGAGAGAGCGCGGTGCGGACCGCCCCGGCGCTCCACAGCGGCGATCTGGTCGGCTGGTCCGGCTCCGACCTGCAGGGCCGGTTCGGGCCGCCGATGCTGACCTTCGCCGAGCCGCCGGCCGAGGTCTGGCGCTACAGTTCGGCGCGCTGCGTCGCGCTGTTCTTCCTGTATCCGCCGGATATGGGCAATGACGGCCAGGCCGTGGTCCGCTACGTCGAACTGCTGCCGCGCGAGGCGGTCGACAGCGACTGCCTGCAGGCGATCGGCGAGCAGGGCACGGTCTGACCGGACCGTCAGGCCGTCGACCGGCGCCGGCCTGACGGTCCGGTCGCCGCCACTCTGGTCACCGATTTCTTTTTTGCCGCCGCCCCTTTCCCCGCCGCCCTTTTCCCCGCAGGCCGGGCTGCGCCCAGGCGATCCGCCGATGCATCTTCCGGCCCCGGGGTCTTTTCCTTGTAGGCACAGAGGTCGGCGACGACGCAGGTGGGACAGTCGGGCCGCCGCGCCTTGCAGACATAGCGGCCGTGCAGGATCAGCCAGTGATGGGCGTGGCGCTTGTAGTGCGCCGGCACCACCTTCTCCAGCTTCAGCTCCACCGCCAGCGGTGTCCTGCCGGGGGCCAGTCCGGTCCGGTTGCCGACCCGGAACAGATGGGTGTCCACCGCGATGGTATGGGCGCCGAAGGCGATGTTCAGGACAACATTGGCGGTCTTGCGGCCGACGCCGGGCAACGCCTCCAGCGCCGCCCGGTCCTGCGGCACCTCGCCGCCATGGCGCGCGATCAGTGCCTCCGACAGGCCGATCACGTTCTTCGCCTTCGCGTTGAACAGGCCGATGGTCTTGATATGCGCGCGCACCCCGTCCTCGCCCAGCGCCAGCATCCTTTCGGGCGTGTCGGCGGCGGCGAACAGGCCCTTGGTGGCCCTGTTGACGCCGGCATCGGTGGCCTGCGCCGACAGCACCACCGCGACCAGCAGGGTGAACGGGTTGGTATAGTCCAGCTCGCCCTTCGGCTCCGGCCGCTGTGCGGCGAGGCGGGCGAAGAACTGCTCGACATCCTGTCGCTTCATGCGGCGGCTCCGGAAGGCGGGGTGGCGGATTGCGGGAGGCGAAATGCCGCGGCGGGTTTGTCGCCGTCGCCACCCCTCCCTATTCTAGCGGCATGAGCATCGGAATGTCCGAAACCGATACCGGTCCGCAGGCCGGTGCGCCGCGCCGCCTGGGCCCCTGCCCGGATCCGGGCGCGCTGCCGGCGGCGGGGCTGCATTTCGACGCGGTGCTGCATCCCCACCGGTCGCTCGGACCGACCGGCTTCCTGGTCCTGATGGGGGTCCTGGCGGCGCTCAGCTTCACCGCCGGGATCGCCTTCCTGTCGATGGGGGCCTGGCCGGTCTTCGGTTTCTTCGGCCTGGATGTGGCGCTGGTCTATGCCGCGTTCCGCCTGAACTACCGGACAGGCCGCGCCTTCCAGACGGTGCAGTTGTCGCAGACCGAGCTGCTGGTCCGCGACGTCGATCCGCGCGGGCGGGTGCGTTCCTGGCGGTTCGAGCCGACCTGGCTGCGGGTGGAGCTTGAGGAACCGGCCGGGCCGCGCAGCACCCTGGCGCTGCGCAGCCATGGCGGCACCCTGGTGATCGGCGCCTTCCTCACGCCGGAGGAGAAGGAGGACTTCGTCCGCGCTCTGCGCGACGCGCTGCGGCAGCGGCGCGACGCCCTGCCGGGCAGCTGCTGACGCGGCGGATGCTGCCGCCGGTTCAGTCCGGCCGTCTCAGCCCCAGCACGTCGGCCATGGTGTAGAAGCCGGGCGACTGGTTCGACGCCCAGAGGCAGGCCCGCACGGCGCCGCGTGCGAAGATGTCGCGGTTGCCGGCACGGTGGGTCAGTTCGATCCGCTCGTCCTCGCCGGCGAACAGCACCGTATGCTCCCCCACCACATTGCCGCCGCGCAGCGCGGCGAAGCCGATATGGCCGGGCACCCGCTTGCCGGTGATGCCGTCGCGGCCGCTGTCGCGCACCTCGGGCAGCGCGACGCGGCGCCCCTCGGCGGCGGCCTCGCCGAACAGGACGGCGGTGCCCGACGGCGCGTCCACCTTCATGCGGTGGTGCATCTCCACGATCTCGATGTCGAAGTCGGGGCCCAGGGCCGCCGCGACCTGCCGCACCAGGGCGGCCACCAGGTTGACGCCGAGGGACATGTTGTAGCCCTGGACGACGACGGTCCGCTCCCCCGCCGCCTGCAGCGCGGCGATGTCGTCGGGGCCGATGCCGGAGGTGCCGACGATATAGGCGGTGCCATGCCGGGCCGCCCGCTCCGCCGATGGCGCCGTCAGCGCCGGGGTGGAGAAGTCGATGACCGCGTCGGCGCCGGCGAAGATCGCCTCGGCATCCGCCTCCACCCGCACGCCGAGCGGCCCGATGCCGGCCAGCTCGCCCATGTCCTGGCCGATATGCGGCGAGTCCGACCGCTCCAGGCCGCCGAACAGCTCCGCCTCGTCGCTGTCGCGGATGATCCGGGTCAGCGCCTGGCCCATGCGGCCGGCAGCGCCCAGCAGCGCCACCTGCAGCTTCTTGCTCATGTCGTGCGGTTCCCCCCGCTGCCCCCTGCCTGCCGTGGCGCCGGCGCGGCCCCCTTGACCGCTGCGACCGCCGCGGTCGACGCCGCCGCCGGCATCAGTCGGTCAGGTCGTCCCACAGCTCCTTCACCTTCGCGAAGAAGCCGTGACTCTCGGGATGATTGGATTCGTCGGTCCCGGCGGCGGCGAATTCCTGCAGAAGCTCCTTCTGCTTCTTGCTCAGGTTCTTCGGCAGTTCCACCGCCACCCGGATGAACATGTCGCCGCGGCCATTGCCCTGCAGCACCGGCATGCCCTTGCCGCGCATGCGGAACTGCCGGCCCGGCTGAGTGCCCTCCGGGATGCTGATCCGGGCGCGGCTGCCGTCGATGGTGGGCACCTCGATCTGCCCGCCCAGCACCGCGGTGACCATCGGCAGCGGCACCGCGCAGTGCAGGTCGGCACCCTCGCGCTGGAACATCCGGTGCGGCGCCACCGACAGGAAAATGTAGAGGTCGCCGGAAGGGCCGCCGCGAACCCCGGCCTCGCCCTCGCCCGCCAGGCGCACCCGGGTGCCGTCCTCGACGCCGGCGGGGATGTTGACCGACAGCTGCTTCTCGCGCTGCACCCGGCCGGAGCCGGCGCAGGCGCCGCAGGGATCCTCGATGATCCGGCCGATACCCTGGCAGGACGGGCAGGTCCGCTCGATGGTGAAGAAGCCCTGCTGGGCGCGCACCTTGCCGCGCCCGGCGCAGGTCGAGCAGTTCACCGGCTGCGAGCCCGCGGCCGCGCCGGTGCCGTTGCAGGTGTCGCAGGCGATCGAGGTCGGCACCCGGATCGTGGCGCCCTTGCCGTTGAACGCCTCCTCCAGGGTGATTTCCAGGTTGTAGCGCAGGTCCGCCCCGCGGGCGACGCCGCCGCGCCCGCCGCCGCCGCGGCGTGCGCCCATGATCTCGCCGAACAGGTCGTCGAAGACATCGGCGAAGGAGCCGCCGAAATTGAAGTCGAAATTCGCCGCACCGGGCCCGCCGGGGCCGCCGCCCTCGAAGGCGGCATGGCCGAACTGGTCGTAGGCGGCGCGCTTCTTCTCGTCCTTCAGGACCTCGTAGGCCTCACTGACTTCCTTGAACCGGACCTCGGCTTCCTTGTCTCCCGGATTGCGGTCCGGATGGAATTTCAGTGCGGCCTTCCGATACGCGCGTTTCAGCTCCTCGCCATTGGCATTCCGGCTGACGCCCAGGACCTCGTAATAGTCCGACTTCGCCATACGGCTCCCTCGATCGCCCATGAACATTCGGGAATCACCGGCCGCCTGGGGGTTTGCGGCCGCCTCCTCTGCAGTCTAGGCCGTCCCGCCCCGCCCTGCACAGGATCCCCGCCGCTGGCGGGGCTGGTGATCGGTTATCGGGACGGCGAACAATGCCATGTCGCGGAAAGGCCGGCACCGTGCGCGAGGGCGCGATGCCGGCCGTCCCGATCAGGTCGTCCGTTGCCCGTGGACCGTCGTCAGACGGTTCAGGCGGACTTGCTCTTCTTGTCGTCGTCGACTTCCTCGAAGTCGGCGTCGACGATGGTGTCGTCGCCGCTGCCGCTCTCCGCGGTACCGGCATCGCCGGCCGCATCGCCGCCGGCATCGCCACCGTCCTGCTGCTGCTTGTAGACGGCCTCGCCGATCTTCATCGACGCCTGGGCCAGCGCCTCGGTCTTGGCCTTGATCTCGTCGAGATTGTCGCCCTCGAGCGCGGTCTTCAGCTCGGCGATGGCGGTCTCCGCCGCAGCCTTGTCGTCCGCCGCCAGCTTGTCGCCCAGCTCGGCCATGCTGCGCTCGGTGGTGTGGATCACCGCCTCGCCCTGGTTGCGGGCCTCGACCAGCTCACGCCGCTTCTTGTCGTCGTCGGCGTGGGATTCGGCATCCTTCACCATCTGGTTGATCTCGTCGTCGGAGAGACCGCCGGAGGCCTGGATGCGGATCTGCTGCTCCTTGCCGGTGCCCTTGTCCTTGGCGGAGACCTGCACGATGCCGTTGGCGTCGATGTCGAAGGTCACCTCGATCTGCGGCACCCCGCGCGGGGCCGACGGGATGCCGACCAGGTCGAACTGGCCGAGCAGCTTGTTGTCGGCCGCCATCTCGCGCTCGCCCTGGAACACGCGGATGGTCACCGCGCTCTGGCTGTCCTCGGCGGTCGAGAAGACCTGGCTCTTCTTGGTCGGGATCGTGGTGTTGCGGTCGATCAGCCGGGTGAACACGCCGCCCAGGGTCTCGATGCCCAGCGACAGCGGGGTCACGTCCAGCAGCAGGACGTCCTTCACGTCGCCCTGCAGGACGGCCGCCTGGATCGCCGCGCCGATCGCCACCACCTCGTCGGGGTTCACGCCCTTGTGCGGCTCGCGGCCGAACAGCTGCTGCACCACCTCGACGATCTTCGGCATGCGGGTCATGCCGCCGACCAGCACCACCTCGTCGATATCGCCGGCCGACAGGCTGGCATCCTTCAGCGCCTTCTTGCAGGGCTCCAGGGTGCGCTGCACCAGGTCGTCGACCAGCGCCTCCAGCTTGGCGCGGGTCAGCTTCATGGTCAGGTGCTTCGGCCCGGAGGCGTCGGCGGTGATGAACGGCAGGTTGATCTCGGTCTGCGTCGCGCTGGACAGCTCGATCTTCGCCTTCTCCGCGGCCTCCTTCAGCCGCTGCAGCGCCAGTTTGTCCTGGCGCAGGTCGATGCCGTTCTCCTTCTTGAACTCGGTGGCCAGGTAATCGACGATCCGAAGGTCGAAATCCTCGCCGCCCAGGAAGGTGTCGCCGTTGGTGGAGCGCACCTCGAAGACGCCGTCGCCGATCTCCAGGATCGAGACGTCGAAGGTGCCGCCGCCCAGGTCATAGACCGCGATGGTCTTGCCCTCGGACTTGTCCAGGCCGTAGGCCAGCGCCGCCGCCGTCGGCTCGTTGATGATGCGCAGCACCTCCAGGCCCGCGATCTTGCCGGCATCCTTGGTCGCCTGGCGCTGCGCGTCGTTGAAGTAGGCCGGCACCGTGATCACCGCCTGGGTGACCTTGTCGCCCAGGTAGGATTCGGCGGATTCCTTCATCTTCTGCAGGATGAAGGCGGAAATCTGGCTCGGCGAATAGCTCTTCTCGCCCGCCTTAACCCAGGCGTCACCATTGTCCGCCTTGACGATGGTGTAGGGCACCATGCCCTTGTCCTTCTGGGTGGTCGGGTCTTCGAAGGTGCGGCCGATCAGCCGCTTGATCGCGAACAGCGTGTTGGTCGGGTTGGTGACCGCCTGGCGCTTCGCCGGCATGCCCACCAGCCGCTCGCCATCGTTGTTGAACGCGACCATGGAAGGCGTGGTGCGCGCCCCCTCGGCGTTCTCCAGGACCTTGGGGTTCTTGCCCTCCATCACCGCCACGCAGGAATTGGTGGTGCCAAGGTCGATACCGATAACTTTACCCATAATCATCCTCTCCATTCCGGCAGCTCGGCCGGGCCACCTGATGCACCCTGCCGAGCCCCTCGAGACCTATGTTCGCTCGATATATAGGCGGGGCCCGATAGTGTCGCAACGGTGTGAAATCCAATTGTTCTGCGGCTTTCCGGCGGCCCCGCGGCATGCGCCGGCCGCCATCCGCCGGTTTCGGAACCTGTCCGGGGATGCCGGATGCGATGCCGCAGCCGGCCCTCAGGGACGCGATCGCCGGATGCGGCTCAGGCCTTGGTGTCGACCCGGGGCTGGGCCTGGCCGCCGCGGGAGACACCGACCTGCGCCGGCCGCAGCAGGCGGTCGGCGATGGTGTAGCCGGGGGCCATCACCTGCACCACTATGCCCGCCGGCTGGTTCGGGTCCTCCACCTCGAACATCGCCTCGTGCAGGTTCGGATTGAACTTCTCCCCCATCGCCTCGATGCGCTGGATGCCGTTGCGCTCGAAGGCCTGCAGCAGCGACCGTTCCGTCGCCTCGACCCCTTCCAGCAGGTTGCGCATCGGTTCCGGCAGTTCCTCGCGCTTGGGCCCCTGCGCGGCGCTGTCGATGGCCCGCCGCAGGTTGTCGGCGACGTCCAGCATGTCCTTGGCGAACTTCGACGCGGCATATTTCACCGCATCCTCGCGGTCCTTGGCGTGGCGCTTCTGGGCGTTCTCCTGCTCCGCCATGGTGCGCAGGAGATGGTCCTTCAGCTTCGCCACCTCCTCCTGCAGCGCGGCCACCTCGCCGACCCTGGGATCCTCGGGCGGCGGTTCCACCTCGCCCTCCAGGATCTCGTCGATGGCGCCGCGGTCGGCGGCCTCCGCCTCCGGCGGATCCGGCAGCTTCTCGCTCTCCAGATCGGAGCGCTGGCCGGCCGGGCGGCCGTCGCGCTGTTCGTCCTGCTCCTGGGGGCGCTGGCTGCCGGCGCCGGCCTGCTCGCTGTTGTCGTTCACGTTCATGTCCTCTGCTCCGATCGACAGGCGCCGACCCGCCCTGCGCGCGGTGGACCGGCCGCCGCCGCAGGACCCGCGCCCGGATAGTCCTTTCGCGTCAGCCGATCAACCGGCCGACGACCTGTGCGGTGAAATCCACCATGGGGATGACCCGCGCATAATTCATGCGCTGCGGTCCGATGACGCCCAGCGCGCCGACGATCTGCTGGTTGCGGTCCTGGAACGGCGCGACGATCATGGAACAGCCGGTCAGGGAGAACAGGTTGCTCTCCGCCCCGATGAAGATCCGCACCCCTTCCGCGCCCTCGGTCAGGCTGATCAGGCGCAGCAGGTTCTCCTTCTCCTCCAGCTCGCCGAACAGCCGGCGGATGCGCTCCAGATCGGCCATCGCGCTGACATCTTCAAGAAGGTGGGCCTGGCCCTTCACGATCAGGGTCGCCTGCTCGCCGCTGCCGGCCCAGACGGCAAGGCCGCCGGCCACCACCCGGGCGGCGAGGCCGTCGAGCTCGGAGCGCTTGCTCTCCAGCTCCTCCTTCACCAGGTCGCGCGCCTCCGCCAGGGAATGGCCGCGCACCCGGGCGACGAGATATTTCGCCGCCTCCGCCAGCTGCGTCTGGGTCAGGCCCGGCGGCAGGTCGAAGATCCGATTCTCCACCGTGCCGGAGGAATCCACGATCACCACCAGCGCACGGTTGTCGGGCAGGGAGACCAGCTCGACATGCTGCAGCACCGTGTCCCGCTTCGGCGCGAACACCAGGCCGGCGCAGCCGGACAGGCCGGACAGGGTACCGATCGCCTCGTTCAGGACCTCCGGCACGCTGCGGCCGCGGGCCGCGGCCTTGCCCTCGATCGCGTCGCGCTCCTGCTCGGTCAGCGCGCCGAGCTCCATCAGGCTTTCCACGAACAGCCGCAGGCCGGCCGGCGTCGGCAGGCGCCCGGCAGAGGTGTGCGGGGCATAGAGCAGGCCCAGCTCCTCCAGGTCGGACATCACGTTGCGCACCGAGGCCGGCGACAGGCGCATCTCCAGGCGTTTGGAAATCAGCCGCGAGCCGACCGGCGCGCCGGTTTCGACATAGGTCTCCACGACCTGCCGGAAGATGTCCCGGCTGCGTTCGTTGAGTTCCTGGAGTGCGGGGCCGTTCATGGGTGTCCGAACTATCCGATACCGGGCCACTGTGCCTGGCTGGCACAATGGTCCCGATCCACGGATTTAGGAAGCCGGTGCCCCTTCCGTCAACATGGCCGCCGTCCCGGCCCGTGACCGACGGCCGAGGTGGACCCGGGCGCCGGGCCTGGGATAGAACCCCGCCACCGCGCCGCCGCGTCGGTCCCGAAGGGCCCGCAGGCAACGGCGCAGACCTGCCTGGAAGGACAGACGAGATGCGTCCGAGCGGACGACGATCAGACGAGATGCGGCCGGTGACCCTGGAGCCGGGCGCGGCGAAATATGCCGAGGGCTCCTGCCTGTCGCGCTTCGGCGAGACGGTGGTGCTCTGCGCCGCGACCATTGAGGAGCGGGTGCCGGGCTGGCTGCGCAACAGCGGCCGCGGCTGGGTGACGGCCGAATACGGCATGCTGCCCCGCTCCACCCATGAGCGCACCGACCGGGAGGCGGCCCGCGGCAAGCAGTCCGGCCGCACGCAGGAGATCCAGCGCCTGATCGGCCGCTCCCTGCGCGCCGTGACCGACCTGGAAGGGCTGGGCGAACGCCAGATCCGGATGGATTGCGACGTGCTGCAGGCCGATGGCGGCACCCGCACCGCCGCGGTGACCGGTGCCTGGGTGGCGCTGCACCAGGCAGTGTCGAAGCTGGTGGAGGGCGGCGCCCTGCCGGCGCTGCCGATCACCGGCCATGTGGCGGCAGTATCCTGCGGCATCTATGCCGGGCAGACGGTGCTCGACCTCGACTATGCCGAAGACGCCAATGCCGATGCCGATGCCAACTTCGTGCTGACCGATACCGGCGGCATCGTGGAAATCCAGGGCACGGCCGAGGGTGCGCCGTTCAGCGAGGCGGAATTCCAGCGCCTGCTGCAGCTGGCCAAGGCTGGAACCACCGGGCTGGTGGAACTGCAGAAGGCGGCGATCGGCAGCAAATGACCCGACGCTTCGACGGCGATACGCTGGTGGTTGCCAGCCACAATCCCGGCAAGGTGGTCGAGATCGCCGACCTGCTGGCGCCGCTGGGAATCCGGCCGCTCGGCGCCGCCGAGCTCGGCCTGCCGGAGCCGGAGGAGACCGGCGCCACCTTCGGCGAGAATGCCGCGCTGAAGGCCCATGCCGCCGCGCAGGCCAGCGGTCGCCCTGCCCTGGCCGACGATTCCGGCCTGGCGGTGCGGGCCCTGGCCGGGGCGCCGGGCATCTATTCCGCCCGCTGGGCCGGCCCCGACAAGGATTTCGGCAAGGCCATGGCGCGCGTCTGGCAGGCGGTCCAGGATCAGGCGCCGCCGCCGGACGAAGGCGAGCCCGACCTGGCGGCGCATTTCGTCTGTGCCCTGGCGCTGGCCTGGCCCGACGGCCATTGCGAGCTGTTCGAGGGCGAGGTGCATGGCCGGCTGGTCTGGCCGCCGCGCGGCAGAAACGGCTTCGGCTACGATCCGATGTTCGTGGCCGAGGGCCGCGACCTTACCTTCGGCGAGATGGAGCCGGCCGAAAAGCATGCCATGTCGCACCGCGCCAATGCCTTCCGCCTTCTCCTCGACGGCTGCTTCGCCGGCCGCTGAGCCCGGCCCGTGCGCCGGCCGGGACGCCAGCCCGGATGGGGGGGAGGGGCTGGCCCTCTATGTCCACTGGCCGTTCTGCCAGTCGAAATGCCCCTATTGCGACTTCAACAGCCATGTGCGCGAGACCGTCGACCAGCCGGCCTGGCGCGACGCGCTGCTGGCGGACCTGGACTGGGAGGCGGCGCGCACCGGCCCGCGGCGGCTGCAGAGCATCTTCTTCGGCGGCGGCACGCCATCGCTGATGCCGCCGGAGACGGTGGCGGCGGTGATCGAGCGGGCGACCGGCCGCTGGGCCGCCGCCCCGGACCTGGAAGTGACCCTGGAGGCCAATCCCGGTTCGGTGGAGGTTGGACGCTTCCGCGGCTATGCCGCGGCCGGCGTGAACCGGGTGTCGGTCGGCGTGCAGTCGTTGCGCGACGACGACCTGCGCCGGCTTGGCCGGCTGCATGACGCGGCCGCGGCGCGGCATGCGGTGGCGACCGCCGCCGCGATCTTTCCCCGCTTCAGCTTCGACCTGATCTATGGCCGGCCGGGCCAGACGGTGGACGACTGGCGGGCGGAACTGGTCGAAGGCCTGGCGATGGCCGGCGGCCATCTCTCCCTCTACACCCTGACCCTGGAGCCGAATACCGGCTTCTACGGCGCCTGGCGCCGCGGGGCGCTGCAGATGCCGGAGGACGAGGCGGTCGCCGCGCAGTTCGACCTGACCCAGGAGCTGTGCGCCGCTGCCGGCCTGCCTGCCTACGAGATCTCCAACCATGCGCGGCCGGGCGAGGAATCGCGCCACAACCTGGTCTACTGGCGCTATGGCGATTATGCCGGCATCGGGCCCGGGGCGCATGGCCGGCTCGGCAGCGGCGCCGGCCGGATCGCCAGCCGGCGCATCGCCAAGCCCGAGGCCTGGCTGGCCCAGGTGACGGCCGGCGGCCATGGCATCGCCGCGGAGGAGCCGGTGGACCCCGAAGAGCAATGGCCGGAAGCCCTGATGATGGGCCTGCGCCTGGTCGAGGGCATCGACCTGGCCCGCCTGCGGGGACGCATCGGGCGGCCGGAGACGGCGGCGATCGATGCCGCCGCGCTGGAGCGCTTCCTGCGGGAGGGGCTGCTGCGCCGCGACGGCGACCGGCTGGCCGCCACTGCGGACGGGCGCAACCTGCTGAACGCGCTGCTGGGCCGCCTGATCGCGTGACGGCCGCGATCCGCCGGGGCTCAGGAACCGGCCGGCGTCGTGAAGCGCTCCGGCGGTGGATCGACGGTGAGGAAGCCGTTCGGCGTCACTTCCAGCACCGCCAGGCCGCGTTCCGCCGTGCCGTTGGGGTTGAGGCGGAAGATGCCGCCATAGCCGACATAGCCTTCGGGGTCTTCCAGCGCCAGGCGGGAGAATTTCTGGCCCGGCGCGATGTTCGGCCGCTGCGCCAGCGCGGCCGCCAGGGCCACCGCGTCATAGGCCAGGGCGGCGATCCGCGGTGGCGCCTCGCCATAGATGGCGCGATAGCGGTCCTCGAACGAGGCGGCGAGGTCCGGCGGCGAGGTGGCGAACCAGCCGCCCTGCAATGCCGGCTCCTGCTGAAGCGAGGCATCGTCCCACAGGCCGGTGCCCAGCAGGCGCGCGGAACTGCCGCTGCTGTCGGCAGCGGTGCCGTCCTGGGTGGCAGGGGTCTTCAGGGCGCGGGCAATCAGCTTCAGCCGTTCGCCGCCTTCGGCCACCAGGACCGCATCGGGCCCGTCGGCGGGTGGCGGGGCGG